>NZ_JBIUVC010000011.1:132698-243410 GCF_044742755.1 Streptomyces sp. NPDC087845
CCCCGTCTCCGGCGGCCTCACCCGCATCTCGGCCGGGTCCAGGACCCACGTGTGGGGTGTGAACTCCCTGGACCAGATCTACCGGTACACCGGCCACGACACCAACCCCTGGATCGGCATCCCCGGCCGCGCAGTGGACATCGGCGTCGCCGCCGACGGCACCGTCTGGCACGTCAACTCCGATGGCGCGATCTACCGCTACACCGGAGACCAGCCGAGCTGAACCCGGGCAGCACCCGCGAGGGGTCCTCGACCGGCACGTCAGGGGCCCCTCGTGGCTGAGTATCCAACGCGGCCGGTCCGCTGCCGCGCTGTCGCGTTGCCACGTTTCCCATCCTCGGCAAGGGCAGCTCGTGGTCCGATCCGGGCGGCCGCGCGTTGAGGTCGAGACTTCGCAGTGCCCGTGCCGTTGCCGCAGGCCGACCACATGAGCTCACTTCCCAGCCGGCAGGGGGGTGGGGGTGCCGTGGATTCTGGCGACGCGTTCGCGCCAGGTGATGTGTTCGGGTTCCGGGGTGGCGGCGTAGCGGCATCGGGGGCATTCGGTTTCGCCGTACATGGGGCGGAAGACGTGGGGGTCGCCGGGGCCTGTGCATTCGATGAGTTCGGGGAGGGGTGGGCGTTCGCGGGGTTGGGGTTGGGGTTGGATGGCGGGTTCGGGGAGTTTCTGGATGAGGCGGTAGCGCAGGAAGCCGACTGCTGAGCGCACGCCGTTGTCGGGGCGTTCAGCGAGCAGGGCGTGGCGCAGGTCGGATTCGCTCAGGCCGCGTTCCAGCCATTTGACGGCTTCCACGGCGAGTGCGCGGGCTTCGCGCAGGCCCAGGTGGAGTTCGCGGCGGGAGTGGCGCAGGGAGAGCAGGACCCGTTCCGCGCGGGCGAGTTGGGCGGAGTTCGCCGTCGAGGGCGGTGGGGGTGGGGTCGGTTCGGGTGTTGGTGTGGACAGACCCGCGGATGTCGGTGCGGACTGCCCCGCGGGGGTCGGTGCGGGTGGTGGTGCGGGGGTCGGTGCGGGGTTGGGGTCGGGTGTTGGCTCGGGGGTCGGTTCGGGTGGCGGTGCGGGGTTGGGGTCGGGCGTGGGCTTGGCTTCGGGGGGTGGGTGGGGAGTGGTTTTATCACTGTGGTCTTCTACCGGTTCATAGCCACCGGCCGTCCGGGGAGCCGGTTCACCGACCGCCGGGAAGTGCGTACTCGGTGGCCGGGACGGGGGCGGGGTGCCTCGCAGGTGGCGTACCTGCTCACTCCTCAGGGGGTTGTTCGCGACCAGTTGCTCGGTGAGCCAGCGGCCACCCTCGCCCTGGCTCCGCCACTCGTGCACGTACCCGTGCTCGACCAGCTGTTCCTTGGCCTTCTGGTACGCGCGGCCCTTGATGCCCAGCCTGCGGGCGAGCTCGCTCAACGGCTTGTACGCCGCATCGTCGGGAAGGCCCTGGACGTACAGGAGCAGGATCTTCGCGTCACTGCTCAGACGTTGATGACGTACGACATCGTGCGATGCCTTCGTATAGCGCGCGGACGGCGCGATAACATGACGCAGCATTTCCGGTGGACCTTTCTTCCACTGGTGGTGTAGGCCCTCGGTCGGTGTTGGCGCACCGTCGGGGGCCGCTCTGTGCACACAGAGAGACACAGAGCGTGATGATTTCGTCACCGTACCGCATCTTTCTCATCTCCCGCCATGCGAATGGGACTTCGCGTCGACGCCGCGCCCCCGAGCCCGCGTCTCGCGTGCAGGCGTCGAGAACAAAACGGATTGCTCGAACACCGCGCTGCCGTACATGCTCGCTGCGCACGCCTTCACCGTCGCCCGCGGCCACGACGTCGAGACCTGCGGCATGCCCCAACTCACCGACCTGGACTGGCTGTTCGGCGAAACGCCTGGCTTGCCGCCACCCTTCTCGACCTGAGCCGGCCCCGCACGATGCACCGCGATGAACGCCGCTGTCGTACGACGATGCGAACACGGCCATGCCGGCCGGCCCCGCTTTCAACACCCAACTGGATCAGGAAGGAACGCACAGCATGATCCGCGCCATCGACCTCGCCGCCCTCAACACGGCGACCAAGTACCCGTCGATCCCCACCTACCACACGCTCGATCCGAAGAACGGCGGCCTCATCGAGGAGACCGTCGCGTTCACCGGCGACGTGTACCTCACCGAGAAGGTCGACGGCACCAACGGCCGGATCGTCAGCTTTCCCAGCGGTGACTACGTCATCGGCAGCCGCGAGGAGCTTCTCTACGCCCGCGGTGACCTGATCGGGAACCCCGCCCTCGGTATCGCCGACGCGCTGCGCCCCCTCGCCGACCGCCTCACTCCGCCCACCAGTGGGATCCGGATCCTGTACCTGGAGGTGTACGGCGGCAAGGTCACCGCGGCCAGCCGCGAGTACACCGGCAGCCGGGCCGTCGGCTACCGCCTCTTCGACGCAGCCGACGTCCCGCTCGACATCCTGGAGTGGCCACGGGCACGGATCTCCAGCTGGCGTGAGGACGGCGGGCAGCGGTTCCTCGACGAAGACGCGTTGACCCTGTCCGCCAAGGCCCAGGACATCGAGCTCGTCCCACGACTCGCCACCGTGGGCGCGGACGACCTGCCGACCGGCATCGCCGAGATGCAGGCGTTCCTCGCAGACCACCTGCCGGCGACCCACGTGGCCCTGGACGAGGGCGCGGGCGGCCAGCCCGAAGGCATCGTGCTCCGCAACGGCGACCGCTCAGCGATAGCCAAGGCCCGGTTCCAGGACTATCGGCGCACCCTCAAACGCCGCACCCAGCCCGCACGTCACCGCTGACCTTTTCGGGCCCGGCCGCAGTGAAGGCGGCCGGGCCCCACCGCTCCGCGTACACCACCCCACCCGTACGCCTTTGACCACCTGCGTCACGGGGAGCACGCATCGGCCGCCCCATCGGTCCCGCACAACGACGGGGAACGGCACCCTGACCGATTTCAGCGATTTGACTCACCCCTACATATCGGGAAAGCTAGATGCGTTCCCATGAGTCGCGTGGAGAGGTGAAGAGCAGTGGACCCCCTGGCCGTACACAAGGCACTCGCCAACCCCGCACGCCTCCAGTTCATGCAGTGGCTGAGGGAGCCGGAGAAGCACTTCGACGAGGACTCCTACCGGCAACAGGGGCTCGGATTCCACATCGGGGTGTGCGTCGGCGACATCCAGAAGCATGCCGGACTGGCACAGTCGGTGGTGTCCGGGTACCTGCAGACCCTGAAGGACGCGGGGCTGCTCACCTCGGAACGCATCGGCAAGTGGACGTACTACCGGCGCAACGAGCCGGTGATCGCTGA
Organism: Streptomyces sp. NPDC087845; assembly: GCF_044742755.1. NCBI lineage: Bacteria > Bacillati > Actinomycetota > Actinomycetes > Kitasatosporales > Streptomycetaceae > Streptomyces > Streptomyces sp. NPDC087845. Next base: position 136,004 of record NZ_JBIUVC010000011.1, read on the forward strand.
GTTCGCCGCGCACGTCCGCGACGAGCTGTAGGGCCCGCGCCCGACCGTCACGCACCCCGCGCCCGACCGCCGCAGCCCCATCCCCTCGACCTCTCCCACAACTCAATATATCTACTTTTCTAGATTTGATGAAAGGCCGCGATGCGAAAGTCCGCCCTCACCGTCCTGGTACTCGCCCTCGGCGTGTTCGGGATCATCACCACCGAGATGGGCATGGTCGGTGTGCTCCCCCGGGTCTCGGCCGAACTCGGCGTCTCACCATCTGCGGCCGGGTGGCTCGTCGGGGCGTTTGCCCTGGTCATCGCGGTGACCGGACCGTTCACGACGCTGCTCGCCTCCGGCATCGACCGCAAGAAGGTGCTCGCCGCCGCCATCGCGGTGTTCGCCGTATCCAACGCCGTCTACGCGCTCACCACGCAGTACGAGGTGATGCTCGCCTTCCGCGTCGTCCCTGCCCTCTTCCATCCGGTGTTCTTCGCCGTCGCGCTCGCGACCGCCGCGCGGATGGTGCCGGCCGAGGACGCGACCCGGGCCACGACCACCGTGTTCGGCGGAGTCACCGTCGGTTTCGCCTTCGGCGTGCCGCTGACCTCGTACCTCGCCGAGCACGTGTCCCTGCCGTCGGCGTTCTGGTTCGGCGCGCTCGTCAACCTGATCGCCTTCCTCGGCATCCTGCGGTTCGTCCCGCCCATGCCCGTCGGCCAACGGGTCTCCTACGGCGCCCAGTTGAGCGTTCTCAAGCAGTCCCGGATGTGGCTGACCATCGCATCGATCGTCCTTGTCTTCGCGGCGATGTTCTCGGTCTACGGCTACTTCGCCGAATACCTGGGCCAGGTCACGCACATGGACGGCACCTGGGTCAGCGCCATGCTGATGGCCTTCGGAATCGTGATGATCCTCGGAAACTTCGTCTTCGGCGGGCTGTTGCGGCGCAACCTGATTCGTACGGTGATCGCCTACCCCGTTCTGTGTCTGCTCGTCTACGTGCTCCTGTACGCCGTCGGCCCGTTGTTCGCGCCGATGGTTCCGGCCGTACTGATCTGGGGTGCCGTGCACTCCGGCGGGCTCATCGTGAGCCAGAGCTGGCTGGGGAGGGACGCCGTCGACGCACCCGAGTTCGGCAACAGCCTCTTCATCTCGTTCTCGAACCTCGGCATCACCATCGGAACCGCGGTCGGCGGCTGGGTCCTGGCCGCGTACGGCGCCCGTCAACTCGCCTGGGCCGGAGCCGGATTCGCGGTCGCCGCGCTGCTCGCCATGGCACTGCGGCAGAGTCTGGACCGCACCCGTACGCGCCCTGTGTCCCCTCCGCCGACCGACCGGCCTTCGGCGTCGATCAGCACCCAGGGGCCGCTGTAGGAGCTGCCCTCCGCGTTCAGGATCACCTCGGCGACTCCGTTCCGGAACGGCCGCACACCGGGGTGGCTCCTGCCCATCGGGATACGCCACCGCCCCAAGGCGGCCCCACCGACAGCGGCCCGGCAGTTGCCGACGCTCGGTAGTCGCCGGCGCATGGTAGTCGCCGACGCATGGTAGATACCGCCGCCCGGCTCGCCGCCGTTCGAGTCAAGGGCTTCGTGGTACCCACCTCCTGAGACACCGCACCCGGCACCGAAGGCCGGGAGCCGGGAGCCGACAGGAAGGGAAACGGCCCATGGGAACGACGAGTACCGACATCGACGCGCAGGCCGGGGAACGTGAGGATCTCCTCGCGATCGTCGCCGATCAGCGCGGCAACCTCCTCTACACCGTCGAGGGCATCAGTGACGAGCAGGCCGGTCTCACCACCACCGTCAGCGAGTTGACGCTCGGCGGTCTGGTCAAGCATCTCGGCGATGTGCAGCGGACGTGGCTCGCGGTGGTCGACGGTACGGCGCCGGTCGCGGTCGGCCAGGCCGATCTGGACCCCGACGGCAACCGGATGACCGAAGGCGAGACTCTGACCGGGCTGCTCGACGCCTTCCACGCGGCCGCCGCGGAATTCGACCGCGCGGTACGGCAGGAGCCCGACCTCGGGCGTCTCGTGACGCTCCCGCAGTATCCGTGGTCGCCACCGGAGCCGATCACGTGGAGCGTACGGCACGTACTGCTGCATGTCTTCCGCGAGATCGCGCACCACAGCGGGCACGCGGACATCATCCGCGAGGCCCTGGACGGCGCCGACACCACGGCACGCATGATGGAGGCCGCCTCGCGCGACGCCGACGTGAACAGCGGCGCCGGTGTGAACAGCGGCGCCGGTGTGAACAGCGGCGACTGACAGCAGGGGTCCGGAGCCCGTCCCGGGAGCCCGTCCAGCGTGCGTCGGGCGTGCGTCGGGGCGGGCTCCGGGGCGGCTCCGGGGACGCGCTCCACTCCACGCACCCCGCGTCCGCCCGGAACCCGGAGTGGTCGCTCGCCGGTGCAGCGTACGAAGCGCATGCGGCCGAACGAGTGTCTCGCAGCCGGTCTCCGGGGCACGCGGCGGGATGTTTCTGGAGACTGGCCGTCGGTGCGGAAGTGCTTTCCGGCCGCTCGTATCGAGGCGTCGATTTCCGGCCACAACACAACGCCCCTTACGCTGCAACACATCGGTCACCAACGGTCGGCCGGGAGAGAAGGGCGACAACATGACCTCCGAGACCAACACACTCGGCACCATCGATGCCACAACTGCCGTACTGCAGGCGGAACTTCCGCGTCTGGAGCAGCACCAGCAAGCACTGGAGAAGGAGCTCGCGACCGTCACCGAGCGCCTGGAGTCGGTGCGGACCGCTCTGACGGCCCTGCGCACCCTGTCCACTTCCCCCGTCCCCTCCTCGAACACGGGTGCGGTGGAGGACAAGGCCCAGGAAGGCAAGGCGGAGGGCGTCAAGGCCGAGGCCGAGAGCGTCACCGCTCCCAGGATTCCGCAGCAGGCTCAGGACTCCATCGACTCCGCCACCCAGGCAGAGGTCCCGCAGGAAGCGGTGGAGAGCCCGCAGGAGGCGGCTGAGGCCCCGCAGGAGCCCGCGACGGCCGCTCCCGCACGCCGCACCGCCCGGAAGGCGTCCGCCCCCAAGGGCCGCAAGCAGGCGGCCGCCAAGCCGAAGAGCGAGCGCGGCCAGGCCAAGAAGGCCACCGCCGCCAAGTCGGTGAAGTCCGCCGAGCCCGCGAAGAAGGCCGCCGCCGCGAAGGGCAAGAAGGCCGTCGCACCGGCCAAGGCCGCCAAGCCCGCGAAGGCCACGGCTCCGAAGAAGGCAACGCCCGCCGCGCCGGCTGTCGACGACAGTGGCAGCCTCACCGAGATGGCTGTGAAGGTGCTGGCGACGTTCGGCGACACCCCCGTCCGTGCCCGTGAGGTCACGAAGGCGCTGGGGCGTGAGCTCACCCCCAACAGCATCAACACCGTGCGCAGCACGCTCGACCGGCTCGTCGCCACGTCGCGGGCCCACCGCGCCGGCCGGGGCCTCTACCAGGCACCCGCCAACTGACGCCTCCCGCAAGGCGGCACAAGGCGGCACCACGAGCGTTCGTCACCCGCCCCCGTTGCGGTCCTGGGACCGCGACGGGGGCGGGTGATGCCGCTTCCGAATCCGGCGCCGGTGGCTGATCCCGGTGGATTGCCGTCCCGGTCCGTCTGTAGGTTGCCCGCATGTCTTCATCGCTGCGCCTCGAAGAGATCACATCGGAGAACGTCGAGGCCGCCTGCCAGCTGAAAATACGCCCGACCAGGAAGGGCTCGTGAAGCCGGTCGCCTGGTCGCTGGCTCAGGCGTACGCGACACCCGAGCTCGCCTGGCCCCGGCTGGTCTTCGACGGTGAGCAGCTCGTCGGCTTCGTCATGGCCTTCTTCGACATCCGTTTCCATCCGGACGAGCCGGATGACAAGCCGCGCTCCGGGCTCTGGCGACTGAACATCGCCGCCGGCCAACAGGGGCGGGGATACGGCAAGTTCGCGGTGGAAGCGGTGTGCGAGGAGATTCGGCGGCGCGGGCAGACGCGTGCGACCGTGACGTACGTTCCCGGGGCGCACGGACCCGAGGGGTTCTATTCCAGGCTCGGGTTCCGGTCGACCGGGGAGATGAGCGGGGACCAGGTCGTCGCTGAGCTCGAACTCGGGGACGCGTAGTTCCGCGTGTGCGGTGGGGGGGCGTGCGGGGTGCGTGCAGTGGGTGCGTGCTGGGTGCGTGCTGGGTACGGGTGACGGGCGCGCCGGGTAAACGTGCTGGGTACGGGCAGCGGGTGCACCGGATGGGTGCCGCGCGTGTGGTGGGCGTTGTGGCCGGGAGAGGGCGCCGGGCGCTGCGCGCCCGTGGGGCGTGCCCCGGCGGATCACTTCACACGGTCGGCGATGCTCCGCGCACACTCCATGGACTCGCTCCGCGTCGTGTCCACCTCCAGGTCGTAGAACACACCCCGGTGGACCAGGTCCGCCTGCGCCGCCGCCATCCCCGTGATCCGATCGCCGCGCGCGACCTCACGGGCCTCGGCAACCGCGCTCTCGCACCGGACACCGACCCACAACACCCGCAGTCCGCCGAGCGCCCGCTGCCAACGCTGCTGGGACTCCGCTCCGCCGAGGAAGACCTCGTCGACGACGACCCTGGCCCCCGCACGGGCCATCGCGGCGACTCCCTCGATCCATGCCGTCTCCAGCGTGCGGAACTCGGGGCCGACGACCACTTCACCGTCCGGCGCGAATGCGATGCCCGCGTCCGACTCCCGCATGGGCGCGGGCATCGCCTCGATCAGCGTGTCGACCCCGAAGGTCAGCCAGGGATCCGGCAGGACCGCCTGAAGGCACCGGGCGATCCCGGACTTCCCCGAGCTGGAACCACCGTTGAGCACAATCATCCGGGTCATCACGGCGCCACTCTATGACCGCGCTGTGCCACCTGCGTCCCCGGTCTCACCGGGGACACCGGTGACATCGGCGGCCCCCATGGTGCGCACGGTCGTATCGCGGCCGATCGCGGCCCCCGGCCGTGAGCAACCGCCGGTGCGAGGAGATCCATAAACCCTGGACCTCCGGCGAGAGCCGTGAGTCCATAGGAGTCCGTGGGAGTCCGTGGGAGTCCGTGGGAGTCCGTGGGAAACCGGATCAGCTTCGTCAGGGGGTCGTCAATGCCGCGTCGTGGAGTGAGAGTTCCGAGCGGTCGGCTGTGCGCGGGGATCGTGCTCGGCCCTGTCGCCGGAGTGGTAACACTGTGGCTGCTCGCCCTCCTCGGCCAAACCCTCTACACCTCGCAGAGCACGTTCGAGGTGCTGCTGTTGCCGGTGAGCGGCATCGCCGTGGGCTGCGCCGTGGCCCTCACGCGGATGGGCACCGGTACCGGGTACTCGCTCGGTCTGCTGGCGGCGATCGCGGCCATGTTCTTCTGTGCCCTACACATGGAGTCCCTCTCGTCCAACGCCCTGCACGACCGGGGCCGGGAGGTGTACGGCGTGATACAGAAGGAGACTTCCAGCGTCACCGACCCGGACGGCGCCGGCACGACGTACAGCTACGCCGTCTCCTACCCGGAGAACCTGCGCCAGCGGGAGCTCTCCACCCTGAACACGCGGTTGGAGGTCGGGGGGCGGTATCTCATCACCGTCGACCCGCAGCGCAAGGTTCACCCGGCTCTCGGTCCCCGGCCGGGCACGGACGTCTTCCACCTCATCGGGCAGATCGGGAGCGGGGCCCTCGTCCTGCTCTTCTGGACCTGCTCCGTCATGCTGGGCTTCCGGCCGGACGAACTCGAAGGCTGGTGACGCACCTGAGCCGTGCCCGTGCGGACGTTCACCGCGTCGCGCGCACGCCGCGCCGGGCGTCCGTGCGCACGGGCAGCGGTCACCACGGTCGATTCGCCGAGCGGGGCACATGGCCCACATGGCCGTCGGCAGAACCGATTCAGCAGCTCCCGTCCGGGTGAAGAATCCCCGCATGTGGCAGTAACCGCAGGTCAGCGGCACAGACTTGGGCCGGTTCTGATTTTTTTCCCGGGCAAGGAGTGCCTTTCATGCGTCTTCGTTCCACCGTGGCTGCCGCCTTCGGCGCGCTCGCGCTCATCGTGGCCGTGCCGACCTCGGCCGGCGCAGCCTCCGGCGACTTCAGCTACACGTACAGCGGTCTCAACGGTTCTCCGCGAATCGGTATCCTGTTCGACCCGCCGAGCAGGGTGTGCCTCACCCTGCCCGAGGTCGCCGACCCCCATTCGTCGAGCCCCGCCCACACCCCGTGGAACCACACCGACGCGACCGCCACCGTCTTCACCGGCGTCGACTGCGAAGGCGACCACTTCTCCCTCCGGCCGTACGGTGGCCACGCCTCCAGCCGGCTGAAGCTCCGCTCCGTCGTCTTCAGCTGACGCCTCTCCTCCCCGACCCGCCCGCCCCGCCCCGCCCCGGTACGAGCCGCGCCGCTCTCGCGCCGGGGCGGTGTCGTTCGTCACGGGAATCGTTGCCGGCCGTTCCCGGTTCACCGGACATGCCCGTCCCCCATGCGATCCTTTTGCTTTCCGGAAGCCTGCGCAGCGGTTCCTCCAACGAGACGGTGCTGCGCACCGCGCGGACGGTGGCGCCCACGGGCGTACGGACCGTTCTCTACGACGGCCTCGCGGCGCTCCCCCACTTCAATCCCGATGACGACGCCGATCCGCTGCCGGAGCCGGTGGCCGCGCTGCGTACGGCGATCGACGAGGCGGACGCCGTTCTGGTGTGTACGCCGGAGTACGCGGGGACCCTGCCGGGGGCGTTCAAGAACCTGCTGGACTGGACGGTCGGCGGCACCGAGATCTGCGACAAGCCGACCGCGTGGGTCAACGCCGCCGCCCCCGGCCGCGGCCAGGGCGCGGAGGCCACGTTGCGGACGGTACTCGGCTACACGGGTGCGGACATCGTGGAACCGGCCTGTGTACGGATCGCCGTGGACCGGAACGCGGTCGACGCGGACGGTGTCATCACCGATCCGGACGCCCGCGAGCGGCTCGGCCACGTGCTCGGGCTGCTGACGGAGCGGGCCGCGGAGATCGACCGGGGGTAGGTGCGCTCGGCCGTCGTGCCCTGTCCCCGTCGGAGTCGCCCCCGTCCGGTCGGCCCGCCCAGTCAGCACGATGACAGAATGGGGCGAATGACATCTTGTACGCCTGAACCGGAGCCGCGGCCCGGCTCCTGGACGAGCGGCGGGCCGCTGCACGCCGACCTCCTCGCGGCGAAGGCGCTGGTGTACGACCCGAGCGGGTTCACTTGCACCCGGCCGGTGCCCGAGCCGGAGAGCGCCGACTACGGGGCGCATGTGTTCACCGTGGACGGCTCCGCCGTCAGGTTCCGGGTGGCCAGGACGACCCCGACGAAGGTCGGCCAGTTCGTGACGGTGTGGAAGCGGTCGGCCGAAGGGCCGATTCAGCCCTACGACTCCGAGGACCCCGTCGATCTCTTCGTCATCAGCAGCCGTGACGCCGGCCGTTTCGGGCAGTTCGTGTTTCCGCGGGACGTGCTCTGCGAGCGGGGCATCGTGTCGCGGAACGGCACCGGCGGGAAGCGCGCCTTCCGCGTCTATCCGCCGTGGGTGACGACGGCCAATCGCCAGGCGGACCGTACGCAGGAGTGGCAGGCGGAGTATTTCCTGCGCGTGGACCTGTGTGCGGACGAGGGCGGGGCGGACGGCGACGGGGCGGGCAAGGGCAGGGCGGGCAACCAGGCGGCGGATGAGGGCGCATCGCATGAGGGCGCAGCCGTCGACCTGGTCCGGTGCCGGGCGCTCTACCACCCGTGACCGCTGCCGGGCTTCCGGGCTTCCGGGACTGCGGGATTGCTGGACCGGGGCTGCGGGACCAGGCTGCGGGACCAAGACCGCCTGACGTCCGGGCCGGGCGTCAGCGGTAGTCCTCCGGGTGGCCCTGCATCCAGGTGTTGACGCGGTCGCGGGTGCCGAGCAGGTCGGAGCGGTGCTTCTCCAGGTTGGCCGTGGCGGTGTCACCGTTCAGCGTCTTGCGCAGGGCGCTGATCCGGGCCAGCGGTTCCTTGAAGTGGCCCGCACCCTGGGCGTCCGCCCTCATCGCCTTGTCCAGGCGCGCCAGTTCGTCGTTGACCCGGCCCAGGAAGTAGGCGCAGTTCGCCGATCCCGGGGTGCAGTTGTCGTTCAGCGTGGCCTGGAGGCCCGCGAAGGCGTCGCGTACGGCCTCCGGCCTGTTCCGGGCGGCCTCGGCCGCCGCGTCCGCCTCCGCTGCCGCGCTCGCCTCGTCCGAGGCGCTCTGCGCCGCAGCGGCGGCGTCGGCCGCCTTGGCCGCGGCCGACGCGTTCACGGAGGGTGCCACGTAAGGGACTCCGTCACCCGGCCCCTGCGATGTGGTGGCGCCGGTGCAGCCCACCAGGAACGCCCCGAGAACCGCGGTCGCGACCACGGTGGTCGCGGCGCCGCGTGCGTCGGTACGGATAGACATGAGGCCCCCCTCGTCCGGATGGCCCAGACCATATATCCCCGGCCGGGCGCCGGCGCTGCCTCACCCCGTGATCAGGGTCTGGAGTGCGGGCGCGTACAGGTCCGCGATGTGTTCGGGGGTGGCCTCCGCGCCGGCGCCGTCGCGGTGGAGGCTGAGGGTCGCGCCGAGGCCGAGCAGGTGTCCGGCGACGAGTTCGGCGCGCAGGGCGGGTTCGGGGCCGGGGAGGCGGGCGGCCAGGGCGTCGGTGACCTGTTCGTGGAAGCGATCACGCAGCAGGGAGCGTTCGTCACGGTTGCCGAGCGAGAAGACGACCCGCAGCAGGGGGTCCGTCTGCAGTTCCCGGCGGCGGCGCACCAGCGTCACCACCATGTGGCGGCCCAGCGCGTCGAGCGGTGCGTCGAAGAGTTCCGCGGCGGCCGGGCCGAAGTCGGCGACGGTGTTGAAGAGTTCTTCCTTGCGGCCGAAGTGCTTGACGACCAGGGACGGACTCACTCCGGCGTCGGCCGCTATGCCCCTGATGGTCACATCGGCGTACGGACGCTGTGTGAACGCCCGGCGGGCGGCGCGCAGGATCGCGTCCCGGCCCGATCCGGAATCGCCGGCCGTGGTCGGCTCCGGCGCCGGATCGCCGGCGGTGGGTCCCGGGACCGGTCCGGACTCCGCAGCTACGGCGGTCGGTCCCTGAGCCGGTCCGGACGCCGCCGCAACGGCGGTCGGTCCGGGGGCCGGAGCCGGGGCCGGTACGGTGGCCTGGCCGCTGATCATGCGCCCTCCTGGGTCTCCCGGACCTCCCGGACCGGCATCGTCCGCACGCCGCCCTTCCGGTCGACCGGGGCGTTGCGGCTCCCTTCGACCGTACCCGCCCCCGTGTGCGTACGGCCGGGCGGCAGGCACAGCGTGACCAGCAGGGCCGCGAGCGCCGCGCCCGCCGCGATCAGGAAGACGACCTGGTAGGCGTGGAGTGTGGGGGCCGTCCGGCCACCCGCCACGAACGTGATGTTGGCGAGGACCGCGGCCACCGTCGCGCTGCAGAAGGCCTGGCCGATCGACCGCATCAAGGTGTTGAGGCCGTTGGCCGCACCCGTCTCGCTGACCGGGACGCCGCGCATGACCAGCGCGGGCAGCGCCGAATACGCGATGGCGGTGCCCGAGGCGACGACCGTCGCACCCGCGATGATCAACCAGAGGGTGTGGCTGGTGAAGTAGCGCACCACGTATCCGGCCGCGATCACGCCCGCCGCCACCGCCAGACTCACCTTCGGACCGTACTTCGCGGAGATCCGTGCCGAGACCGGCGAGAGCGCCACCATCATCACGCCGCCCGGCAGCAGACACAGCCCACTGACGACGAGCGAGGCGCCGAGCCCGTAGCCGGTCGCCTTCGGTTCCTGCACCATCTGCGCGGTGACCAGGGAGTTCGCGTAGAAGGCGAAGCCGATCAGCAGCGCGGCGACGTTGGTGAGCAGGACGGCCGGGCGGGCCGAGACCCGCAGGTCGACCATGGGCGTCGGGACGCGGAGTTCGTAGGCGCCCCAGCCCAGCGCCACCAGCACGGCGGCCCCCAGCAGCCCGGTCGTACGGGCCGAGGTCCAGCCCCAGTCCGCGCCCTGGGTGACCGCGAGGAGCAGGCAGACCAGGGCCCCGGACAGCCCCAGCGCACCGACGGCGTCGAAACGGCCGCGGGTGCGGAGCGGGGACTCGGGTACGCACCACAGCACCAGCACGATGTCGACGACACCGATCACCCCCGAGACCCAGAACATCGTGTGCCAGTCGAAGTTCTCGACGACGAGCGCCGCGACCGGCAGCCCGACCGCCGCGCCGATGCCGAGCGTCGAGCTCATCAGCGCCACGGCGGACAGCACCCGCTCGGGCGGGAGTTCGTCGCGCAGGATGCTGATGCCCAGCGGGACGACGGCGAGCGCCGCACCCTGCAGGGCACGGCCGGTGATCAGTACGCCGATGTGGGAGCTGATCGCGCACAGGACCGAGCCCGCCACCAGCACCACGAGCGAGGCGACAAGCACCCGCCGCTTGCCGTACATGTCACCGACCCGGCCGAGAACCGGCGTGAACACGGCGCCGGTGAGCAGGGTGACGGTGACCAGCCAGCTGGCGGCGGCCGGGGTGGCGCCGGTCAGGGCGGGGATGTGCGGGAGCAGCGGTACGACGATCGTCTGCATGACCGCGACCACGACACCGCAGAAGGCGAGCACGCCGACGGCGAAGCGGGGGTGTGGGGCCTCGGCCGTGGCGTGGTCCAGGGCGGGTATGTCCGCGGGCATGGCTCTCCGTACGGTGCTCGGCGGCAGGGGCGGCGCAGGGGCGTTCGGACACGAACCAGGGGGTGCACGTCCGTTCACCCCTCAGAGTAAACGCTCGTGCACCCCCTCGGCGACAGGAACTGCGGGCCTCGCGTTAGCCTCGAAGCCCCGGGCTCCCGTCCCGGACGACACGGACAAGAAGGCGAAGGTGGCTGCGATGGCGAAGGTTCCGGCAGCGGCGGTGGCGGCGAGCGGGCTGGTCGGCGGTTACGCCGTCGCACGGTGGACCAAGAAGCGGCCGCTGGGCGGGGTCGCCCTCGCCGCAGCGGGCAGCGTCGCCGCGTACGAGTGGAACCGGCAGGCCGGACCGCGCGCGGCCGTCGGGCTGACCACCGCGTATGTCGCCGCGTTCGCCGGTTCGCACCCGCTGGCCAAGAAGGTCGGCGCCTGGCCCGCCGTGTTCGCCGTCGCGGGCGGCGTGGCCGCCGCGTCGTGGGCGGTCACCCGCCGGGCCGCCTGAATCGGGTCGACCGCGCGAATCGGATCACGCGAATCGGATCGACCGCGCGCTGCCCCGGACCAATCACGTGCTGTCTCGGATCGACCGCGTGCTGCCCCGGATCGACCACGCACTGCCGGTGACGACCCGCCGGACGGGTTGAACCCGGCCGGGACCCCGTACGTATGCGGGAGCGCTCCCCCGCAGGGACCGGGTGGGTTCTCAGCCGAGCGCGAAACGCGACATCACGATCACGGCCCTCCCCCGCGGGGACCGGGTGCGTCCCGTACGACAGGACGGGCACGCACCCGGAGCCCTCTCCGCGAAACCGGTCCCTACGCCCCCAGCGCCCACGACACGGTGTAGATCAGCAGCCCCGCCAGCGCACCCACCACCGTGCCGTTGATCCGGATGAACTGCAGGTCGCGGCCGATGTGCGCCTCGATCTTCTTCGACGTCTGGTCCGCGTCCCAGCTCGCGACGGTGTCGCTGATCAGCGAGGTGATCTCCGCGCGGTACGTCGTGACGACGTAGACCGCCGCGTCCTCCAGCCAGCCCTCCAGCTTGGCCTGCATCCGCCCGTCCGTCGCCAGCCGCGCGCCGAACGTCAGCAACGACGCCCGTGCCCGCAGCCGCAGCTCGCTCTGCTCGTCGTCCGCCGCCGCGATGACCATCGTGCGTACGGACGACCACGCCGACGCGATGACGTCCTGGACCTCTCCGCGCCCCAGGATCTCCGACTTCAGCCGCTCCACCCGCGCCCGGGTGTCCGCATCCGTCTGGAGGTCGGACGCGAAGTCCGTCAGGAAGGTGTCGATCGACGCGCGCGCCGGGTGCCCCGGCATGTCCCGCATCTCCGTGACGAAGCGCAGAAGCTCCTTGTAGACCCGCTCCCCCACCCGCTTGTCGACGAACCGCGGCGTCCAGCCCGGCGCCCCGCCCTGCACGGCGTCCATCACCGAATCGCCGTGCAGCACCAGCCAGTCGTGGGCGCGCACACAGATCAGGTCCACCACCCTGCGGTGGCCGCCGTCGGCGACGATCTTCTCCAGCATCTTGCCGAGGCCGGGAGCGATCTCCGCCGCGTTGGCCCGCCGGGTGATCGCCTCACCCACCACGGCCTGCACATCGGAATCCCGCAGCACCGCCAGCGCACCGCGCAGCGCGGTCGACAGCTCGGCGGTGACCCGGTCGGCATGCTCCGGCGCGGCCAGCCAGCCCCCGAGCCGGCCGCCGATGTTGAGGGCGTGTATGCGGCTCCGCACGACATCGCCGGAGAGGAAATTCTCGCCGACGAAGGAACCCAGCGAGGCTCCGAGCTGGTCCTTCTTGGTGGGGATGATGGCCGTGTGCGGGATCGGCAGGCCGAGCGGACGCTTGAACAGCGCCGTGACGGCGAACCAGTCGGCCAGCGCACCCACCATCCCCGCCTCGGCGGCCGCGGCGACGAAGCCCGGCCAGCCGCCCACACCCGCGCTCTTCGCCCAGGTGGCGAGGACGTACACGAGCGCGACCAGCAGGAGGAGGCCCGTGGCCGTGGTCTTCATCCTGCGTACGCCACGCCGCTTCTCCTCGTCGGCCGCGGTGTACGCGAACGCGGCGAGGGGGGCCGGGCGCCCGTCGGGCGCGGGACGGGCCGCGCCCGCCGCCCGCTCCCGGACACGCTTCTGCTGCCCCGCACCCTGTTCCCCGGGTCCGGTCCGATCGATCCGTTCCATCCGCTCCACCCGTCCGCGTACGCATCGCCCCCGGTGTCCCGTACGCATTGTCCCTGCCTGACCTACTCCCGGGCCGCACGCCGAGTTCCCGACACCCTGCCCCATCATGGGATCAGCCCGACCGATCGAGGAGAAACACCGCCCATGCCCAGGCGCCAGGGGTACGCCCTGCTCATCGCCCTCGTGGCGGGCACCGCCGCGCTCGCCACCGGTGTGGCGTTCGCCGGTTCCCTGCTGTTCGCCGGCACCGGCGCCCGGTCGCGGCAGATCGTCGCACCCGACCCGCGGTCCGTGGCCCGCACGCCCGCCGCACCGGCCCACTCCGCCGGCCGCTGGTTCGGCACCTGGACGGCGGCCCCCACCGCCGGGGTGAGGGAGACGCACCGCGGCGGCGATCCGGCCCCGCGCACCATCCGTAACGTCGTGCACACCAGCATCGGCGGCGACGCGGCCCGCATCACCCTCTCCAACGTCTTCGGTACGCACCCGCTGGTCGTGGACCACGCCACGGTGAACACCCGCCCCGTGACGTTCCGGGGCGCGGACACCGTGACCGTCGCCGCGGGCGGGCGGGTCGTCAGCGACCCGGTCCTCGTCCCGGTCGCCGCGGACGCCGATCTCGTCGTCACCCTGCGCACCCCCACCGCCGAGGGCCCCGTCACCCTCCACCCGGGCGCCCACCAGACGTCGTACGTGGAGGACGAACGGGGCACCCGGCGCACCACCGACTGGCGCTACCTCACCGCCGTCGACGTACACAACACCTCCGCCGCCGGGACGATCGCCGTGATCGGCGACTCGCTCACCGCGGGCACCGGCTCCACCCTCGACGCGAACAGCCGCTGGCCCGACGTGCTCGCCGACCGGCTGGGCGGCCGGTACGGAGTGGTCAACGCCGGCATCGCGGGCAACCGCATCCTGCGCGACGGCCGCGGCGTACGGGCGAGCGCCCGCTTCGACCGCGACGTACTGGACGTCGCCGGGGTGAAGACGGTCGTCATCGCGCTCGGCATCAACGACGTGCAGCAGGTCCCGCAGGAGACCGACCCGCAGCGCATCACGGACGCCCTGCACTCCCTGACCCGGCGCGCCCACGCCCGCGGACTGCGGGTCGTCGGGGCGACACTGATGCCGTACGAGGGGTTCCGCACCTGGACACCCGCGCAGAACGCCGTCCGGGAACGGGTCAACGAGCTGATCCGGGCGGGCGGCGTCTTCGACTCGTTCATCGACTTCGACGAGGCGGCCCGCGACCCGTACCGCCCGGATCGGCTGCTGCCCGCCTACGACTGCGGCGACCACCTCCACCTGAACGACACGGGCTACCGGCGGCTGGGCTCGCTGGTGGACCTGCCGGCCCTGCGGCACCGGCAGCCCGTCTCCGACCAGCTCTGACGCCCCGGCACCGGAAAATCCGGTTGCCGCTCCCGTCCGGTGTGCCGCCATACTCCGGCATGAGCAGATACGCACAGGTCATCGTGCTGGCGTTGTACGCCGACGACGTCATGGAACCCCTGACCCGGCCCGACGAGACACGCAGCTGGCGGGGCGAGTTCCGGTCGCTCGACCTGTTCGCGGGCGGCTGGGTCATCGAGTTCTACCGTGTGGGGCAGCGCAACGGACTGCTGCGGCATCTGGAGTCGCTCCCGTGGCCCGACCCCCGGAAGGTGCAGGTGCTGATCCACGACGAGGACGACGACGTCTTCGGCCTGTGGATGATGCGGGACGGTGCCCTGACCGAGGTGCAGCTGCCGGACACCCGGCGCTACCACGCGGCGGCGCCGACGACCGATGAGTTCGCGCCGAGCCCGGGGTTCCTCTGGCTGGCGGGCGGGCCCGACGCCGAACGCACGGACCTGTTCACGGAGCGTCAGGATCCGCGCCCCGCCTGGTAGGGACAGAGCCGGAGCGGCAGGGAGGGGAGCGCCGGGGGCCCGTCCCGCCGGACCGGCCCCAGTCGAACCGCCCGTCGCCCTTCTCCCGCCTGACCGGCCCAAGTCGAACCGCCCCTCACCCTCTTCCCGCCGGACCCGCCCTAGTCGAGCCGTCCCTCGCCTTTCTCCAGCCTGCCCCGCCCGCGCTCCCGGTCCAGCTCCCGGGCCCGCTCGGCCTCCTTCAGCCGCCGCTTCTCCGCCTTGCTGCGCTTGTGCTCCACACCGACGCCGCCCATCAGCGCGAACCCGGTGACCCGCACCCGCGGGGATTCGGGGGACGGAACCCCCTCGTCCTTCGCGCGCTCGCCGAAGCCGCCCATGAAGCCGATGCCCCTGACCTCCACATTCAGCTCCGGCGGGACCGTCACCTGAATGCCGCCCATGATCGTGATGCAGCGGATGACCACCTCGCGGTCCTCGAAGTTGGCCTCGCGCAGGTCGATCTCACCGCCGCCCCACATCGCGAACGCGGTGAACTTCCGGCCCACCGTCCAGTTGCCCCGGCGCCCGAAACCGCCCCACATCGCGAACGCACCGCCCGATGTGGCGGGCTTGCCGATCCGGTCCGCCCAGCGCGCCGCCGAACCGGTCGCCGGGCTCACCGGGGCCCCGCTCAACGGGGCCCCCACCGTGCCCGGCGCCGGAAGGTCGCGGACGAGTGGTTCCAACTCCCCGTGCGTACGCGCCTTGTAGGTCATTTCGAGCCGCTGCTCGAACTCCTCCATCTCCAGCCGGCCCTCGGCCACCGCCTCACGCAGGGTCTCGGCGATTCGCTCGCGCTCGGCATCGGAAGCGCGCATGTCCGGGAGATCACTTGTCATACCGTCCAGCCTATTGAACGCGTACGCTCACGTCACCGATCCGCTGCGCCTACCTGTCGCCGGCCGACGCGTACATCTTCGCGATCACGGCCTCGATGTCCGGCTCCCGGACCGACAGATCGACCAGCGGGTAGTCCGCGGCGATCCGGGCCACCAGCGGCGCGGCCGACTCCGAGGCCGGGAAGGCCAGCCACTGCCGCGGACCCTCCACCTTGACCGTACGCACCGAGGGCGCCGACTCCAGCCGGATCGGCGGGAGTTGACGCTCCAGATCGACCACCAGTGTCCGCTCGCTCTCGCCCACCTCGTGCAGTCCGGCGAGCGCCCCGTCGTACATCAGACGGCCGTGGTCGATCACCATCACGCGCTTGCAGAGCTGCTCGATGTCCGTCAGGTCATGGGTGGTGAGCAGCACGGTTGTACCACTGTCGGCGTTCAGGTCCCGCAGGAAGCCCCGGACCTTGGCCTTGGACACGACGTCCAGGCCGATCGTCGGCTCGTCCAGGTACAGCACCTCGGGATCGTGCAGCAGCGCCGCCGCGATGTCCCCGCGCATCCGCTGCCCCAACGACAGCTGCCGTACGGGCACGTCCAACAGCTCGCCCAGGTCGAGGAGTTCGACGCAACGGTCCAGATTCTCGCGGTAGCGGGCGTCGGGAATCCGGTACATCCGGTGCATCAGCCGGTACGAGTCGCGCAGCGGCAGGTCCCACCAGAGCGTGGTGCGCTGGCCGAACACCACACCGATCCGGTGCGCCAGCCTCGTACGCTCCCTGGAAGGGTCGATGCCCGCCACCCGCAGCCGTCCGCCGCTCGGGGTGAGGATGCCGGTCAGCATCTTGATCGTGGTCGACTTCCCAGCCCCGTTGGGACCGATGTAGCCGACCATCTCGCCGCGCGCGACGCGGAAGCTGATGGAGTCGACCGCCCGGACCTGGCGGCGTTCACCGCGCATGAAGCCGGTCTTGCGGCGCACGTCGAAGACCTTTTCGACGTTGTCGAGCTCGATGAAGCCGGTGTCGGTTCCGGTGTTGGTTCCAGCGCCGGTTCCGGTGTTGGTTTCGGCGTTGGTGCCGGTGTTGGTGCCGGTGCCGGTCTCGGCGCCGGTCTCGGCGTCAGCGTCGGTGTCGGTTTCGGTTTCGGTGTTCATCTCCGGTGCCCCTGCCCTGCTCTTCTCGCTTGCCTTGCCCTGCTCGGTGTCTTCGTCAACTGCCCGTGCTGCGGTACGCCCGCAGTCCCGAGCGCCAGGCCAGGCCCGCGAGCAGCCAGCACAGGCCCGCCACCACCGGGGGCAGGAACGCCACCCAGTCCGGCAGGTCCAGCGGATAGTCCCGGCCCAGCACGTACAGCGCGGGCAGCCAGTTCACGAAGGCCAGCGGCACCACGAACGTCACCCCGCGCACCAGGTCCTTCGCGAAGATCGACGGCGGGTACTGGAGCAGCGTGTTCCCTCCGTACGTGAAGGAGTTCTGCACCTCGGAGGCGTCCTGCGCGACGAACTGGAACGCCGCCCCGGCCACGAACACCGCCGCGAAGACCGCCGCCCCGCTCAGCAGCATCAGCGGGATCATCGCCACCTTCAGCGGTGTCCACCCGATGTCCAGCACCACCAGCGCGTACCCGAGGACCAGCGCGCCCTGGGTGATGCGCCCCAGCCTGCGCAGCGCGAACCGGTCCGCCGCGACCTGGGCGAGCACCGGCACCGGCCGCACCAGCAGCGTGTCCAGCGTGCCGTCGCGCACCCGCCGCCCCAGCCGGTCCATCGACCCCATCACCAGGTCGGCGAGACCGAACGCGGTACCGGAGGCCCCGTAGAGCAGGGCGATCTCGGGCAGTGTGTAACCGCCCAGCGCGTCCACGTGCGAGAACATCAGCAGGATCGCGACGAAGTCGAAGGCCGTCACCGCGAAGTTCCCGAACGCCGTCATCGCGAACGAGGCGCGGTACGCCATCGTCGACCGCAGCCACATCGCCGCGATCAGCCCGTACGCCCGGACTCCCTCGACGAGCCTCGACCGCTCGACGAACACCACCTCGGGCGGGCCGGCCGCATCCGCCCCGGCCACCTCCACCGCCCCGGCCGTCTCAGCCACCCTGGACCACCACCCTCCGCGTCGCCACCGACTGCACCAACCGCCCCGCCAGCAACAGCACCAGCGCCCAGCCGCCCTGGAAGGCGTACGCCTCCACCAGCCCCCATCCGGCGCTCCTGCCGAGCAGCACATCGGCCGGCACCTGGAGCAGCGACGACCACGGCAGTACCCGGGCCACGTCGCCCAGCACCCCCGGGAACAGCGTCAGCGGCAGCAGCATCCCGGAGAAGAACATCCCGGCCAGCCCCGTCATCTGCGACGCCCCCGCCCCGTCCAGCAGCCAGAACGCGGAGAGCGCCACCAGGTAGCGGATCGCGAAGCTCACCACGACGCCGAGCGTCACCGAGACGAGGAAGGCCAGCCAGATCCCCGGCGAGGCGGGCAGTGCCAGGTCGAAGGCGAGCGAGCCCAGCAGCATCGGTACGATGCCGCGGCCCAGCAGATGGAACGCGGCCCGCCCCAAGTCACCTGCCATCCACCAGAGTTGGAGGTCCACCGGGCGATAGAGATCGACCGCGACATCGCCGGTGCGGATCCGCTCGATCAGCTCGTCCTCGAAACCGCCGCCCATCATGGCGCAGGTCATCAGCAGCGCCTGCCCCAGCCATACATAGGTGAGCGCCTGGGGCATGTCGTAGCCGCCGAGCCGCGGACGCTCGTCCCACAGCGCCACATAGGTGTACGCCATGATGAAACCGAAGACGGTGTTGGTGAACACTCCCGCCGCCGTCGCCGTCCGGTAGGTGGCATAGCGCCGGAACCCTCCCGCCGCCACCACCGCATACAGCCGCACCATGTTCACCCCCTTCGTTCGGGCGCCCAACGGCGTTGGACACCAAAGCGCACGACCTTAGTCCAGCCGGCCCGGCCGCCGCGACCGCTTTTCAGGGGTCGATCCGGTGCTTATTCCGTGGAAAAGGGCACTATGGGAGAACTGACCGCGGTCGAGGAGTCTGCACGGACATGAGCGACGAGCCACAGCAGCCGGGCGGGGAACACGAACCCCCGGGCCGGGACCCCAGGACCCCGGCCGCCCACGGCAGCCACAGCGGGGAACCGAGCGAGGGAGCCGGCCCGGCGAAGAAGCCCAAGCGGCCCAGGCGCACCGGCTGGCGCCGCGCCGTCCCCACCTGGCGGATGGTCCTCGGCGCCGCCCTCCTCGTCGCCCTGCTCCTGATCGGCGGATTCATCGCCGGGTACGAGCTCGTCGAGATCCCGCCCGCCAACGCCAGCGCGACCGCGCAGTCGAACCTCTACCTCTACAAGGACGGCAGCGTCATCGCCCGCTCCGGCGAGGTCAACCGGGAGAACGTCACACTCGCCCAGGTCCCGCTCACCGTCCAGCACGCCGTCCTCGCCGCGGAGGACCGCGACTTCTACTCCGAACGGGCCGTCGACGTCAAAGCCATGGCCCGCGCCGCCTGGAACACCCTCACCGGCAAGGGCAAACAGGGCGGCTCGACCATCACCCAGCAGTACGTCAAGAACTACTACCTCGGCCAGGAACAGACCGTCGTCCGCAAGATCAAGGAGTTCTTCATCGCGGTCAAACTCAACCGCGAGGAGTCCAAGAGCCAGATCTTCGAGGGCTACCTCAACACCAGCTACTTCGGCCGCAACGCCTACGGCATCCAGGCCGCCGCACAGGCCTACTACGGCAAGGACGCCGGCGGCATCACCACCGCCGAGGGCGCCTATCTCGCCTCTCTGCTCAACGCGCCCAGCGCGTACGACGTCGTCGTCCACCCCGAGAACAAGGCCGCCGCCCTCGCGCGCTGGAACTACGTGCTCGACGGCATGGTCAAGGAGAAGTGGCTCGGCGCCGGCCCACGCGCGGCCATGACATTCCCCGTACCCGGCAAGGTCAGGCCACCCACCGGGCTCTCCGGACAGCGCGGCTACATCGTCCAGGCCGTCGAGGACTACCTCACCAGCAACGAGGTCATCGACGAGAACACCCTGGCCACCGGCGGCTACCGGATCACCACCACACTGGAGAAGAAGAAACAGAACGCGCTCGTCAAGGCCGTGGACGACAACGTCATGTCCCAGACGAGCACCGACCGCAAGGCCGACCGCGACGTCCGTGTCGGCGGTGCCTCCATCGACCCCCGCACCGGCCGCGTCGTCGCCATGTACGGCGGTGTCGACTACACCAAGCAGTACGTGAACAACGCGACCCGCCGTGACTACCAGGTCGGCTCCACCTTCAAGCCGTTCGTCTTCACCTCCGCCGTCGCCAACGGCTCCACCACCCAGGACGGCCGGCCCATCACCCCCAACACCGTGTACGACGGCACCAACAAGCGCATGGTCCAAGGCCCGGCCGGGCCCACCGGATACGCCCCCGCCAACGAGGACGACATCGACTACGGGCCCCTCACCGTCCGCGCCGCCACCGACAAGTCCGTCAACGCCGTCTACGCCCAGATGGCCGAGGACGTCGGCCCCGCCAAGGTCAAGCAGACCGCCATCGACCTCGGCATCCCCAAGAACACCCCCGACCTCGCCCCGTACCCGTCCGTCGCGCTCGGCGTCGCGACCGCCAGCGTCCTCGACATGGCCGAGGCGTACGCCACCCTCGCCAACCACGGCAGACACGGCGCGTACGTCCTCGTCGACAAGGTCAGCAAGGGCGGCGAGGACCTGGAACTCCCCGGCCGACACACCGAGCAGGCCGTCGGCCGCGAGGCCGCCGACACCACCACCTCGATCCTCCGCAGCGTCGTCGAGGGCGGCACCGGCACCGCCGCCCAGGGCGCCGGCCGCCCCGCCGCGGGCAAGACCGGCACCGCCGAGGAGGACAAGGCGGCCTGGTTCGCCGGCTACACCCCCGACCTCGCCACCGTCATCGCCGTCATGGGCCAGGACCCCGGCACCGGCGTACAGAAACCGCTCTACGGAGCACTCGGACTGGCCCGCATCAACGGCGGCGGCACCCCCGCCCAGACCTGGGCCCAGTACACCGAGGCGGCGCTGCGCGGCACCCCCGCCCAGGACTTCGACCTCGACCTCGAAAGCGGGGCCGCCGAAACCGCCCCGCCCACCGGGGGGAACACCAGCCCCGGCACCACCCGGACACCGTCCGGACGCCCCTCCGGCACGCAGCCCGGCAGCCCCGGGAGCACCGCGCCCAGCAGCCCGTCGAGCCCGGGGAGCAACGAACCCGCCCCCGGCGGCACGGGCACCGACAACCCCGCGGCCGGCGGAACCCAGAACGGCGGGCCGGAGAACGGCGGAACCCTGAACGGCGGGCCGGAAAACGGCGGCGGGGACAACGGTGGCCCCCGCGGCGGCGACAACGGCGGCGGGGACGGCAACGGCTTCCTCCCGGGCGCCCGGGGCACCCCGGCACCCCCCGCGCCCCCGGCCGCCCCGCGTCAGTGACCCGAGGTCGCCTTCAGCCCCACGACGGCCACCAGCAGCAGACAGACGAAGAAGATCCGGGCGGCGGTCACCGGCTCGTTGAGCACCACCATGCCGAGAACCGCCGCACCGGCCGCACCGATACCGACCCACACGCCGTACGCCGTACCGATCGGCAACGTCCTCGCCGCATGGGACAGCAACAGCATGCTCGCGACGATCCCGAGACCCGTGAACACACTCGGCCACAGCCGGGTGAACCCCTCGGTGTACTTCATCCCGATCGACCAGGCCACTTCGAGCAGACCGGCGACAATCAGCAGAACCCACGCCATGACGGCACCTCCGACGAGACAGAAAACGCGAACAACACGGGGTGCGTCGTCTTTGCGAAACCCGGTACGGCGCGTCTCGTCGGGGTGGCTCCACCGTAGCAAAGAACACGCAAAGGGCCTGGTGACACCGGTCACCAGGCCCCACTCGCCACTGCCGCCGGACGGCAGCCGCCGACTACAGGTACAGCCCGGTGGAATCCACCGACCCCTCGAACCGGTCCGCCGCCACCGCATGCAGATCCCGCTCGCGCATCAGCACGTACGCCACCCCGCGCACCTCGACCTCGGCACGGTCCTCGGGGTCGTACAGCACCCGGTCCCCCGGCTCCACCGTCCGCACGTTCTGGCCCACCGCGACCACCACGGCCCAGGCCAGCCGGCGGCCGACCGCAGCCGTCGCCGGAATCAGGATGCCGCCACCGGAACGCCGCTCGCCCTCAGGCGTATCGGACCGGACCAGCACACGGTCGTGCAGCATGCGGATGGGCAGCTTGTCGTCGGTGTTCTCGCTCACGCCCCGCAACCTACCTGCCCGCCGCGGCCCCCCGCCCCTCCGGGGTGCACGGACCGCGCCCTCACTTCTTCCGGCGCCGCTTCGACGCCGTGAGCAGACCCACGACGCCCACCGCGAGCAGCGCCGCCGGAATCACCCGCTCCAGACGCGGAGCACCGTCCTCGGACACGAACCGCGCCTTCACGTCCGACACCGTCCGGTTCACCGCGACAAAAGCCCGCCCGGCCGTCCGGTCCACGGCCTCGGCGGCCCTGGCCTTCGCGTCACCCATGATCGTCTTCGGGTGCACCCGCACCCCGATCTCATCGAGCACCACCGCAAGCTGCTCACGCCTGCTGATGATGTCCGCCTCGATCTGCGCAGGGGTCCTGGCATCCGACACTGCGCCGCCTCCGTGGTCCTCGTCCGGTACACCTTCATCGACAGTCTGTCAGCTCGACCGCCCATGCACCCGGCGGCACCCCTATTACGCTCGGTCCCGTACACCCCACGTGCCATCTGAGGAGAACCATGAGCGAGCGACTCCAGCCCGGCGACACCGCCCCCGCCTTCACCCTCCCCGACGCCGACGGCAACGAGATCTCGCTCGCCGACCACCAGGGCCGCAAGGTCATCGTCTACTTCTACCCGGCCGCCCTCACCCCCGGCTGCACCAAGCAGGCCTGCGACTTCACCGACAACCTGGACCTGCTCGCCGGCGCCGGATACGACGTCATCGGCGTCTCCCCCGACAAGCCCGAGAAGCTCGCCAAGTTCCGCGAGAAGGAAGACCTCAAGGTCACCCTGGTCGGCGACCCCTCCAAGGAGACCCTTGAGGCATACGGCGCCTTCGGCGAGAAGAAGCTCTACGGCAAAACGGTGACGGGCGTCATCCGCTCCACGATCGTCGTGGACGAGAACGGCAAGGTCGAGCGGGCCCTCTACAACGTCAGGGCCACCGGCCACGTAGCCAAGATCATCAAGGATCTCGGCATCTGAACCCCGGCCCCCGGCACTGCCCCGTACGGCTGAACGGTGTGAGGGACATCCCATTCGGCCATCGGTCGGGTTTGCAACCGCCATGACCGCGCAGAAGCCTTTCCTGGAACACCCCCCGAGGAGAGGACCCGGCCATGGCGGCCCCCGACCCCCACCAGGCGGCCGACCCGGAAGCGGTCAAACGCCACCCCGCCCTCTTCCGCGCCGTCCGGCAGCGGAAGAACCCGAAGCTGCGCCGGACGGACATCACCGTCACCGACGACCGGGCGGTCAAGCGGGCGGTGAAGGCGGCATCGCTCGGGAACGCCATGGAGTGGTTCGACTTCGGGATCTACTCCTACCTGGCCGCCACCCTGGGCCATGTGTTCTTCCCGTCCGGGAACCACACCACCCAGCTCCTCTCCTCCTTCGCCACCTTCGCCGTGGCCTTCCTCGTCCGCCCCCTCGGCGGGATGTTCTTCGGCCCCATGGGCGACAGGATCGGCCGCAAGAAGGTCCTCGCCCTCACCATGATCATGATGGCGGTCGGCACCTTCGCGATCGGCGTCATCCCCTCCCACGACTCCATCGGGCTGTGGGCCCCCGTCCTGCTGATCTTCTTCCGCCTGGTCCAGGGCTTCTCCACCGGCGGCGAGTACGGCGGCGCCTCCACCTTCATCGCCGAGTACGCCCCCGACAAGCGCCGCGGCTACTTCGGCAGCTTCCTCGAATTCGGCACCCTGGCCGGCTACGTCGGCGCCGCCGGACTCGTCACCGCGCTGACCGCGATGCTCGACTCCGGCCAGATGGAAGCCTGGGGCTGGCGCATCCCGTTCCTCGTCGCGGGCCCCCTCGGCCTGGTCGGCCTCTATCTGCGACTGCGCCTGGACGAGACCCCCGCGTTCCAGAAACTGGAAGGCGGCACCGCCCACGCGACGGAGGCCGCCGACGGCGTCGAGACCACCGCCAAGGGCGACCTCGCCAAGATCTTCCGGCAGTACTGGCCGTCGCTGGTCCTCTGCATCTGCCTGGTCGGCGCGTACAACATCACCGACTACATGCTGCTGTCGTACATGCCGACCTACCTCTCCGACGAACTCGGCTACAGCGAGACCCACGGCCTGCTCATCCTGCTCGCCGTCATGGTCTTCCTGATGCTGATCATCAATCAGGTCGGCAGGCTCTCCGACCGCTTCGGCCGCAAGCCGCTCCTGATGACCGGCATGCTCGGCTTCCTCCTCCTCTCGCTCCCCGCCTTCCTCCTCATCCGCCAGGGCGGCATCCCCGCCGTCACCATCGGCATGCTGATGCTGGGCCTCTCCCTCGTCTGCATGCTCGGCACCATGTCCGCCGCCCTCCCGGCCCTCTTCCCCACCCACGTCCGCTACGGCTCCCTCTCGGTGGGCTACAACCTCTCGGCCTCCCTCTTCGGCGGTACGACCCCGCTGGTGATCACGGCCCTGATCAGCTGGAGCGGCACCGAGCTGATGCCGGCCTACTACGCGATGGCGGCGGCCCTGGTCGGCGCGATCGCCGTGGCCTGCATGAAGGAAACCGCCCAGCAGCCCCTGGCCGGCTCCCCACCGTCGGTGGAGACACCGGAGGAGGCGGCGGAACTGGTCGCGTCCCAGACGCCGGACCCGAAGTTCTGACACCTGGGGCTGCCTCGTCATCGCGGACACTGTCCGAGGCGCTGACGAAGCTCGGGGTCGATCCAAAGAGTTCAACACGGCGATACATCGCCGATCGGATGAAGGAAATGGGCATAGCCACCGGACACTTCGAGCGCGGAGGCACACGCTGGACGAGGGATGTCCTGGAGCCTGTGGTTGCTTCATCGAGCACCATGTGCCAGGTACTGCGGAGCCCCGGCCTCGACGTGGTGGGCGGCCATCGGCGTCGACGAGCGCTGTGCGATGTGCGGTGTGGAGCCGACCTGGCGGGGCCGACCGCTCCCGCTCAAGGTCGATCACATCAACGGTGACTGGCGGAACAATCAACCTCGGAATCTGCGCCTGCTCTGCCCCAACTGCCATGCCGTCATGACCACTTGGTGCCGTGGTGGTGGTCGGCGCCGTGGCATCTGACATCGGGCGGCAGGAGTCTTCCTCCTACCCACCACCGTCACCCCACAGAGGGAAGTAAGCTGGGCGACGTTGCGCGCCCGTACGCCATCTGGTTGAGCGGCGATCTTTAGGTGGTCGTGTATGTCGGTTCGAATCCGACCGGGCGCACCGGAAGCAGAGGTGCCTGGTCCCCTCCCAGTGGGAGACCAGGCACTTTTGCATCACCCCAGCAGCTCCCGCACCACCGGTACCAGCGCGCGGAACGCCTTGCCGCGGTGGCTGATCGCGTTCTTCTCCGCGGGGGTCAGTTCGGCGCAGGTGCGGGTGGAGCCGTCCGGCTGGAGGATCGGGTCGTAGCCGAAGCCGTTCGTGCCGGACGGGATGTGGCGCAGGGTGCCCGTCAGGCGGCCCTCGACCACGCGTTCCGTGCCGTCGGGGAGGGCGAGGGCGGCGGCGCAGGCGAAGTGGGCCCGGCGGTGGGGGGTGCCGATGTCGGAGAGCTGGGCCAGGAGCAGGTCCAGGTTGGCCTTGTCGTCGCCGTGGGTTCCGGACCAGCGGGCGGAGAAGATGCCGGGGGCGCCGCCGAGTACGTCCACGCAGAGGCCGGAGTCGTCGGCGACGGCGGGGTGGCCGGTGGCGCGGGCGAGGGCGTGGGCCTTGAGCAGGGCGTTCTCGGCGAAGGTGACGCCGGTCTCCTTGA
Organism: Streptomyces sp. NPDC087845; assembly: GCF_044742755.1. Classification (NCBI taxonomy): domain Bacteria; kingdom Bacillati; phylum Actinomycetota; class Actinomycetes; order Kitasatosporales; family Streptomycetaceae; genus Streptomyces; species Streptomyces sp. NPDC087845. Next base: position 161,654 of record NZ_JBIUVC010000011.1, read on the forward strand.
CGTCGGGGATGTCGGGGTACGCGTCCGCGCCGACGAGTTCGTGGTCGAGGTCTGCGTCGGCGAGGATCGCGTGGAGTTCGGTGATCTTCCCGGCGTTGCGGGTGGCGAGGATGAGGCGGGTCATGTCACCCAGTATCGGGGGTGGTCAGGGGGTGCAGACCTTGCCGATCTCCTTGGCGGCGTCGGTGACCGGGGTGACGTCGGGGGTGGAGTCGCCCTTGTCGATGGAGTCGCGGACGTTGCCCACGCCTGCCTGGAGTTTGTCGACGGCCTTGCCGAGGTCGGCGTTGTCGGTCTTGTCGCCGAGGTTGCCGAGTTCCTTCTCGATGTCGTCGAGGGCTTCGGACGCCTGGGTGGGGTCGTTGGACGCGTTGGAGACGGCCTGTTGGAGGTTGTCGACGCTGGTGGCGATGGCGTCGGCGGTACGCACGCAGTCGAGTGCCTTGTCCACGGCGCCGCAGCCGGCTGTCGCGGTGAGCGTGAGGGTGAGGGCGGTCAGGGTCAGCGCGACGGTGGTGCGTCGGTGGCGGGCGGCCTGGGCCATGGTGCGGTTCCTCCCCGGGTGCGGATACGCGGACGGGCGCACGGTTCGATCCGTGCGCCCGTGCCCGTAACGACGCGTCGCGGTGCGTATGTGGTTGCTTCTTCACTCGCCCAGGGTGCGGGCGAGGGCCTCGTTCTGGAAGAGGGTGAGGTCTGCGCAGCCGGCGGTGGCGAGGTCGAGGAGGGCGCCCAGTTCCTTGCGGTCGAAGGGGGCGGCCTCGGCGGTGCCCTGGACTTCGACGAAGCGGCCGTCGCCGGTGCAGACGACGTTCATGTCGGTTTCGGCGCGGACGTCCTCCTCGTAGCAGAGGTCGAGGAGGGGGGTGCCGTCGACGATGCCGACGCTGATCGCGGAGACGGTGTCGGTCAGCGGCTTGCGGCCGTGCTTGACGAGCTTCTTGCGCTGGGCCCAGGCGACGGCGTCGGCGAGGGCGACGTAGGCGCCGGTGATGGCGGCGGTGCGGGTGCCGCCGTCGGCCTGGAGGACGTCGCAGTCGAGGACGATGGTGTTCTCGCCGAGGGCCTTGTAGTCGACGACGGCGCGCAGGGAGCGGCCGACGAGCCGGCTGATCTCGTGGGTGCGGCCGCCGATCTTGCCGCGTACGGATTCGCGGTCGCCGCGGGTGTTGGTGGAGCGGGGCAGCATGGAGTATTCGGCGGTGACCCAGCCTTCGCCGCTGCCCTTGCGCCAGCGGGGGACGCCTTCGGTGACGGAGGCGGTGCAGAAGACCTTGGTGTCGCCGAAGGAGATGAGTACGGAACCTTCGGCGTGCTTGCTCCATCCGCGTTCGATGGTGACGGGGCGGAGCTGTTCGGGGGTGCGGCCGTCGATACGAGACATGGCATCGACCCTATCGGGTGCGGGGGTGGCGCCCGTTCGGGTGCGGCGCAGGCCCCGTCCGGGGGGAGCGGGGCCTGCGGGGTGCCGGTGCCGGGTGGTCCGTCCGGCCCGGTGGGGGTCCGGCGGGGCGGCCGGGGGTGCGGCCGAGGGGTCAGCCGCGGGTCGGGCGGCCGGTCACATCATGTCTTCGATGTCCGCGGCGATCGGGTCGGCGTCGGTGCCGATGACGACCTGGATCGCGGTGCCCATCTTGACGACGCCGTGGGCTCCGGCGGCCTTGAGCGCGGCTTCGTCGACCTTGCTGGGGTCGTGGACCTCGGTGCGGAGGCGCGTGATGCAGCCTTCGATCTCGTCGATGTTCTCGATACCGCCGAGCCCGGCGACGATCTTCTCAGCCTTGCTGGCCATGGCCTTCTCCCTGGTTGTTCACATGCGTGCGACGGCCCACCCTGGGTCCGTTTCGTCACCGTAACGCACGTTTGGCCCAGCTTCGCGAGCGAGCATCTGGACCGTCCCCAATGATGACGATCATCGGTGCCCTGTCTTCCAGGCGGGTTACGCACCGTACCCCAACTGGTCTACACCAGTGCGCAACGACCCCCGACCGCACCTTGTTCCGGGAGGACGCCGATGAGCTCAAGCAGTGCCGCGGTACCACGGAAGACGTGGTGGAACGGCCTCTTCCAGGGCCTCCAGAAGATGGGCCGCAGCCTCCAGCTCCCGATCGCGGTCCTGCCGGCGGCAGGCATTCTCAACCGGCTGGGCCAGCCGGACGTATTCGGCAACGAGGGTCTGCGCTGGGGCCATGTCGCCAAGGTGTTCGCGGCCGCGGGCGGCGCACTGCTCGATTCGGGACTCGGTCTTCCGCTGCTGTTCTGCATCGGTGTGGCGATCGGCATGGCGAAGAAGTCGGACGGTTCGACCGCACTCGCCGCGGTGGCCGGCTTCCTCGTCTATTACGCGGTGCTGCACGCCTTCCCGGTGGACTGCGCCCCCGGTTCGACGTTCACTTCCGGCGGCACCTGGTTCGGCACCTGCGTCACCGCCGGTGCGAAGGTCACGGCGGCCGAGTACCAGAACCCGGGGGTGTTCGGCGGCATCGTGATGGGTCTGCTGTCCGCCTGGTTCTGGCAGCGGTACCACCGGGTCAGGCTGGTGGACTGGCTGGGCTTCTTCAACGGCCGCCGGCTCGTCCCGATCATCATGGCGTTCGTCGGCCTTCTCTTCGCGGCGCTGTGCGCATGGCTCTGGCAGCCGGTCGGCGACGGTCTGACCGGCTTCTCCAAGTGGCTGGTGGACCTGGACTGGGTGGGCTCCGGCATCTTCGGCGTCGCCAACCGCGCGTTGCTGGTCATCGGACTCCACCAGTTCCTGAACACGTTCGTCTGGTTCCAGTTCGGCGACTTCACCAAGCCGGACGGCACCGTCGTGCACGGTGACATCAACCGGTTCCTGGCGGGTGACCCGACGGCCGGCCAGTTCACCTCGGGCTTCTTCCCGATCATGATGTTCGCCCTCCCGGCGGCGGCACTGGCGATCTACCACTGCGCCAAGCCGCATCGCCGGAAGGCGGTCGGCGGCATGATGCTCTCGGTCGGCCTGACCTCGTTCGTGACGGGCATCACCGAGCCGATCGAGTACTCGTTCCTCTTCGTCGCACCGCTGCTGTACGCGATCCACGCGGTGCTCACCGGCGTCTCGATGGCGGTGACATGGGCACTCGGGGTGAAGGACGGCTTCAGTTTCTCCGCGGGCCTGATCGACTACGTCATCAACTGGAGCCTCGCGACGAAACCATGGCTGATCATTCCGATCGGCCTGGTCTTCGCCGCCGCGTATTACGCGATCTTCCGGTTCGCGATCACCAGGTTCAACCTCCAGACGCCGGGCCGGGAGCCCGACGAGGTGGAGGAGGAGATCGAGAGGGACCTCACGAAGTAGCAGGTCGGACGGGCCTTTCGGCCCGCCCGGAGAAGGCCCTCGGACCCTTCCGTCCGGGGGTCTTCGCCGTATCACCGAGCGTGGGTGATAGCTCATGCGAAGTAGTCGGAATGCACAGGTTCCTTATCTCGCCCTCACCGTGTTACAACTGGTCTACACCACTGAGTGGTTCAGACCACGTGGCGTTCTGCCGCGTTCTTCGAGTCGCCGCCTCCCCCCGATCGCCGACCCGGGCGGCGCCTTGCCCCATGGAGGAAGCTGATGTCCACGGCAGACGCCGCACCCGCGGCCACCAAGAAGAAGGGCGCCGGCGCGATGGCTGTCATGCAGCGCATCGGCCGCAGCCTCATGCTGCCGGTCGCGGTGCTGCCCGCGGCCGCGCTGCTGGTCCGCCTCGGCAACGACGACATGCTCGGCAGGGCGTCGTTCCCGGACTTCGTCACCAAGATCGCGAGCTTCATGTCCGCGGGTGGCAACGCGATCCTCGACAACATGGCGCTGCTGTTCGCCGTCGGCATCGCGATCGGCTTCGCCAAGAAGTCGGACGGCTCGACCGCACTCGCCGCCGTCACGGGCTACCTGGTCTTCCAGAAGGTGCTCGCCACCTTCACCGACAGCAACCTCCCGCAGGTCGCGACCGTCGTCGACGGCAAGATCGTCATGACGGACGCCCCCGTGGACGCGAAGGTCCTCGGCGGTGTGGTGATGGGCATCGTCGTGGCGCTGCTCTACCAGAAGTTCTACCGGACGAAGCTGCCCGCCTGGGCGGGCTTCTTCGGCGGCCGCCGTCTGGTGCCGATCCTCTCCGCCTTCGCGGGCCTGGTCATCGGCGTCGTCTTCGGTTACATCTGGCCGGTGCTCGGCACCGTTCTGCACAACTTCGGCGAGTGGCTGGTCGGTTCCGGCGCCGTCGGCGCGGGCATCTTCGGTGTCGCCAACCGTGCGCTGATCCCCGTCGGCATGCACCACCTGCTGAACTCGTTCCCGTGGTTCCAGGCCGGTGAGTACCACGGCAAGAGCGGCGACATCAACCGCTTCCTGGCCGGCGACCCGACGGCCGGACAGTTCATGACCGGCTTCTTCCCGATCATGATGTTCGCCCTCCCGGCGGCCTGCCTCGCGATCGTCCACTGCGCCCGTCCGGAGCGCCGCAAGGTCGTCGGCGGCATGATGTTCTCCCTCGCGCTGACCGCGTTCGTGACCGGTGTGACCGAGCCGATCGAGTTCACGTTCATGTTCATCGCCCCGGTGCTGTACGCGATCCACGCGGTGCTCACCGGCGTCTCGATGGCCCTCACCTGGGCCCTCGGCATGAAGGACGGCTTCGGCTTCTCCGCGGGAGCGGTCGACTTCTTCCTGAACCTCGGCATCGCGAGCAAGCCATGGCTGCTGGTGCTGGTCGGCCTCTGCTTCGCGGTGGTCTACTACGTGGTCTTCCGCTTCGCGATCACCAAGTTCAATCTGCCGACCCCGGGCCGCGAGTCCGACGAGGAGCTGGCCGAGCTCCTCAAGGCCGAGGCGAAGTAGCCCTCCGCACGGGTCTTCCCCCTACGACGGCTCGGAGCCCTCACCTTCCCGGCGGGAGGTGAGGGCTCCGTCGCGTCCGCGGCGTCGGCCGGGCTGTCAGATCTCGTAGACCGCGCCCGGTGCCGCCACCTCGACCGGCCCGCCGTAGAGCAGACGGGCATCGGCCAGGTTGCGGTCGGCATCGGTCCACGGCGGGATGTGGGTGAGGACGAGCCGTCCCACTCCGGCGCGGGCGGCGATCTCGCCCGCCTCGCGGCCATTGAGATGGAGGTCCGGGATGTCCTCCTTGCCATGGATGAACGATGCTTCGCAGAGGAACAGATCGACGCCCTTGGCGAGCTCGTCCAGGGCCTCGCAGGCACCCGTGTCGCCGGAGTACGTGAGCGAGCGGCCGCCGTGCTCGATGCGGATGGCGAAGGAGTCGACGGGGTGGCAGACCTTCTCCGTACGGACCGAGAAGGGGCCGATCTCGAAGGAGCCGGGCTTCAGCGTGTGGAAGTCGAAGACCTCGCTCATCGCCCGCTCGGACGGGGTGTCGCCGTGCGCGGTGGTCAGCCGCTGCTCGGTGCCGTCGGGGCCGTAGACCGGGAGGGGCCCGGGGCGGCCCCCGTCGTGCCGGTAGTAGCGGACGACGAAGTACGCGCACATGTCGATGCAGTGATCGACATGCAGGTGGCTGAGGAAGATGGCGTCGAGGTCGTAGAGACCGACATGGCGCTGCAGCTCGCCGAGGGCGCCGTTGCCCATGTCGAGGAGCAGCCTGAAGCCGTCGGCCTCTACGAGGTAGCTCGAACATGCCGATCCCGCGGACGGGAACGAGCCGGAGCAGCCGACGACGGTGAGCTTCATGGAGCGTGAACCTCCGAGGCGTGGGAACGGGGAGGGTTCGTGCGGTCTGTTGAGCGGTTTGTCGAGCCTAAGGCGCGAAACAGCCGGTCGCTCCTCCACGGCCGTCCGTTGTGGGGGAACTCACCTGCTCTGTCACCGGTTCGATGGAAGAGGCCGGGACGCCGGTACGGTCGGGACATGGACATGTCCTGGTGGTGGATCGCGTTCGCCGTTGTCGTGCTGCTCGCTCTCGTCGCGGCGGTCGCCGACGGGCGGGGGCGGGGCGGACGACGGCCGGGCGGGCGTTCCGGAAGACCGGCGGGGACGCGCTCCGGTGGGCGTCCGGGCGGGCGGACACGTCCGCCCGCGGGGCCGGGGCGTGAGCCGGGGCCGGAGCGAAGGCCGAGGCCGGGTGAGATCTGGTGGGCCGAGGTGCCGTACGAGGACGGGCCCGGGGCGAAGGACCGGCCCTGTCTGGTGCTGTCGGTACGGGGCGGCTCGGCGCTCGTTGTGAAGATCACCAGCAAGCATCACGAGGAGCGGCCCGGGGTGATCGCGCTGCCCGCGGGGACGGTGGGGGATGTGCGGGGGCGGGCGAGTTTCCTGGAGACGGACGAGCTGCGGGAGGTCGCCGTGCGAGGTTTCCGGCGGCGTGTGGGTGTGGTGGACGCGGAGGTTTGGGAGCGGGTGCGGAAGCTCGGGTGACGCGGGGTGGGGGGGTGGCGCCGTTGGGGCACGTGAGCGCGGGGGTTGGGGAGCGGGTGCGGAAGCTCGGGTGACGCGGGGTGGGGCGGTGGCGCCGTTGGGGCACGTGAGCGCGGGGGTTGGGGAGCGGGTGCGGAAGCTCCGCTGAGGCGGGGCGGGCGGTAGCGCCGTTGGGGCGCGGGCTCGGGGGCCTGTTTGCCCGCTCGCCTCTTCCCCTGCCGGGGCTCCGTCCCGGACCCCGCGCCTCGAACGACGGCCGGGCCGGGAGATCTCCTCGGCCGCCGGACGCGCCGGCTGTTCAGCTCGTCCGGCAGCTCGTCCGGCGACCGGGTGCGGGGCTACGTGGTGCGGGACTGCATGGCACGCGGCTATGTGGCTACGCCCAGAGCTGGCCGTGCAGTGTTTCGATGGCCGCTTCCGTCGTCGGGGCCGTGTAGACGCCCGTCGACAGGTACTTCCAGCCGCCGTCCGCGACGACGAAGACGATGTCGGCCGGCTCCCCCGCCTTGACGGCCTTGTTTCCCACGCCGATCGCGGCGTGGAGTGCGGCGCCGGTGGAGATGCCCGCGAAGATGCCCTCCTGCTGGAGGAGTTCGCGGGTACGGGTGACGGCGTCCGCCGAACCCACGGAGAAGCGGGTGGTGAGGACGGAGGCGTCGTAGAGCTCGGGCACGAAGCCCTCGTCGAGGTTGCGGAGCCCGTAGACCAGGTCGTCGTAGCGCGGCTCGGCGGCGACGATCTTGACGTCCGGCTTGTGCTCGCGCAGGTAGCGGCCGACGCCCATGAGCGTGCCGGTGGTGCCGAGGCCCGCCACGAAGTGGGTGACGGACGGGAGGTCGGTGAGGATCTCCGGGCCGGTGGTGGCGTAGTGGGCGCCCGCGTTGTCGGGGTTGCCGTACTGGTAGAGCATGACCCAGTCCGGGTGCTCGGCGGCCAGTTCCTTGGCGACGCGTACGGCCGTGTTGGAGCCGCCCGCCGCCGGGGAGGAGATGATCTCGGCGCCCCACATGGCGAGCAGGTCGCGCCGTTCCTGGGAGGTGTTCTCCGGCATGACGCACACGATGCGGTAGCCCTTGAGCTTGGCCGCCATGGCGAGCGAGATGCCGGTGTTGCCGCTGGTGGGCTCCAGGATGGTGCAGCCGGGGGTCAACCGGCCGTCCTTCTCGGCCTGTTCGACCATGTGGAGCGCGGGGCGGTCCTTGATCGAGCCGGTGGGGTTGCGGTCCTCCAGCTTGGCCCAGATGCGGACCTCGTCCGACGGTGACAGCCGCGGCAGGCGGACGAGCGGGGTGTTGCCCACCGCGGCGAGCGGGCTGTCGTACCGCATCAGTTCATGCCGCCGGCGACGGCCGGGAGGATGGTGACGTTGTCGCCGTCGCTGAGCTTGGTCGAGATGCCGTCGAGGAAGCGGACGTCCTCGTCGTTGAGGTAGACGTTCACGAAGCGGCGGAGCTCGTTCCCGTCGACGATGCGCTCACGGATGCCGTTGTGGCGGGTGTCCAGGTCCGTGAAGAGGTCGGCGAGGGTCTCTCCGGTGCCCTCGACGGCCTTGGCGCCGTCGGTGTAGGTGCGGAGGATGGTCGGGATGCGGACCTCGATGGCCATGGCGTGGGCTCCTGTCGGAAGCGGGGAGGTGGCATGGGGCGCGCGGCTCTGCCCCCGCGCAGGGGTTGGTGCATGACGTATGGGTTGCTCGCGCCGCGAGCCCTGCCTAGGCCGTGCGGCCGGCGGGCAGGCAGCACGTACAGATCGCGCTGGAGAGCCTGCACAGGTCGACGTGCAGCCGCGCGACGAGCAGTGTGCCCGGCGTCTTGTCGCTCACGTCATGGGGAACCATGCGGTCATCGTATCGATTCCCGGTCCGCGATCAGGAATGTGATCTCACCTGGTGGATGCCCGGTGTTCGACAGGTGGACAGAACACGGCGGACGGGACCTCGGTGGCCCCGGTCCCGTCCGGCCTGCGGAACACCGGGGCCGGGCGATGCGGCAAGGTCAGGCGGGCTCGTACGCCTCGACGACCTCGACCTCCTCCTCGGTGATCTCGCCGTCCACGATGCGGTAGGAGCGGAACTGGAAGGGCCCCGCGGCGTCGGTGTCCGCGGTGGAGACGAGGACGTAGTGGGCGCCGGGCTCGTTGGCGTACGTGACGTCGGTGCGGGAGGGGTAGGCCTCGGTCGCGGTGTGGGAGTGGTAGATGATCACCGGCTCCTCGTCCCGGTCGTCCAGCTCGCGGTAGAGCCTGAGGAGGTCGCCCGAGTCGAACTCGTAGAAGGTGGGCGACCGGGCGGCGTTGAGCATGGGGATGAACCGTTCGGCGCGCCCGGTTCCGGCCGGACCCGCGACCATGCCGCACGCCTCGTCGGGGTGGTCGGCACGGGAGTGCGCGACGATCTGGTCGTAGAGCGCCTGGGTGATGGTCAGCATGGCGCCAGGATAGGTGGGCCGCTCCCCCGGTCACCGGCCCGCCTTCGTCTGCGGCCCCCGTGCACCGGGGCGTGGTGCGCGGGGGCCGCAGGGTGGACGCGGCCGGTGGGGCGACCGCTGGTCCGGGGTGGGGCGGGACGGGGCGGCGGTGGACCGGCGGCGCGTCCCGCGGGTGGGCTCAGCCCTTCGTGAAGGCTTTGTTCTCGGGGTTGCGGGCCTTGAGCACCAGGTACGAGACGCCGAGAAGGACCGCCCAGAGCGGGGCGCAGTACAGCGAGATCCTGGTGTCCTTGTCGATGCCCATCATCACGACGACCACGCCGATGAAGACCAGGGCGAAGACGCCGGCGTACGGGGCGCCGGGGGCCCGGAAGGCGGACCGCGGGAGCACCCCGCGGTCGGCGAGGCGGCGGTAGCGGATCTGGCAGACCAGGATCATGATCCAGGCCCACATGCCGGAGATCGTGGCGAAGGAGACGACGTAGGTGAAGGCGTCGCCGGGCCACTGGTAGTTGATCCAGACGCCGACGAGCATCAGGGCGGCGGAGAAGGTGGTGCCGACGAGCGGGGTGCCGCTCCTGGTGAGCCGGGTGAAGAACCGCGGGCCCTGGCCGTTGAGCGCGAGGTCGCGCAGCATGCGGCCGGTGGAGTACATGCCGGAGTTGCAGGAGGACAGGGCCGCGGTCAGCACGACGAAGTTGACGATGCCGGCACCGATACCGAGGCCCATTTCCCGGAAGGCGGCGACGAACGGTGAGACGCCGGGCCGGAACTCGGTCCACGGAACCACGGAGAGGATCATGACGAGGGCGCCGACGTAGAAGACGGCGATGCGCCACGGCACGGTGTTGATGGCCTTGGGCAGGACGGTCTTCGGGTCCTTGGACTCGCCCGCGGTGACGCCGACGAGTTCGACGGCGAGGAAGGCGAACATCACGATCTGCAAGGTCATCAGGGTGCCCTTGATGCCGTTCGGGAAGAAGCCGCCGTCGTCCCAGAGGTGGGTGACGGACGCGGTGTCCCCGGCGTCGGAGAAGCCGAGGGTGAGAATCCCGGCGCAGATGAGGATCATGCCGACGATGGCGGTCACCTTGACCATCGAGAACCAGAATTCGAGTTCCCCGAAGAGCTTTACGGAGATCAGGTTCACGCCGTACAGGATGATCGTGAAGATGAGCGCCGAAACCCATTGAGGAATGTCGAACCAGAACGTCATGTACTGGGCGGCCGCGGTGACTTCGGTGATTCCGGTGACCACCCAGAACAGCCAGTAGGTCCAGCCGGTGACAAAGCCCGCGAAGGGGCCGATGAATTCGCGGGCGTACTCCGAGAAGGACCCCGACACCGGGCGGTACATGAGGAGTTCACCCAGGGCGCGCATGATGAAGAAGATCACCAGACCCGCGACGGCATAAGCCAGGACGAGACTGGGCCCGGCCTTGGAGATCGCCTTTCCCGCACCGAGGAAGAGGCCGGTGCCGATGGCCCCGCCGATGGCGATCATCTGGATCTGACGGGCCCCGAGGGCCCGCCGGTACCCCTCGCCCGCCGGGTCGGCATCCGCGGCCGTTGCGGCCCGCCGACCGTCCTGTCCCTCGTCGACCTGCGCCGATGTCATGTGCTGCGCCTTTCTCCACACCGATCCGCGGCACTGAGGCTGCGGATCGGATCCTGATCCCCCCGGATATGGATGGAGTGCCGCCGGCGGTCGCCGGCCCGTAGCGCCCTCGGGAACAGGGGTGGCGTCCCCGAGTGGTCGTGAAGATTTATCACAGACACATGGGCGATTCATCGGACATTATGTGGCGCACACCACAGGAAGAAGCGGACAAGCGTTCCCAGTCGGCGCAAAAAAGACCATTCAGGTGACGGGATCGTTATTCGGATTTGAGTATCCGTTGAGCGACCCCATTGCGCGGGTGGCCGGTCGGCGGTGAGCACACGGGAACTCCGCGCCCGGGAAAGGCGGACCCAGGAACCCCGTACGCGAGAACTTCGTACACGGGAACCCCGTACGCAGCCCCGCACGCGGGAACTCCGCGCCCGGGAATTACGGCATCAGGGTTTCCACAAGGGTTTCCTGCAGCGCGCCGAGCCAGAGATAGGCCATGACCATCGGCTTGCGCGGATCGCTGTCGGGAAGCCGGTAGAGCGAGCCCGCCTCGCCCTCGTCGTCGTCGGAGACCTCCAGACGGGTGCCGATGGTCAGCCGGAGGTCGTTGAGGGCGCCGAGCCAGTTGCGGCATTCGTCGGCCGAGAGGGTGAGTACGGCGCCGCCGTCGTCGGCGGGGGAAAGAGCGTCCAGGGTGCGCACGACGGTGAGGGCGTCGTTGCGCTTGCGGGTGCGCAGATCGTTCTCGGTGAAGCGGCGGAACTCGGCGGAGGCCGCACGCAGTTCGCTGTCCTCGTCGCCGTACGCCTCGGGGAAGAGGCGGGCCAGGGCGGGGTCGGTGGGCGGTTCGCTGGGCCCCTCGGCAAAGAGGGCGGCGAGCGGGTCCTCACCCTCGGCGGGTTCGTCGCCGGGGCCGATCAGTTCCAGCAGCTGGACGGCGAGGGAGCGCAGGATCGCGATCTCCACCTCGTCGAGCGCGACGGCCGCGCCGCCGTCGGGGGTGGCCTCGAAGTGGCCGGCCATGGGTTTTCTCCGATGGTGGGTCGGGCGGGGCAGGACAGGTCGGACGGGGCAGCGGGCGGATCGGGCCGGGCAGGTGACCCGACCGGTCCGCCGGTCTAGTTGCGGTCCTGGGTGAGGGTGGCCCACAGTCCGTAGCCGTGCATGGCCTGGACGTCGCGCTCCATCTCCTCGCGGCTGCCGCTGGAGACGACGGCGCGGCCCTTGTGGTGGACGTCCAGCATCAGCTTGTGGGCCTTGTCCTTGGAGTAGCCGAAGTAGGCCTGGAAGACATAGGCCACATAGCTCATGAGATTGACCGGGTCGTTGTGGACCAGCGTCACCCAGGGGACGTCGGGCTCGGGGACGACGCGACTGTCCTCGGCCGATTCGGGACGCTCGATCTCTGTGGGGGCGACGCTCACCCACCCCATGCTGCCACCCGGGAGGGGTCATCGCACAAACGACCCGAGATCTCGTCACTCTGACGAAATAGGGGTACCATCCGGAACATGAACTCTGCGGACCTTGGGCGACGGGTCGGTGTGCCGTCGACCGCGCTCTTCACCGACCAGTACGAGCTCACGATGGTGCAGGCCGCACTGAAGGCCGGCACGGCCGAGCGGCACTCGGTCTTCGAGGCGTTCACCCGCCGGCTGCCGGAAGGGCGGCGCTACGGTGTCGTCGCGGGCATCGGACGGGTGCTGGACGCGGTGGAGAACTTCCACTTCGACGACGAGATGCTCACCTTCCTGCGCGAACAGGACGTCGTCGACGGACCCACGCTCGACTGGCTGGCCGACTACAGCTTCAGCGGTGACATCTGGGGCTACCCGGAGGGCGAGGTGTACTTCCCCGGCTCGCCCGTCCTGCGGGTCGAGGGCTCCTTCGCCGAGTGCGTGCTGCTGGAGACGGTGATCCTGTCGATCCTCAACCACGACTCGGCCATCGCCGCCGCGGCGTCGCGGATGTCCGCCGCGGCGGGCGGACGGGGACTGATCGAGATGGGTGCACGCCGCACCCATGAACTGTCGGCGGTGGCGTCGGCGCGCGCCGCGTACATCGGCGGCTTCGACACCACCTCCGACCTGGCCGCGGGCTTCCGCTACAACATCCCGACCGTCGGGACGAGCGCCCACGCCTTCACGCTGCTCCACGACACCGAGCGCGACGCGTTCCGGGCGCAGGTCGACTCGCTGGGCCGGGGCACGACGCTGCTGGTCGACACGTACGACGTCGCCGAGGCGGTCCGTACGGCGGTCGAGATCGCCGGGACCGAGCTGGGTGCGGTACGGATCGACTCCGGGGACCTGCTGCTGGTCGCGCACCGGGTGCGGCAGCAGCTGGACGAACTGGGCGCCACCGGCACCAAGATCGTGGTGACGTCGGATCTGGACGAGTACGCGATCGCCTCGCTGGCCGCCGCCCCGGTCGACGCGTACGGAGTGGGCACGCAGCTGGTGACCGGCAGCGGGCAGCCGACCTGCTCGATGGTCTACAAGCTGGTCGCCCGCACCGGATCCGCCGACCCCTCGGAGCCGCTGCGCGCGGTCGCCAAGAAGTCGCTCGGCTCGAAGGCGTCGGTGGGCGGTCGCAAGTGGGCCGCACGCAGGCTGGACGAGAACGGGGTGGCCGAGGCGGAGGTGATCGGCACCGGTCCCGTACCGGCGGAGCTGGCCGACCGGCAGCTGCTGGTCGAACTGGTCAAGGGCGGCGAGGTGATCGCCCGCGAGCCGTTGGACGCGGCGCGTGAGCGGCACATGGCCGCGCGGGCGGGGCTGCCGATGTCGGCGATGCAGCTGTCCCGCGGGGAACCGGTGATTCCCACGGAGTACCTGTGACGGAGCCGGGAGCGGGGAGCGGGGAGCGGGGACGGGAGGGGCAGAGGCCACCGGAGCCGTTCGGCGGCCGGTTCGTCACCGGAATCACCGGAATCACCGGAATCACCGGAATCACCGGAATCACCGGACAGGCTCGATCACGTCCCCTCCCGAAGCCGCTTCCGAGTCTCTAGGCTCGAATATGCCCCCATGACCGCCGACCGTCCCCCACCGAAGGACACCCGCCATGCACCGCGCCTTGATCGTCGTGGACGTCCAGAACGACTTCTGCGAGGGCGGCAGCCTCGCCGTGGCGGGGGGCTCCGACGTCGCCGCCGCCATCACCGACCTGATCGGCGAGGCCCAGGCCGGGTACCGCCATGTGGTGGCCACCCGTGACCACCACATCGACCCGGGCAACCACTTCTCCGCGCAGCCGGACTTCGAGGACTCCTGGCCGCCGCACTGCGTCGCCGGTACGGAGGGGGTGGGCTTCCACCCGAACTTCGCCCCTGCGGTCGCCTCGGGGGCGATCGACGCGGTGTTCGACAAGGGCGCCTACGCGGCGGCGTACAGCGGCTTCGAGGGCCTCGACGAGAACGGCGTGGGACCGGCGGACTGGCTGCGGGACCGCGCGGTGACCGAGGTCGACGTGGTCGGCATCGCGACCGACCACTGCGTGCGGGCGACGGCGCTGGACGCGGTCCGGGCGGGCTTCACGACGCATGTGCTGCTCGACCTGACCGCGGGGGTCGCCGAGGCGACCACGGACCGGGCGCTGGAGGAGCTCCGCAGGGCGGGCGTGAGGCTTTCCGGCAAGCCGGTGGTGTAGGCGGCCGTACCCGGCCATACCCCCTGCGGCACCCCCGGCCCGTCCGGGCCCCGCGCACCGGACCGCCCCGCCCCCGCGCATCAGGCCGGGCGGCGCGTCGGTACGGCCGGGCGGAGCAGGGCGCGGATCGGGTGCCAGAGTTCCTGGGCCCGCTCCGGTCTCGCCCGCCAGAGCACCCCGTCCGGGTGGTGCAGCACAGCGGTGATCTCGTCCGGGGTGGGTGGCTCGGCGTTGCCCCGGAGGTAGACGGCGCGCAGCCCCAGATTGCGCAGCCGGGTCAGCGCGCGGGCCCGGTTGGCCGCGTGCACCAGGACCCTGATCGGGGTGCCCGGACCCGTTCCGTCCGTGGGACTGGGCAGGGTGATCGCCACCACCACACTGCCGTTCGGCAACTTGCTGAATCCTCCGCCTGCCATGGTCCGCGCTCCCCCGTGAGACATCGTGTCAATAAGGATCTGAACAAGACGCACCTAAACACGATCGGCCGCCGCCCGCTAGAGGGCGACGGCCGATCAAGCTCTGACCTGCGGCGATACGGGGCTACTTGTGCGAGGCCCCGACCTTGACGATCATCGTCGAGCCATCGCGCGGCTCGCTGACGATGGTGATCCGGGTGTTCGTGTCAGTGACCTGAACACTTCCGGTCTTGTTCTCCTTGTACCAGTAGGTTCCCTTGTGGTCGTCGAAGACCGGGATGCCCAGCTGCGGCTTGATCCTCACCGGCACGTCGGCGTTGTGCAGCGTGAAGCCGTCCGTCGCGTACCGGCTGAAGGGCGCGTCGAAGGGCTGGATCTTGTTGCGCATGATCGTGCCGTCGGCCCACTTCAGCGGCTTGGCGTGGGCGTCGATCGGCAGGATCAGGCCCTTGCCCGGGTGGGCCGAGACGTTGTTGTCCTTCTGGGACCGGTCCCAGAGCCAGATGAGCAGACCGTTCTGGTACGGGTAGTGCTCGACCCAGTCCGGACGGGACTTGGAGAAGCCGAAGTTGTACGGGCCGACCTTGAGGGTCTTGTCGTAGCTGACGTACTGGCGGTTCTCCGCGATGTAGAACTGCGGGTACTCCTTGGAGAACGACTCACCGACGCGGGAGAAGCCCTTGGCGGTCCAGCCGTTGTCGTCGCCCTCGGCGTTGTCCGTGAACAGCGCGGCACCGTCGGCGTTGACCGAGATGGTGTCGGCGGCGAAGCCGACGCCGCCCGCGCCACCGTCGGTGGTGTAGCGGAAGCGGATGTCGATCTTCTTGCCCGCGTAGGCGTCCAGCGGGTAGGAGAGCTTCCGGTACGCGCCGGAGACATCGGTCAGGGCCGGCTTGTCACTGGCGTCGCGCGGGATCGCCTTGCCGTCGGCCGTGCCGTCGATCGCGGTCCAGCTGGTGCCGCCGTTCTCCGACACCTCGGTGTAGAGGAAGTCGTAGTCCTTCTCGATGTCCCACCAGCCGGCCAGGTCCAGGGAGGCCTTGGACTTGCCGGTCAGGTCGACCGAGCGGGACAGGGTGTTGTTCAGGTTGTCGCCCGCGTCGCTCCACCACTGCTTGGAACCCTCGGCGGGCTTGGTGACAGCGGTGGTGACCGGCTTGTCGGGCAGCGTGACGACGAGCGCCTGCTTGTCCTTGGTGTTGTACTCGGACACGCCCAGCTTGTGCGTGGAGTTCGTCGCGGCCTTGGCCTCGGCGTAGTTGAGCCAGCCGAGCTGGAGCTTGTCCCAGGCGGTCATGTCGCCGGGCAGGTCACCGATCTGGTTCTTGCCGGTGCCGAGCCAGGAACCGGCCGACATCAGGGACCAGAAACCGACCGAGTTCTCGGCGGTGTTGGTGGTGTCGTACAGGTCGGGCAGGCCCAGGTCGTGGCCGTACTCGTGGGCGAAGACGCCCAGGCCGCCGTTCTCGGGCTGCGCGGTGTAGTCACCGACCCAGATGCCGGTGTCACCGATCTCGGTGCCGCCCGCCTTGTTGCCGACCGGGCCGGTCGCACCGGCGTTGGTGCCGTACGCGTACCAACGGTGCGCCCAGATGGCGTTCTTGCCCTCGACGCCGCCACCCGCGGACTCGTCCTCACCCGCGTGGACGATCTGGAAGTGGTCGATGTAGCCGTCGGGCTCGTTGAAGTTGCCGTCGTTGTCGTAGTCGTAGCGGTCCCACTGGTCGTACTGTGCGAGGTCCGCCTTGATCTGCTCGGGCGTACGGCCCTTGGCCTTCTGGTCGGCGGCCCAGGCGTTCACGCCGTCCTTGACCATGTCCCAGGCGTTGGCGCAGTTGGACGAGCCGCAGAAGTTGGAACCGTAACGGGCCTCGTTGTACGGCACCTTGACCCAGTCGGAGACCTCGCCGTCGACCGAGTAGCGCCCGGAGGACGTCTTCTCGTAGTACGTCTTCAGCGAGTCCTTGCCGGCGCCCGTACCGAAGTAGAGGTCCTGGAAGTGCGCCTGGTTGTAGTCGGCCTGCCAGGCGGTGCTGTTGTCCTTCTTGGGGTCCGGCTTGGCTATCTTGTTGTGCAGCGGGCCGGGCGTGCCGCCGTACTTCGGGACGGCCGGCAGGGGGCCGTCGCCGTCCGGGTCGAACATGGTCGTGTTGTCGACCTGGTCGCCGAACTCCACCAGGACCGTGAAGATCTTGTCGGTCTTCTCGCGGCCGAGCTCGACGTACTTCTTGTCGTCGAGCTTGACGACCTTGGAGCCGTTGCGCGTCGACACCTTCTTGTCGCCCGCCAGGACCTGCTCCAGGGCGGCCTGACGCTGGGCGTCCTGCTGCTTGCTGAAGGGGCCCTGGAGGTCGTGCTGGTCGCCCTTGGCCGAACCCGGGTCGCGGCGCTCGACTACGGGCGCCTTCGCCCCCGATGTGTGGTCATCCGCCTGGGCCGTGGCGAAAGCTGACGCCGTGGCGGCAGTGGCGGCCATGGCCACGACAACCGCTGCGGCGCGAAGCGCCCGTCTGTTAGTGGTCACTTGATGCAGTCCTCCCCGGCGTCCGCGGCTGCGGCCCGGGGTGGTGTGGAACGGCCGCGCGCGGATACGCATCACAAGTGACGACATTCGACCGGAGTTGCGAGAGAAAAGACAGATCTTGACTTGAACAGGCCAAGTGCACTATGCAGGAGTGCTCTTCCGTTATCCGGACGTTCACCCTGCGGGCGGGCAACCGGCGCGTCACGCCCCATGGCTGGGGTGCGGAATGACTCCGTGCGCCCCCCGTGCACCGGCACCGCGGGTTAGGCCGTGCTTACTACCGGTTCCTCTCGGGCATCCACCGTCGTACAGTCGATTGACAGTGCGACCGCGTTGAGGGACTGCCCATCCGATGCCCCGAGGGGGATACCGCCATGCCGCGTATCACTGCCGCACAGCTCTCCTACGGTTCGGTCACCGTCGTCTTCTCGACCCTCGCCATGCTGCTGCTCTCCCGTACCGGCTCGGGCCTCGGCATCGCCGTCATCGGGACCGCGGCACTCGCGCTCGGCCTGCTGGTGGCCGTGACCGTACCCCACCCGTCCCGGGCGAGAACAGCGAAGTCGGCGAAGGCCGGTGCCGCGGCGCGTACGAACCAGGACCCGGTCTCCGCCGCCGTCGAGGCCGAAGGTCTCGCCCACGACGCCGTCCGGGCCCCGATCCCGCCGGTCCGCACGGCCGAACAGCGCGCGGCGGCGCGGGTGGACGAGCTCCTGGGCGAGCGCTCCCTGCGGAACTGACGCGTACGGCCTCGGTCTCCGTACCGGCTCGCCGACCGAGCCGGTACGGAGACCGGGGCCGTACGGAGACCGGGGCCGTACGGGCATGAAGGGGCGTCAGGCGCAGAGGGGCCTCGGACGCGAGGGCCCCGGCGCCGGAGGTTCTCAGTCGGTCTGGACGACCACCGTCTTCGCCGCCTTGTCCTGGAGGCCCTGGCGGTACGGCTTGTCCGTGAACATGAGCACGATGTTGATCAGCCACCACAGGCAGGGACAGCACAGCAGCGCCGGCAGCCACAGCACCACGGCCCGCAGGAACGCCGTCCCGGTGTCCGGCACCCGGCCGTCGTTGAGCATCGCGACCCGCAGCTTCAGCAGCCGCTTGCCGAGGGTCCGGCCGTCCTTGTGGGTGAAGTACGTGTCGTACGCGACGTAGACCACCAGACCGATCAGCGACCAGAGCAGCTGGTGCCCGCTGTACGTCTGGCTGAAGACATCGCCGACGCCGTTGGTGCTGCTGCCGTTGTTGTTCACCTCGACCGCGCCGCCCCACGGCAACGAGATCAGGTACAGCGGGATCGAGATGATCAGGAAGTCGATCAGCCGGGCCAGAATCCGCTTGCCGGGCTCGCCGAGCGGCGGCATGCCGGCCAACGGGTCCGCGCCCCCGTACGGGCCGCCACCGCCGTAGGGACCGGGATCGTACGGCGGCGGAGGACCGGGCGGCGGGGGCGGCGGAGTGCCGCCGTAGGGCGAGCCCGACGACGGCCCTTGCGGCCCTTGGGGCCCCTGAGGGCCCTGCGGCTCTTGCGGCCCCTGAGACCCCTGCGGCTTCTTGAGGAACGGGTCGTCCTCGGGCGGCTGACCGGACGTCGGCTGATCGTTGCTCATGGGGGCAGTGCACCCCGGCCCACGGGCACCCGCAACGGCTCAGGTGCGTTCGGGGGAACGGGACGTCCCCCCGCCCCTCACCCGATGGGCCGTCAGCCGCAGGAGTGGGCGCCGCGGACCGGGTGCGGAGTCAGCCGGCGACGAAGGTGTGCGCCGCCTTGTCGTGCCAGCACTGGCGCCACGGCCGGTCGAACAGGCACCACAGCACGTTGGCGACCCCGACCACCAGGACGCCCAGCACGCCGTAGACCAGCCAGCGGCGCAGCGCGGCGCCGAAGGACGGGGCCCCGTGGGACTCGATGTCCCGCACTTCGAGTCCGCAGAGCTTCTTGCCGAGCGTACGGCCCCACTTCGCGGTCGGCAGCGCCTCCAGCACCACGCCGAGCACGAGGAACGCGCCGAGCACCCCTCCGAACAGACCGGCCGTGGTGGAGTCCACCAGCCATACGGTGACCGTCTCACCGGACAGCTTCGCCGCGCTGATCTTCTCGTCGATGTGGTCCATCGCCCGCGAGAGGAGCGGGAAACCGATCGCGCCGACGAGCGCGCCCAGCACCACCGTGTCGACGAGCCGGGCGGCGAACCGCTTGCCGAGACCGGCGGGCCTGGCCGACGCCTGGGCCTGCACGAGCTGCGCGAACGGGTCGTCGACCGGGGGCTTCCACGGCACGACGGGCTGGTCCGGCTGTCCGCCCTGCGCGCCGAACTGCGGGTGGGGCTGGTGGGACTGGTACGGGAGGTGGGGCTGCTGAGGCTGGGGCTGCTGGACTTGGGGCTGGGGCTGTTGGGGCTGCTGGGCCCGGGGCTGGGGCTGGGGCTGTTGGAGAGCCACCGGGTCGGGCTGGGCGAGCTGGTGGACCTGCTGCGCCCAGGGGGTGACACCGCCGCCGGGGCCGGGGGCCTGGGCGGGGTTCGGAGCCGGGGCGGGGGTTTGCGCGGGGGGCCGGGGTGCTGTCTGCGGCGATGTCTGCGCGGCTGCCCCGGGGGTGACGGCGCGGATCGCCATCGTCCCGTCCGCGGACGCCTGTTCCGTCGACCGGGCGGTGATGGCGCGGCCCGGACGGTCGCCCCGGATCGCGACGGTGTTCTCGGGGGTCTTCTCGGGGGTACGGCCGCCGCCGTCGCGCATGCCCGGCAGCGCACCGCCCGCCGGCTCCGGGGACGCGGGCCGACGCGGGTCCGCGGGAGCGCGGTCGGCCGGTGTCCGGACCGCGGGGAGACGGTTGGCCGGGACCTGGCCGGCCGGAGCCCGGCCCGCGGGCCTACGCGGATCCTGTCCGGCGTCCGGCACCGACGGGCCGCCCCGATCGCCCCGCGGTCCCTCGTCGTCCTGCCTGCCGGGCTGCCCGGCGCCGCCCCAGGAGATCCGTCGG
This sequence comes from Streptomyces sp. NPDC087845, assembly GCF_044742755.1. NCBI lineage: Bacteria > Bacillati > Actinomycetota > Actinomycetes > Kitasatosporales > Streptomycetaceae > Streptomyces > Streptomyces sp. NPDC087845. The sequence goes on from NZ_JBIUVC010000011.1 coordinate 181,651, forward strand.
TCGCGTTCCCCGCCGAAGCCGGTCTGCCGGGAGGCGTCGGCCTGCCAAGCGGTGGCCGGCTCCGGGCGGTTGTCCGCGGACGGCTCCTCGTCGAGGAAGACCGGACCGGTCTCGTTGATCGGCGCGTCGGCCGCCGCGGACGCCGCGGCCGACGGCTGCGGCTGCGGTTCGGCCGCCGCTCCGGCGGGCGCCGAGGGCATCGACTCGCCCTGCTGAGGGGCGGCCCGGCTCGTGCCGGGCACCCATGAAGCGCCGTTCCAGTACCGGACGTATCCGGGAATGGACGGGTCGGGGTAATACCCCTCACGGGGGCTTTCGTCACCGGGTGCCGGGGTTGGGGCGCTCATCACCGTGGTCCCGTATCTCTTCGAGGCCTCAATACAACGGGTCCACATCTATCAGACAGCCGCCCGCCCCTGGGCCGGTCCAGGGGTTTGGGCCACTTTCCGGTCTCCCGGAAATTTTTTCCAGAAGTCGCGTCATAGTCGGCGGGGAGGGCGCTCTCTCCCTGTGCGGACCGGTCACGGGACCGGCCCACAGGCACCGAGAGGACGTACTCATGCACACCGTCGTGGAACGCGAGCTGGAGCTCAAGCTGGTTCTGTCGCCCGAGCGCAGCATCCCCGTCCCTGCCCGGCTGACGTACCGCACGGAGGACCCGTACGCCGTGCACGTCGCCTTTCACATCGGCTCCGACTTCCCCGTCCACTGGACGTTCGCCCGCGATCTGCTGGTCGAGGGCGTATTCCGGCCGTGCGGCCACGGGGACGTGCGGATCTGGCCGACCAAGGTCGACCGGCGCAACGTCATCTTCGTGGCGCTGACCTCGCCCGACGGCGACGCCCTTCTGGAGGTGCCGTCCGCCGCCGTGGCCGCCTGGGTGGAGCGGACTCTGCGGCTGGTTCCGCCGGGCACGGAGACCGAGCGGCTCGGTATCGACGAAGGTCTCGCCGAGCTGCTCGCGCCGCTGCCGGCCGACGATCTGTGGCTGAGCGACCCGTGGGGGTCGGACGAGTCGCGGGACAGCGACGCATGAGCGGGCACGAGCGCGGGTCCGGACGCGGGCGTGAACGCGCTCCCGGCCGGCCGTCAGAACACCTTGCCCGGGTTGAGCAGCCCCAGCGGGTCGAAGGTCTGCTTGATGCCCCGGTGCAGCTCGACGCCCACCTCGCCGAGTTCGCGCGCGAGCCATTCCTTCTTCAGGACGCCGACACCGTGCTCGCCGGTGATCGTGCCGCCGAGTTCCAGCCCGAGCGCCATGATCTCGTCGAAGGACTCGCGGGCCCGCCGGGACTCGTCGGCGTCGGTGTGGTCGAAGCAGACGACGGGGTGGGTGTTGCCGTCGCCCGCGTGCGCGCAGACGCCGATGGTCAGGCCGTACTTCCCGGCGATGGCGGCGGTGCCTTCGAGCATCGCGCCGAGCTTCGAGCGCGGTACGCAGACGTCGTCGATCATCGTGGCCGGCTTGACGGTCTCCAGTGCGGTGAGCGCCATCCGCCGGGCCTGGAGCAGCATGCCGGACTCGGCCGCGTCCTGGGCGGGGACCACCTCGGTGGCGCCCGCCCCGGTGCACAGCTCGGCGACGGCGGCCAGGTCGGCCGACGGGTCCGGGGTGTCGAAGGCGGCGAGCAGGAGCGCCTCGGTGGTGTCGGGCAGTCCCATGCCGGCCATCTTGTTGACGGCACGGATCGTCGTACGGTCCATCAGTTCGAGGAGTGACGGCGTGTGACCGCGCTCCATGATCCGGCAGACCGCGTCGCACGCGGCGGCCGCGCTCGGGAACTCGGCGGCCAGCACCAGCTGCCGCGGTGGCCGGGGCTTCAGCGCGAGCACGGCCTTGACGACGATGCCGAGGCTTCCTTCCGAGCCGACGAAGAGCCGGGTGAGGTCGTATCCCGCGACGCCCTTCGCGGTGCGGCGGCCGGTGGTGAGCAGGCGCCCGTCGGCGAGGACGACCTCCAGGCCCAGTACGTACTCGGCGGTGACCCCGTACTTCACGCAGCACAGACCGCCGGACGCGGTGCCGATGTTGCCGCCGATGGTGCACGTCTCCCAGCTGGAGGGGTCCGGCGGGTAGCAGAGGCCGTGCTCGTCGACCGCCCGGGACAGCACGGCGTTGACGACGCCCGGTTCGACGACGGCGATCCGGTCGACCGGGCTGATCTCCAGGATCCGGTCCATCTTCACCAGGGACAGCACGACGCAGCCGTCGCAGGCGTTGGCCGCGCCCGACAGGCCGGTGCGGGCTCCCTGCGGGACGACCGGGACGCGCAGGGCCGTGGCCGTGCGCATGACGTGCTGGACCTGCTCGACCGTGCGCGGGAGAACGACGACGGCGGGCGTGCCGGCGTCGCAGAAGCTCGCCATGTCGTGGGCGTAGGAGGCGGTGACGTCCGGATCGGTGATCACGGCCTCGGCCGGCAGACCCGCACGCAGTTGTTCCAGAAGTCCGTTCATGATCCAAGCGTGGCACCGGGGCCCATTGGTGTGAACCCGTCTGCGGCGGCCTTCGCAAGACGCGGTGTGCTCTTCGTACTGACGCAGAGTGATCGGCATGGATGTCATGCCGCAGCAGCCTCCGGAGTCCGCCGCTTCGCCGAAGCCTCCCCTTGAACCCCCCGGAAACGACCTCGCGGCACTGGACCCGGCGTCGTCGGCCGATCTGCCGCCCGTCTCGCTGCGCACGACGCTGCGCAGGGCGGCCATGGGTGTGGTGGCGGGTGCGGTGCTGGTGACGGGTGCGGTGGTGGCCGTGCCGGAGGAGGGGGAGGAATCCGCGCCGCCGCCCGCGCCGGGCCCGGTTTCCCGTGCTCTGAAGGCGGCGGACATGGGCTATCCCGCCTCGCTCTCCGATCTGACGGCGCTGATCGGGGACCGGCAGCAGTGGGTGGGTACGCATCCCGCCGACGCGAAGTCGTGGGCGCTGCTCGGTACGGCCTACGCGGAATGGGGGCAGCGTTCCGCGGACGAGGTGTACTTCGGCCGGGCCGAGGGGGCGTTGAAGCGCTCGCTGAACGTAGAGCCGGGTGAGAGCGGGAACACGGCGGCCTGGGTGGGACTGGCGACCCTCGCCAACGCCCGGCGCGACTTCGCCGTGGCGAAGAAGTGGGGCGAGACGGTACGGGCGCGGCAGCCGAAGCAGTGGACGGTGTACCCGGCGCTGATCGAGGCCTACGACGGCCTCGGCGACTACAAGGCTTCGCGCGCGGCGGTGGCGAGGTTCGCGGCGCTCCGCCCCGGCGCCGCGGCGCTCCTGCGGACGGCGCGGATGTACCGGGACCGCGGCTGGCGCGAGGACGCGCTGGCCGCCGCGCAGGACGCGGCGGACCGGGCCACCACACCGGCGCAGAAGGCGCAGTGCCTGCATCTGCTGGGCGAACTGGCCTGGGAGCGCGGTGAGCCCGAGGAGGCGGTGGCGCAGTACAGCGCGGCGCTGCGGACCGACCGCGCCCACCGCGCGTCGCTCGCGGGCCGGGCCGCGGCGCTGGTGGCGCTGGGCCGTACCGACGAGGCGCAGCGCGACTACAAGGCGGCGCTGGCCGGCCTGCCCCGGCCCGCATACATGCTGGAGCTGGGCGAGTTGTACGAATCGCTGGGCCGGGACGAGGATGCCCAGGACATGTACGCCCAGCTGCGCGAGGCTCTCGCGCGAGGCGACGGCCAGGGCGTGGACAACGCGCTCCTGCGCGGCCGTTTCGAGGCCGCCCACGGGGACCCGGCGGTGGCGGTGAAGCTGCTGAAGGCGGAGTGGGCCCGGTCGCACCGCAGCGCGGCGGTGGCGGACGCGCTGGGCTGGGCGCTGCACCTGTCCGGCGATTCGTCCGCCGCTCTCGCGTACGCGACGCGCGCGGTCGACGCGGGCGGGCGGACCGCCTCGTACGCGTCCCACCTGGGCGCGATCCAGCAGGCGTTGGGGGACTACGGTCCGGCGCGCCGCAATCTGGAGAAGGCCCTGCGCACCAACCCGCACTTCTCGCCGCTGGAGGGCCCGGCGGCCAAGGAGGCGCTGGACTCCCTGGGGAGCCTTCCGGCGGGCGGTCCGGCGGACATGGAGCCCGCCCCGGAGCCCGCGCGGGCGGCTCGGGCCGAGCCGAGGACGCCCGAGCCGTCGGCGTCGCCGCCCTCCGTGCCGGCACCGCAGCCGTCGTCGCCCGCCGGTGGCCCGGCCCCGGTGCCGGAGGCGAGTGCGCCGGCCGCGGTGGCCGAGCCGCGGAAGCCGGATCCGCGGCTGGCGGCGGGGGCGTCCGTCACCGGCAGCGGCGCCCGCGCCCCGGCCCCGGCGGCACCGCAGACGCCGGGCCGCCGCTGACGGTGCGGCGGTTGCGGCGTGCCGTCGGCGGTGGTCGGGTCGCCGGGCGGCTCGCTCCGTGCGGGCCGCCCGGCGTTCTCCGTCCCCGCCCGGAACGTCGTTCGGCTACCGGCGCAGGGTGGCGTGGGCCTCGACCCCGGTCCGCTGGAGCGGTCCGTAGCCCTGGGCGAGCAGTTCGGCGCTGACGGTCAGGGAGTCCTGCGGTCCCACCTGGTGGTCCCGGTGGGCGGAGGAGATGGTGACCGGCGTGGTGTAGGTGCCCTTCGGTTCGAGGTCGACGCTCGGCGTGGGGGTGACGACGCCGACGAGGGTGTGGTTCGGTCCGGCGGCAAGGGTCACGGTGAGGTCGCCGGGGGTGAGCGCGCGTCCGGTGGAGATGACCAGGCGGGTGCCGACGGCGGGGTACTCCGGGCCGTCGGCCGGGTCGGTGAAGGTGACCGTGCCGGCCGCCGACTCACGGTCCCCGCCCGCGGAGAGGCAGCTACGGCGGTGGTCGCAGTCGTCGCCCGGGGACGTGCCCGTCGGCAGACGCGGCCGGTGAACCCGTGCGGGCGGGGCCCCGGGTTCGCCCGAGGCCCCGCCCGCACGCCTGGGGTCAGAGGTTGCCGCGCTTCTCCTGTTCGCGCTCGATCGCCTCGAACAGGGCCTTGAAGTTGCCCTTGCCGAAGCCCATCGAGCCATGGCGCTCGATCATCTCGAAGAAGACGGTCGGGCGGTCCTGGACCGGCTTGGTGAAGATCTGCAGCAGGTAGCCGTCCTCGTCCCGGTCGACGAGGATCTTGAGCTCGCGCAGGATCTCCACGGGGACGCGGGTCTCGCCCGCCCACTCGCCGAGGGTGTCGTAGTACGAGTCGGGGGTGTCCAGGAACTGGACGCCGGCCGCCCGCATCGCGCGCACCGAGGCGACGATGTCGTTCGTGGCCAGCGCGATGTGCTGGACGCCCGCGCCGCCGTAGAACTCCAGGTACTCGTCGATCTGGGACTTCTTCTTGGCGACGGCCGGTTCGTTGATCGGGAACTTGACCTTGAGCGTGCCGTCGGCGACGACCTTGGACATGAGGGCGGAGTACTCGGTGGCGATGTCGTCGCCCACGAACTCCTTCATGTTGGTGAAGCCCATGACGGAGTTGTAGAAGCCGACCCACTCGTTCATCCGGCCGAGTTCCACGTTGCCGACGCAGTGGTCGACGGCCTGGAAGAAGCGCTTGGCGGGCGGCTCGACGATCGGGGCGGCGGCGACGAAGCCGGGCAGGTAGGGGCCCTCGTAGCCGGTGCGCTCGACGAGAGTGTGGCGGGTCTTGCCGTACGTGGCGATGGCGGCGAGCACGACCGTGCCGTGCTCGTCCTTGACCTCGTGCGGCTCGGTGAGGCCGAGGGCGCCGTGCTCGACCGCGTAGGCGTAGGCCGCGCGGGCGTCCGGGACCTCGATGGCCAGGTCGACGACGCCGTCGCCGTGCTCGGCCACATGGTCGGCGAGGAAGCGGCCGTGGTCGGTGGACGCCTTGATGACGGAGGTGAAGACGAAACGGGCGGAGCCGTTGGTCAGGACGTAACTCGCCGTCTCACGGCTGCCGTTCTCCGGTCCGGAGTAGGCGACCAGCTTCATGCCGAAGGCCGTCGAGTAGTAGTGCGCGGCCTGCTTGGCGTTGCCGACGGCGAAGACGACCGCGTCCATTCCCTTCACCGGGAAGGGGTCGGCCTGCCGGGCAGTGTCGGGGGTGGTGTGCAGAGTCTCAGTCATGTCCGAAGGCTCTCGCCGCTTCGCAAGGTGCGCAACAGTTCGCGAATTCTCTGGGCAATCTGCCTAGCGGATCGGGATGATGGCCGGGCTATCTGTACATGATGACCATCACAGCGACCCTCCGGAGGCGCACCATGGCGATCGATCGACTGGACGGCCGGCTCATCGTACTGCTGGCCCGTGAGCCCCGTATCGGCGTCCTGGAGGCATCGCGCCGGCTCGGCGTGGCGCGCGGGACGGTGCAGGCGCGCCTCGACCGGCTTCAGTCGAATGGAGTCATCCGCGGATTCGGCCCGACCGTCGATCCGGCGGCGCTCGGCTATCCCGTCACGGCGTTCGCCACGCTGGAGATCAAGCAGGGTCAAGGGGCCGATGTACGGGCCCATTTGGCCGGTGTCCCGGAAGTGCTGGAGCTGCACACCACCACCGGCCACGGCGACATGCTCTGCCGTCTCGTCGCGCGCTCCAACGCCGATCTCCAGCGGGTGATCGACCGGGTTGTCGGTTTTGATGGCATCGTCCGGGCCTCCACGGCCATCGTCATGGAGAACCCGGTCCCGCTGCGCGTCATCCCGCTCGTCGAGCAGGCCGCGGGAGACGACGACTGAGCCGAGGAGGGGCGTGTGAGCTTCTGGGAGTACCTGGGCAATCGGCACCAACAGCTGCTCACCGACGCGTTCCAGCACGTCAGCGCCGTGTTCCAGTGCATGGTCATCGCCACCGCGCTGGGCATCCTGATCGGGGCCGTCACCTATCGCAGCGGATGGGCGGGGTCGCTGGCCATCACGTCGACGGCGACGATCCTCACCATCCCGTCCCTGGCCGCGATCGGTCTGCTCATCCCGCTGGTCGGGCTGGGCGTCCCGCCCACGGTCGTCACCCTGACGCTGTACGGGCTGCTGCCCATCGTCCGCAACGCCATCGTGGGGCTGCGCGGGGTCGATCCGGCACTCGTCGACGCGGCGAAGGGCATCGGGATGTCGCGGCCGGCCCGGCTGTTCCGGGTGGAGCTGCCGCTCGCCTGGCCGCCGATCCTCACCGGCATCCGGGTCTCGACCCAGATGCTGATGGGCATCGCCGCCATCGCCGCGTATGCGTCGGGCCCCGGTCTGGGCAATGAGATCTTCCGCGGCATCGCCTCACTGGGCAGCGCCAACGCGATCAATCAGGTGCTCGCCGGCACGCTCGGCATCGTCGTCCTCGCCCTGCTGTTCGACGCCGCGTACGTCCTGCTCGGACGGCTCACCATTCCCAGGGGGATCCGTGCCTGAGACCGCCGACTCCGCGACGACCGGATCCGGGAGCACCGCCGCCGGCCGTGCCGGGACGACGAGGACCACCTCCGGCGCGACCATCCATCTGGACAACCTGACCAAGCGCTATCCGGGCAATCCGAACCCGGCGGTGGACAACGTCACGATGGACATCAAGGCGGGCGAGACCGTGGTCTTCGTCGGCCCGTCCGGCTGCGGGAAGTCCACCACCCTGAAGATGATCAACCGGCTGATCGAGCCGACGTCCGGGCGGATCAGGATCGACGACGAGGACGTCACCGACATCGACCCGGTGCGACTGCGCCGCAAGATCGGTTACGCGATCCAGTCGTCCGGGCTCTTCCCCCACATGACGGTCGCGGAGAACATCGCCCTCGTACCGAAGATGGTCGGCTGGTCGAAGGCGAAGGTGCGGGACCGCGTCGAGGAGATGCTCGATCTCGTCGGCCTGGACCCCCGGGAGTTCCACGGGCGCTACCCGCGCGCGCTCTCCGGCGGACAGCAGCAGCGGGTGGGCGTGGCACGGGCCCTGGCGGCCGATCCACCGGTGCTGCTGATGGACGAACCGTTCGGCGCGGTCGACCCGATCACCCGCGACCACCTCCAGGACGAGCTGATCCGGCTCCAGCACGAGCTGCACAAGACGATCGTCTTCGTCACCCACGACTTCGACGAGGCGATCAAGCTGGGCGACCGGATCGCCGTGCTGCGGGAGCGTTCGCACATCGCGCAGTTCGACACCCCGGAGGCGATCCTCACCAACCCGACGGACGACTTCGTCTCGGGGTTCGTCGGTGCCGGGGCGGCGCTGAAGCGGCTCAATCTCACGCGCGTACGGGACGTGGAGATCGCCCAGTTCCCGACGGTGACGGTCGACGACCCGCTCCAGTCGATCTTCAACACGCTGCGCAGCAGCCTGCACAACGAGCTCCTGATGCTGGACCGCAGGAACCGCCCGTACAAGTGGCTGCGGCGCGGCGACCTGATGCGGGCCCGGGGTTCGCTGGCGCGTGCCGGGCAGCTGGTCCACGACACGGTGACGCGGGACGCGACGCTGCACGACGCGCTGGAGGCGGTGCTGACCGACAGCGGTGGACGGGTCGCGGTGACCGGGCGGCGCGGCGAGTTCATCGGGGTCGTCGACATGCACACGTTGATGAACTCCGTCCACGAACTGCTGGAGGCCGACCGGCTCACCGCCATCGAGCACCAGCACGACCTGGAGGAACTCCGCACCCATCGGACCGAACAGGAGCTGGAGGGCGGCGCGGGCGCATGAATCCCACATCTCCGTTCGATCCCGGGCGGGCGCGTACGGCGCGCTCCCCCCGCCGGGTGCCCGCGTCCGACAAGGACCGTCCGCCCGGCGAGTACGACGTCAAGGGCCATGCCTTCCGCGACGAGGAGGAGGAACCCCCGCCGCCGCCGGCGCGGCCCGGACGCCGGATCACCTGGCGCAAGCTGGTCCTGCTGCCGGCCGCGCTCGTGATCGTCCTGGTCGTCACCTATCTGTGGATCACCAGCGTCCACCTCGACTCGATCGCGAGGAACTCGCTCACCGGCGGCAATGTGCAGCTGCGCTGGTGGCAGCATGTGAGGCTGACCGCGATCTCGACGTTCTGGGTGCTGATCATCGCCGTCCCGCTGGGGATCGCACTGACCCGGCGCAGGCTGCGCAGGGGCGCTCCGCTGGTCACCGCGCTCGCCAACGTCGGGCAGGCGACCCCGGCGATCGGCCTGCTGGCCCTGCTGGTGATCTGGCTGGGCATCGGCCCGTCGACGGCGATCATCGGCATGGTGATCTACGCGGTGCTGCCGGTGTTCTCCAACACGGTGGCCGGCCTCAAGGCGATCGAACCGAACCTGGTCGAGGCCTCGCGCGGGATCGGCATGTCGGCGCTGGGGACACTCACCAAGGTCGAACTGCCGCTCGCCGTCCCGCTGATCCTGGCCGGTGTGCGGACGGCGCTGGTGCTCAACGTCGGCACCGCGACCCTGGCCACCTTCGTCGGCGGCGGCGGTCTCGGGGACCTGATCACCTCGGGCATCCAGACCCAGCGGATGCCGGTGCTGGTGCTCGGTTCCGTACTGACGGTGGTGCTGGCGCTGCTGGTGGACTGGCTGGCCTCGCTGGTCGAGGTGGCGCTGACCCCGCGCGGGCTGGAGGTGGGGTGAGATGGGCCCGCGGAGGCGGTGGCCGAAGGGGCCGGGTGCGGGGGGCCGGCGGAAGGTGCGTGCCGGGCTCGTGGGGGCGGTGGCTCTGGCGCTGGCACTCTCCGGGTGCGGGCTGAAGAGCGGCTCGCCGATGGTGGACGACGTGGTGCCCGGATCCGTCGGACAGGGCGATCCGCTGAAGGGCGCCTCGCTGACCGTCACCTCGAAGAACTTCAGCGAGAACATCATCCTCGGCCAGATGATCGGCCTGGTCTTCAAGGCGGCCGGGGCGGAGGTCCTGGACCGGACGAACCTGCCCGGTTCGATCAGTGCGCGCGAGGCGATCGTCAAGGGCGGCGCGGACGCGATGTACGAGTACACGGGCACCGGCTGGATCACCTATCTGGGCCACGCGAAGCCGATCGCCGACCCGTTGAAGCAGTGGCAGGCGGTCCGGGACGAGGACCGGAAGAACGGGGTGACCTGGCTGCCGCCGTCCACCCTCAACAACACCTACGCGCTCGCCGTCAGCAGGAAGAACAACGCGAAGTACCACCTGCGGACGCTCTCCGATGTCGCCGCACTGGCGAGGAGGAGCCCGTCGGCGGTGACGATCTGCGTGGAGAACGAGTTCGCCTCGCGCGACGACGGGCTGCCGGGCATGGAGAAGGCGTACGGGATGTCGGTCCCGGCCGGCAACATCAAGAAGATGGACGCCGGGATCATCTACACCCAGGTTTCGAAGTCCAACTCCTGCCTGCTGGGCGAGGTGTTCACCACGGACGGCCGGATCAAGGCCATGGATCTCGACGTGCTCGTGGACGACAAGCACTTCTTCCCCAACTACAACGCGGCGCCCGTCATCCACACCAGGACCTTCGAGAAGTACCCGGAGATCGCGGGGCTGCTCGACCCGGTCAGCAGAAAGCTGACGACGGAGGTCGCGCAGGAGCTCAACGCGAAGGTGGATGTCGAAGGGCAGGACCCGCACGAGGTGGCGAAGGACTGGCTGCTCCGGGAGGGGTTCATCAGGAAGGGATGACCCCTCCCGGAGCTCCGCCGCCCTCCGTGAGTCCTCCGGCGCATGCCGCAAAGAAGTGGTTGCAAAGACCTTGTTGCAAAGACCGCTTTGCAAGTCTACAGTCGAGTCATGCCCGCAACGGAAGACGGCGGCGACAGCCCCGCCGACGAAGAGAACGTCCACCTGGTCGACGCCCGCACCCTGCGCGGGCTCGCCCACCCCCTGCGCCTGCGGCTGCTGAGCGCGCTGCGGGAGTTCGGCCCCGCCACCGCCTCCGGCCTCGCGGACCGGCTCGGCGAGTCCAGCGGCGCCACCAGCTACCACCTCCGGCAGCTGGCGACGTACGGCTTCGTCGAGGACGACCCGGAGCGCGGCAAGGGCCGCGAACGCTGGTGGCGGGCCGTCCACGCGGGCACCGCCTTCAACACCGGCCGGTTCCTGAGCCATCCGGACCCCGAGGTGCGTGGCGCCGTCGGCGTCGTACTCCACGAGATCGCCACCTCGCACGCCCAGGAGCTGAACACCTGGCTCGGCACGATGCACGAATGGCCCGAGGAGTGGCGGCGCGGCTGGGACGTCAGCGATTTCAAGATGCGCCTCACTCCCGACCTCTCCGCGGAGCTGATCGAGAAGGTCCACGCCCTCTTCGAGAGCTACCAGGACCGGGTGCCGGAAGGCACCGAGGGTTCGGCCCTCGTCCGTACCCATCTGCACGCGTTCCCGCGCCCCACAGACTGACGCGCCCAACAGACTGAGAGGAACCCACCATGCACCCCGACACGCACCTGCAGCTGCACGCCGTCCGCTCCGCCGAACTGCGCCACCAGGCCGACGAGTTCCGCTTCTCACTCCGCGCCCCGCGAAGGGACCTGCGGACCCGACTGGGCTGGACCATGGTCGAGCTGGGCCTGCGCCTGATACCGAACCGGCCCACACCGGCACTCCACTCGCCCCGTACGGCCTAGCACGATGGACGGGGGGAAGAACGCGCGGGACACCACACCCGCGGGCATGCGTGACCGCAGGCCGCTCGCATCCGTGCTGGCAGCCAACTCCATATCCACCGCCGGGACTTCACTCACCCTGATCGGGGTGCCGTGGTTCGTCCTGGAGACCACGGGCAGTGCGGGAAGGGCCGGTGTCGTCGCCTTCTGCGCGACACTGCCGATCGTCGTCTCGGCACTGATCGGCGGGCCCGTCATCGACCGGATCGGACGCCGGCGGGTCTCCGTCACCTCCGATCTGGTGTGCGGCGTCTCCGTCGCCGCCATACCGGTGCTGCACTACGCGGACGCACTGGCGTTCTGGATGCTGTGCGCGCTGATGGCGGTCGGCGGACTCCTGCACACTCCGGGCAACACGGCGCGCTACGTCCTCGTACCGGATCTCGCCGAGCACGCCGGAACCACCCTCGCCCGCGCCGCCAGCCTCTTCGACGCCGTCTCGCGCGGCGCCCGGATGGTCGGGGCGGCGCTGGCCGGCGTACTGATCGCGCTGGTCGGCGCGGAGACCGTCCTGCTGCTGGACGCCGCGACGTTCCTGACGTCCGCGCTGCTGATCGCGTCCGGGGTGCGGGGGGTCCGCGCGGCCGAACCGCGCAAGGCCGCCGAGCCGGTCACGCTGCGGGCGTACCGCACCGAACTGCGCGAGGGATACACCTACTTGCTGGGCAACCGGCTGCTGCTCGCGGTCGTGGTGATGGTCCTCTTCATGAACGGCACCGACCAGGGCTGGAACGCCGTCCTGCTGCCGGTGCACGCCTCCGCCGAGCTGGGCGGGGCCAGGGACATCGGACTGCTCACCGCGCTGTTCGGCGCGGGCGGGCTGACCGGGGCGCTGCTGTACGGGTGGTTCGGCCACCGCTTCTCGCGACGAGCCGTGTTCACGGTGTGCGTACTGCTGTGCGGTGCACCCAGGTACGCGGTCGCGGCGCTGACCGGGACGACGCTGCCGCTGGCCGTGACCATGGCACTGAGCGGCATCGCGGGCGGGATGCTGAACCCGATCCTGACGACGGTGATCTACGGAAGCGTGCCCGACGAGCTCCGCAGCCGGGTCTCCGGGGTCCTCACGGCGGGCGGCGAACTCGCCATGCCGGTGGGCGGTCTCGCGGCCGGCCTGCTGGTGGAGAGCGCGGGCGCGCGGGGTGCGCTGCTGGCGATGGGCGGGGTGTACCTGCTGGCGACGCTGAGCCCGCTGGTGTTCCCGGTCTGGCGCACGATGGACGGGGTGGGGAGCGAGGCCGAAGCCGGGACCGAGGGCGGGACCGAGGCCGAAGCCGGGACCGAGGGCGGGACCGAGGCCGGGGCCGGGACCGAGGCGGCGGGGGCTGCCGTGCCGTCACCGGCCCGCAAGGTCAGCAGCTCGGGACCTTGCGCCCCTGCTCCAGTGCCTGGAGCGAGGACACCGCGCTCTTCAGGGTCGTGACGGGGATCAGCCGGAGCCCCTTGGGCAGCTCGGCGCCCGCCTCCGTGCACTCGGCCTTCGGGACGAGGAAGACGGTCGCACCGTCACGGCGCGCGGCCTGAGTCTTCAGCGACACCCCGCCGACCGCCCCGACCTCGCCGTTCGCCTGGATCGTGCCGGTGCCCGCGACGGTGCGGCCACCGGTGAGGTCGCCGCCGGAGCCGTCGCCGTCGAGCTTGTCGACGATGCCGAGCGCGAAGAACAGGCCCGCGCTGGGGCCGCCCACATCGGCGAGGTGCAGGGTGACGTCGACCGAGCCCTTGGGCTTGCCGAGATAGTTCAGGGCCGCGTCGACGGCGGAGTTCTGCGACTTCCGCATGTCGTCGAGGTTGTGCTGCTCGATCTCCTTCTCGGAGCCGCCGGTCGGGTAGACGGATTCGCGGGGCAGGACCGCCCGGTCCGTCCGGAACCAGCTGTCGATCACATCACCGGCACCGACGTCGGCGGTGGGCCCGGTCGCGACGATCGTCGTCATCCGCAGCTCGCCCCGGGTGGTGCGGGTGGGCGCGCCCTTGATGCTGATCACAGGAGTGCCGTGATCGCTCCCGAGCACGTTCGCGGTCGTGCCCGGCTGCGCCAGCGTGAACGGCAGCGGCGCGAAGGCGGCCACACCGAACAGGGCGACTACGGGCAGGGCGCACAGGGCGAGGGTGCGGGGGCGCGAGAGACGAGTGAGCACCCGCCCAATCTAACCACCGGGGCGGGTGGTGCGGGCCGTGCCCCGGCCCTACCTCAGCGCGTCCGCCACCTCGCGGGCCGCGTCCACGACCCGGGGGCCGACCCGCTCGGGTACGGAATCGGCGAGCATCACCACGCCGACGCTGCCCTCGACCCCGGTCACCCCCACCAGCGCGGCCGCCGCCCCGCTCGCCCCGGCTTCCAGCTCGCCGTGGGTGAGGGTGAAGGCGGTCTCGCCCACCGGTTTCTGGCGGGCGGCGAGGATCGCGCGGCCCGCGGCACCCCGGTCCAGCGGGTGGCGGAACCCGGCCCGGTAGGCCACGTGGTAGTCGGTCCAGGTCGGCTCGACGACCGCCACCGCCAGCGCGTCACTGCCGTCGACCAGCGTGAGGTGGGCGGTGGCCCCGATGTCCTCGGCGAGGGACCGCAGCGCGGGCAGCGCGGCTTCCCGTACGAGCGGATGCACCTGGCGGCCCAGGCGCAGCACGCCCAGGCCCACCCTGGCCCGGCCACCCAGATCACGGCGCACCAGGGCGTGTTGCTCCAGGGTGGCGAGCAGGCGGTAGACCACGGTGCGGTTGACGCCGAGTTTGTTGGACAACTCGGTGACGGTCAGGCCGTGGTCGGTGTCGGCGAGCAGCTTGAGGACCCGTAGTCCCCGGTCGAGCGTCTGGGAGGTCTCCGCGGTCACGACGCCCTCTCCTCTTGTGGTGAGCGGCGGCGGCTGGTTCCCACGGAATGTGCGCCGCCGGTCCCAGCGGCGACGCACGGAGAGGCCGCCGGCCTGGCCAAGGCACCGGCTGCGCTCCGCGGCGGCGTTGCCACGGGGCGTTCATTTTTTTGGACAGTAGCGAGCCAGTCCGCTCAGCGGAAGACCTCGTCCAGAATCCGGGCGTCAGTGGAAGTGGAGTTGCGGTGAAAAAGCATAAGCGCCGGTCAGTGAGGCGCCGGCCGAAACCTGGACGTCTACGCGCGTCCAGGTCGACCGACGCCCCGGCGACACTCCGTATACCGGACGTGAACGGACGTTAACTCACCGTGAACGACTGTTGCACAATCTTTCCGTTCACGAGCACCTCGCAGGCCCTGATCGCCCTCGTCGCCGGATCGCGGACGGTGAAGTTGAGGGCGAACGTGCCGTCGAGTCCGACGATCCGGGTGACATACGCGTCCGAGGTCTGCTTCCCGTCGGCGGTGCGGCCGGTCACCGACACCGTGGCGACGGGGGCGAAGCCCCGGCCGGTCACCTGGACCGACGTGCCGACGGGCCCCTCGGGCGGCGAGAGCGCGAAGGCCGGCCCGGCGGGGACGGTCCCGTCCTGGACGGTGAACGCCGCCGTCTCGGTACGCGGGTTGACGAGGACCTCCCGGACCCGGATCGCGACGGTGTCGGTGGCGTTGACCGTGAAGGTCTGCGAGAACGCTCCGTCCAGCCCGACGACCTTCGTCCGCACCGGGTCGGACGTCTGCGATCCGTCGGCCCGCAGCCCGACGATGGACACGGTGGCGACGGGGGCGAAGCCCTGGCCGAGGACGGTGACGGCGCTCCCCTTCGGCCCGGCCGACGGGGTGAGGACGACGAAGGACGGGGCGACGGTCAGCGGGGTGAGGGCCTGCGCTCCCCCGGCGGTGATCTGGAGCGCGTACACGGCGCGCGGGGTGGATCCGGCCACGGTGACCGTACCGGCGAGGGTTCCGTCGGCGTTGATCCGGAGGGTGGAGCCGCTGATCCGCGCGCTGTCGCAGGCGGTACCGTCGGCGGCGCAGAGCGCGGCGGCGGGCGTGGTGCCGGTCGGCCAGTCGCCGCCGGAGAGGGTGATCGTTCCGCCGGGCTTGACCTTCGCGGCGCCCGCGGAGAGCGTCGCGGAGGCATCGGTCACGGTGAACGGGGTGGTCAGTACGGTGGCCGGATCGTTGCCCTCGTCGACCTGGATCGAGGCGATGGCCGGGTCGGACACGGTGAAGTCGACGCCGAACGTGCCGTCGGGGGTGC
This sequence comes from Streptomyces sp. NPDC087845, assembly GCF_044742755.1. Classification (NCBI taxonomy): domain Bacteria; kingdom Bacillati; phylum Actinomycetota; class Actinomycetes; order Kitasatosporales; family Streptomycetaceae; genus Streptomyces; species Streptomyces sp. NPDC087845. The sequence continues at coordinate 197,287 of NZ_JBIUVC010000011.1, forward strand.
TCTTCACATAGACGGCGGTGTCGTCGAGCGTCGCCCCGGTCGCGTCCAGGCCGACGGTGTTGATCCACCGATCCTGGAAGTAGTTGCTGCCGGTGACCCTGACGACGCTGCCGACCGGTGCGCCGGCGCGGGAGAGCGCAATGGCCCGGGGCCCGGTGGGCAGGAACGCCTTGACGGTCAGGGGCGCGGTCGCCTCCTTCGTACCGTCACCGACCTTCACCAGGTACGAGCCGTCGGGCACCGTGCCCGCCGCGGCGAGCACCGCGCTTCCGGTCAGCTCGCCCGAGCCGCTGATCGCGAGGGTGCTGGAGACGAACTTGCCGGCGTCGCAGCCGCCGCCGTCCGCCGCGCACAGCGACGGAACGGGGGTGGCGCCGGCGGTCCACAGGCTGCCGGACAGGGCGACCCCGGTGGACGGCCGGACTGCGGCGGTGGGCGCGGTCAGGGTGGCCGGATGCCCCGCGGTGCCCTCGGCGGTGACAGTGCCGATGGAGCCGCCGCCACCGGTCACGTCGCACGGGGTCTCATAGGTGGAGCCGAGCACCTTCGTGCGCGTCAGGTTGCGCACCGGTGTGAAGGAGATCGGTCCGCTCGCGTCGGCGGGGATGAGGAAGTCCCCTTCGTACGGCGGGATCTCGATGGGCTTCCCGGACGGGATGTCCAGGTTGATCTGGGGTCCGGTGACGGTGACCTTGCCGGTCGCTCCGCCCGACATGGCGAAGTCGATGCTGGGCGTGGTGGGCACGTCGCTCAGGCTGAGTCCGCTGGTGGCGGGCGACGGGCCGAGGGTGACCTTGGCGTGGACCTTGCCGCCCGGGTCGACGATGCCCGGCGAGAGGTCGACGCTCATCTGCTGCGGCCCGGTGGCCTCGCCCTGCCCGGCCGGCAGGGTGCAGTGGACGGTCGGGGTGACGGTGCCCGCGTGGGCGACGGGGGCGAGTGCGACGGTTCCGCCGGTCCAGGCGAGCACGGCCCCTGCGGTGAGGGCGACGGCACGACGTAACACCGCACCGGGTCTTTCCGTCCTTCTCGATCTCTGTCGGGCGACCATGTGGTTCCTCCATGACTACGGGAATTCCGCGAACTCGGAAAGGGCGACGCCCGCCTGCTCCTTCGCGATACGGAGCGGGCGGGCGTCTCCGGGACTTTCCCCCTGACGGTTCTCAGAGAAGAGTGAGGGTCAGGGTGGCGCTGTAATCTCCGGGCCGGGTGAACCCGGGCACCGTCAGTACGAGATCGGCGTCGGCGTCGAACCGGCCGCCGGTGAAGGGGCGGGAGCCGTCCGGATTCATCCGGCAGAGGCTCGCCGCCTGGCTCCCGAGTGCGACGGGCGATCCTGCCACCGGCACACCCACGCTCCCGTTCTGCGCCGTGCACATGGGTGTCCACCGGACGGCGTCCGCCGGGATGGTGCCCCCGTCGGCGCTGGTGAAGCCGGTGAGGGTGGCGGTCAGCGACCAGCCGCTGTTGACGCCGCGGGCGTCCTCCACCTCGACCCGGTTGAGCCGGGAGCGCTGCACACCGCTGCCGGTGCCCAGGACCGTCGTACCGAAGTCGACGGTGTCGCCGTCCTGGACCATGGACAGTGTCCCGGCCCGGACCGAGGTGTTCAGCTTCTGGTCGGCGGTGCCGCCGCCCCCTCCCCCGTCCGTGGTCACGGTGAACGGGGTGGTCCGTACAGTGGCCGGGTCGTTGCCCTCGTCGGCCTGGACGGCGACGACGGCATCGGAGATCACGGTGAACTCGACGGCGAAGGTGCCGTCCGGGCCGCTCTTGACGTAGACCGCGCTGTCGTCGAGCCCGGTGCCCGCCGCGTCGAGGCCGATGACATTGATCCAGCGGTCCGGGTTGTAGTTCTTTCCGCTGACCGTGATCACGCTGCCGACCGGTCCGCTGCTCCGCGAGAGGGAGATCTCGCGGTCGCCGGCCGCGACGGCCTTGACGGTGAGGGGAGCGGTGGCTTCCTTCGTACCGTCGTTGACCTTCACCTCGTACGCGCCGTCCGGCACCGCCCCGGCCTCCGCGAGGGTGGCCGTGCCGTGCAGCGTTCCGTAGCTGTCGATGGTGAGGGTGTGGCTCTTGAACTTCAGCGGGTCGCAGCCGCCCCCGCCCGTCGCGCAGAGCGAGGGCACGGGGGCACCACCCGGCGTCCAGCCCGAACCGCCCAGCGCCACAGGGGTGTTGGGGCGTACGGGATCGGCCGGGGCGGTCAGGGTGGCGGGCTCGGAGCCGGTGCCCTGCGCCGTGACGGTACCGATGGAGCCGCCCCCGCCGACCACGTCACAGGGTGTCTCGAAGACCGAGCCGAGCACCTTGGTCTGCGTCAGTGTGCGGACCGGGGCGAAGGAGATCTCCCCGGAGGCGCCCGTCGGGACCAGGAAGTCACCCTCGTACGGCGGGAGTTCGATGGGCTTCCCGGCCGGGACGTCCATCGTGAACTCGGCGCCCCGCACGGTGACGGTGCCGGTGGCCCCGCCGGACATGGCGAGGTCGAGGCTGGGGATGGTCGGCACGTCGTCCAGCGCGAGTGCGCTGGTGGCGGGGGACGGGCCGAGGGTGACCTTGGCGTGCACCTTGCCGCCCGGGGCGACGACCGCGGGAGACAGTTCGACGGTCATCTCCTGCGGCCCGGTGGCCTCGCCCTGGCCGGCCGGCAGGACGCAGTGGACGGTCGGGGTGACCGTACCGGCGGCCTGCTGCCGCGCATCCGGCGGCGCGGCCTGGGCGGTGGCCCCGGCACAGCCCAGTGACAGTACGAAGCAGGCAGCGAGCAGACCGGTCACGCCGGGTCTTCGTCGTCGAATCACCAGACACCCCTCCATGGCCCATTGATTGCGCACATTGAGGAGGTCACGTGCGGAGAAGTCAAGAGAGAACCGACTGATCATTATCCGGAGAGTGATCGTTACCTGAAATGCCCGAAAAGCATTTCCGAGGCACTTTCCACGCACCTGTTGACATCTCTTGACATCTCTGAAGATCACAGTTTCACTGCACCCGACATGCCGGGCCCGGCACGCAGCTCCGCAAGAAAGATCGACTGCGATTCCCGCGATCCCCCGCGATTCCTGCGGATCGATCCTGCGAATCCTGCGAATCTGCGGAATTCAACCGGAAGGAGTTCCCCCCGTCATGTCCATCACTTCAGTACGGTCGTCGACCGTGCGGCCGCAGAACCGAAGACGCGTCCGTGTCCCGCTGGTGCTGGCCGCGGCCTGTTCCGCGGCCGCCGCGCTCGCCCTGGCGCCGACGGCCCAGGCGGTGACCCCGCTGACCGCGACGGCCACGTACGACTGCGGGACCTGGGGCAGCGGTCTCGCCACCCTGACCGCTGTCGACTCGGGCACGACCAAGACCATCAAGATCACGTCCACGGCGATCACGATGCCGCTGGGCACCAGCGCCGACCCGAACAGCATCACGACGACGCTCAAGCTCACCAAGACCTCGGGCGGCGTCACCAGTCAGGTGCAGTTCTCCGGAAAGACCAACCCCGGTATGACCAGCCCCAACCCGATCACCCTGGGACCGCTGAAGCTCACCTCCGGCACCCTGGCGGCGGGTGACCGCACCGACTCCGTGGTGCTGTCCGGCCCGCCGAGCGCCACGAACTGGTCCCTGCAGATCGTGGCCTCGTCCCCGACGTCGGCCACGGTTCCGTGCGTGGCCACGGCCAACCAGTCCGCGGCGTTCGTCTGGTAGCCGCACTCGATCCGCACGAACGGCGCCGGCCCGGGACGGAGGCCACTGCCCCCGCCCCGGGCCGGCATCCGCACGCCTCTGACACGTCACCTCACGTCATACGGGTGGCCCGCTCCCGGATCTTCTTGATCCGCTGCTGGGCCCGCCCGGCCGTCGCCTCCGCGCCGGGCGGCCCGCCGCAGACCCGCCATCCGGCGCAGCCGTGCCGGACACACCTCCCTTGCGGTTGATCATTTCCATTCATGGTCAACTCTTACGGCAACTGCTCCGCCCCATTGATAAAGTGACGCACCGTATACCGCCCGCAAGAGCGACATACGGGAATCATTGGGACTGCGGGGAAGGTAATCACCAATGGCATGGGACGAATGGGAGCAGCTGAAATCCGAGGCGGCAGAGAGACACTCGACTCAGATGCAATTGAACCAGGTCGAACCAGGCGGCGGAGGACCGGTTCCCCAGGGCGATCTGAAAGTCGATCAGCAGGACCTGGCGGCGATCGGCAATACCGCATACCGGATGTACGGAGATCTTGAGAAGGCCGGTGACCACGCCCGCGCCGCCACCCAGAAGGCCGCCGGAGGCCTCAAGACGGAGACCTTCGCCATAGGCGCGGCCCTCGATCATGTGGCCTCGCGGTGGATCGACCAGGTCCGCTCCCTGCTGGACGCCTGCGCCCACATCTCGAACCACCTCGATTACACCAAGGGCGCCCATGCCGGCGACGAGGTCTACATCGGCACGGTCATCAGCAACATCGACACGCTCGACAAGGGCTTCGACGAGAGGCCGGGCCACTGATGGACCTCGACTCCCTGCGCTTCGCGAACTTCTCCGACCTGGACGCGGCCATCACCGACTGGGAACAAATGGTCGTAAAGCTCAAATCCCTCCAGGGTGACGCCAAGGACGACCTCAAAGCCAAGTCGGACAAAGCGAACTGGGCCGGTGAAAACGCCACCGTGACCCGCGCTTTCGTGGACAAGACGGCCGGAGAATTCGCCGACGCCCACACCCAGGCCGAAACCGTCACAAAGATCCTCACCGACACCCGTGGGGAACTCGTCGGCTACCGCACACAGCTCAACGACGCGATCCACCGCGGGGTGCAGAAGAACCTCACCGTCCGGGACATGGGCGAGGGATCCTTCACCGTCACCATGAACATCCACCCCGACCGGGCGGCGAAGGGCACCACGCTGCCCGAGCACACCCAACAGGACGTCGACGCGTTCCGGGACGAGATTCAGAACATTCTGAAGAAGGCCACGGAGAGCGACACATCGGCGGCGAAAGTGCTCACCCTCATTGTCGACCAGGCCAAGTACGGCTTCTCCGATGCCAGCTACTCGGACCGCGACTCCGCGGCCAAGGCGGTGGCGGAGGCGGAGAAGATGGCGGAGATCCTCAAGAAGGACCCGCACGACGTCACGCTGACCGAGCTCAACACGCTCAACACCACCCTGGCCGCCTACAAGAACGACCCGCTCTTCGCCGAGCGGTTCGCCACGCAGGTGGAACCGAAGAAGGTCCTGGAGTTCTATGCCGGGATCGCCGACCCGTACCAGGGGTACGGGACCGACCGGGACCGGATCGAGCAGGCGAAAAAGCTCCAGAAGAATCTCGGCATCACACTGGGCACGGCCACGCTCTCCGACAGCGACAAGATGCAGGACTGGGAAGAGAAGATGGTGAAGCTGGGCCCGGACCGGCTCGGCATCGACGACGCCAACGACCCGACGGGCTTCGGCGTCATGAGCAATCTCATGCGCTTCGGCGACTACGACGACCAGTTCCTCAACGACTACGGCGACAAACTCATCGCCTACGACAAGGAACACAACGTCAAGAACATGAACCCCTGGATCAACAACTGGAATCAGGGAGACCTCAACTTCTACGGGAAGAACGACCGCGGCCGGGACCCGATGACCGGCTTCATGGAAGCCCTGGGCCACAACCCCGACGCCTCGACCCAGTTCTTCGCACAGCCCGAAGGCGCGGGGGCGACGGTCGACAAGGAGGGCGAGGTGAACGATCACCTCAAGTACCTGACCAAGGACCGCATCTGGCTCCCGGACGCCACCTTCGGCGGCGACAGCAAGGTCATCTCCGGCCATGACTCGCTCGGTCACGCCCTGGAAGCCGCCACCACGGGATACGCGTACGACGCCGACCCGATGTCCGGCAAGGACCCCATGGTCCCCGGCAGCAGAGACCACCGCACGGCTGCGACAGCCGGCGTCATGGAGCAGGTGGCGTTCCTGTACGGGAGCGAGGACGGCCCCAAAATGCTGCACGAGCAGTCACAACTGGCCGACAGCCTGGGGAAGATGGGCGCGGCCTACATCGACGACATCGACTACAGCCTGTCGGGCATCGGCGATGAGGCGAAGGACGACGGTACGTTCCCGGCGAAGTACCAGGGGCGAGCCAATTTCGGCAACGAAGGCGCCATCAATTTTCTCAGCGTGCTGGGCCAGGATGAGACCTCGCACGGAGTGGTCACGTCCGCGCAGCACCTGTACACGCTCAGTGCGCTGGACGCCTACCCGGCCACGAGCGAGGCGAACATCGGCAACGCGCACGACGCGCTCACCACGGGCGCCGAGGCCCGCGGCATCCTGGACCACTCGCGCGTGCAGCAGGCGGAGACCACGTACAAGGACGACGCCGAGCAGGCCAACAAGTCTCTCGGCCGCTCCGGGGACTGGGTCAAGCTGGGCGCCGGCGTGGTGGTGGGAGGCGGAATCGCGGCGATCCCGCTGCCCGGCTCCACTGCCGCGGCCCTGGTGGTCGCTCCCATGGCGGCGGACACCGTCGGGGACATGGTGAATACATTCATCGGCCACGAAGTCGACAAGAGCATCGACGACTCCGAGCAGGACGCCACCGAGAAGTCGCAGATGACAAGTCAGAAGTTCTACGGCGCGGGTGTGGCCCAACTGGGAGACGCCTACACCAACTATGTCGAGGCGAACCCCCGAATGGAGAAAGTCGGCGACGACCAGGACTGGGCCCAGGACATCAAGAGCAGTTACCTCGGGACGGGGTCGCTTCAGGATGACTACCGCGGGCGCGCCCCGTACAAGGACTGACCACCATGAGACAGACAATCACCCGCACCAGGAGCGGAGCGTTCATGTGGACGCCGGTCCGCTGGGCCGTGTGCGCGGCCCTCGTCGCCGGCGGGGCCACCGCGTGCAGCGACGATGGTGCCAGGACCGACAAGCCGGACGTGCTCTCCACATCACAGGTCTGTGACGGAACGCTGACGTCGGCGGGTGCGGCCGCGCTCAAGCACATCGGGGGCAAGGACGGATACACCGAGCCGGAAGATCCCGGGAGGTGGTCGCTGGAGTCGGCCGCGAAGGGCCTTCAGGAATCCACGATCTCCCGCTACGAGTGCATCCTGTATCCGGAGGGCGACAAGAGCGGACGCCCCTTGTTGACCATCGGGTTCATGGCGCGGCAGAGCCACCCGGACCCGATGGAGGCGGCAAAGGACAAGGACCACGACCAGTTGTTCTACCCGCTCGGGGTGTACGCCTCCGCGACGGGGTACGTGGCCACTTCCCTGTTCTTCGAATGCCCCACAAAGCGACCCGAAGGCAGCGCCCCTTACGTGAAGGCCGAAATGTACTCGGCGAAGAACAAGATGAACGCCGACAGCACCGGCAAGGACCGTATGACGATCCTCAACGACATGTCCCGCGCCCTGGCCAAGGAACTCGGCTGCGCCGCCCAGGCGAAGCTGCCCGCCGAAGTACCCGACGCCCTGCCCGGATAACCGCGAGGCCCCCGGTGCACAGGCGGATCGCTCCGCCCGCGCACCGGGGGCCGTAGGTGCCGGCTCACCTCATCCGGGTGGCCCACTCCTGAACCTTCTCGATCCGCTGCTGGATCTGCCCGGCCGTGGCCTCCGCACTCGGCGGCCCGCCGCACACCCGCCGCAGCTCGGTGTGGATCACTCCGTGCGGCTTGCCGCTCTGGTGCGTGTACGCCGACACCATCGTGTTGAGCTGCTTGCGCAGTCCCAGCAGCTGCTTGTGGGTGACCACCGGCCGCGCCTCGGCCGGCTTCTCCAGCAGGTCGGCCTCCCCGGCCGGCTTCTGACGGCTGTGCGCGATCTGCCGGGTCTGCCGCTTCTGGAGCAGCAGCTGCACCTGGTCGGGTTCCAGCAGCCCCGGAATCCCCAGGTAGTCCTGCTCCTCCTCGCTCCCGGGGTGTGCCTGCATGCCGAATTCGGCACCGTCGTACAGCACCCGGTCGAAGACCGCGTCGGATTCGAGGGCCTCGAAGGGCAGCTGCTCCTCGGTCTCCTCGTCCTCCAGCTTCTCGGCGTCGGCGAGGAGCTTGTCCTCCTCCGCGAACGGGTTCTCCTCGTCACTGCCCTTCTTGGGCTTGTCGAGGACGTGGTCCCGCTCGACCTCCATCTCGTTGGCGAAGTCGAGGAGCATCGGAATGGTCGGCACGAAGACGGAGGCGGTCTCGCCGCGCCTGCGCGACCGCACGAAACGGCCGACGGCCTGCGCGAAGAAGAGCGGCGTGGAGATGGTGGTGGCGTACACGCCCACGGCGAGGCGCGGCACGTCGACGCCCTCCGACACCATGCGGACCGCGACCATCCAGCGCGATTCGTCCTCGCTGAACTGGTCGATCTTCTTCGACGCGGCCTTCTCGTCGGAGAGGACCACGGTGGCCTTCTCGCCCGTGACCCTCTTGAGGATCTTGGCGTACTCGCGTGCCGATTCCTGGTCGGTGGCGATGACGAGCCCACCGGCGTCCGGAATGCCCTTGCGCACCTCGGTCAGCCGCTTGTCGGCGGCGCTCAGCACATTGGGGATCCAGTCCCCGGTGGGCGAGAGGGCGGTACGCCAGGCCTGCCCGATGGCGTCCTTGGTCATCGGCTCGCCGAGCCGGGCGGCGATCTCGTCACCGGCCTTGGTGCGCCAGCGCATGTTGCCGCTGTAGCTGAGGAAGATCACGGGCCGCACGACGCCGTCGGCGAGCGCGTTGCCGTAGCCGTAGGTGTAGTCGGCCGAGGAGCGCCGGATGCCGTCGTTCCCCTCCTCGTACACGACGAAGGGGATCGGGTTGGTGTCGGACCGGAACGGCGTACCGGTGAGCGCGAGGCGCCGGGTGGCCGGGTCGAACGCCTCCTGGCAGGCCTCGCCCCAGGACTTCGAGTCACCGGCGTGGTGGATCTCGTCGAGGATCACGAGGGTCTTGCGCTGCTCGCACCGGTTGCGGTGCAGCATCGGCCGGACGCCGACACCCGCGTAGGTGATCGCGACCCCGTGGTACTCCTTGCTGACGGGGCCCGCGCTGTACTCGGGGTCGAGCTTGATCCCTATCCGGGCCGCGGCCTCGGCCCACTGCTTCTTCAGGTGCTCGGTCGGCGCGACGACGGTGACCTGCTGCACCACGTGGTGGTGCAGCAGCCATGACGCGAGGGTCAGCGCGAAGGTGGTCTTCCCCGCGCCGGGGGTGGCGACCGCGAGGAAGTCGCGCGGCTGCTCCTGGATGTACTTCTCCATGGCGCCCTGCTGCCAGGCTCGCAGCTTTCCGGCCGTGCCCCAGGGGGCGCGGCCGGGGAAGGCGGGTGAGAGGTGGTGGGAGGCGGTAGTAGTCACGGTCTCCGGTTCGGGTCTCTCGGGTACGTGGGGCGCTGTCCGTACGGGCCGGGACGGACCCGTACGCGATACGACAACCGGGCCACCCTACCGGGGGGCCAGGCGTGAACCGCCTCGGACTACGCCGCCCCGCACGGAATTGCGATGGCCGTCACACGACGTCGACGACCAGCTCGCGCAGCCCTTGAGAGATGGCTTTCACCTCGTCCATTTCCCCGGTGGCCACCGCGATCACCAGGCGTTCCGCGGCATCGATGTCCGGGCGGAGATCGACCCCGTTCATCGCCAGGAAGGTCACGCACGACAGCCAGGCCATGGGTTTGTTGCCATCGAAAAGCGGATGGTTGATCGCCAGGGACTGCAGGAGCGCGGCAGCCTTGTCGATCAGGTCCGGGTAGGCCTCCTCGCCGAACATGGCCGCGGAGGGGCGGTGTGCCGCCGATTCGAGGAGCCCGGCATCGCGCACGACGATGTGCATGTCCGTGCAGGCGTGCTCGGCGATGACGAGGATGTCCTCGGAGGTCAGGTAGACACAGCTCACTTGAGCCGCTCCATGAGTTCGCTCCACTTGGCCGCCTGCTCCTTGGCCGTCTTGCGGACGATGGCCTGCTGAGCGGTTCTGGCCAGGTAGTCGTCGACGGCCTGCAGCAGTATGGCGTGCATGCTGGTCCCCTCCTGCTCCGCGCGCCGCTTGAGGGCTTCGGTCTGATCGTCACGAAGACGCAGGTTCATGGCCATACCGAAACGGCACCACCGAGTGGGGCCACATTGGTACCAGCTACCGCGCCCGCACCCGCGCCGCCACCCACGCCCCCACCAGCGCCACCCCCGCCATCGGCAGGAAGACCACCGCGAACGCCCCCGGATGCGACCCGGAGGCCCCCGCCTCCACCGCCCCGTGCACGGCCCCCACCGCACCTCCGCCGAGCGCGGCGAAGGCCGCCCCGCCCGCGGCCAGCAGCAGGACGTTCGACAGCCCGTCGGAGATCTGGAGGGCGGCCGAGTTCGCGCCCGCCTCCTCCGGCGCCGACAGCTTCAGCAGCAGCACGCTCGTCGACGCGATCACCATGCCCATGCCGAAGCAGCCGAAGGCCCAGGCCACGGCCACGGTCCAGACCGGCACCGAGTCGATCAGCACGGACGGCGCGGCCGCTATCGCCGCGGCGACCAGCACCATGCCGCCCACCATCAGGCGTTCCCGGTACCGCTCAAGGCGTGGCCGGGACTGCACGTACGAACCGAGCGCCCAGGTCGCTCCCCCGGCCGCGAGCGAGAGCCCGGCCATCGTCGGGCTCAGCCCGCGCTGGGTCACCAGCATCAGCGGTACGAACGACTCGGCGGCGATGAACGACCCGGCCGCCACCCCGCGCAGCAGCACCACCGAGGGCAGCCCGCGCGCCGCCCGGCCCGTGCCCGGGGGCAGCAGTCCGCGCACGGCGGGGACGAGCAGGGCAACCCCCGCGGCGGCCGGAAGCAGCGCGAACCAGTTCCGCTCCTGCCCGGCGTACTGGAGCAGCCCCGCGCCCAGCGAGATCCCGAGCGCGAGCAGGATGCGGCGACGGTCGTACGGTTCGACGGGCGCCGCCGGATCGGCCGGCCCGGACGCCCGGCGCCGGATCGCGGGCAGCGCGAGCGCCAGCGGGAACACCACGAGGACGGGGATGCCGATGAAGACCCACCGCCATCCCAGGTGTTCGGTCACGCTCCCGGAGGCGAGCGGCCCCACGACGGACGGGATCACCCAGCTCGCGGCGAACGCGGCCATGATCGACGGCCGCAGACGCTCCGGATACGCGCGGCTGATCACCACGTACAGCGCCACGATCACGAGCCCGCCGCCGAGCCCCTGGACGGCCCGCCCCGCGACGAACATCCACATCGTCCCGGCGGTCCCGGACAGCAGCAGCCCCACCCCGAACGCGCTGATCCCGGTGGCCAGCGGCCCCAGTGGCCCGCGCCGGTCCGCCCACTGCCCGGAGAGGACCATGGCGAACAGACTGGTGGTGAAGTACGCGGAGAACGCGAACGCGTAGAGCGGTACGCCGTGCAGCTCACGGGCGGCGACCGGCATCGCGGTCCCCACGGCCGTCGCCTCGAAGGCGATCAGGAACACGACGGAGACGATGCCGACGCTGAGCGCCCGGTACGTCCGCCCGAGCACCCCTCCGGTTTCGGCGGACGGGGTCGGTATCGCCGCATCGGCGGCGGTGCCGGCATCGGTACCGGCGTCTCGTGGTTCCAGGGCACTCATGAGCCCAAGAGTAAGGGGCAAGATCTCCTATGACCCCTGTCGCGAGACGGTCCCTCTCTCGTCTGTTGGTCGTAGGACCGCGCCGTGCCGGGCGGGCGGCGGCAGGACCCGATCGTGAACGCGGTGTGGCAGTCGCGTTGCGGCCCGCCCCGCACCCTTGAGCGGCGAGGACACCCGGCCCTACGTTCTGACCACGACGAGGAACACACGGCCGTGTGCCCGAGTGGTTCAGGGGCTCGACTGCAACTCGAGTTACACCGGTTCGAATCCGGTCACGGCCTCGCAGACGAAGCCGCCCGCCCCGGGGGATTTCCGGGGCGGGCGGCTCTTCCTGCTACTTCGGATCGCGGTTGAAAACCGCCTTCGACCAGAAGTAGCCGAGCACGGTGAGGCCCAGGCACCAGGCGACGGCGAGCCACCCGTTGTGGCCGATCTCGCTGCCCAGCAGCAGCCCGCGCAGGGTCTCGATGGCCGGAGTGAACGGCTGGTACTCGGCGATCGGCTGGAACCAGCCCGGCATCGCGTCGACCGGGACGAAGGCGCTGGAGATGAGCGGAAGGAAGATCAGCGGCATCGCGTTGTTGCTGGCCGCCTCGGCGTTCGGGCTGACCATGCCCATCCCGACCGCGATCCAGGTGAGCGCCAGGGCGAACAGCGTGAGCAGCCCGAATGCCGCGATCCACTCCAGGGCCGTGGCGTCCGTGGAGCGGAAGCCGATGGCCACGCCGACGGCACCCACGAGGACCACGCTGGCGATCGACTGCAGCACGCTGCCGATGACGTGCCCGGTGAGCACGGAGCTGCGGTGGATCGCCATGGTGCGGAAGCGGGCGATGATGCCCTCGGTCATGTCGTTGGAGACGGAGACCGCGGTGCCGATCGTGGTGCTGCCGATGGTCATCAGCAGAAGGCCCGGCACGAGGTAGGCGATGTACTCGGAGCGATCGGCGCCGCCGCCGCCGATGCCCGCGCTCATCACGTCGCCGAAGACGTAGACGAAGAGCAGCAGCAGCATGACCGGCGTGAGCAGCAGATTCAGCGTCATGGACGGGTAGCGCCGCGCGTGCAGCAGATTCCGCCGCAGCATCGTGGACGAGTCGCGCACGGCGAGGGAGAGGGAACTCATCGGACATCCTCCTTGGACTGGCTGGGCTGGCTGGTCTGGCTGCGCTGGCTGGGCACGGTGGAGCCGGTCAGGGCGAAGAACACGTCGTCGAGGTCGGGGGTGTGCACGGTCAGTTCGTCCGCCTCGATGCCGGCCGAGTCCAGCCAGTCGAGGAGGGAGCGCAGCTCGCGCTGGCTGCCGTCGCTGGGAATCTGCAGCGCGAGCGCCTCGTCGTCCCGGGTGACGTCGCGCAGCGCGACGGCGGCGCTCTGATACGCGGCCGGGTCGGTGAACCGCAGCCGCACGTGCCCGCCCGGGATGAGCCGCTTCAGTTCCTCGGCGCTCCCCTCTGCGGCGATCTTGCCGTCGTTCAGCACCGCGATGCGGTCGGCGAGCTCGTCGGCCTCGTCCAGGTACTGGGTGGTGAGGAAGACGGTGACGCCGTCGGAGACGAGCGCGCGGATGATCTGCCACATGTTGTGGCGGCTGCGCGGGTCGAGGCCGGTGGTCGGCTCGTCGAGGAAGATGATCCGCGGGTTGCCGACGAGGGTCATGGCGATGTCGAGGCGGCGCTTCATGCCGCCGGAGTAGCTCTGGGCGGGCTTCTTGGCGGCGTCGACGAGGTCGAACCGCTCCAGGAGTTCGGCGGTGACCCGCCGCCCCTCGCGCTTGGAGAGGTGGTGCAGGTCCGCCATGAGGAGCATGTTCTCCTCGCCGGTGATCAGCCCGTCGACGGCGGAGAACTGCCCGGTGACGCCGATCGCGGCACGCACCCCGTCCGGTGACGTGGCGATGTCGTGGCCCGCGACCCGGACCTGCCCGCCGTCGGCGGTGATGAGCGTGGACAGGATCTTCACGGCGGTGGTCTTGCCGGCGCCGTTCGGCCCGAGCAGCGCGAACACGGACCCGGCCGGGATGTGCAGATCGATGCCGTCGAGCACGGTCTTGTCGCCGTACGACTTGCGCAGACCGACGGCGGAGACGGCGGCCGGCGACGGGTGACCGTCGCCCTGCCTTGATGCGGGCATGACAGAAGAAGGCATGGGGCCCTCCCAATCGAAGGCTGAAGTGGCTGGGGAGTGAGTGAGTCGGGGTCGGTTCTTCCGGGGTCAGACCTTGGCGCGGCGGACGTCGATGTTGCCGTACCGGGTGCGGGCGCGGACCTCGACGGTGTCCTCGCTCTTCCCCGGGGTCTCGGACACGGTGAGCGTGTTGCGCACCTGCCCGGAGCCCGAGTGGACGTCGAGCCAGGCGGCCGTGCCCTCGCGGACGCCGACCTCGATGGCACCGTAGGAGGTCTCCAACTGGACGGTGCCGCGGGCCACTTCACCCACGCGCAGGGTGCCGTGGGCGGTGGTGGCGGTGACCGAGTCCTCGGCGCGCCGGATCTCGATGTCGCCGTTGGCGCCGCTCACCCGCAGCTCGCCGGTCGCGGCGCCGACGGTCGTGGTGCCGTGCGAGTTCTTCAGGACGGCGGGGCCGTCGACGAGGCCGACGCGCAGACTGCCGGAGCTGGTGGTGATCTCGGCCATGCCCTCGACCCGGTCCACGGTGATCGAGCCGTGCGAGGCGGTCAGCTTCAGCGGGCCGGTCGTGTCGAGGCGGACGTCGCCGGCCGAGGTCTTCACGCGGACCTCGCCGAGCCGGCCCTCGCCGAGCACCTGGGCCCAGGCGCCGGTCATGTCGATGCGCGAACCCGTGGGCAGTTCGACCGTCACGTCGACGGTGCCGGTGCGGCCGAACAGATTGGACTTGGGCGTTCTGACGGTCAGTACGCCGCTTGCGTACGTGACCTCGGTCTGGTCGGCCGCCCGTACGTCCTGGTCCCGCTTCGGGTCGCGGGGCCGCACCTCGACGACGGTGTCGAGGCGGTCACCCGCGGTGAACTGGATGGAACCGGCATCCACGTGCGCCGTGGCCGAGATCGGTTCGGGAGTGTCGAAAGAAGGCATGGCTGTCCCGTCCTCTTGGGTCTTCAGGACGTCCCCGCTGGTGGGACGCGGTGTGGGTGAAGCGGTGGGATGGGGACGCGACTAGCGCACCCAGCCCGTGAAGCCCTGTCCGATGGTCCGGGCCTTCTCCGTCGTACGCGGCCGGGCGCCGCCGTCGACCGCGGCCGACACGGCCCGCACCAGCCACGCGTTGACCGACAGGCCCTCGCGGCTCGCGGCCTCCTCGGCGCGGGTCTTGAGGTGGGCCGGCAGGCGCAGGTTGACGCGGGCGGTGCCGCCCTCGTCACCGTCGGCCGGGGCCGGGGCCTTGAGCGGCTCGACAGGCACGGCCGGCTCCGCGGGGGCGCCGCCGTCGGTGGGCGGCGGCGTCACCACGAAGTCGGGGTCGAGCCCGCGCAGCCGTACGTCGACCGAGCCGGGGGCGAGTTCGCGGGTGATCTCGTCCGTCGCGGCGGAGAGCACATTGAGCATGGTCAGCCGGGCCGCCGACTCCAGGGGAGCGGTGAGTCTCGCCGCCAGCTCGCGGGCTTCCTCGCCGCCGGCTTCGGCGGCCACCGCAAGTTCGCGGCGGAGGGTGTCGACATACGGAGTGAGGTCCATGACGCCATGATGGCACCATCATGGCGCCACTCGCAAGGCGTAAGGGAACATTCCCGGGCCGACACCTGACCTAACCGCGCTGACCTGCGAAAACGTCTTGGCGCTTATCTGCTTGATCGTGGCGCCACGCGCGCGCCCGCGCCTGACGGGGCACGGAAAGGCAGCGGACGACACCAGGCGGCACCGGGTGACGCCGGACGGCATCGGATGGCACTGGGATGGCGCCAAGCCGCGCCACTCGACGCCATGTGATGCCACACGATGCGGCAAGGGGGTGACCTGCCCCCGTCCCGCGGTCTGCCGCTGGACCGAGCCCACCCGAGCCCACCCGAGGCGGCACGACCGGGCCCGCCCCGCCCGGCCGGGGCGTGTGCGAGGTCGTGGTCAAACGCCCCTTCGACGGCCACGGTGTGCAGGCCGTTCGATGCCGGATCACATCATCGGTGCGGGCCTCAGGACTTGGGGGCCGCCACCGCCGCCTGGGGTCGGATGGGGAGGCGGTTGATCGGGCGGCCGGTGGCGGCCCGTACCGCTGCGGCCACTGCTGCGGGGGACGTCACCACGGGGACCGCCGAGGCGGGCTTGGCTCCGAAGGGGGCCACCACGTCGCGTTCTTCGACGAGTTCGACGATGCGGATGTCCGGTGCGTCCAGGGCGGTCGGGAGCGCGTAGCCGGTGAGGTCGGGGTGGCGGATCAGGCCGCGGGCGCTGCGGAGGTTCTCGGTGAGGGCGGCGCCGATGCCCTGGGTGATGCCCGCCTCGATACGGGTCGCCAGCTGGGACGGGTTGAGGACCCGGCCGACGTCCTGGGCGATCGCCATCTCCACGACCCGGACGGAGCCGAGTTCGATGTCGACGTCCACCACCGCGCGGATCGCGCAGAAGGCGAGGCCGACGAAGGCGTCGCCCTGGCCCGACGCGTCCAGGGGTTCGGTCGGGTGGGGGCGGCACTGGGCGGTGGCCCAGAGTTCCTTGCCGTCCATCGCTTCCATGACCGTCGTGGACAGCACCCCGTCGTACGAGGTGATCTTGCCGTCGGCGATCTGCAGCAGCTCCGTGGACATGCCGAACTTGTGGGCCAGCGGCTGGAGCAGCTGCGTACGGACCATCTTGGCGGCGCGTTCCACCGCTCCGGCCGAGACCCAGGTGTGGCGGCCGTGCGTCGCCGGGCCCGCCGGGGGCTGGTCGGTGTCGACGGACGCCACGTGGACCTCTTCGATCCCCAGCGTCTCCTGGACCACCTGGCGGGCGAGGGTCGAGAAGCCCTGGCCCGTCTCGACCGCGGCGCAGATGACCGTGGCGATGCCGTCGTGGACCCGGACCGTGGCCGTGGAGACCTCGTCGGCGCCCTCCGCGCCGAGCATGTGGACCATGCCGATCGCGTAGCCGACCCCTCGGCGCACCGCGCCGGGCTCGCCCGCGCCCTCCGGGCCGCCGGGGAGCAGCCAGTCGTCCTCCGGGGCGTCCTTGGGCAGAGCGGGGAGGGGGAAGTCCCGTACCGCGGTGAGGAGTTCGGAGACCGGTGCCGGGCAGGTCACCGTCTGACCGGTGGGGAGGATGTCGCCGGTGGACAGGACGTTGCGCAGGCGCAGCTCGGCCGGCTCGATGCCGAGCTTGGCGGCCAGCTTGTCCATCTGGCCCTCGTACGCCGCGCAGACCTGCATGGCGCCCTCGCCGCGCACATGGCCCGACGGCGGGTTGTTCGTACGGACCGCCCAGCCCTCGATGAAGGCGTGCGGGACGACGTACGGGCCACAGGCGAACGCGACCGCCGCGGCCAGCGACTCGGACGAGGCGTCGGCGTACGCACCCGCGTCGAGCAGGATCTGCGCCTCGACCTTCACCAGCCGGCCCTCCGCGTCCGCGTGGTGGCGGTAGCGCAGCAGCGTCGGGTGGCGGTGGGCATGGCCGAGGAAGGACTCCTCGCGGGTGGCGGCCAGTTTGACCGGGCAGCCGGTGCGCAGCGCGAGCAGGCCGAGCGGGAGCTGGAAGCCGGGGTCCTCGCGGTCGCCGGTCGCGCCGGGGACGCCGGTGACGACGACCTTCACCCGGTCCGGTTCGAGGCCGAAGCAGGCGGCGGCGAGATCGCGGTCGGTGTGCGGGTCGGTGGAGGCGGTGTAGATCTCCACGCCGCCGTCGGGGCGGGGCACCGCGAGTCCGGCCTCGGCGCCGATCGGGGCGGGGTCCTGGCGGCCGATGCGATACAGGCCCTCGACGACGACCTCGCCGGTGACCTCCGGGTCGCCGTAGCACAGCGGGATGTGGCGGATCAGATTGCCGTCGGGGTGCAGCGGTTCGGCGGCGAAGGCCTTCTCCGGGTCGGTGACCGGTTCGAGGACCTCGTACTCGACGGTGATGGCCGCGGCGGCGAGCCGGGCCGTGTCGGGGTGGTCGGCGGCGACCGCGGCGATCGGCTCGCCGTGGTGGCGGACCAGGTCGGACGCGAAGACCGGGCGGTCGACGACCCTGCGCCCGTACGCCTTCTCCCCGGGGATGTCCTCGTGCGTGATGACGGCCCGGACCCCGGGCATCTCGACGGCACCCGAGGTGTCGATGGACAGGATGCGGGCGTGCGGGTGCGGGGAGCGGAGTACGGCCGCCCACAGCAGGCCCTCGGCCCAGAGGTCGGCTGCGTACGGGAAGGTGCCCTCGGTCTTCGCACGCGCGTCGGCGGGCGGGAGGGAGACGCCGAGGCCGAGCGCGGACGGCTCGGCGTCGGATCCTTCTGCCGGTGGGGTGGTGATCCGTGTGCTGGTCGCGTTGGCAGCGGTGGCTGCGTCGTTGCTCACGCCATGCCTCCGTCCTGCGGGTGCGGCTGAATGCTACGGGCGTCCGGGGCCGCCTGGTGGGGGATGCGGACCTCGTCGGACTCCGGGGACGGGGAGTCCGACGAGGCGGCGGGGTCGGCGCTTGCCTCGCGGCCCGCGATGACCTCGTTCACGGCGTCGAGGACGCCCCGGTAGCCGGAGCAGCGGCAGAGGTTGCCGCAGAGCGCCTGACGCGTCTCCAGTTCGCTGGGGGCGTGGTTGCCCTCCAGCAGGTCGTGGACGGTCATCGCCATGCCGGGGATGCAGAAGCCGCACTGGACGGCCCCGCACTTGGCAAGGGCGCGCTGGACGTCGGACGGCTCGCCGTCCACGGCCAGGCCCTCGACCGTACGGACCTCGCTGCCGGCCGCGGTCGCCGCGGGGACCAGGCAGGAGGCGACCAGACGGCCGTCCACCTGGACGTTGCAGGCCCCGCACTCACCCTGTGAGCAGCCGTCCTTGGCCCCCGCGAGGCCGAGGCGCTCGCGCAGCACGTAGAGGAGCGACTCGCCGATCCAGGCGTCGGTGACGGGGCGGTCGGCGCCGTTCACATGCAGGACGTAAGAGGCTGCCGGGTGCTCGCTGGGAACGTCGAAGGCAGCCTGGGACTCGGAAAGTTGGGCCTCGGGGAGCCCGGCCTCGGGGAGCTGGGCCTCGACGGCCTGGGCTTCGAGCGGCTGAGACTCGGGGAGTTGCCCGTCGGGAAGCTGTTCCTCGGAGAGCTGCCTCTCGGAATCCTGCCCCTCGGCACGCTGTCCTTCGGAGAGTTGCGCTTCCGGGAGCCGGCCTTCGGGGAGCCGGTCCTCAGGGAGCTCTGCTTCGAGCGGTGGGGCGTCCGACGGGGCGTCCGGCGAGGTGTCCAGTGGTGGCGCGTCGGGCGACGGCTCGGCCGGGAGGTCCTCGGACGCGGCCTCCACCGGGTGTTCGGCAGAGGCGTCCTCCGCCACGGCGGTGTCGGGGGCCGGGGCCTGCGCAAGGTCCGCTCCGAGCACGGGGACGTCTCCCGTTCCTCCGGCAGCGAGCACGGGGACGTCTCCCGTGTCTCCGGCAGCGGGTACGGGGGCGTCCTCGCCGGCCGTCTCCGGTGTGGCCGCCTCGGAGACCCGGAGAGCATCCCCGTGGGCCACGGGGTGCGACGCCGAGGGCGTCTCGGGAGGCTCCGCCGCGGACTCCGCGGCAGGTGCGAAATCGGCTCCCGGCGCGTGCTCCGGCTCGATGTCCGCACCGGGTGCGGGCTCCGGCCCCACCGCGGGCTCGGGCTCCGCGACCGGCTGCTGGGCCGCCCACGGCGCGGGGGCACCGCCCGGCAGCGTGGCCGGTGGAGTCCGGTCCGCGTACCACTGGGCGGCCAGCGCCGAGGCCGCGAACTCGCCGGACTCCTCCGGGAGGTCACCGTCGGCGACCGGGATCGTCCACTGGCCGGTGTGGCCGGGCTGAACGGCGTGGTCGACGTTGCCGACCTGGTCGACGTGATCGACGTTGCCGGTGTGGTCGACGTGACCACCGTGGCCGGTCCGGCCCGGCTGGACACCCTGGTCGCCGTGGTCGGTGTGGTCGGTATGACCGGGCTGAACACCGTGGTCGACGTGACCGCCGTGACCGCCGTGGTCGGTGTGGCCGAGCTGACCATCGTGGTCGGTGTGACCGGGCTGAACACCGTAACCGGTGTGGTCGACGTGACCGGTGTGGTCGACGTGACCGGGCTGAACGCCGTAGTCGGTGTGGCCGGTGTGGTCGACGTGACCGGTGAACTCGGTGGACTCCGTGAAGTTCCACTGGCCCGTCGCGGCCGACGTCTCCCGGTACTGCTCCTGATACGGGTACTCGTACCCGTACTGCGTCTGCTGCTCGTTCGGGTCCGGCCAGTGCACCGCGCCGGGTGCCGGCTGCTCCGGCCCCGTGGCCTGTTCCTGCGGGTTCTGCGTCGGTACGGCCCAGCTGCCCGTGGCCGCCGGGTCGAGGCCGGCCGCGGGGGTCAGCGGCAGGATCATCGGCGGTACGTAGCCCTGGCCGGGCGCGGCCAGCGGGATGTTCGCCAGGTCCTCCGGCGGCAGGTGGACGAAGGCGGTCGCCTCGGCGTCGTACTCGCCGCCCTGCGGCGTCGGCTGCCAGTGCCCGTGCTGCGGCTGCTCCCGCTGCCCGTGCTGTTCGTTGCGGTCCTCGTTGCTCACGACAGTGCCCTCCCCAGCGCGCGTCGGGCCAGCGCGGCGACGGTGCGCCGCAGATGCAGTACGGCGGGGGGCAGCGGTGGCGCCTCTCCCCCGTCGGCGGGCGGTGCCTGGTCCGGGATGCAGGCCGCGGCGACGTACTCGCCGAAAGCGGCCAGCGCGTCCGGTGCCAGGCCCCGTTCACCGTCCCAGTCGATCAGTGAGGCGATCCAGCGTTCGGCCTCCAGCGGCCGCAGCGGCATCGGCGCGATGGCGCCGACCGCGCAGCGCACCCCGCGCCGGGCCGGGTCGAGGACGATCGCCACGGACGCGGTGGCGCGGCCGGGACCGGTGCGGCCGGTGGCCTTCAGGAAGACCTGGGGGGCGTGCAGCAGCGGTACCCGGACGAAGCCGATCAGTTCGGCGGGTTCGAGCATGTCGCGGCCGGCCAGCAGGTGCGAGACCGGGATCTCGCGGCGGGCGCCGCCCGGCCCCGCGATGACGAGTTCGGCCTCCAGGGCGGCGAGCACCGGCAGGGCGTCGCCGGTCGGGGCGGCGGTGGCGATGTTGCCGCCCAGCGTGCCGGCGTTGCGGATCTGGGGCGGGCCCGCGGCGCGCGCGGACGCGGCCAGGGCGGGGATGAGGGCGGCGAAGTCGGGCCGCCCCATGCGTGCGTGGGTGAGTCCGGCGCCGAGCAGGGCGTGGCCGTCCTGGTAGTGCCAGCCGCGGAGCTCGCTGATCCGGCCGAGGCCGACCAGCCCCGAGGGGCGCAGCAGCCCCTTGTTGACGGCCGACATCAGGTCTGTCCCGCCTGCCACAGGAACGGCGGCAGGCATGGCGCCGAGTGCCGCCACGGCCTCGTCGAGCGAGGCCGGCAGCGTCACGGACTGCGTCGCCTGCGGTGCGTGCGTGGTCAACCCAGCTGCCCCTTCCCGGTGTCCCGGCTGTCCGGCTCGTTTCGCCGTACGGTACGTGCTCACAGCCTGGACGTGGCAACTCTGGCACATCTTCCGATCGGACCGACGCGAGGGTCCACGAAGGGCGTATCCGTCCCCGAGCAGGACGATGGTCCTGATTCGCCCCGCTTCGACACAGAGCGCGAATTGCCACTGTTCAGCGAGCCTTGTGC
Source organism: Streptomyces sp. NPDC087845 (assembly GCF_044742755.1). Taxonomy (NCBI): domain Bacteria; kingdom Bacillati; phylum Actinomycetota; class Actinomycetes; order Kitasatosporales; family Streptomycetaceae; genus Streptomyces; species Streptomyces sp. NPDC087845. Next base: position 218,616 of record NZ_JBIUVC010000011.1, read on the forward strand.
GGGTTCTTCCGTTCCGGTGGGGGTGCGCTCCAGGGGCGCGTTCCGGACAATGACCGCCGGCCGCCACGCTCACGGGAGCGTGACGGCCGGACCCGGGGCGCAGCCGGAATCACACGTTCGGGGGCGGTCCCTCAAGGGGGCGTCCGAGGACGCCGGGGCGCTGCTGCCGGGGCAACGGCCCACCCGGCGGCCGGTAGTCGACGCCGAGGGCGTCGAGCCGGGCGTAGTGCGTGGTCATGCGCCGTTCGAAGTCCGCGAAGTCGCGGTCGGCGGAGGCGGGCAGGGGGGACCAGGCGACCTCGGCGAACGCCGCGAGGCGCGGGAAGACCTGGTAGTCGACGCGGGACCGGTTCTGCATGACCTCGGTCCAGACATTGGCCTGGGTGCCGAGGATGTGACGGGCCGCCGCCTCGGAGAGGCCCGGGGGTACGGGTTCGAAGCGGTAGACGTCCTCCAGGGTGCGGACGAAGCCGATGGGCATCGGCTCGTCGGGGCCGCCGTCCTGACGGTGGTCCAGGTAGACGTGCTGTTCCGGGCACATCACGACGTCGTGGCCGGCCTCGGCGGCCGTGATGCCTCCCCCGTACCCCCGCCAGGACGACACGGCGGCGCCCGCCGGGAGGCCGCCTTCGAGGATCTCGTCCCAGCCGATGAGCCGGCGGCCGCGGGCGGTGAGCCAGGTGTCGAAGTGCCGGATGATCCAGGACTGCAGCTCGTCCTCGTTGGCGAGGCCGAATTCCTCGATCCGGGCCTGGGCGGCCGGGGAGTCCTTCCACTGGTCCTTGCGGCACTCGTCGCCGCCGATGTGGATGAACGGCGAGGTGGCGGCGGGGAAGAGCGCCAGGACCTCTTCGAGGACGCCCTCGAAGAAGCGCAGGGTGTTGTCGGTGGGGGCGAGTACATTCGCGTTGATGCCCCAGGTGTCCCAGACGGAGAGGGCGGTGGTGTCGACGACGTCGGCGTTGCCCAGTTCGGGGTAGGCGGCGATGGCGGCCTGCGAGTGGCCCGGGATGTCGATCTCGGGGACGACCCGGATGTGCCGCTCGGCCGCGTACGCGACGATCTCGCGGATGTCGTCCTGTGTGTAGTAACCGCCGTGCGGGGTCTCGTCCCAGAGCTCGGAGGCCCGGTGTCCGTGCTTGGTACGGGACCGCCAGGAGCCGACCTCGGTGAGCCGGGGGTAGCGCCTGATCTCGATGCGCCAGCCCTGGTCGTCGGTGAGGTGGAAGTGGAAGACGTTCAGCTTGTGCGCGGCGAGGAGGTCGAGATAGCGCAGGACGTCGTCCTTGGGCAGGAAGTGCCGCGCCACGTCGAGCATCATGCCGCGCCAGGCGAAGCGGGGGCCGTCCTCGATGTCCGTGAAGGGGACGACGGGCCCGCTGCCGGGGCTGACGGGTGCGCGGCGGAAGGCTTCGGGCCCGAGGAGCTGACGGAGGGTCTGCGCGCCCCAGAAGACTCCGGCGGCGCTCCCTCCGGTGATCTCGACGCCGGTGGCCGGTCCCGCGCACAGCCGGTAGCCCTCGGGTTCCAGGGCCGGGTCCAGGCAGAGCCGGACGGTGTTCGCGGCGCCCTCGGCGTCCCTGCCACCCGGTGCGAGCGGCAGGCCGAAGGCGGCTCCGAGCGTGGAGCGCAGCCAGCGTTCGGTGTTCTCGGTGCCCGGGGCCGCCGTGAGGGTGGTGGACGGGTCCAGCACGAATCCGGCCCGCCCCTCGTCACCGGTGTCGGCGCAGCCGCCGATGTGCACGGGGGCCGGAATCAGTTCCATGTCCATGGGGTCAGTCCTTTACCGCTCCGCCCAGTCCCGAGACCAGGCGGCGCTGTACGAGTACGAAGAAGACCAGCACGGGAATGGTCATCACCGTCGAGGCTGCCATGATCCCTCCCCAGTCGTTCTCATCGGGCTTGAAGAAGACCAGCAACGCCATCGGGAGCGTCGACTGGGAGATGTCGCTGATGATGAACGACTTCGCGAACAGGAAGTCGTTCCAGGTCGAGATGAAGGAGAAGACGCTGGTCGCCACCAGGCCGGGGAAGACCAGCGGGAAGAGGATCTGCCACAGGAAGCGCGTGCGGCTCGCGCCGTCGACGCAGGCGGCTTCCTCCAGTGCTTCCGGGACGGCCTTGACGAAGCCGCGCAGCATCCAGATCGCGAACGGCAGCGAGAAGGCGAGGTGCGGCAGGATCAGCGAGCCGAGCGTGTTCAGCTGGCCGAAGTCCCGCATCAGGAAGAACAGCGGGATGGTCAGCGCCTCGACCGGCACCATCTGCGCGACCAGGAACATGATCAGCAGCGTGGTGCGGAAGCGGAATCTGAACCGGGTCACGGCCGTCGCCGCCAGGAAGGCGATCAGCGCGGAGACGATGACGACCGTGCCGGCGACGAGCAGGCTGTTGAGGAAGTACCGCCCGAAGTCGTGCTGCTCGAAGACCCGGCGGAACGAGTCCAGGGACGGTGACAGCGTCCACGGGCGGGGGTTCGCCGACTGGATCTCGCCGGCCGGTTTGAGGGCGGAGAGAACCATCCAGTACAGCGGGAAGGCGACCGCGGCGGCGATCAGCAGGGTCGCGGCCTCGGCGGCCAGCCGGCCGGGACGGCGGATGCGCGGCACGCTCCGTGCGCTCACAGTTCCTCCCCCTGACGCCGCACCAGGCGCAGATAGAGGAGCGTGACGGCCAGCAGGATCACCAGCATCACGACGCCGATCGCCGAGCCGAGGCCGTACTGCGAGGACGCGAACGCCTTCTGATACGCGTACACGTTGAGCACCAGGTTCTGGCCGGCGATGCCGCCGCCGTTCGTCATGACATAGATCTGGGTGAAGACCTTGAAGTCCCAGATGATCGACTGGATCGTGACGACGACGAGGATCGGCCGCAGCATCGGGGCCATGACCGACCGCCAGATCCGCCACTGCGAGGCCCCGTCCAGCGCGGCCGCTTCCAGCACCTCGGTGGGGATCGCCCGGATGCCCGCGTACACGGTCACCATCACGAACGGGAACGAGCACCACAGGACTTCGAGAAGCACCAGGGCGAAGGCGCTGTAGCGCCCGTACGTCCAGGAGAAGTCACCGAGTCCCAGCACCCGGTCGACGGGGCCGAAGTCCGGGTCGAAGAGGAACACCCAGACGGTGGAACCGGTGATCGCGGGGGTCGCCCAGGCGCCGAGCGCGGCCATCATCAGCGCGAGGCGCGGCACGGCCCGGACCCGGGTGAGCAGGACGGCGAGCGCGCAGCCGACCAGCAGGGTGGCCAGTACGCAGACCGCGGCGAAGACCACGGTCGTCAGGAGCACCTGCCGGAACTGGCTGTCGGCGAAGAGCGCCGCGTAGTTCCCGAACCCTTGGAAGGTGGTCGGTTCACCGCCGCTGACCTGGGCCTGGGTGTACTCCAGGAAGGAGATCAGGCCGAGTTGAAAGATCGGGTAGACCAGCAGTCCGCCGAGGAGGACGAGCGCGGGCAGGAGGTAGAGCCAGGGGGTCCAGCCGGGGTGGCGCGCGGGCGAGGCCGGGCGGCGGGGCGCCCGGGGGGACGTGCCGCCCGCCCCCGGGGTGCCGGGCGCCTTGTACGCCGTACTGTTCGCGGTCATCGTCAGCCCGCGTCGGAGAACGCCGCGTCCATCTTCTTCGCCGCGTCGTCCGAGGCCCTCGCCACGTCCTTGCGGCCGCTGACGATCTCCTGGAACATCGTCGGCAGGACCAGCGAGGAGTCGATCCCGCCCCAGCCGGGCGAGGCCGGGACGAACTTGGCGCCCGCCCCGAGCGTCCTGACGAACGGTTCGACGAACGGTTCCTTCCTGGCGACCGCGGCCCGCACATCGGTGTACGTGGGCAGGAAGCCCATCGCGTCGAACATCTTCGCCTGGGTCCGCTTCCCGGTCAGGGACTTCATCAGCTCGACTGCGAGGGTGCGGTGCGAGCTGCTCCTGAGTACGCCGATGTTGTTGCCGCCCGCGAACGCGGGGGCGATGGAGCCCTCCGCGACGCCGGGCAGCGGCACCACCGCGTACCTGCCCTTCACCGCGCCCGCCTCGACGGCGGCGTGGCTGAAGTCGCCGCCGATCGCCATGGCGGCCTTGCCGGAGGCGAAGGCGGTGATGGTCGCGTTGCCGCCCATGGCCGCGCACTTGGCGGCCGGGCAGTTGTCGTCGCCGAAGAGCGAGGTGTACGCCTCGATGCCCTTGCGGGCCTTGTCGCTGTTGATGGCCGCCTTGTACGTACCACCGCTCTCGTCGGCCAGTTCGCCGCCGTTGGCCCAGATGAACGGCAGGGCGCCATAGGTGTAGGCACCGCCGACCACCAGCCCGTACAGGTCCGGCTTCTTCTTGTGGATCTTCTTCGCGGTGGAGATCAGCTCGGCCTGGGACTTGGGGGCCCCGATCCCCAAGTCCTCGAAGACGTCGGTGCGGTAGTACAGCGCGCGTACGCCGACGAAGAGCGGCGCCCCGTAGACCTTGCCGCCGACCGTCACGGACTGCTTGGCCGTCGGGTCGGTGTCCTTGGCCTCGTCCCGGGCGGCGAACTCCGCGCCCACCTCGGCGAGTCCGCCGTCCCTGACGTATCCGGCGGTGTCCGTGTTGCCGTACTCGATGAGGTCCGGGGCACTCTTCGGGTCGTTGAACGCCGCCTTGATGCGCTGGGCCCGGGTGTCGACCGGTATGTACTCGACCTCGGCCTTCGCGCCCTTGTGGGCCTTCTCGAACTCCGCGACCGCCGCGTCGACGACCTGCTCCTTGGGCTTGTTCCCGACCTCCTGGAACAGCCAGACGCGCAGCGTGCCGGTCTTCTCGTCCCCCTCGGCCCCGGTGCCGGAGGTCTGCGGCGCACAGGCGGTGGCGGTGAGACCCGCCAGCACAAGCGCCGCGGCCGGGGCGGCAATTCGGGCAGACAGCTTCATGCGGAACCCCTACCGGTAGGCGTTGCAACATGCGCAACATGCATTTCGTTCTGCACAACTGGCAGGAGAGTAGGTGCGTGCGCAGACGCCGACAAGTGGTCTCAACCACTCTGTGACCCGGTGACGCAGCCCGTGCAACGCGAAAAGCCCCCGGGGCGCGCATGACGCGCGCCCCGGGGGCCCGAAGCAATGGTGGCCGAACGGCCCCGGACTACTTCTTGTCCTTGCCGCCCTTGCCCTTGTCCTTGTCGCCGCCGGCGCCCATGGACTCGTAGATCTCCTTGCACATGGGACAGACCGGATACTTCTTCGGGTCGCGGCCCGGTACCCAGACCTTTCCGCACAGTGCGACCACGGGGGTGCCCTCCAGGGCACTCGCCATGATCTTGTCCTTCTGGACGTAATGGGCGTAGCGCTCGTGGTCGCCGTCGCCGTTCGACACCTGCGGCGTCGGCTCTACGAGGGTGCCCGTACCTGCCCCGCGCTCGGGCTCAAGAGTGCTCATAACCGCCAAGGGTACTGAAAGCCCGGCGGATCAGTTCAGCGAAGGGTCGTCCGGATAGGTGGCGATCATCGCCAGTTCGCTGCGCTGGCGGCGCAGGACCGCCCGCCAGAGGTGCTCCGGACGCGGGGAGGAGACGTCTCCGGGCTCGGACTCGACGACGTACCAGGCCCCCTCGGACAGTTCCGTCTCCAGCTGCCCGGGGCCCCAGCCGGCGTACCCGGCGAAGATCCGCAGCGAGCCGAGCGCCGCGGCCAGCAGCTCCGGCGGGGCCTCCAGGTCCACCAGGCCGATCGCCCCGTACACCCGGCGGAAGCCGACGGGGTCCGCCCGGTTCGAGCGGGGCCGCGCGCTCGGGGAGGGGCCTTCGTCGCCGGGGATGACGGCCACACCGAGTGCCGAGTCGAGCGAGACCGGGCCGCCCTGGAAGACGACACCCGGTTCACCGGTCAGACCGGCCCACGACGTGAGGATGTCGCCCACGCCGACCGGGGTCGGCCGGTTCAGGACCACGCCGAGTGAGCCCTCCTCGTCGTGGTCGAGGAGCAGCACCACCGCGCGGTCGAAATTCGGATCCGCGAGCGCGGGTGTGGCCACGAGCAGTCGCCCTGTGAGCGAGGACACCTCGGTCATGGCAGAAATGATCCCGCATCTTCGGTCTCCGCGGGCACCAAGCGGGCCGACCGGTCACCGGGGAGAGCCGCGCCCGGCTCAGGGCGCAGCTCAGGGCGCACGGACGCATGGGGAGCGCACCCCTGGGAGGCGTTTGCGGACGGTAACCCTCCGCAAGAGTGGGGGAGCAGAGCGTGTTGTGGCGAATTCATGACGTTCGCGCACCCCCCGTCCTCTTACGGAAGGGGGGCCGCGGGCCATTACCCTTTCGGTTGGCCCCCTGCCCGACCACTCCGGAACGCGAGATTCATGACCGGCACAGACGATGTCCTGCTTGTCCACGGCGGAACCCCGCTGGAGGGCGAGATCCGCGTCAGAGGCGCCAAGAACCTGGTGCCGAAGGCAATGGTCGCCGCGCTGCTCGGCAGCGGGCCCAGCCGGCTGCGCAATGTGCCCGACATCCGCGACGTGCGGGTGGTCCGGGGTCTGCTTCAGCTGCACGGCGTGACGGTCCGGCCGGGTGACGAACCGGGCGAGCTGATCCTGGACCCGACCCATGTCGAGAGCGCCAACGTCGCCGACATCGATGCCCACGCGGGCTCGTCGCGCATCCCGATCCTCTTCTGCGGCCCGCTGCTGCACCGGCTGGGTCACGCGTTCATTCCGGGACTCGGCGGCTGCGACATCGGCGGCCGGCCGATCGACTTCCACTTCGACGTGCTGCGGCAGTTCGGCGCGACCATCGAGAAGCGGGCGGACGGCCAGTACCTGGAGGCCCCGCAGCGGCTGCGCGGCACGAAGATCCGGCTGCCGTACCCGTCGGTGGGCTCCACCGAGCAGGTGCTGCTGACGGCCGTGCTCGCCGAGGGCGTCACCGAACTGTCCAACGCGGCCGTGGAGCCGGAGATCGAGGACCTCATCTGCGTACTGCAGAAGATGGGCGCGATCATCTCGATGGACACCGACCGGACGATCCGGATCACCGGTGTCGACCGGCTGGACGGTTATACGCACCGGGCGATCCCGGACCGCCTGGAGGCGGCCTCCTGGGCGTCCGCGGCACTGGCCACCGAGGGCAACATCTACGTACGGGGCGCACAGCAGCGCTCGATGATGACGTTCCTGAACACCTTCCGCCGGGTCGGTGGCGCGTTCGAGATCGACGACGAGGGCATCCGCTTCTGGCACCCGGGCGGCGCACTGAACGCCATCGCCCTGGAGACGGACGTGCACCCGGGTTTCCAGACCGACTGGCAGCAGCCGCTGGTCGTGGCCCTGACCCAGGCGTCGGGCCTGTCCATCGTCCACGAGACGGTGTACGAGTCCCGGCTCGGCTTCACCTCCGCCCTCAACCAGATGGGCGCGCACATCCAGCTCTACCGCGAGTGCCTGGGCGGCTCCGACTGCCGCTTCGGGCAGCGCAACTTCCTGCACTCGGCGGTCGTGTCCGGACCCACGAGACTGCAGGGTGCGGATCTGGTCATCCCGGACCTGCGCGGTGGATTCTCGTACCTGATCGCCGCCCTGGCGGCACAGGGCACGTCGCGGGTGCACGGCATCGACCTGATCAACCGCGGCTACGAGAACTTCATGGAGAAGCTGGAGAAGCTCGGCGCGAAGGTGGAGCTGCCGGGCGGCGCGCTGGTCTGAGACGGGCGGCCGCGGGGCTGCTGACGGGGGTTCGGGGCGCTGCCCCGGGCCCCCGTTTCCCGTCCGCGGCCCGGGCCGGGGCGCGGAGACCCGCTCGACGAGGGCGGCAGAGGGCCAGAACGGGCCCTCTCGGGCCGGTGCGCGGAAGGGCGGTCACCCTGGTCGGGTGACCGCCCTTCATTGCGCCTGTGGGGCTTACTTGCCCTTGGCGGCTTCCTTGAGCTTGGAGCCCGCGGAGACCTTCACGCTGTAGCCGGCCGGGATGTTGATCGGGTCGCCGGTCTGCGGGTTACGAGCGGTGCGAGCGGCACGGTGGGTGCGCTCGAAGGTCAGGAAGCCGGGGATGGTGACCTTCTCGTCGCCCTTGGCGACGATCTCACCGACGGTCTCGGCGAGGGCGGCCAGCACGGCGTCGGCGTCCTTGCGAGTCACCTCGGCGCGGTCGGCCAGGGCGGCCACCAGCTCACTGCGGTTCATGTTGTTACTCCCGTGTTCTTCTTGCCTGTGAGGCGTGAGATCGAAGCCGATGCTGCCAGGGCCCTCGGACAGTCCCCGGACCCGGGTCTGTCTCCAGACCCTCGCGCCCGATTACGCATCCTGCCCCCACCTGCGGCGGGAAAGCCAATCCGGCACCCTCCGGAGTCGCACGAAAGGCACCCTCGCCTCGTCGTGGTGACGTTCCGTCGACTCCCCGAAAGCGGTCCGCAGCGGATGCGGGGCTCTGCGGGACGCGCCGCCCGCCCACCCTAAAGGGGCGTTTGGGGCGCCGCGACCCGCGACGCGCCGTACGTCGGACCAACGTGCGGGGCACCACCGCCGTGCGCACCGCCGACCGGGGCCGTGCGGGGGTCGGCGCGCGGGTGGTCCCGGCCGGGACCACCGGGGGCACCACCGCCGTGCGCACCGCCGGCCGGGGCCGTGCGGGGGCCGGCGGTGGGCGGTCTCAGCCGAGGCCGCCCTGGGACGGCGCGGCGCCGCCCGCCGTCTTGGCCGCGTCGCGGACGGCACCGGCGACCGCTCCCGCGACCCTGTCGTTGAAGACCGACGGGATGATGTAGTTCGCGTTCAGCTCGTCCTCGGCGACGGTCTCGGCGAGGGCGCCCGCCGCGGCGAGCATCATCTCCGTGTTGACGGTGCGGGACTGGGCGTCCAGCAGACCGCGGAAGACCCCCGGGAAGACCAGCACGTTGTTGATCTGGTTCGGGAAGTCGGAGCGGCCGGTGGCGACAACTGCCGCCGACCGGCGGGCGATTGCCGGGTCCACCTCGGGGTCCGGGTTCGCGAGCGCGAACACGATCGCACCGTCGGCCATGGCGGCGACATCGGTGCCGTCCAGCACGTTCGGGGCGGAGACGCCGATGAAGACGTCGGCGCCCACGACGGCCTCCTTGAGCGTGCCGGTGACGGACTCGGGGTTGGTGTTGTCGGCGATCCAGCGCAGCGGCGAGTCGGCGTCGGCGGAGACCAGGTCCTCGCGGCCCGCGTGCACCACGCCGTGGATGTCGGCGACGACGGCGTGCTTGACGCCCGCGGCGATGAGGAGCTTCAGGATGGCCGTACCGGCCGCCCCGGCGCCGGACATGACGATCCGTACGTCCCCGATTCCCTTGTCCACCACGCGCAGCGCGTTGGTCAGCGCGGCCAGGACCACGATCGCGGTGCCGTGCTGGTCGTCGTGGAAGACGGGGATGTCGAGGGCCTCGCGCAGCCGTGCCTCGATCTCGAAGCAGCGGGGTGCGGAGATGTCCTCCAGGTTGATGCCCGCGAAGCCGGGGGCGATCGCCTTGACGATCTCGACGATGGCGTCGGTGTCCTGGGTGTCCAGGCAGATCGGCCAGGCGTCGATGCCGGCGAACCGCTTGAAGAGGGCCGCCTTGCCCTCCATCACCGGAAGGGCGGCCATCGGGCCGATGTTGCCGAGGCCGAGCACCGCGGAGCCGTCCGTCACAACTGCGACGGAGTTGCGCTTGATGGTGAGGCGGCGGGCGTCCTCGGGGTTCTCGGCGATCGCCATGCAGACCCGGGCCACACCCGGGGTGTAGATCATCGAGAGGTCGTCACGGTTGCGGATGGGGTGCTTGGACGCCATCTCGATCTTGCCGCCGAGGTGCATCAGGAACGTACGGTCGGAGACCTTGCCCAGCACGACGCCCTCGATGCCGCGCAGGTTCTCGACGATCTCGTCGGCGTGCGCGGTGGAGGTGGCCGCGATGGTGACGTCGATCCGCAGCTTCTCGTGGCCGGAGGCGGTCACATCGAGGCCGGTGACCGAACCGCCGGAGGACTCCACGGCCGTGGTGAGCTGGGAGACCGCTGTGCCGCTCGCGGGCACCTCCAGCCTGACCGTCATCGAGTACGAGACGCTGGGCGCCGTTGCCATGGCCGAGTCCTTCGCTTTCCTTAGCTTCATTGCCGCGCGGCCGGGGCGCTCACCTCGGTCACGCTTCCCGATCGTCGCACCTACTGGCCGGTAGCCGGTAATGACTGCCACGTTTCGGAAAGTGGTTTCCACCATACGAGATATGACCGCTTCGGCGGAACCCCCACCGCCTCCGGCCGAACCGGGTTCGCGAGGCCCACCGGGTTCGCGAGGCCCGCACCGGCCCACCGGGCCCCGTCGGGCCACGCCGGACCCGTAAACAACAGGACCCGTAAACAAGAACAGACCCGCGCCACCGGAAGGTGACGCGGGTCTGTCTTCTTGGTCAAGCGGCACCGACCCGCCATGCTCGCCTCGCGGCAAGTGGTCGCTCGAAGCGACGAAGGTTGGGCCCGGGGGCTTGGATCGAGCCGGTGCCGACACCAGGCTAACAAAGACCCCGCAGAAGTGATTCCTGCGGGACGGATCGGTTCGGAAATCCGTCCGCCCGGCGGTGCCTCCGCTCCGGCCCGGCCCCGCCTCAGTCCCTCAGCAGGTCCGGGACGCCGTCCTCGTCGGGCAGGTCCCGCTCCCCCGAGACCACCGTGAGCTGCTGCGTCGCCCGTGTCAGCGCCACGTACAGCACCCGCAGGCCGGCCGGGGACTCGTCCGCGATCTCCGCGGGCGAGACGACCACCGTGGCGTCGTACTCCAGGCCCTTCGCCTCCAGGCTGCCCAGGGCCACCACCCGCTCGCCGAGGCCGGCCAGCCAGTCGCGGGCCTGTGCCCGGCGGTTCATCGCGACGACCACCCCCACCGTGCCGTCCACCTCGGCCAGCAGCCGCCGCGCCTCCTCGCGCACCGAAGCGGCCAGATCGCCGTCCCGTACGGTCTCGAAGCGCGGCTTCACGCCCGTGGAGCGGACCGCGGCCGGTGACTCCATTCCGGGCATCGCGAGCGCCAGGACCTTCGAGGCCAGCTCGGCGATCTCCGCCGGGTTGCGGTAGTTGACCGTGAGGGTGAAGTGGCGGCGCGGCCGGTTGCCCAGCGCCTCGTCGCGCGCGCGGGCGGCCTCGTCCGGATCGGACCAGGAGGACTGCGCCGGGTCTCCGACGATCGTCCAGGTGGCGTGCCGGCCGCGGCGGCCGACCATGCGCCACTGCATGGGCGTGAGGTCCTGCGCCTCGTCGACGATGACATGCGCGTACTCCGTACGCTCCGCGGCCAGCCGCTCGGCCCGCTCGCGCTGGGTCTCCTCGCGCTGCGGCATGAGCTCCTCCAGACCGGAGAGCTGGTCCAGCGGGTCGAGTTCGCGCTTCTTCTTCGGCCGGTGCGGGGTGCCCAGCAGCGTCTGGAGCTCGTCGAGGATCGCCACGTCGTGCACCGAGAGCGGCCCGTTGCCCCCCTTGTCGAGCCGCTTCAGGGAGCGGGCCAGGCGGCGCACCTCGCCCTGGTTGAGCACCCGGCGCGCCCAGCGCCCGAGCCGCTTCTCGTCGGCCATCGCGGCGAGCACCCCGCGGGGGGTGAGCTCGGGCCACCAGGCGTTCAGGAAGTCCAGGAAGGGGGCCTCGGTGGCGACGTCCTCGTCGAAGGAGGAGCGCAGTTCGGCGGCCAGTTCGGGGTCGGTGTAGCGGCCCCGGCCGGAGGATTTGTTCCACAGGGCGTCCAGGAGCATTCTGCGGGCGCGCGGGCGCAGCAGGTTGACCGGGGCGGTGCCGCCGAGGACGGACTGCCGGATGCGGTGCAGTTCGTCGGCGTCCAGTTCGACCCTGGCGCCGAAGGCGACGACCCGCAGCCGGGTGGGGGTGGCCGGAGCCCCGCCGGTTCCGCCGTCCGCTCCCGCTGTTCCGGCTGTTCCGTCTGCTGCCTCTGCTCCCGCTGTTCCCTCTGCTCCGTCTACTTCGTCACCGAAGGACAGCTGGCCGTTCCGGTCCGCCGCCCTGCGGCGGGTGCCGGGCTGTTCCAGGGCACCGCGTGACGCCTTGCGCAGCACCTGGAGCATCCGGGAGGAGCCCTTGATCCGGGCGACGGCGGGCTCGTCGTACGTGGTGGCGCCCTCGACTCCGGCCGCCTCGTCGGAGAGCGAGCCGACCGCGCGGATCGCGACCTGCCCCTCCTCGCCCAGCGAGGGCAGCACCCCTTCGGTGTACGCGACGAGGAGCGGGGTCGGCGAGACGACGAGGATGCCGCCCGCGTAACGCCGCCGGTCCTGGTAGAGGAGGTACGCGGCACGGTGCAGGGCGACGGCCGTCTTGCCGGTGCCGGGGCCGCCGGAGACCTCGGTGACGGAGGCGGCGGGGGCCCGGATCACCAGGTCCTGTTCGGCCTGGATCGAGGAGACGATGTCCCGCATGGTGTGGCTGCGGGCCTGGCCGAGCGCCGCCATCAGGGCGCCGTCGCCGATGACGGGGAGCCTGTCGCCGCCCAGATAGGCGGTCAGCTCGGGGCGCATCAGGTCGTCCTCGACACCGAGGACCCTGCGGCCCTTGGAGCGGACGACCCGGCGGCGTACCACCCGGCCCGGTTCCTTCGGCGTCGACCGGTAGAACGGGGCGGCGGCCGGTGCGCGCCAGTCGATGACCAGCGGCGCGTAGTCGGAGTCGAGGACTCCGATCCGGCCGATGTGCAGCGTCTCCGCGATGTCGGCGGACTGGTCGTCGCGTACGGCGTCGTCGGCCGGTTCGACGGAGGTGTACGCGCCGTCCGGGCCGCGTTCACCGTCCTTGCCGAGCAGCAGGTCGATCCTTCCGAAGAGGAAGTCCTCGAACTCGCTGTTCAGCCGGTTGAGGTGGACTCCGGCCCGGAACACCTGGGCGTCGCGCTCGGCGAGCGCCCCCGGGGTACCGACCTGGCCGCGCTTGACGGCGTCGTCCATGAGAAATTCCGCCTCGTGGATCTTCTCTTCGAGGCGGTGATAGACACGGTCGAGATGTTCCTGCTCGACACCGATTTCCCGGTCCCGCAACGAATCGACAGCGGCATCCTGCGCGGCCACCGAGGCCCCCTTCTGACGTGCATTGGGCAGCCGTCAACCTTATGCGAAGGGGGGCCCGCCGCGCACCTGCCGCGCGTATCGAAATGACACGGCAGGGTCTCGATCAGGCGTACGGAGAAGGGCCGCGGTCCGTTCGGACCGGTTTCAGGTTTCTCTCCGGTACGCCCGCTCCCGCGTCCGCCCCCTCCACCGCGTCCACGGCCGCGTCCACGGCCGCCACCGCCGCCGCCCTGCGCCGGTGCCGGGCCACCCGCTCCCGGTTCCCGCACACCTCGCTGGAGCACCAGCGGCGCCGGCGGCCGCGCGAGGTGTCCAGGTAGAGGCGCCGGCAGTTGTCGGCCTCGCAGCGGCGCAGTCCGGCCCGCGCCACGGGATCGGTCAGGAGCTCGACGACATCACGGGCGACGGCGGCCAGCAGCTCGCCGCATTCGGGATCGGCGCTCAGGGCCCGTACCAGCGTGCCGCTCCTGCCGCGCACGGCCCGCAGTCCCGGCGGGGCGGCCGCGGCGAGCGCGTTGACCCCCTCCAGGGCGCCTTCGGCCCCGCGGCCGCCGAGCTCCGCGGCCAGCAGACGCTCGACGCCGGTCCTCAGCTGCCGGAAGCGCACCACCCAGGTGTCGTCCACGGCATCGAGGCGGGTGCCGCCCGGCACGAGTCCGGAGGCGACCAGCCACTCCGCGAGCCGCTCGGCGCCGTCGAGCAGTTCGCAGGCGCCGGAGGTGCCGGTCCCCGTGGCCACCAGGTCCAGGCAGGGGCGCCCGGAGTCGAACCGCCAGTCGTACGAGCGCTTGCCCGCCGCCATGCGTGAGTCACCGCCTCGGGGTCTCCGGTCGAGGTCTCCCCCAGAGTGCTCCTCGGGGCGCCACCCCGGAACCCCTGCTGCCGCGCGGGTCGGCCGGTGTGCGGGGCCGTACGGTGTGCCGATGGGCAGCGAGCTCCGCGCCGCCCGCCCCGGGACCGGCCCGCTCCTGCTCGGGCCGCGGCCGCCCGACGGCCGGTACGCCCCTGATCGGGGCGTGCCGCGATCCCGAGCTGCGCGCCGTGCCGCCCTCGGGCCGTCCGGGGATCAACGGCCCCGGACGGGCCTCACACGGTCAACGACGAACCGTCGAAGAGGATCCGCTGGAACATCCGGTGGTCGCGCCAGTCGCCGTTGATGTGCAGGAAGCGCGGGGCCAGTCCGTACTGCTCGAAACCGCACTTGGCGAGCACCCGCTGCGACGCCACGTTGTCCAGCATCGTCCCCGCCTCGACCCGGTGCAGGCCGAGCCCGTCCCTGGCCACCTCGCAGACCCGCTGCACGGCGGCCGTGGCCAGACCGCGGCCCGCGTACTCGACATCGATCCAGTAGCCGAGAATCGCGCTGCGGGACGGCCCGAGCACCATGGCGGTGAGGTTGAACCCACCCACCGCGCGGTCCTGTTCGTCGGCGAGCACCCACGGCATCGCCCGTCCCGCCTCCCGGTCCGCGAGCATCCCGGCCAGCCGCTCCTGCTGCCCCCGCTCGGTGTAGAAGACGTCGGGCCGCTCGGGCTCCCAGGGCCGCATGTACGCGCGGCTGCGGGTCAGGGCCGCGGCGAGGGAGGCGGCGTCGGCCGGGGTGGCGGGGCGGAGTCGTACCTCCGCGTCGATCCGGTGTATGTCGTCGATCATCCGATCACGCTACCCCGGCCCCCTCAGCCCTCGTTCTCCACGGCCAGCGCCGCCAGGCGGTCGAAGGTGCGGATCAGCTCCGTGCGCCTTTCCTCCTTGTGCCCGGCCGTGGGCTCCAGGCCGTCGATGGTCCGCTCCCACACGTCCATGAACGTCTTCTTCCAGTCCTCGACCACCGCCGTCTCCGGCACCCGCGCGCCGACGTGGTGCTGCTCCCCGATCAGGCACAGCAGCTCGACGTTGCACGGCACGGCCACACCCCAGTATTCGTCGGGCTCCAGGCCGACGGGGTCGCCGGCCATCGCCTCCTCGATCTCCGAGACGAGCCGTCCGGTGATGTCCGACAGGTGATCCGCGGCCGCGTCACTGTCGAAATTCCCTTTGCCCCAGGTGCCCATGGGCCCTCCCTCTCCCTCGTCGGCCGTCTGCGCCGGTTCTATCAACCGGGACCGACAACGGGAGCACCGGCAGGACCGTCCCCCGGCGTGTCCAGCGCCAGCCGGTAGCCGCGCTTGACGACCGTCTGGACGAGGCGGGGCGCGCCCAGTGCCGCACGCAGCCTCGCCACGGCCGTCTCCACCGCGTGTTCGTCCGCGCCGCCGCCGGGCAGCGCGCGCAGCAGGTCGGCGCGGGACACCACCCAGCCCGGCCGGCGGGCCAAGGTGTGCAGCAGGGCCATTCCCGCGGGCGGCACCGGGCGCAGTGCGCCGTCGACGACCACGGCGTGGCCGCGGATCTGGACCCGGTGCCCGGCGAGCGGCAACGTGTGCGCCCTGGCGGGGAGTTCGCGGCACAGCAGCTGGACGAGCGGGGCGAGCCGGAAGCGTTCCGGCTGGACGGTGCCGATCCCGCGGGCCCGCAGCGGGACGGCGGTGACCGGTCCGACGCAGGCCACGAGGACATCGTCCCGCAGGGCGCTCAGAAGCTCCGGGAGCAGCCCTCGCCTCTCGGCCCGGCCCAGCAGTGACGCGGCGGCCGGGGCACTGGTGAAGGTGAGGGCGTCCAGGTCCCGGGCCAGGATGGTGTCGAGCAGCCGGTCGAGGGGCGCGATGTCCTCGGGGGCCTCCCAGCGGTAGACGGGTACGGCGATCACCTCGGCTCCCGCGCCGCGGAGCGACTCGATGAAGCCGGGAATCGGTTCGCCGTGCAGCTGGACGGCGATACGGCGGCCCTCCACGCCCTCGCCCAGGAGCCGGTCCAGCACCTCGGCCATGGACTCGGAGGCGGGTGACCACGCCTCGGTCAGCCCGGCGGCCCGGACGGCGCCCTTGGCCTTGGGACCGCGGGCCAGCAGCTCGACGCCGCGCAGGACCGCCGTCAGCCGGTCGCCGAGACCCCAGCCGTCGGCGGCCTCGATCCAGCCCCGGAAGCCGACGGCGGTGGTGGCGACGACCACGTCGGGGGCGGAGCCGACGATTCCCCGGGTGGCGGCGAGGAGTTCGGTGTCGTCGGCGAGCGGCACGGTCCGCAGGGCGGGCGCGTGCACGACGGCGGCGCCGCGCCGCTCCAGCAGCGCGCCGAACTCCTCCGCGCGCCGCGCGGCGGTGACCCCGACGGTGAAGCCCGCGAGCGGCCCGTGGTGTTCGTCCTCGTGCATGTGGTCTACCCGGCTCTCGTCCCGCTGCTGCCCGATGGTGCCGACGGCCGAGCCTGCCAACGGCACGTGACGGACCTGGTTCATCCGTATGTCCCGCACGTTACGTCCGACGGCACCGAACCGTCGTGCTCACGCGCGGCACCGCCGGTCCGCGGCTCGGCGGGTCCGGGTGCGGTGGTCCCGGTCCGGCGAAGGTATACCGCTCCCGGTTCACCGGTCAGGCGGTGCCCAGCATGAGCGCCGCGTCGGGCCGGGGCAGCCAGCTCCCGCCGGGCCGCACCAGCCAGTCCTCCTCGGAACCGAGCCGGGCCGCGGCTTCGCGCAGGGCATCGAGGCCGGGGTGGCGCAGCCCCCTGCGCCAGACCAGCAGGAGCGGGGAGACCGGTACGGGGCGTACCAGCGGACGCACCACGGTGCCCGGTATCGGAGGGAAGTCGACGACACACAGAACAGGTTGGCGCGACTTCGCCATGACCCGCTGGAATTCGGCCACGCCGACCGCGAGCGGGACGGGCGGTGCCAGTTCGATGCCCCACTCGGCGAAAAGCAGCCGGGCGAGGTCCGTCCATTCCCTGGTGCGCGGGTTCCCGGCGCCCGCGTACACGGTCTCACCGGCCAGGTCGGCCAGGGCGACGGTCTCGTGCGCGGCGAGCGGGTGAGCGGCCGGGAGCAGCACGGCCATCGGCTCGTACCGCACCGGCTGTACACCGAGCCGCGCCCGCACCGCGGGGTCGAGTCCGGCGGCGCGGCCGAAGGAGACGTCGAGCCGCCCGGCGAGGATCTCGCCCGCGGCCCAGGTGAGCCCGCTCTCGAAGCGGGCCATCAGCTCGCAGGCGGGAGCCAGTTCCCGGGCGCGGGCCAGTACCCGGGCGGCCGCCATGCCGTCGGTGTTGAGGTCGACGAAGAGCGGCCGGGCGGCGGGGTCGGCGAAGGCCGCGGCAAGATCGTCGTGCGCCTCCAGCACCCGCCGGGCGTGCGGCAGGAGCCGCTCGCCGTCGGCGGTGAGGGAGACCTGCCGGGTGGTGCGTACGAAGAGTTCCGCACCCAGTTCGCGCTCCAGCCGGCGGATGTCCCGGCTCAGCGCCTGCTGTGCGACGTAGAGCCGGGCGGCGGCACGGGTGAAGTGCAGCTCCTCGGCGACGGCGACGAAGGCGCGGAGCAGCCGGGGGTCGGTGGGGGTACGGGGATGGGGGTGCGTCCGGGGGGTGCCCGGGTCGGCAGCGGAGGAGGACACACCAAGAATTTACAACACAGATGCGTTAATCGGTACGGAGAAGGTGTTGGACCCCATGGGCCGTGCGCCCCGAGGGTTGATCCATGCCGTACGACAGAACGCCGCCCACCGACCCCATGCTCACCGTCTCCGGGGACCTGCTGATCATCGCCCCGCGCACCCCCGCCCCCGCACGGCCGGCACCCACCAACCCGTACCGCCGGCTGCTCGCCACCCCCGGCGCCCGCGCCTTCACCGCGGGCAATCTCCTCGCCCGGCTCCCCATGGGCATGTTCAGCGTCAGCGCCGTGATCATGATCGCCGGGGCGCGCGGCTCGTACGCGCTGGCCGGTGCCGTCACCGCGACCGGCCTCGGCGCCACGGCGGTGGTCGCGCCCTGGACGGCCCGGCTGGTCGACCGGTACGGACAGGCCCGGGTCGCCGTGCCCGCCACCGCGATCGCCGCGCTCGGATCGCTCGCGCTGCTGCTCTGCGTGCACTACGGCGCCCCGGCCTGGACGCTCTTCGCCTCCTACGCCGCGACCGCCACCACCCCCAACACGGGCGGGATGTCCCGGGCCCGCTGGGCGCATCTGCACCGGGGCGATCCGGCCGCCCTGCACACCGCGAACTCCTTCGAACAGGCCGCCGACGAACTCTGCTTCATGCTCGGCCCGGCCCTCGCCGCGCTGCTCTGCGCGGCGCTCTTCCCGGAGGCCGGAACACTCGTCGGGGCGGTCCTGCTGATGACCGGCGTGCTGATCTTCGCCGCCCAGCGCGCCACCGAACCGCCGGTGGCACCCCGCACCACCCGTACCGGCTCCCCGTTCCGCACCCCCGGCATGCCGGCCCTGCTCGCCGCCTTCCTCGCCACCGGCGCGGTCTTCGGCGCGATGGAGGTCGTCACGATCGCCCACGCCGGGGGCGCCATCCTGGCCCTCCAGGCGGCCGGTTCGTGCGTGGCGGGGCTGCTGTACGGATCACTGCGCCCGGCCGCGGACATCCGGCACCGGCTGCTGGGCTGCCTGGCGGGAATGACGGCGCTGATGTCCCTGCCACTGCTCGCCACCTCCGCGACCGATTCGCTGCCGGCCCTGGCGGGCGCGCTGCTGCTGGCAGGCGCCGCGACGGCGCCGACGATGGTGACCGGCATGACCCTGGTGCAACGCCTCACCCCGGAGGGCCGGTTGAACGAGGGCATGACCCTGGCCGTGACCGCGATGCTGGGCGGAATCGCCGCCGGTTCGGCGACCGGCGGCTGGATGGTGGAGCACACCGGGCAGACGACCGGCTATGCCGTACCGGTGTGCGCAGCGGGACTGGCGCTGGTGATCGCGGCGGCCGGTGTCCGGGTCCCCCGGGCGTGATGCCCGGGCGCGGGGCTCCGCGCAGAACGACGAGAACCCCGCTGCCGGTGGGCAACGGGGTTCTCGTTCACATGGGAATTGTGGAGATGGCGGGAATCGAACCCGCGTCCAACGGTGCAGAATCAGGGCTTCTCCGTGTGCAGTTCGCTGTGCTTTTCTCGGCCCCGGTAGTCACGCGAACAAGCTACCGACAGGCCCAGCCACTGTTTGATTTCCTTCCAGGCCCCGTGACCGGGTCTAGAAGTTTAGATCCCTTGATGATGCCAGGATCCGGGTCGGGATCACCCCCGGGCTGACACTTCGCAAGTCGCTACTTAGGCAGCGAGGGCGAAGGAATCGCGCTTGGAATTGGCGATTATTGGTTGCGACATATGGTTTACGAGATCATTGTCGCTTCCTCGACACGCTTCCCCTGCTTCGACATCCGCTGTCGAAACCGATCATCCCCATGCTGGTGTATTTAATTGTCAACCGCTCCATACGTGCACCCGCTGTGAGGTGCAGTGCCATCGTACGTGACCAACGAGCGACAGTGCCAGCCTATTCCTGCCGGCCGGCCCGCCCGCTTCCCGGCTAGGCGCTCCGCTGGCGCCGTCGCGCCGCCGAGATGGCCCGGTTGGTCTCCCGCGTGTCCTGCTTCTCGCGCAGGGTCTGCCGCTTGTCGTACTCCTTCTTGCCCTTGGCGAGCGCGATCTCGACCTTGACCCGGCCGTCCTTGAAGTACAGCGCGAGCGGCACGATGGTGTGGCCCGTCTCGCCCGACTTCGACTCCAGCTTGTCGATCTCCGCCCGGTGCATCAGCAGCTTGCGCTTCCGCTTGGCCGAGTGGTTGGTCCAGGTCCCCTGCACGTACTCCGGGACGTGGATGTTGTGCAGCCAAGCCTCGCCGCCGTCGATCTGGACGAAGCCGTCCACGAGCGAGGCCCTGCCCAGCCGCAGCGATTTGACCTCGGTACCCATGAGTACGAGACCGCACTCGTAGGTGTCGAGGATGTGGTAGTCGTGTCGCGCCTTCTTGTTCTGCGCGATGAGCTTGCGCCCGGTGTCCTTTTCCTTAGCCATAGTGCGGCCATTTTCGCACTACGACCCACCCCCGAGGCCACTCAATACCGTCTCGGCCCGCTGCTCGGCCCCGGAGCTCACCGCGAGGTCCGGGGTGATGCCGCGGCCGTCGACGCCGCGGCCCGCCGGGGTGCGGTAGTGGCCGACGGTCAGCTCGGCCACCGAGCCGCCCGGAAGCTTGCTGGGCATCTGGACCGAACCCTTGCCGAAGGTGCGCGAGCCGACGGTGACGGCGCGGCCCCGGTCCTGGAGCGCGCCGGTGAGGAGCTCGGCGGCGCTCATCGTGCCGCCGTCGACGAGGACGACGAGGGGCCGGGCGGTGTCACCGCCCGGCTGCGCGTAGAGGGCGCGCTGCTCTCCGTGCACGTCGTACGTGGCGACCAGGCCGCCGTCCAGGAAGGCGGAAGCCGCGGTGACGGCCTCGGTGACCAGGCCGCCGGAGTTGCCGCGCAGATCGAGGAGCACCCCGGCGCCCGCCGGTGCGTCCCGGACCGCGTCGCGGACCCGGTCGCCCGAGCCCTTGGTGAACGAGTCGACCTCGATCAGCACGGCCTCGGAGGGATCGGAACGCTTCGGTCCGATCCTCCGGACGGTGACGGGCTCGGTGGTGAGCGTGGCCCGGCGCAGCGTCTCGGTGCGCCGCGCGGCGCCCCGCTGGACGCCCAGGACGACGGCGGTGCCCGCGGACGCCTCCGTGCGGTCCCCGCGCAGCAGGGCGACGACCTCGGCGACGGGGCGCCTGTCGATCCGGTGGCCGTCGACCGTGCGGAGCAGATCGCCGGGCTCGATGCCGGCCCGGTCGGCGGGGCCGCCGGGCTGGACCCGGGCCACCTCGACCAGCCCCTCGGCGGAGCGCTTGGCGGAGATCCCGACGCCGGTGTACGAGCCGTCGAGGGCCTGCTCGAACTCCTCGTACTGCCGCTCGTCGTACACCGCGCCCCAGCGGTCCCCGCTGCGGCTGACGACCTCCTCGGCCGCCTCCTTGCCCGACTTGCCGTCGGCCACGGCCCGTGCGGCGGCGGAGGCCACCTCGTCGCCGTCGACCGTGGAGGCGACGTAACGGGTCGCCGGGTCCGGAGACTTCGAGCCGCCGCGCGGCAACGAGCCGGTGGCCGCCGCGGTGGCCAGCACGCTCGCGAAGACCAAGGTCAGGGCCGCCCCGCGGCGTACGCCGCGGGGCCCGAAACACTGCGCGGGACCCGACATGGCGATGAGTCTAGGACAACGCCCTTGCGGCACACGGCCGGTTGACCGTGCGCCACCAGGGCGCTTGTCACACCTTCAGGTACTTGCGCAGCGCGAAGAGAGCGGCAACGGCGGGCATCAGCAGACCGATCGCCAGGACCAGGGGCAGCTTGGTGAGGACCGCGTCCCAGCCGATGAAGTCGATCAGATTCAGCTTGCTCTTGAGCTCCAGACCGCCGTCGATCAGGAAGTACCGGCCGGCCAGCAGCATCACGCAGGCCAGCACACCGCCGATGAGACCGGCGAACGCGGCCTCCATGATGAACGGCATCTGGATGTAGAACCCGGAGGCGCCGACGAGCCGCATGATGCCGGTTTCGCGCCGCCGGCTGAACGCGGACACCCGGACGGTGTTCACGATCAGCATCAGCGCGATGACCAGCATCAGCGCCATCACGAAGAGGGCGGCCACATTCATGCCGTTCATCAACTGGAAGAGGTTGTCCAGGATCGACCTCTGGTCCTGGACGGACTGCACCCCGTCACGCCCGGCGAAGGCGGTGGCGACGACCTTGTACTTCTTCGGGTCGTGGAGCTTGACCCGGAACGACTCCTGCATCATGTCCGGCGTGATGTCGCCCGCCATGGGCGAGTCGCCGAACTGGTCCTGGTAGTGCTTGTACGCCTGGTCGGCCGACTCGTACGTGACGGTCTGGACGGCGTCCATCTTCTTGAGGTCGGCCTCGATCTCCTTCTTCTGATCGGCGGTGACCGCCCCCTTGGCGCACTTGGGCGTCGAGGTCACATCGCTCTTGCTGCAGAGGAAGATCGAGACGTTGACCTTGTCGTACCAGTAGTCCTTCATCGTGCTGACCTGCTCGCGCATGAGCAGCGCGCCGCCGAACAGGGCGAGCGAGAGGGCGACGGAGACGACGACGGCGAAGGTCATCGTGAGGTTGCGACGGAGGCCGACGCCGATCTCCGACAGGACGAACTGGGCGCGCATGGCGTCCTTTCAGTGCTCGATGCTCAGTGCTGGTAGCCGTAGACGCCGCGGGCCTGGTCACGTACGAGACGGCCCTGCTCCAGCTCGATGACGCGCTTGCGCATCTGGTCGACGATGTTCTGGTCGTGGGTCGCCATGATCACGGTGGTGCCGGTCCGGTTGATCCGGTCCAGCAGCTTCATGATGCCGACGGAGGTCTGCGGGTCGAGGTTGCCGGTCGGCTCGTCCGCGATGAGCAGCATGGGACGGTTCACGAACGCCCGCGCGATCGCCACGCGCTGCTGCTCACCACCGGAGAGCTCACCGGGCATCCGGTCCTCCTTGCCGCCGAGGCCGACCAGGTCGAGGACCTGCGGCACCGCCTTGCGGATCTCACCGCGCGGCTTGCCGATGACCTCCTGCGCGAACGCCACGTTCTCCGCGACGGTCTTGTTGGGGAGGAGCCTGAAGTCCTGGAAGACCGTGCCCAGCTGGCGGCGCATGTGCGGCACCTTCCAGTTGGACAGGCGGGCGAGGTCCTTGCCCAGGACGTGCACCGAGCCCGTGCTGGCGCGTTCCTCGCGGAGGATGAGCCGCATGAAGGTGGACTTGCCGGAGCCGGAGGAGCCCACCAGGAAGACGAACTCACCCTTCTCGATATCGAGAGACACATCCCGTAGAGCGGGACGGCTCTGCTTCGGGTAGGTCTTGGAGACGTTGTCGAATCGGATCACGGATGCACCACGGTCGGCCGGGAGTAGGTGTGCGTGACCATACGCGAACCGGCCTGGGGCGTGCAGGCGCGCGTCCTGGGATGGGTGATTTATGGCGGAACGGCACGGGCCGGGAGCGCGGCCGAAGTGCTACGGAACGGGCGATCTCCGGCGGGCCGCGCCGAAATCCGCGCGAGCTGGCACAGTGGTAGGGGGAACGGTTGCGTTCCCATGAGCGTTGTGCGGAGCGAGGACGTCTGCGGCTCCGCCGCGCGGGAGGAGGAAAGCGCATGACCTATGACCGACTGGTGTGCGCAAACTGCGCGGCGCCCGTGAACGAGGGCCGCTGCCCCGTGTGCCGGGCAAGTCGTGAGCGGCTGCAGCAGGAACAGGAGCAGGGGATCTTCGCGGGGCTGAGCCCCGTGACGCTGGTGGCCCTGCTGGTGGTGCTGCTGGGCGCGCTGGCACTGCTGGCGCACCAGACCGTGTAGCACCGGACCGCGCAGCCGAGGCCGTCCGTCCGCCTGCGAAAGCGTGTACGTGTACGCGGAGGGGCCCGGGATGCCGACTGGCGTCCCGGGCCCCTCTGCGCGCAGGTGGCCCTTAGGCGACCGTACGGCCGTTCATCAGGCGCGGCAGGATCCGGAAGCCGATGCCTCCGGCGATCATCGTCGCGGCGCCGACCAGCAGGAACGTGGTCTCGGCGGCACCGGTCTCGGCGAGCTCGTCCTTGCCCTTGCCCTGCTCGACCGGCTGGTTGCCGGCCGAGTCGGGGGTGGTGTTGTCCGCGCACTTCGCGCCGTCGAGGTCGACGGTGCAGCCGTCGCCACCGGTCGCGGAGCCCGAGGAAGCACTACCGGTGGTGCCGCCGTTACCGGTGGTACCACCGTTGCCGGAGCTGCCGCCATTGCCGGAGCTGCCGCCGTTGGCGCTGGTGCCGCCGTTGTTGCCGGAGCCACCGTTGTTGCCGGAGCCACCGTTGTTCGACGCGCCACCGTTGTTGCCGGAGCCGCCATTGTTGCCGGAGCCACCGTTGTTCGACGCGCCACCGTTGTTGCCGGAGCCGCCATTGTTGCCGGAGCCACCGTTGTCGGACGCGCCACCGTTGTTGCCGGAGCCACCGTTGTCGGACGTGCCGCCGTTGTCCGCAGCACCGCCGTTATCGGCAGCGCCACCGTTGTCCGCAGCGCCACCGTTATCGGCAGCGCCACCGTTGTCGGACGTGCCGCCGTTGTCCGCAGCACCGCCGCTATCGGCAGCGCCGCCGGTGTCCGCAGCACCGCCGTTGTCGGCCGCACCACCATCGGTGGTCGTACCGCCCTGGCCACCGTTGTCGCCGCCGCCGGCCGCATCGCCGCCGGACTCGCCGAGGTCGGCGTCGACACCCAGACCGCCTTCGTCGACGTGAGCCTTGGCGGTGAGACCGCCGACGTCGACTCCGATGCCGACGGCCGACGCCGCACCAGCAGCGGTGAGCGAAGCACCCGCGGCGATCACCGCACCTGCGGCTATCCGCGCGACGCGTACACGCGTCTTCTTGGTCATCTGCTGCTACCCCCAGTAGCTGTTCTCGTCATGGAGCAGCCATATGCGGGCCCCGGCTCTGCGGAGTTTGCTCCGAACGGCGCCACATGGAGCCGTGGTCATGCCGCCCGCCCCCGTTCACACCCGTCCCAGACATACGCATGCTGCCCTAGCACCCTGTCCACAGTTAAGGACTACGTCAAGGCCGTTCCGTGGAATCTGCACCGATTTAGTGGCAGTTGACCTTCATTCAGAATCACGACTGTGACGCACTCACCACGGCGCCCGCGCAACTCGGAACCCCAACTCCCCATCAGCGGCGGCTCGTACGCGTCCGCGACGAAAACGGCGGTGGGGGGAACCCCGGGGGGGTGGGGGCCCCCCCGGCGGAAAACCCCGGCAAAACCCCCCGCGGCGGGCCCGCCCCGCCAAAAACCCCCGCGATGGCCCCCCGCGGGCCCCCCCCCCCCAGCCCACGCAGA
>NZ_JBIUVC010000011.1:243420-304715 GCF_044742755.1 Streptomyces sp. NPDC087845
CCCCGCCCCCGCGCCACCCCGCACACCCCCCCCCCCCCCCGCGGGGGTGGCTTGCGCGCCCGCCTCTCTCGGGGGGGGGGCCGCACCGGGGGGGGCGCCCCCCCACCGCCGTTCGAACAACCGGGAAACAGGCCGCTGCTGCGGCCTGCCGCCTACTTCTCCCGCTGCTTGCGCCAGCGGATGCCCGCCTCCAGGAAGCCGTCGATCTCGCCGTTGAAGACCGCCTCCGGATTGCCCATCTCGAACTCCGTACGCAGGTCCTTGACCATCTGGTACGGGTGCAGGACGTACGACCGCATCTGGTTGCCCCAGGAGTTGCCGCCGTCACCCTTGAGGGCGTCCATCTTGGCCTGCTCCTCCTGGCGGCGCCGCTCAAGGAGCTTCGCCTGGAGGACGTTCATCGCGGACGCCTTGTTCTGGATCTGCGAGCGCTCGTTCTGGCAGGAGACGACGATGCCGGTCGGGAGGTGGGTCAGGCGCACCGCGGAGTCCGTGGTGTTGACGCCCTGGCCGCCGGGGCCCGACGAGCGGTACACGTCGACGCGCAGCTCGGACTCGTCGATCTCGATGTGGTCGGTCTGCTCGACCACGGGCAGCACCTCCACGCCCGCGAAGGACGTCTGGCGGCGGCCCTGGTTGTCGAAGGGCGAGATCCGGACGAGCCGGTGCGTGCCCTGCTCGACGGAGAGCGTGCCGTAGGCGTACGGCACCTGGACAGCGAAGGTGGTCGACTTGATGCCGGCCTCTTCCGCGTACGACGTCTCGTAGACCTCGGTCTTGTATCCGTGCCGCTCGGCCCAGCGGATGTACATGCGCTGGAGCTTCTCGGCGAAGTCCGCGGCGTCGACGCCGCCGGCCTCGGCGCGGATGTTGACCAGGGCCTCGCGGGAGTCGTACTCGCCGGAGAGGAGCGTACGGACCTCCATCTCGTCCAGCGCCTTCCTGACCGACTCCAGCTCGGACTCGGCCTCGGCCAGGGCGTCGGCGTCGCCCTCGTCGTGGGCGAGCTCGAAGAGGACTTCGAGATCGTCGATCCGGCCGCGGAGGGCCTCGGTCTTGCGGACCTCGGCCTGGAGGTGCGAAAGCTTGCTGGTGATCTTCTGCGCCGCCTCCGGGTCGTCCCAGAGGGAAGGCGCGGCCGCCTGCTCCTCGAGCGCGGCGATGTCCGCCCTCAGCGCATCCAGGTCCAGGACGGCCTCGATCGACCCCATGGTGGAGGAGAGGGACTTCAGCTCTTCGGAAATATCGACGACTGCCACGGGTCCAGCGTAACGGCTGTCGGCGCGGACATTCCTCGGGCCGCATGATCACGACTCGGTGACCGTGCGCGCGAGACCCCCGCGGGCCGTACGGCGACGGGGGTGCCCGCCGGTTTCCCCCTCCGGCCCCGCACACCGCCGAAAGCCGCCGGGAGCCGCCTGCGGGCCCCGGCTCAGGGCGCTCCGGGTGCCGAGTTCTTCGTGTCCTGCGCGGGCGCGTCCGTGCTGTCGCCGCCCAGTGCGAGCCAGCCGCCCACGCCGAGGGCCACCACCAGCACCAGCGCCGCGGCGCCCAGCGTCAGCCGGCGCTTGCGGACGGCGGCGGACTTGTTGCGGGCCGAGCCGGGCCGGGGCCGGCCCGGGGAGCGGGGCGCCCGCGCGGTGCCCCGGGGGCCGCCGGAGAGCTCGTCGGGGGCCGGGACGCGCATGCTCGTGTGGGTGTCGCGGTTGGAGTCGGCGGACGAGCCGGGGACCAGGGGCACCGCGCCGCGGCGGCGGGGTTCCTCGGGCGCGGGGGTGTACTGCTGCTCGTCGTACGTCCGCGGCTCCGGTTCGGTCTCCGGCTCGTCCACGTCCAGCGGCGGGATGCCGGCCAGCTGCGGGAGCTGCTCGCGCAGCCGGGCCGCGAGCTCGGAGGCGCGCAGCCGGGAGGCCGGGGCCTTGGCCAGGCACTGGATCAGGAGCTGCCAGAGTTCCTCGGGGATGCCCGGGAGGGGGACGACCGTCTCCGTGACGTGCCGGCGCAGGACGGCGCCGGGGTGTCCGCCGCCGAAGGGTGTGAAGCCGGCGAGGAGTTCGTACAGGACTGTGGCGAGGGCGTAGATGTCCACCGCGGCGCGCGGCGGCAGCCCCTCGACTATCTCGGGGGCCAGGTAGTCCGGCGTGCCGATGATCTTGCTTGCCTTGGTGCGGCGCGGGGTGTCGATCAGCTTGGCCACGCCGAAGTCGGTGAGCAGCGCCGGGTGCGAGCCGCCGGGGCCGAGCGGTCCCTCCATGTCGAGCAGGATGTTCTCCGGCTTGACGTCGCGGTGGACCACTCCGGCGGCGTGCGCGGCGGCCAGGCCGTCGGCGACGTCCGCGATGATCGCGACGGCGGCCTCGGGCGCGAGACGGCGTTCGCGGTCGAGGCGGGTGCGCAGGTCCGTGCCGCGGACCAGGTTCATGACCAGTGCCAGGTCGTTGCCGTCCACCACGAGGTCGCGGACGGCGACCACATGGGGGTGGTCCAGTCCGAGCAGGGCGGTGCGCTCCTGGACGAAGCGGCCCACGAGCTCCTGGTCGGACGCGAGGTCCTCGCGGAGCAGCTTGATGGCCACCGGGCCCTCGGGCCCGTCGCCGAGCCACACCGTGCCGGCGCTGCCGCGCCCCAGGATCTGGTGGGCGGTGTACCGGCTGCCGATATTCCGTGCCAAGACTGCTCCCTCAGCGGCTGGCGATGGACCGTCGCTCATGACCCCCGGTCGACAAAGTTACGCGTCGATCGGGGGGTTGAGTGCCCGGGATGGGGCCAACCCTCACTTCCGCGGGCGAATTGCGGGGGAAACTGGCCCACGGAAGTCGATATAGCTACAGAGTTGATGATGTGCCGGCGACTCAGGAGCCGCTGCCGCCACCCAGTTGCGAGACCCAGTCGGTCACGCTGGAGAAGGCGTCGCTGATCGCCCGCCAGAAGCTCTTGCCCTGGCCGATCCAGTCCTGCAGCGGCGTCAGTTCCCAGATCAGCCAGCCCGCGACGAACAGCAGCACCAGAGTGAACAGGCAGCCCTTGAGGCAGCCGAGGCCGGGAATCCTCATCGGGTTGGCACTGCGCTGCCTCGGCTCGCGGGGCTGCCGCGGCGCCGGCTGCTGCGGCGGTGGCTGCTGGGGCTGCTGCGGCGGCGCGTACTGCTGGCGCTGGTACTGCTGTTGAGGCTGGTGCTGGGGTTGCGGCTGGTACTGCTGCTGCCGGGGCTGGGGGTACTGCTGCGGCTGCTGGTACTGCTGATGCTGCGGCGGCTGCTGCTGTCGCTGGGGCTGCCGCGGCTGCTGCTGCGGCTGGGGCCGCTGGGGGCGGCGGCGCAGCGGGTCCTGGTCCGGGTCGAGGTACTGGACCTGCGTCGGCTCGTTGCGGTCGCGGGCCGCCTGGAGCTGGGACTGCCAGGGGTGCGGCCCCTCGGGCTGCGGGGGGCCGTCGGGGTGCGGCGGTACGGGCGGCATGACCGAGGTCGGGTCGGCGTGCCCGCCCGCGCCCGGGCCGGGGGCGTGCTGCATGACGCTGGTCGCGGCGTTCGGGTCGTACGAGCCCGCGTTGCTCGGCAGCACCTGTGTCGGGTCGGCGGCGCCGGGGGTCCCCGGCACGGCCGCGGGCGCCGGGTCGGGCGCGAGCAGGGCGCCCACGCCGTCGGCCGCCGCGATCTGGGCGGCGTTGGCGTGCACGCCGATGCCGGCCGCGACGGTGCGCAGTCCGCGGGCCAGGTTCTCGGCGCTGGGCCGCCGGTCCGGGTCCTTGCTCAGGCAGCGCTCTATCACCGTCCACAGCGGCGCCGGGACGGTGGTGGGGCGGCGGGGCTCCTCGCTGAGGTGCCGGTGCAGGACTTCGAGGGCGGTGCCGCCGGCGAACGGCGGGCGGCCGGTGACCAGCTCGTACAGCAGGATGCCCGCGCCGTAGATGTCGACGGCGGAGGTCTGCGGGCGGCCCTCGGCGGACTCGGGCGCCACATAGGCGGGTGTGCCGACGAACTCGTGGGTCCGGGTGAGCCCCGGGGAGTCCGCCAGGCGCGCGATGCCGAAGTCGGTGAGCATCGGGTGCATCTGGCCGTCGCGCTCGTCGAGCAGGACGTTGGCGGGCTTCAGGTCGCGGTGGACGACGCCGTCGGCGTGGCTGGCGGCGAGCGCGTCCGCGATCTGCGCGGTGAGCAGCGCGGCGGCGACCGGGGTGAGCGGGCCGTTCTCGCGGAGGTAGCGGTGCAGGTCCGGGCCGTCGACCAGGTCCATGACGAGGGCGAGGAGATCGCCCTCGACGACCAGGTCGCGGGTGCGCACGATGTTCTCGTGGGTGAGCCGGAGCAGCACCGAGCGCTCGCGCAGGAACCGCATCACGATGTCCGCGTCGTTGGCGAGCTCTTCCTTCAGGACCTTGATCGCCACGGTCTCACCGGGCTGGCCGGCGACGGCCGCCTCGGCACCTGCGGTCTCCCGCTGGCGGGCACGCCAGACGGTGCCCGTGGCGCCGCGTCCCAGCGGCTCCTCGAGCAGGTACTTGCTGCCTACCGGCCGCACGTCATGCGCTCCCTGCGATCGTGGTGCTTGCGGTGCTCCCGGACACACCCGGGAGTTCCGGCCCACTCTAGTGGGGTGACCGGCGGGGTCGGGCCGCTCCGTCCGGTTGCCGTCGCCCGCCCTGTCCGCTGTGCCCGAGTGCCTCCCGGGGGAGGTAACGGCCGGTTGCGGAACAAGACGCTCACACCGGGCGGATGGTTGCCGCACACACGTGCGACGAACCGTGCCGGACACGCACCGTGAACGGTTCCGACGTGACGCAAAAGCTTCCCAGCAGGCATGGGGGAGCCTCCCAAGCAGGCACGTATGGGCGTACAGCCGACCTTTCATGATCACTTAGCGGTGGCCCCCGGGCGTGTTGTCAGTGGCAGGTGCGAGGATGCCTCCAGCACGGACTGTGGGGTAGGGAGCCCCGCGGTACGTGACGAACCTGTACCGGACGACGCGTCCGTGTCGGGTGGGGGGAATCACAGGGCGTTTCCCCTGCCCGGCGCCCCGCGCAGAAGGGACCGCTGACGGCGATGCAGATCCGGCTGACCGTCCTCGCGCCGCGCAGCGGCCAGACCCCGGCGCGCGCCTGCGACGTGCTGGTCACCGCCCCGTCGGGGACGGCGCTCGCCACCGTGGCGTCCCATCTGGCCGCGGCCGTCTCCGGGCCGGACGGCTCGCTCGGCAGCGGCGCGGTGGTGCTGTTCGCCGGGCGCGAGCGGCTCGACGCGCAGCGGTGCGCGCTGGGTGAGCCCCCGCTGGTCGACGGAGCGGTGGTCTCGCTCCAAATCCCGGGCGAGGACGAGGCGGCGGACGACGCCGTCCCGGCGCAGCTGCACGTGGTCGCGGGGCCCGACGCGGGCGGGGTCCATCTGCTGCACGGCGGCCGGATCCGGATCGGCCGCTCCGCCGACGCGGACGTCCCGCTCGACGACCCCGATGTGTCCCGGCTGCACTGCGCGGTGACGGTCTCCGCGGACGGCCTGGTCTCGGTGGCCGACCTGGGCTCCACCAACGGCACCTCGCTCGACGGCACGGAGGTACGCGACCGCCCGGTCCGCCTGCGGCCCGGTGATCTGCTGCGGCTCGGCGAATCGACGCTCCGGCTGACCTCCGGCGCGCGTACGCCGACGCTGCCGACCGCCCCGGACGGCGAGGGGCATCTCCGGGTGTCCGGTACGGCGGGCGCCGCCGAGGGGTGCGGCTCCGGCCACGGGTACGCCCCGGCCGCCGCCCCCGGCTCCGGGCCCGCCGCGCACGCAAGGCCCGGCGACCGCCATGCGTACGGGAGCGGCGAGGACGGGCCTGCCGACACCCGC
Source organism: Streptomyces sp. NPDC087845 (assembly GCF_044742755.1). NCBI lineage: Bacteria > Bacillati > Actinomycetota > Actinomycetes > Kitasatosporales > Streptomycetaceae > Streptomyces > Streptomyces sp. NPDC087845. The sequence goes on from NZ_JBIUVC010000011.1 coordinate 249,245, forward strand.
CGCCCGTCCGTCCCCGGGCTTCCGGCCCGCGCCCCGGGGGAAGAGGCGCCCCGGCGCGGCGGGATAGGCGCCTGGGCGCGCAGACTCGCGGGCAACAAGGGCGAGCCGGTCCACGAGGCGGCGCCCGACGAGACGGGCGCGGCCGCGCAGCCCTTCACGGCCGCCGCCCCCGAGGCGCCCGCGAGGGGCGCCGGGGAGAGCACCTGGCCCGACCCCGCGGCCGTGCTGCTGACCGCGCTCGGCCCCGGCCCCCGGCTCTGGGAGCGCGACACCGCGCACCCGGAGGCGCTCGTGGTGCGCCTGGGGACGACGGACCGGGCCGAGCTGCCCGCCGTCCCGGTGACCGTGGGGCTCCGGGAGGCCGGTTCCCTCGGGCTCGCCGGGCCGCGGACCCGGCTGGCCGGACTCGCCCGCTCGACGGTCGCGCAGCTCGCCGCGCTGCACTCCCCCGCCGATCTGGAGATCGTGCTGATCAGTACGGACCGCGCCCGCACCGCGGACGAGCGCAGGCGCGAGTGGGCCTGGCTCGGCTGGCTGCCCCACCTGCGCCCGATGCACGGCCAGGACTGCCGGCTGCTCCTCGCCTACGACCGCGAGCAGGCCCTCGCCCGTACGGCGGAGCTGGTGCGCCGGCTGGACGAGGGGCCGCTCGGGCCCGGCTGGCCGAGCCTGGACCGGGACACGGTCGCCGAGGCCGCCGCGCGGTACGCGGGGCCGTACACCGTGGTGGTCGTCGACGGCGACCCCGGCTCGGCGGTGCTGCGCGAGAACACCGCCCGGCTGGCCTCGGCCGGCTCCGCCGCCGGAATCCATCTGATCTGTCTGGCCGAGACCCCGGCCGCCACACCCACCTCGCCGGTCGCGGCGACGTACGAGGCTGCCTGCCACGCCTCGATCGCGTTCCGCGAGTGCGGGGCCGTGGCGATGCTGAGCGGCGATGTGGCGACGGCCCTGCGGCTGCTGCGCACGGCGGACGGGCGGGCCGCGGGCCGCGGCACGGTCGCGACCGTGGACGCGGTGTCGGCGCACTGGGCCGAGCGGTTCGGCCGGGCGCTGGCCCCGCTGCGCACGGAGGGTTCGGTGACGGCCCACGGCCGGCCGGCCTCGGCCGCGCTCCCGAGGACGGCCCGCCTGCTGGACGAACTGGGCCTGGCCCGCGCCACCCCGGCCTCCCTGATGGCCCGCTGGGCCTCCACCGCCGACGACCAGCCCGGCGCCACGGTCCGCGGTTCGGGCCGTACGGAGTACCCGCGCGGCGCGAGCTCCCGCGTGGGCGCCCAGCGCACGGGCGGCGGCCCGGGACCGGACGCCCCGGGACCGGGGCGCACCCCGTACCCCGGCAGCGATACCACCACGCACGTCGGCACGGTGAGCCACGGCCTCGCGCGCGACGAGGGCCACGACACCCGCGGCTCCGGGCGCACCCCGTACCCCGGCACCGCCGCGCCCCGTGTCAGCGGCGGGCGTTACGGCGGCTCGCCCGGGGGCACCCCGAGCTCCCGCACCGTTCCCGGGTCCGGTTCCTGGGGCGGCGGTGATGTCCAGGGCGCCGACGGCCTCCGTCCGGGCGGGTCCGGCCGGAGCACGAACCGGGTCAGCGGGCCGCGCGGCAACGACACGCCCCAGATCGCGGCGCGGGCCGCCGTGGACCCGGGGACGGGCACACCCGCGCCCGCCTCCGCCTCCGCGCCCGCCTCCGCCGAGGGCACCGTCCTCGTGGCCGCCGGGCGGCCCGTCGTGGTGCTCGGGGCCGGGCCCCGGGGCGCGGTCAGCGTGGATCTGTCGGAGGAGGGCCCGCATCTCCTCATCGAGGGTCCGGCCGGCAGCGGACGTACGGAGTTGCTGCGGGCCGTCGCCGCCTCGCTGGCCGCGGCCGCCCGGCCCGACCTGCTGGGCATACTCCTGGTCGACGGCGCCGGTGGCGAGCGCGGCGAGAGCCTGCGCCCGTGCACCGAGCTCCCGCACGCGTTCACGCATCTGGTGGCCTGCGACCCGGTACGGATGCGGGAGTTCGCGCAGGCGCTGGGCGGCGAGCTGAAGCGGCGCGCCGAGCTGCTCGGCCCGTACGACTTCACCGAGTGGCACCACCGGCACGAGGTGGCGCAGCGGATGGTCGGTCAGCGCCCGCCGACCGCCGCGGAGCAGCGCGGTGACGTGGACTCCGCGATGAGCGGGACACTCCGGCTGCGCCCCGCCGCCGCACGGTCCGCGGAGTCCGGTCCGTCCCCGCTGCCCCGGCTCGTCGTCCTGGTCGACGACTTCGACGCGCTGGTCGCCCCGGCGCTCGGCAGCCCCGGCCGCCCCGCCGCCGGTTCGGTCGTGCGGGCCCTGGAGGCCGTGGCCAGGGAGGGCGGCCGGCTCGGCGTGCACCTGGTCGCGACGTCCGCCCGCCCCGACCGCACCGAAGACACGGATCTGGCCCACGGGGCCCGGCTGCGCATCGTGCTCGACGCCCCGGTCGTCCCGCCGTCACCGGAGGATCCGGCGCCCGGACGCGGCCGGCTGGGACATCCGGACGGGCGGGTGACCCCGTTCCAGGGCGGCAGGGTGACAGGACGCATTCCGCGTACGGCGACCCAGCGCCCCACCGTCGTCCCGCTGGAGTGGGAGCGGATGGGCGATCCGCCGACCCGGCGCCCGGTGCGCGAGCTGGGCAACGGCCCGACGGACCTGGCGCTGCTGGCCAGTGCGCTGGAGCGGGCGGCCCGGTCGGTGAACGCCGAGCCGATAGCCCCGTTCGGGTCCGTCCCTTCCTGAGCCACGGCCCCGAACACGTACTGACATCACGTCACGAGCCCATCACGATCAAGGAGTTGAGGCCGGGAGCGGTATTGCGGCGCTCGTACACCCGGCGTAGGACTGTGCGCACACGACGATGTGAGAGACGGGGCAGCGATGCGCACAACCCTTCGGATCAGCAGGGCCGCCATGGCGTTCACCGCCATCGGCGCACTGGCCCTCACCGGCTGCAGCGACGACGGCGGCGGCGGAAAAGGCACGTCGGACAAGGACTCCGAGGGCGGCAAGGAGAGCTCGTCGAGCGTCGTACTACCGAAGCTGGACGGTGAGAAGCTCTCGGTCGCGGCGGTCTGGACCGGGGCCGAGCAGGCCAACTTCGTCAAGGTCCTCAAGGAGTTCGAGAACCGCACGGGTGCGAAGGTCACCTTCGTCCCGGCGCAGGACCCGATCGTCAACTTCCTCGGTACGAAGATCGCGGGTGGTCAGCCGCCGGACGTCGCGATGATCCCGCAGGTCGGCGCGGTCCAGCAGGCCGCGCGGAAGAAGTGGGCCAAGCCGGTCGGCGCCGAGGCCAAGGCCCAGCTGGCCAAGAACTACGCGAAGGTCTGGCAGGATCTCGGCGCGGTTGACGGCACCCAGTACGGCGTCTACTTCAAGGCCGCCAACAAGTCCCTGGTCTGGTACAACACCAAGGCGTTCGAGAACGCGGGCGCGTCCGAGCCGAAGACCTGGAAGGACTTCCTGGCGACGGCCGAGACGGTCTCCGCCTCCGGTGTCACCCCGGTCTCCGTCGGTGGCGCGGACGGCTGGACGCTCACCGACTGGTTCGAGAACATCTACCTCTCCCAGGCGGGCCCGGAGAAGTACGACCAGCTGGCCCAGCACAAGATCAAGTGGACGGATCCGTCCGTCAAGGACGCGCTGACCACGCTCGCGCAGCTCTTCGGCAAGCCGTCACTGATCGCGGGCGGCGCCGACGGCGCGCTGCAGACCGAATTCCCGGCCTCGGTCACCCAGACCTTCACCGGCGGCGACCAGCCCAAGGCCGCGATGGTCTTCGAGGGTGACTTCGTGGGCGTCAACATCGCGCAGACGAAGGCGAAGATCGGGACCGACGCCAAGGTGTTCCCGTTCCCGGCGGTCGGCGCCGAGTCCCCCGTCGTGACGGGTGGCGACGCGGCGGTGGCCCTGAAGGACGGCAAGGGCGCCCAGGCCCTGCTGACCTGGCTGGGCTCGACCGACGCGGCGAAGATCATGGCCGAGCAGGGCGGGTTCATCTCGCCGAACAAGGCCCTGGACGCCGCCGCGTACCCGAACGAGGTGCAGCGCACGATGGCGAAGGCGCTGATCGCGGCGGGTGACGCGGTCCGGTTCGACATGTCCGACCAGGCCCCGCAGTCGTTCGGCGGGACGCCCGGGAAGGGCGAGTGGAAGACCCTCCAGGACTTCCTGAAGAACCCGAAGGACATCACGGGGACTCAAGCGAAGCTGGAGTCCGACGCGGCCAAGGCATACAAGAGCTGACGCGATGACGACAGCCGCAGCGGGGGGCGCCGACGCGGTGCCCCCCGCCGACAAGCATCCGTCCGGCCGGCCACCGGTACCCGGGCCCAGGACGCCGTCCGACGGTCCGGCCGGCGGCCCCGGGCGCAGTCGCCGGAGCGTGACCGGCACCCGCCGGTTCATCGCGGCGCTGTTCCTGGCGCCCGCGCTGGTACTGCTGGGCGCGCTCGTGGTCTATCCGATCGTGTACTCCGTCTACCGGTCGTTCCTCGACCAGGCCGGGACGGGCTTCGCCGGATTCGACAACTACAAGGCGCTGTTCACGGACGACACCATCCGTACGGCGGTCAAGAACAACGCGATCTGGGTCGTACTCGCGCCGACGGTCTCCACGGCTCTCGGGCTGATCTTCGCGGTGCTGACGGAACGGATCCGCTGGGGCACGGCGTTCAAGCTGGTCGTCTTCATGCCGATGGCGATCTCCATGCTCGCGGCCGGCATCATCTTCCGGCTGGTGTACGACGCGGCCCCGGAGCGCGGGATCGCCAACGCCGTATGGGTGGGTGTGCACGACACGTTCACCGAGTCGGCGGGCTACCCGAAGGCGCATCCGCTGCCCGTCCACCCGCTCAAGGCGGGCGGCGGCGGCTCGTTCGTCACCAAGGCGCCGGTGCGGGCCGGACAGCCGGTGCTGCTGCCGCTGGTCGGTGTGGCACCGGCGAAGATGCCGAAGGACGCCGAGCCCGCGAAGGCGGCGAAGGCCGGCTCCGGGGAGATCACCGGGACCGCCTGGCTGGACTTCACCAGGGGCGGCGGCGGCCGGCCGAACGTCATCGACGCCAAGGAGCTGGGGCTCAAGGGCATCAAGGTCGAGGCGGTCAAGGAGGGCGAGGTGGTGGCCTCGGCGACAGCGGGCGCGGACGGTACGTTCACCCTGCCCGCCGCGGCCGACGGTGCCGAACTCCGGCTCCCGGCCTCGAACTTCAAGGAACCGTACAACGGGGTCGAGTGGCTCGGCCCGACCCTCGTCACCCCGGGGATCATCGGTTCCTACGTGTGGATGTGGGCCGGATTCGCGATGGTGCTGATCGCGGCGGGCCTGGCGGGTCTGCCGCGTGAACTCCTCGAAGCGGCCCGGGTGGACGGCGCGAACGAGTGGCAGGTGTTCCGCCGGATCACGGTGCCGATGCTGGCGCCCGTCCTCGCGGTGGTGCTGGTCACGCTGATGATCAACGTGCTGAAGATCTTCGACCTGGTCTTCATCATCGCGCCCGGCTCCTCGCAGGACGACGCGAATGTGCTCGCGCTCCAGCTCTACCGCTCCTCGTTCGGCACGGACGCGGACCTGGGGATCGGCAGCGCCATCGCCGTACTCCTGCTGCTGCTGGTACTTCCGGTGATGTATGTCAACATCCGCCGGATCCGGAAGGAGGGGCGCCGATGACGACGCCGAACACGGCCGCGGCACCGGGCCCGGCCGCCGCGACCACGACAGCCGGAGCCGGACCGGCGAAGGCCGAGCGGTCCCTCGGTGCGCGCATCGCCGCCCGTACCGGCGGCGGCGCGATGCGGGTCTTCCTCGTCCTGGTGGGCCTGTTCTGGCTGATGCCGACCATCGGGCTGCTGCTCTCCTCGCTGCGCAGCGCGGACGACATCGCCTCGACCGGCTGGTGGAAGGTCTTCACGGCCCCGTCCCAGCTCACTTTCGACAACTACTCCCGGCTGCTGGACAATCCGACCATCACGCACTCCCTCCTCAGCACGGTCATGATCACCGTCCCGGCGACCGTTCTGGTCGTCGTGATCGGTTCCCTGGCCGGATACGCCTTCGCCTGGATGGAGTTCCCCGGTCGCGACTGGTGGTTCCTGGTGGTCGTGGGGCTGCTGGTGGTGCCGGTGCAGGTCGCGCTGGTCCCGGTCTCCAAGCTCTTCGGCGCGGTCGGGATCTTCGAGACGACCTTCGGTGTGGTCATCTTCCACACGGCCTTCGGACTGCCCTTCGCGATCTTCCTGCTGCGGAACTTCTTCGCGGAGATCCCGAGGGAGCTGCTGGAGGCGGCCAGGCTCGACGGCGCGGGCGAGATCCGGCTCTTCACCCGGGTCGTGATGCCGCTGGGCGGACCGGCGATCGCTTCACTCGGGATCTTCCAGTTCCTCTGGGTGTGGAACGACATGCTGGTCGCGCTGATCTTCGCCGACTCCGGTTCCCCGCCGATCACCGTGGCCCTGCAGCAGCAGGTGCGGCAGTTCGGCAACAACATCGACGTGCTGGCGCCCGGCGCCTTCGTGTCGATGGTGATTCCGCTGGCGGTGTTCTTCGCCTTCCAGCGCCAGTTCGTCTCCGGCGTGATGGCGGGCGCGGTGAAGTAGGCGGAGCGGAGCCGGTACGCACAGCTGTACGTCAACACGGGGCGGTCCTGTTGCTCACAACAGGACCGCCCCACCTGCCGTTTTGCGGATTTGCCATATTTTGACGTAACCCTGTCACTCCAACGGACGTTTGCGGACCGCCCGCCCGCGCTGCGAACGACCCATGGATGTGTTGTGCCCCGGTTCAGTGTCATCGTGCCCGCGTACCGGGTTCAGGCGTATCTGCACGAGAGCCTGGACTCGGTGCTGGCCCAGTCCTTCGAGGACTTCGAGCTCATCGCGGTCGACGACTGCTCCCCCGACGCCTGCGGCGCCGTCATCGACGAGTTCGCCGCCCGCGACCAGCGGGTACGGGCCCTGCACCTGCCGGAGAACGTGGGCCTGGGCCGGGCCCGCAACGCCGGGATCGCGCAGGCCACCGGCGACTACCTGATCTTCCTGGACAGTGACGACACCCTCGCCCCCGGCGCCCTGCGGGCCGTCGCCGACCGGATCCGGGCGACCGGGGAACCGGACGTCCTGGTCTACGACTACGCCCGCACGTTCTGGACCGGCGAGAGCGTACGCAACACCTTCGCCGAGCACCTCGCCGAGACCGGCCCCGCCACCTTCACGCTGGCCGGCCGCCCCGGGCTGCTGAAGGTGCTGATGGTCGTCTGGAACAAGGCATACCGCCGCGCGTTCGTCGAGGCCGAGGGGTTCACCTTCCCGCCCGGCTACTACGAGGACACCCCGTGGACGTACCCGGTGCTGATGGCCGCCCGCTCGATCGCGGTCCTCGACCGGGTGTGCGTCGGCTACCGGCAGCGGCGCCAGGGCAACATCCTGGCCACCACCAGCCGCAGGCACTTCGACATCTTCGAACAGTACGACCGGGTCTTCGCGTTCATCGACGCCCGACCCGGACTCGCGCCCTGGCGACCGGTGATCTACCGCAGGATGCTCGACCACTTCTGCACGCTGTTCACCGCCCGGGGCCGGCTGCCGCGCGACAGCCGGGCCGAGTTCTTCCGCCGGGCCCGCGCCCACTGCGGCCGCTACCGCGCCCCCGGCATTCCCGCCCCGCGCCGCGCCCGGCTGCGCCACGGCCTGATCCGGCTGGGCGCGCACCGCACCTACCGTGCGCTGTGGGCCGCGCAGTCGCTGCACAGCCGGCTGCGGAGGGCCGGCGCGGCCGTCCGCCGGGTGCTGCGGGCCGCCGCCCTCCAGGCGTACTACCGCGTCCAGTTGCGGCTGCCCGTCCAGGCGGACCGGGCGGTGTTCGCCGCGTACTGGCACCGCGGCTACGCCTGCAATCCGGCGGCGATCGAGGCGAAGGCCCGTGAGCTGGTCCCCGGTCTGCGGACCGCCTGGATCTGCCGCCCCGAGGACGCGCACACCGTGCCCGCGGCGACGCGCCGGATCACCCCCGGGACATACGGCTACTGGCGGGCGCTGGCCCGCTCCCGGTATCTGGTGAACAACGTCAACTTCGACCGGCGGCTGGTCAAGCGGCGCGGCCAGGTGCTGCTCCAGACCCACCACGGCACCCCGCTCAAGACCATGGGCCTCGACCTTCAGAACCGGCCGGCCGCGGCCCGCGGGACGGACTTCGGGCAGCTGCTGGCCAACGTCGACAAATGGGACTTCTCCCTCTCCGCGAACCGGCACTCCACCCTCGTCTGGGAGAGGGCCTATCCGTCCGCCTCCGCGAACTGCGTGATGCTGGAGTACGGATACCCCCGCAACGACATCTACCAGCGGGCCACCGCCGAGGACGTGGCGCGGCTGCGCGCGTCGCTCGGCATCCCCGAGGGCGCCCTGGCCCTGCTGTACGCGCCCACGCACCGCGACTACCGGCGCGACCAGCACCCCGGGCCCGACCTGGCACGCGTCCTGCGGGTCCTCGGGCCCGGCGCCGTGGTCCTGACCCGCGCGCACTATTCGTACGGGGACGTGCCGGCCGGCGAACCGCACCCGCGGATCATCGACGTCAGCGGCCATCCCTGCGTCGAGGCGCTCGCGCTCGCCTCGGACGCGCTGATCACGGACTACTCGTCGCTGATGTTCGACTACGCCAATCTGGACCGGCCCGTCGTCATCCACTGCGGCGACCGCGAGGCGTACGAAGCGGCCCGCGGCACCTACTTCGACCTGCACTCCTGCCCGCCCGGCGCGATCGCGCACAGCGAGGACGAGCTCGTCGACGTCTTCGCGACCGGCCACTGGCGCGGCGCCCGCTCGGCCCGGCTGCGGGAGGCGTTCCGGGAGCGCTTCTGTCCGTACGACGACGGGCACGCGGCGGAGCGGGTGGTGCGCCGGGTCTTCCTGGGCGACACGGCCGCACAGCCGCGCGCGATCCCGCCCGCCGAGCGGCGGCCGGCACCGGCGGCGGGCCGTCCGGCGCAGATCCCGGCCCCCGCCGCGGCCCCCGCGGACGCGCAGGCGCCCGCCGGCCTCGGCCTCGCCGCCGCCCGGCCCGCCAACCGCCCCTGAGCGCGGCCTCCCCTCCCCGCGCACCCGAGAATCCCGAGTCCGAGAAAGAGCCCGTATGCCCCGGCTGAGTGTCATCGTCCCCGTCCGCCGCGCCCGAGGGCAGCTGCGCGAGTGCCTGGAGTCGGTGCTCACGCAGTCGTTCACGGACGTCGAGGTGATCGGGGTCGACGACGGCTCGCCGGACGGTTCGGGGCTGCTCCTCGACGAGTTCGCCGCACGGGACAGCCGGGTGCAGGCCATCCATCTGCCGCCGGGGGCGGGCGCGGACGGCCGGCGCAACGCCGGGGCGGAGCGGGCCGTCGGCGACTACCTCCTCTTCCTGGAGGGCACCTTCGTCCACCTGCCGGGCGCCCTGCGGGCCGTGGCCGACCGGCTGGACGCCACCGGCGACCCCGAGCTGCTGCTGTTCGGCCATCACCGGCGCCCGTTCCGGGGCCGCCCCCGGCCGACCCGCTCGCTGGAACTGCTCGGTGAGCTGCCCGGCGGCCGGCTCACCCTCGCCGGCCACCCGGGGCTCCTGGACATCGCACCGGTCTCCTGGAACCGCGCCGTGCGCCGCACCCTCCACGAGGGCGAGAAGCTGGCCTTCGGGCCGGGGCAGCACGGGGAGCGGATGTACGCGCTCCAGACCCTGGCCGCTGCCGAGTCCGTCGCCGTACTCCCCGCCGCCTGTGTCGAACACCGCAGCCGGCGCCATCCGCCCGCCGTGGCCGACGCGGCGGAGCCGGTGGACGGCTCGACCCCGCACGAGCTCGTCGACGCGTACGCCGGTCTGATGGAGTTCGTACGGGAGCGGCCGCGCCTGGACCCCGTACGCACCCCGCTCTTCGAGCGGGCGATCCAGGAACTCCTCGCCGGGTACCCGGCGGTGAGGCGGCGGCGCAGACGCTACGTCCGGTCCGTGGCGGCGTTCCACCGCGCGCACCGGCCCGGGGGGCAGCGCTTCCCGGGCGGCGCCAAGGGGCTGCGGCCGCGGCTGATGGGCGGCGGCCGGTACGTCGCCCTCGGCGCCCTCGACACGGTCCTGGCCCTGCGCCGGAGCCTGCGGGCGGCGCCCGGCGCGGTCCGGGCACTGGCCAGGCGCACCCTGGCCGCGCGCTACTACTGGTGGCAGCGCAGGCTTCCGCTGGACCCGGGGCTCGCCGTCTACGCCGCGTACTGGAACCGCGGGGTGAGCTGCAATCCGGAGGCCGTCTTCCGCAAGGCCCGGGAGCTGGCCCCGCAGGTGCGCGGGGTGTGGGTGGTGTCGAAGAACCAGGTGGACACGGTGGACGGGGACATCGACCACGTGGTGCCGGGAACCCGCCGCTACTGGCGGCTGCTGGCCCGTGCGACGTACTTCTTCAACAACGTCAACTTCCCCGACCATCTGGTCAAACGCCCCGGCCAGGTGCATGTGATGACCCATCACGGCACCCCGCTGAAGATCATGGGGCTCGACCAGCAGGACTACCCGGCCGCGGCCCAGGGGCTGAACTTCGACCGGCTGCTCCAGCGCGTCGACCGGTGGGACTGGAGCGTCTCCGCCAATCCCCACTCCACCGAGGTGTGGGCCCGCGCCTATCCGGGCGCCGCGCGGTCCCTGGAATCGGGCTACCCGCGCAATGACGTCTTCGCGACGGCGACGGACGGGCAGGTCGCCCGGATCCGCGAGAGCCTCGGCATCCGGCCCGGCCGGCGCGCCATCCTGTACGCGCCGACGCACCGCGACTACGAGGCGGGCTTCGCCAGCCGGCTCGATCCCGTCCGGCTCTGCGAGGCGCTCGGCCCGGACACCGTGGTGATGGTCCGTGCCCACTACTTCTACGAGGGTGCCGGGCTGCCGGAGCACCCTTCGCTCCTCGACGTCTGCGGCCATCCGCGGATCGAGGAGCTCTGCCTGGCCGCGGACGCGCTGGTGACGGACTACTCGTCGGTGATGTTCGACTACGCCCATCTGGACCGCCCGATCGTGGTGCACGCCCCCGACTGGGAGACGTACCGCACGGTCCGGGGGGTCTGCTTCGATCTGCTGTCCGGCAAGCCCGGTGACACCCCCGGTGCGGTCTCCACCGACACCGAGGAGCTGGCCCGGATCTTCCTCGACGGCAGCTGGCAAAGCCCGGCGAACGAGGCGCTGCGGGCCGCTTTCCGGGCCCGGTTCTGTCCGTACGGCGACGGGCGGGCCGCGGAACGGGTCGTGCGCAGGGTGCTGCTGGGTCAGGTGGCGCCGGCCGGCGGACGGGCCTGAGGACGGGGCCCGTCCGGCGGCGGGCGCTCAGCGCTGCTGGCCGGCCATCACCGTGACGAGGCCGATGACCACGAGCAGCGAGCCGCCCCAGGTCCACATCGAGGTCCGCTCGTGCAGCACGGTCGCACCGGCCAGCACGATCAGCAGATACCCGAGGGCGTTGAACGGGTAGGCGATGGACAGCGGCACCTTGGCCAGGGTGGTCATCCAGGCGAGGGCGGACACCGCGAAGACCACCAGGCCGAGGACGACCCACGGGCTGGCAGCGGCACGCAGGGCGACGGACCCCCCGCCCTGGGCGGCGGCGGTCGCGGCGCCCTTCATCCCGTGCTTGAGCATGATCTGGCCGCCCGCCGACGAGAACACGGCGAACAGCAGCAGCAGCAGACTGGGGAGGGTCAAGACCTTGCTCCTGACTGCGGCGCCCGGGGTTCCGGACGCCGGGGCGGGGGTGGGACGGGGGGCGGCCGCCTCAGACGCCGACCCGGTCGGCAAGGGCGTACTGTCGGTTGAGGATGTCCTGTACATCGACGTGCTCTCCAGCGATGATCGTCTCGGCCGCGTGCGGGGTGAGCAGGGCGACGTGCTGATAGCCGAACAGCGTCGGCCGGATCCGGGTGAGCAGCTTCGACATCCCGCCGAGGACCGCGGGGAGCGGTCCGCCGCCGAGCAGCGCCCAGAACGGGGCCCCGGTGGAGGCGATGTGGAGGACGTCGTAGCCCGCGCTCCTGACCGTACGGCGCAGGCTGGCCCGGGTGAAGAAGCGCAGATGCGTTTCGTCGAGGATGCCGCGCCGGTCGTAGTCGAAGACCCCGAGCGCGACCCGCAGCCTGGAGTACCAGTGGCTGAAGTTCGGTACGGAGAGCAGCACATGGCCGCCGGGCCGCAGCACGGTGGCGACCTCGGCAAGCACCCGCTCGGGGCGCGAGAGGTGCTCGATGACATCGCCGGCGACCACGTAGTCGTAGTCGGCGCCGATCTCCACGGGCAGCCCCTCCTCCAGGTCGGCGAGGTGGAAGCGGGTGCATTTCTCGCGTACGCCGGGGACCTCGACGTAGTCCACGCCCGTCACCTCGTGGCCGAGGGCTTCGAGGCGCTCGGCGAACAGGCCGCCGGAGCAGCCGAGATCGAGGACCCGGCCGGGCGGGAGGGCCCGCATCTTCTCCAGGATGACGGCGTGCGAGGAGCCGTCGCCCTCCTTGAACGCGTACTCGACGGGTTTGGGGATCCAGGCGCAGGTGCCGAAACCCTTGACGGCGAGCCGGTATTCGAGGACGTCCTTGACGACGTCCTTCGCGTACTTCATGCCGTTGACGTAGCAGATCTCGTCGCCGTAATAGGTGGGGACGGGGATCTCCTTGATCCGCATTCCTTCGTTGAGCAGCTGCACGATGATCTGGGTGTCGAAGTCGAACGCGTCGGTGTTCCGGTGGATGGGCAGTTTCTTGAGTGCCGCGACACTGTAGGCGCGGTAACCGGAGTGGAATTCGGTGAGCCGCGAGCCGAGGAGGGTGTTCTCCACACGGGTGAGAATGCGGTTGCCGAGCCATTTGTACAGCGGCATGCCGCCCTTGAGCGCGGATCCGGATTTCATCATCCGTGAGCCGAACACGGCCTCGCATTCGCCGCGTTCGATCGGCGCCACCATCTCGGGAAGGAATTCGGGGGCGTACTGCCCGTCGCCGTGCAGCAGGACGACGATGTCGAGTCCGTGTTCGGCGGCCAGCGCGTATCCGGCCTTCTGGTTTCCGCCGTAGCCGAGGTTCTTGGTGTGCCGCATCACCACGGTCCGCGGCATCCCCTCCGTCTGCGACCAGCGGCAGCCCGCGGTGAAGGTCGCGTCGTGGCTCGCGTCGTCGAGGATGAGGACCTCGGCGACCTTGGACCGGAAGTCTTCCGGAATGCGGTCGAGGGTCCTCTCCAGCGTCGTCTCGGCGTTGTACGCGACCACCAGGATGCCGATCCTGGGGCTCGGGCTTTCCTTCACGGGGCGTTCTCCAGTGTGCTCGGTGCTCAGGGCTTGGCGGGAGCGGTCAGTTGACGGCGGAGCCGGTGGGCTGCGCGGTGCGGGGCGCCTTGACCAGGGGCCGCTCGGCGCAGGATTGCGGGGGCACGGCCGCCGGCGCGGCGAGGATCTTGCGGATTCCGCTGAGGAGGCCGGCGGCGAGGACGAACCAGCCGGCCTCGCCGAAGTGCAGCACCGTTTCGCTCCAGCGCACGGCCGAGCGCCCCTGGTAGCCGAGGACCGCCGTCAGGCCGAGCAGGCAGCCGTACGAGGCGCCTTCCCAGAACCCGATGACGAACAGCCCGGCGGCCGCCCAGGTCAGGTACTGCAGGGCGGACGCGGTGGAGAGCAGCAGCAGGAGGCCCATCGTGACGCCGACGACGCCGGGCAGCTGCGCGGGTCGCATCCAGGCGAGCCAGACCCCGGCCGCCACGCAGACCAGCACGAAGAGGAAGTGGCCCTGGCCCTGGACGAAGGTGATGAAGGACTGCGGCAGGCCGAGCGCGTCGGCGAACCGGACGAGACCCCACAGGCGGTAGCTGCCGCCCGCGTACTCCAGGACGTTCTCCTTGAGGTTCTGCGGCACGGTCACCAGGACCGGCCCCCAGACGAGGGCGATCAGGGCGGTGAACCCGGCGGTGAACCGGACGAGTGCGGGCCGGCCGGCCCGCAGCGCGACGACGAACAGCGCCGGGATCACCACCACCGGGATGAACTTGACGCTGATGGAGAGCGCCGCGGTCACCCCGGCGGCCAGCGGTGCCTTCCGGTCCACGAGCAGATGGGCGGCGGCCAGGGCGAACGTGATCGCGACCGCGTCGGTGTTGCCGTGATAGCCGGACGTGGCGATGAGTACGGGGCTGAGGGCCACGCCCGCCCCGCAGGCGACCGCCGTGCCGAGGGAGCCTCGCCGCCGCACGATTTCGAACACGATGAGCGCACAGCAGAAGTCGGCGATCGAGGCAGGTGATCTGATCAGCGTTCCGAACGGGATTCCGAGTTCGGAGAGCCTGTCCAGTCCGAGGAGCATCCAGCCGGCCAGCGGTGGGTGGTTGTAGACGGGAAGTCCGGGCAACGGCTGTTCGTAAATCCGAATGGGGCCGTAGCGCACGATGGCCCGCGCGAATCCATGAAAGATCCGCACGTCGGCCGGGCCCGGCATATTCGCCGCGATCAGCATTCGGATCAGGAGTCCGATGGCCGCGGCGATGAGCACCACCGTTCTTGCCCGTCGTACGTCCCAGTTCTCGCATCGCATTCGGATACCCATGAAAACAGAACGTAGCAACCAGAGGACGCTGAGCAACGCACCGTCGGCCATGCTTATGGGGATCGGACTTCGATGCCCCGTCCATGTGCGCAGACGTCCGAATTCCCGAATCACTCGAACGGTTCAGACGGCGCGGGCCGCCCCGGGGCCGCTGCCCGGCCGGTCAGGGCCGGGCGCGGTCCTGGAGCATCCGGTCGACCACCCCCGCCGCCGCGTGTCCGTCGTCCAGGTCGCAGAAGTCCCGGCGAAACGCCTCGTACGCCTGCGCGTGTCCCGCGGTGGCGCGCTCCGGGTCGCGCAGCGCCTCGATCAGCCCGTTGGAGCCGGGGATCAGCGGGCCGGGCGCGCGGGCCTCGAAGTCGAAGCAGAACCCGCGCAGGGTGTCGCGGTAGTGCGCCAGGTCGTAGGTGTGGAAGAGCATCGGGCGGCCGGTCTGGGCGAAGTCGAACATCAGCGAGGAGTAGTCGGTGACCAGTGCGTCGCTGATCAGCATCAGCTCGCCGACGTCCCCGTAGCGCGAGACATCACGGACGAAGCCGCTGCCGCTGTCCGGCAGGCGGTCGGTCACCAGGTAGTGGCGGCGTACCAGCAGGACGGTGTCCGCGCCCAGTTCGCGTTCGGCGGCGGCCAGGTCGAGCCGCAGGTCGAGGGCGTAGCGGCCGCCGCCCTGCGGCCGGTCCTCGCGCCAGGTCGGCGCGTACAGCACGACCCGCTTGGCCGCGGGGATGCCGAGCCTCTCCCGGACCGACGCGGCGACCTTGGTCCGGTCGGGGGCGTGGAACAGGTCGTTGCGGGGGTAGCCGCACTCCAGGACCTCGCCCCGGTAGCCGAACGAGCGGCGCAGGACGGGGGTGGAGAAGCGGTTCGGGGAGACCAGGACGCTCCACTGCCGGGCGCGCTGCTCGATGGAGGCGAGGTAGGCGGCGTTGGCGTGGGCGGTGCCCGCGAGGTCGAGGCCGATGCGCTTGAGGGGGGTGCCGTGCCAGGTCTGGACGACGCACTGGCCCTCGCGCCGCTCGAACCACTCCGGCAGCTGGGTGTTGGTGACGAGGTGGCGGCTGGTGGCCAGGGCCTCGTGCCAGGCGGTGGAGCCGTGCTCGACGGCCGTGGCACCGGCCGGGACGCGGGCCTGCTGGTCGCTCACCACCCACAGATGCTCCGACTCGACGCCCCTGCGGGTCATTTCCTCATGGATGGCGCGGGGCGAGTCGGAGTACTGGCGGCCGTCGAAGCTGCTGTACAGCACGGTGTCGCGCAGGGGTGCGGTGCGTCGGCCCCGGTACGCCTCGCGCAGCAGCCGCTTGCCGCGCGCGCCGCGTTCGGCGGGGGTGAGCACCGATGCGCTGTTGATCAGCAGCTGGTCGTGGTAGCGCCGTTCGACGAGGTACGTCCGGCCGGTGAGGGTGCGGGCGGCCGGCAGGGCGCGGTGGGCGGCGGCCGGGATGCGCAGCGGGGCGTCGTACGCGTCGTCCCGGGCGCCCTTCTCGTGGAGGAAGAGGTACCAGTGGCCCTCGCCCAGCGGCGCCTTCCCGCCCGGTCCCTCAACGGCGTCCGGCCGGAGCGCGGCTCTGAACCGGCGTGCGCCGACGGCCCCGGAGAGGGTCAGGGGGAAGACGGCCTCCTCGCCGTGTCCGCTGTGCCGGGCCACCAGCTCGACGGGCCGCTGCGGGTCGTCGGGGAAGGTGCCCTCCAGGAGGAGTTGTCCGTCCTCCGTCCAGGTCGCCAGGTCGACGGCGGGCTGCACGGTGCGGTCGCTGATCAGCAGGTTGCCTCGCGAGCTCGCGGTGAGACCGAGCTCGCGCCGCCGGCCGCCGTCCCCGCCCAGCGGGTAGCGGCCCGGCGGTACGGGCCCCGGGACGTCGATCGGCGTCCTGCGCCCGTCCGGGCCGACGAGGTGCAGGCTGTACGGGACCTGCGCGGCATCCGCTCCCTCCCCCGCGCCCTCGCGGGCGTCGGCGAAGGCGGCGAGCGGGACGTCGGTGGTGAAGCGGCGCCATCCCGCCGCCGAGGGCACGGCCCCCTCGTGCACGGCCACCGGACAGTCGAAGGAGGTGCCGGAGGCCCGGTGGGTGAGGGCGAGGCGCAGCGGCCCCTTGCCGAGGCGGTCGCGGATCATGCCGTCGATCACCACGGTGGCGGCGCCGTCGCCCGTGTCGCCCGCGCGGTGCGTCTCGAAGCGGGCGTCGATCCGCTCGGCGTGCAGCACCAGCCTGCCGTTCTCGAAGGCGGGCACGATCCGGTGGTCGCCGTCGGGGCGGTGCGCGGGCGGCGGTGCGGCCGCCTCGTTCGTCGAGAGGTCGGAGCGGCGCAGCATGCCGTGTCCGGCGATGCCGATCTCCAGGCGCCAGGTGAGCCGCTCGACGCCGCCGTCGGCGCCGATGCGGAGCCTGGCCGGGTCGATGACGGTCTCGAAGCCGGAGCGGTCGTAGTCGTGCAGGCTCTGCCGGGAGCGGACGGTGGCCTCGGGGTCGGCGACCGTACGCAGCCGGAGCGGCACCACATGCCGTCGCCCCGCCCGCAGCCAGCCGGCCCGGAACTCGCTGCCGCGCGAGGTGGCGGGCAGGTTCCGGATGTAGGCGTACCCCTTGAGGTGCAGCCTGCCGCCCTGCCAGTGGGCGTCCCGCAGGCGGGCGGTGAGCGGCAGGTCCCGGTCGGTGACCCGCAGCACCGGGCGCGGCACCGGCCGGGTGAGGGCCGGGAAGGAGGCGCTGCGGCGGCGCACGCCCCGTACCGCGAACGCTCCCGGCTCGGCCTTGTCGGCGGCGAGCAGCGCCAGCAGTTCACCGGTCCGCCGCTCGCGCACGAGGTGCCACATCAGCCGCAGCCGCAGCGGGAGCGCGTCGAGGACGGCGGGGTCGACCTGGTCGGTGAACTCGTTGGCGTACGTGAGGAAGGCACGCCGGTACTCCTCGTCGCCGTCGGGCAGCGCCTCCATGAAGTACCAGAGGTCATGGGCGAGGACATGGGCCTCGTAGCGCCGCTTGTCGGCGGCGCCGCGGTGCTCGTCGAGGAAGGTGGAGACGCCCAGCACGTGCGAGGCCCGGTCCTGGACGCCGCGGACGACGGCACGGCGGGTGGTGATCGAGCCCGCGCGGTCGCGCCAGTGGTAGACGGCGTCCTTCAGTACGTCGACGGAGCGGGCCAGGAAATGGGCGGGCAGGACGACCGGGATGTCCTCGTAGAGGGCGCCGACCGGGAAGGCGAAGGCGTGTTCGTCCCAGAAGGACCGGCGGAAGACCTTGTTGCAGGCGATCCGGTCGGCCGCGAGGTCCCAGTCGCGGGAGATGTGGGTGCGCAGCCGGGTCGTCGCCATCGGTTTGCGGAAGTTGGGCGACTGCTGCAGCTTGCCGGAGGCCCGCAGCCGCAGCACGTTGCCGGACGCGAGGTCCGAGCCGGTCTCGTCCAGGGCGCCGACGAGGAGTTCGTACGCGCGGGGCGGCAGCACGTCGTCGCTGTCGACGAAGGCGAGATGGCGGGCGCCCGGGTCGCAGTGGCGGACCCCGGTGTTGCGGGCGTGTCCGAGGCCGCCGTTCTCCTGGCTCACCAGCCGGAACCGGCCGTCCTGTGCGGCGAACCCGGCTGCCAGGTCGGCACTGCTGTCGGTGGACCCGTCGTCGACCATCACCACCTCCAGGTCGCTCATGGTCTGCTCCGCGAGGGACTTCAGGCAGTCCGTCAGATAGAGCTCGACGTTGTGGACGGGTACGACGACACTGAGCCGTGGCGGCATGTTGAGCACGTCCGTTCATCGGGGGCCTGGTTGTCCGTACGGCTCAACCCCGTGACGGGCCGGGGGTCACCGGTCGCGGTCTCTCCCGAACGGGTGACATCGGCTGCGCCGGGCTTACGGCCTCCCCCGGGAGGCCGCGGGGGGAGGGCCGCTACAGGAAGAGCCGCCGCACCACGCGTTCGGCCGCGTGCCCGTCGTCGTACGGGCAGAAGCGCGCGCGGAACGCCGCCCGCAGCTCCGCCGTCCGCGCCGAGCGCCATTCGCCCGTCCTGAACAGTTCCAGCAGCTCGTCCTCGGTGGTGGCGACCGCGCCCGGGGTGTCGCCGGGGCGCCCCGAGAGCAGGTCGAAGTAGGTGCCGCGCGAGGCCCGGTAGGCGGCCCAGTCCGGGGTGTGGCTGATGATCGGGCGGTCCAGGCAGGCGTAGTCGAACATCAGCGACGAGTAGTCGGTGATCAACGCGTCGGAGACCAGGCAGAGTTCCTCGACGGACGGATGTGCCGTCACGTCCACCACCCGGGAGCTGTCCAGCCCCGCCGAGCGGCCGTAGAAGTAGTGCGCGCGGACCAGTACGACGTACTGCGGCCCGAGTTCACGGGTCAGCCGGTCCAGGTCGAGGTGGGGGACGAAGCCCTTGCGGTAGTCGCGGTGGGTGGGCGCGTACAGCAGCACGGTCCGGCCGGGGTCGAGGGAGAGGCGCTGCCGGATCGCCGCGACCTGCTCGGGGGTGGCGGTGAAGAAGATGTCGTTGCGCGGGTAGCCGAGGTTCAGATGCTCGTATCGGGACGGGTAGACCCGGTCCCAGATCTCGGTGGTGTGCGGGTTGGCGGAGAGGGAGAAGTCCCACTGGTCGGCGTGGGCGACGATCCGCTCGAAGCTGATGCCGTTGGTGAGCGCCGGGTAGGCGCGCTGGTCCAGGCCCATGGTCTTCAGCGGGGTGCCGTGGTGGGTCTGGAGATAGCGCTGGCCCGGACGTTTGGTGAAGCCGCCGGGGAAGCTGGAGTTGTTGATCAGGTACGTGGCGGTGGCCATCGCCCGCCAGTAGGCGCGGGAGCCCTCGATGACGTACGGGATGCCGGGCGGCACGCGGTCGAGGTGACGGGACGAGACGGCCCAGACGCCCCGGATGTGCGGGGCGAGTTCGAGGGCCTTGGCGTGGATCGCCGCCGGGTTGCAGGCGACGCCCCGGTTCCAGTAGGCGCCGTACACCGCGAGGTCGGGGTCCAGGGGGCGGTGCAGGTCGGCGCGGTAGGCGGCGCGCATGACGCGGGCCCGGACCGTCTTCTTGCGGCGGCGCAGGGCTGCTCGGGCCCGGACGCGGCCGGTGCGGGCGGCCTCCCGGGCACGGTGGCCGGGATAGCTGCCGGGGAGGGCCGCGGCGCGGTGGAAGGCGGCGCGGTCCCCGGGGGCGATCCGGCCGGGGTCGGCGAGGACGGCGCGCAGGTGGCGGGTGCGGGCCGCCCGGATCCGCGGGTCGCGGCCGGTCGCGGCGAGCAGCCGTTCGTACGCTTCGAGGATCGCGAAGTGGTGGCGCCCGGGGGTGGTGGCGAAGGTGCCCGAGCGGCGGATGCGGTGGCGGACGCAGATCCGGTCGAGGGCGTCGAGGGTGCCGGCGTCGGAGGCGAGGAGGGCGGCGCGCAGGACGGGGAGGACGTCCTCGTAGGGGCCGTCGGTGAAGCGGAGGCCGTGTGCGGTCCAGAAGGCGCGGCGGAAGAGGCGCGGGGTGCCGACGGAGAAGGCGCCGGCCCGGAGGCCGTCGGCCCCGGGTGCGGGTGCCCCGGGCGCGGGTGCCGGCGACCGGACGTCGCCCCACCAGTCGATGTGGTCGTGGCCGAGGAGGAGTACGTCCGGTTCGCTCCCCGCCAGCCGGTCGCCGATCGCTTCGAGCGCGCCGGGGCGCAGCAGGTCGTCGCCGTCGAGGAAGAGCAGATAGCGGCCGCGCGCCCCGTCCGCCCCGGCGTTGCGGGCCGGACCCGCGCCGCGGTGCTCGGGGAGGGTGAGCACCCTGACCCTCGGGTCGCGCGCCGCGAACTCGGCGGCGATCCGGGCGCTGCCGTCCCGCGACCCGTCGTCGACGACGAGCAGTTCCAGTCCGCCGGGGCCCCGGCCGAGCACGGACTCCAGGGTCGCCCTGAGATATCCCTGAGCGCGGTGGACGGGCACGACAACACTGAGGAGCATGGCAGCCGAGCGTAATCGCGCATCCACCGCGCACCGAATCGCGTGTTCACCCGTTCGGGGCAGTGTCGGTGACCCGGGGCGTCCGCCCCGGTTGAGCGGGCATGAAGCCGCGCCTCAGTGTCGTCGTCCCGGTCTACAACGTCGAGGAGTATCTGGAGGACTGCCTGCGCTCGGTGGCCGAACAGTCGGCCACCGACATCGAGGTGGTCCTCGTCGACGACGGTTCGACGGACGGCAGCACGGCCGTCGCCCAGACGTTCGCCGCCCGCGACCGCCGCTTCCGCTATGTCCGCCAGCCCAACGCGGGGCTGAGCGCGGCCCGCAACACCGGCGTGCGGCACACCAGGGCGGGCGTGCCGTACCTGGCGTTCGTCGACAGCGACGACATCGTCGTCCACGACGCCTTCGCGCGGATGCTGGCCTCGCTGGAGTCGACCGGCTCCGACCTCGCGACCGGCAATGTGTGGCGGCTGAACGAGCAGGGGCGGCAGCAGGCCTGGCAGTACCGCTGGCTGACCGCCACCCGGACGCGCACCCACATCAGCCGCGATCCGCGGCTGCTCGCCGACCGGGTCGCCTGGAACAAGGTGTTCCGGCGCTCCTTCTGGGACCGGCACGCCTTCGCCTTCCCGGAGGGCAGGCTCTACGAGGACACCCCGGTGATGATCCCGGCGCACTTCCTCGCCGGCTCGGTCGATGTGCTGCACGAGCACGTCTACTACTGGCGGGTGCGCGAGGGGTCGATCACCCGGCGCCGTACGGATGTGCGGGGCGTGCAGGACCGCATCTCGGCGTGCGAGCAGGTCAGCGCGTTCCTGGCGGGCCGGGGCGGGGTGGCGAACAGCGGGGCGCGGCGCCGCTACGACCTCTCGTGCCTGCGGGACGACTTCGTGTACTTCCTGGAGGGGCTCACGAT
The DNA here is from genome assembly GCF_044742755.1 of Streptomyces sp. NPDC087845. Classification (NCBI taxonomy): domain Bacteria; kingdom Bacillati; phylum Actinomycetota; class Actinomycetes; order Kitasatosporales; family Streptomycetaceae; genus Streptomyces; species Streptomyces sp. NPDC087845. The sequence continues at coordinate 270,662 of NZ_JBIUVC010000011.1, forward strand.
GGGCGGGCCCGAGTACCGGGAGGCGTTCATGGCGGGCGCGGGGGCATTCCTGGACCGGATGGAGCGGATGGACGGGGCGGCCAGATCGAGCCGGGCCGTGGCCCATGAGCTGCCGGCGGAGCTGCGGATCAAGTGGCGGCTGGTGAAGGAGCGCCGGCTCACGGAGCTGCTGGCCGTGCTCGCCTTCGAACGGGCCAACGGCGCCGGAACGTTCCTGGTCGGCGGTGTGCCGGGGCGGCGGCAGGCCGACTTTCCCGGCATCCCGGACACCACCCGTCTCGCCCGTACCGATCTCCCGGCGGTGGCACGGCTGCTGGAGGCGCAGTGGGGCGACGACGGCAAGCTGCGGCTGCGCGGATACGCGTACATCCGCAATCTGCCGACCTCGTCGCCGCGCCACTCGCTGAAGGTGGGCATGGTGCGCGCGATCCGCGGCCAGCAGTTGCGGACGATGCCGGTACGGAACGTTCCCGCGCCCGAGGCGACCATCAACTCCGGTCAGCAGTCGCACCGTTACGACCACTCGGGCTTCGAGCTGACCCTCGACCCGCGCCGGCTGCGGCCCGGTGGCTGGCTGGTGGGCATGATGGTGGCCGCCCACGGCACGGTCCGCCGGGTGGCCGTGCGTGCCGTGGAGTCGGGGGCGGTCCAGCCCCACGTACGCGACCTGGGTGACGGGCGGCGTGCGGTGCTCGACTACCAGGGCGGGCGGCTCCGGCTGACCCTGGCGCAGCTGCCGGCCCGCTGCGAGGACCGGCGCATCGGCGCGGAGCTGGAGCTGACCGGCCGGCTGTACGGGGGCGACCGGCCGAAGGCCCTGGTGCTGACCTGCGACGGGGTGGCGGACCAGGAGTTCGGCCACCCGGTCGAGTGCCGGGCGGACGGTCGTTTCACGGTACGGATTCCGCTCGCCGACCTCGCCGGGATGGCGGCCGCGCCCCGGGCGCCGCACCGGGCGCCGCGCGAGGTCGAGCCGGAGCCCGGCGGGCGGTGGCGGGCGCGGCTGGTGCTGGCGGACGGGTCGCGGGTGCCGCTGGCGGCGGCCCCGGAGCTGGCGCCGCCGGTCGTGGCCGATGCGGCGGGCGAGCTGGTGCTGGACCTGAGCGGGCAGCCGTTCGTGGACGGGGCCGTGTGGACCTCGGACGGGGCCCTGCGGATGGAGGGGGTGACCGGCGCCGGGGCGGGCGTACGGCAGGACGGGGGGCCGGCCCACCTCGTCCTGCGGCACGAGACGCTGCGGGAGACGGTGACGGTCCCCGTCACACACCACGAGGAGCCGCGCGCGACGGCGTACGAGGAGGCGCGCGCGGGAAAGCCCGAAGGGGGGCGCGAGAGAGCACCCGAGGGGCCGCAGACGGAGGCGGACGGGAGGGCCGAGCCGGCGTACGCGGGGCACCGCTTCACCGCGTTCCTCGCCCCCTCCGTGGCCGCGGGGCTGCACGAGGGCCGCTGGGACGCCTGTCTGGGCGGCCGGCCGGTCCGGGTGCTGGCCGCCCTCGGCACCCGGCTGCCGCTCCGCCGCACCGGCGCGCACACCGCGGCCCACGCCCCCGCCCCCGGCCGGGAGTTCGCCCTGGACCGCCGGTTCGGCGACCGGCTGACCGTGCAGGCCGGGCCGGTCCTCGCGGTCTCCGAGCGGGGCGCGTACCACCGGGCCGAACTGCGCGGCACGTACTATCCGGCCCGGCGCGCGCTGCCGCTGCGGGACGCCGTCCTCTACACGGGCGGCGACTCACCGCGCGCCGTCCACGCCGAACTCCTGCGCCGGGGAGTGGAGTCGGAGCACCTCTGGGTCACCGACGGGCTCCACGGCCACGTCCCGTCCACCGCCGCCCCGGTCGTCGAGCACAGTGCCGCCTGGCACGAGGCGCTGGCGCGGTCCCGCCGGATCGTCACCGCCGAGCAGCTGCCCGAGTGGTTCGAGCGGCGGCCCGGCCAGATCGTCGTGCAGACCTGGCACGGCACCCCGCTCGGCCGCTTCGGCGCGGACCTGGGCGGCACCCTGTACGCCGACCACCACGAGCTCGCCTCGCTGCCGCACCGGGCGGCGCAGTGGTCCGTGCTGGTCTCCCCGAGCCGCCACTCCACGCCGCTGCTGCGCCGTGCGCTCGCCTACCGGGGCGAGGTCCTGGAGGCCGGTTCCCCGGCCAACGACCTGCTCTTCTCGGCCGACCGGGCCAAGACCGCCGAGCGGGTCCGGCACCGGCTCGGCATTCCGGACGGCCGCCGGGTCGTGCTGTACGCGCCGACCTACCGCGACCAGCTGGCCCACCCGCCCGGTACGGGCGGCGAGCGGCCCCGCTACCGCTGGGATCCGGCGCTCGACCCGGCCGCCCTGGCGCGGTCCCTCGGCGACGGCCACACCCTGCTGGTGCGGCGCCATCCCCGGGTGACCGGGAGCGTGCCCGAGGGGCACGGCGTACGCGACGTTTCGTCGCACCCGGACACCGCTCAGCTGCTGCTCATCGCCGACGTGCTGGTCACGGACTACGCGGGACTGGTGTTCGACTACGCGCACACGGGCCGCCCGATGCTCTTCCACACCTACGACCTGGAGCACTACCGCGACACGGCGCGCGGATTCTGCCTGGACTTCGAGACCCGGGCGCCGGGGCCGCTGCTCACCGGCACGGACGAGGTGGCCGGGGTCCTGCGCGACGCCGGTGCCCTGACCGCGTCGGCGGCCCGGCACGCGCAGGCGTACGAGAGTTTCCGCCGGGACTTCTGCGACCTGGACGACGGCGGCGCGGCGGCACGGGTCGCGGACCGGCTGCTGGCCGAGGGGTGAGACCTCCCCGGCCCGCGAAGGCGCTCAGCTCTTGAGCGCGGCGACGGCGGCCGCGGCCAGGTCGTCGAGGTAGCCCTTGGGCAGCGGGGCGCGGACGACGGCGAGCCGCCAGTAGAGCGGCCCGACGATCAGGTCCAGCGCACGGTCCGGGTCGCTGTCCTCGGGCAGTTCGCCGCGCGCCACGGCGTCCCGTACGACGACGGCGGCGATGCCCTGCTGCGGGTCCAGCAGGGCGGCCTTGATCGTGTCGGAGATCTCCGGACTGCGGGCCGCCTCGACCAGCAGGTCCGGGATGACCTGCGAGGCGACGGGGTGGCGCAGGGCGTAGGAGGCGAGTTCCAGTACGGCGCGCACGTCCCCGTACAGCGAACCGGTGGCCGGAGCCGGCATGCCCTGGACGGCGACGGCGGAGACCAGGTCGAGGACCAGGGCCAGCTTGGACTTCCAGCGGCGGTAGACCGCGGTCTTGCCCACGCCCGCCCGCCGGGCGATGCCCTCGATCGACATCCGGGCGAAGCCCACCGCGGCCAGCTCCTCGAAGACGGCGCTGCGAATCGCATCGGTGACGTCCTCGCGCAGCACAGCGGCTCCGGCGGGGACGCGGCGGCGGGTTCCCGGGTCGGTGGTCATGGCCGAATCATAGTCCGTAGCGACGAAACGGTTGCGTTGCGACGCGGATGCGCCCTACTCTCGGCGTTGCGACGATACGGTCCCGTCCCGTCGACCGTCGTGATCCCGCCCTCCCGTCGAAAGCGATCGTGGTGAGCCAGACAACAACCCCAGCGGCCCCGGCCGACACCCCTGCCGCGACACCCTTCCCGGTGTACGCGCCGGGTGAGCTCGCCGCGCTCGCCGCCCGGCACGGACTGACCATGAGCGGGGCCCGGCCCACGCTGGGCGCGTACATCCGGCAGCTGTGGGGGCGGCGGCACTTCATCACGGCGTTCGCCACCGCCAAGCTGACCGCGCAGTACAGCCAGGCGAAGCTCGGCCAGATCTGGCAGATCATGACGCCGCTGCTGAACGCGACGGTCTACTACTTCATCTTCGGCGTCCTGATGAACACCAAGCGCAACGTCGAGGACTTCGTTCCGTTCCTCGTCACGGGCGTCTTCATCTGGACCTTCACCGCCAGCTCGATCACCGCGGGGACCCGTGCGATCAGCGGCAACCTGGGCCTGGTCCGGGCCCTGCACTTCCCGCGCGCCTCGCTGCCGGTCGCGCTGGCCCTCCAGCAGCTCCAGCAGCTGCTGTTCTCGCTGGCCGCCCTGGTGCTGATCCTGGTGGGGTTCGGGCAGTTCCCCAAGCCGTCCTGGCTGCTGGCAGTTCCGGCGCTGTTCCTCCAGGCCGTGTTCAACACCGGTGTCTCCATGGTGGTGGCGCGGCTCGCCGCCCGGACGCCGGACATCGCCCAGCTGACACCGTTCATCCTGCGCACCTGGATGTACGCCTCCGGCGTCATGTGGAGCGTCGACACGATGCTCAAGGGGGACCGGGTCCCGCACTACGTGATGGTGATGCTGGAGTGCAATCCGGCCGCCGTCTTCATCGACCTGATGCGGTTCGCGCTCATCGACAGCTTCGGTGCGTCCCATCTGCCGCCGCACGTGTGGGCGATCGCCGCGGGCTGGGCGCTCGTGTGCGGGGTGGGCGGCTTCGTGTACTTCTGGCAGGCGGAGGAGCGGTACGGACGTGGCTGACAACCTGGCCGGGAACCCGGCCGACAACGACGAGCGGGTACCGACCGTCGTCGTGGACGACGTGCACATCACGTACAAGGTCAACGGCGCCCGTACCGGAAAGGGCAGCGCCACCTCGGCGCTCAGCCGGATCGTCTCGCGCCGGCAGGCCCCCGGGGTGCGCGAGGTGCACGCCGTGAAGGGGGTGAGTTTCGCCGCGTACAAGGGCGAGGCCATCGGCCTGATCGGCTCCAACGGCTCGGGTAAGTCGACGCTGCTGAAGGCCATCGCCGGTCTGCTGCCCGCGACGAAGGGCCGGGTGCACACGCAGGGCCAGCCGTCGCTGCTCGGGGTGAACGCGGCGCTGATGAGCGATCTGACCGGCGAGCGCAACGTCGTGCTCGGCGGCCTCGCGATGGGGATGACACGGGCCGAGATCCGCGAGCGCTACCAGGGGATCGTGGACTTCTCCGGCATCAACGAGAAGGGCGACTTCATCACCCTGCCGATGCGGACGTACTCCTCCGGCATGGGCGCCCGGCTGCGCTTCTCGATCGCGGCCGCCAAGAGCCATGACGTCCTCCTGATCGACGAGGCGCTGTCCACCGGCGACGCCAGGTTCCAGCGGCGCAGCAAGGAGCGGATCATCGAGCTGCGCAAGGAGGCCGGCACGGTCTTCCTGGTCAGCCACAGCAACGGGTCGATCACCGAGACCTGCGACCGGGCGATCTGGCTGGAGGCGGGGACACTGCGGATGGACGGTCCGGCGGACGAGGTCGTGGCCGCGTACGAGAAGTTCACCGGCAAGAAGTAGCGGAAGCCCCCCGCGGGGGGGGAGGCGACGGAGCGCGGCGGCGCGCGGCGGATCGGAGGGGCGGGCGGACCTGACGGGCCGGGCGGATCGGGATCGATCTGGACGAGCCCCGGGTCGCGGGCCCCGACGAATTCACCGGCAGCGACGACGAACTGGAGCTGAGCGAGGCGTCGGGCGGCAGCTGGAGGTTCCGCACCCCGATGGGCAAGAGCACCGGAGCGACCCCCGAAGAGTGCCTGCAGGGCTCGCAGTCCGACGTGCTGCGAACTCACCCTGTGGCAGCGGTAGGTGCGTCGCCGCCGCGGCTCCACAGCCGCAGCAGCACCCGCTCCTCCGGCTCCCCGCGCGCCGGCAGCGCGGCCGCCCGCGACCAGGCGGCGGCGGGCAGCCCGTAGCCGGAGGTCAGCCGGTGCAGTACGGGAGCCGGGCCCGGCAGCATCAGGAGTTCGCCGAGCAGCCGGGCGTCGGCCGGCGGTGCGTCGGTGGCGAGGACCAGGGCGAGCGCGTCCGAACCGAAACGCTCGACGAGCGCGAGTCCGTCCTCGCCGGCCGCCGGCAGCCACGGGGTGAGCCGCCCGCTCTGCCCGCCGTGCTTCTCCCGCTGCTCGCGCTGCCCGGCCCGGCGTTCGGCGGCTTCGGTCCGCTCCCTCAACTCGGCCTTCGGGCAGGCGAGTTCCTGCCCGGCGATCGGGAACAGCCCCGGGCACGCGGCCCGGGTGCCGTACCGTCCGATCCCGTCCCGCCCCGCTCCGTCCCGCCCGATCCCGTCCGCTCAAGTCCGGGTACGCGAGGGCGGGGGGGGGGGGGCCGCCCCCCCCCCCCCCCCCCCCCCCCCCCCCCCCCCCTCCGCCGGGGCGCTACGCGCTGAGCGGGAACACGTCGCCCAGCTCCCGGAACACCGCCGTGTTCAGCGCGAACGCCCGCTTGCACTCGTCGACGACGCGCTGCTTCTCCAGGTCGCCCGCGTTCACCGCGTCCAGCAGCTCGCGGTAGCCCCGCTTGAACGAGGCGGGGTTGGAGATCTCCTCGAAGACGTAGAACCGGACCCCGTCGCCCTTGCGCGCGAAGCCCCAGGTCTTCTCCGCCTTGTCGCGGATGATCTGGCCGCCCGAGAGGTCGCCGAGGTAGCGGGTGTAGTGGTGCGCGACGTATCCGGCGGGCCAGGTGCGGGCGCACTCCTCGACCCGGGCGGCGTACGCGGCCGTGGCGGGCAGCGGCTCCAGACCGTCGCGCCAGCCGGCGCCCCGCAGATGGGCCAGATCGCGCTCCAGCTCGGCGGTGCGCATCAGCTCGGGCTGTATGAACGGACCGGCGACCGGGTCGTTCCGCAACGCCTGGGCCCCCTCCTCCAGCGCCTGGTACACGAACCACAGCTGCTCGGTGTAGCGCGTGTACGCGTCCACACCGAGGCGTCCGCCGAGCAGGTCGCTCATGAAGGTCGAGGTCTCCGCCTCGGTGTGCTGCTCGTGCGACGCGGTGCGGATCAGCGTCGAGAAGGGAGTGGCGGCGGTTGCGTCCAAGGCGGGCCTCCGGGGACCGAGGGGGACGGGAAGTCCAGAAAGGATCAGGAACGGGGACAGAAGTGTCGGCAGCGACTGCGTGCGGCAGCGGCTGTCGACATCTCCGATCTTCCTACTTAGGCTTACCTAAGTCAACAACTTCCCGACGGTCTGTCGGTAAAAACGATACGCCTGCTTCCGCCGCCGCGCGGGAGGAGGGGCGTACGCGAAAGCGGCCGCCCGGGAACGGGCGGCCGCTTTCGGTGGGGCTGTCCGCGTGGTTACGGGAGCGTCAGGATCTCGGCGCCCGTCTCCGTCACCACCAGCGTGTGCTCGAACTGGGCGGTGCGCTTGCGGTCCTTCGTCACCACGGTCCAGCCGTCGTCCCACATGTCGTAGTCATGCGTGCCCAGCGTCAGCATCGGCTCGATGGTGAAGGTCATGCCCGGCTGCATCACAGTGGTCGCGTGCGGGCTGTCGTAGTGCGGAATGATCAGCCCGGAGTGGAACGACGCGTTGATCCCGTGCCCGGTGAAGTCCCGCACCACCCCGTACCCGAAGCGCTTCGCGTACGACTCGATGACCCGGCCGATCACATTGACCTGCCGCCCCGGGCGGACCGCCTTGACGGCCCGGTTCAACGACTCCTCGGTGCGCTCCACGAGCAGCCGGGACTCCTCGTCCACGTCGCCGCAGAGGTATGTGGCGTTGTTGTCGCCGTGCACACCGTTGATGTACGCCGTGACGTCGAGGTTCACGATGTCGCCGTCGCGCAGCACCGTGGAGTCCGGGATGCCGTGGCAGATCACCTCGTTGAGCGAGGAGCAGAGCGACTTGGGGAATCCGCGGTAGCCGAGCGTCGACGGGTAGGCGCCGTGGTCGCACATGAACTCGTGGGCGACCCGGTCGAGTTCGTCCGTCGTGACGCCCGGGGCGATGTGCTTGGCGGCCTCCGCCATCGCCTGGGCGGCGATCCGCCCCGCGATGCGCATACGCTCGATGGTGTCGGCGTCCTGGACCTCCGGACCGGTGTACGGGGTGGGGGCCGGCTTGCCCACGTATTCGGGACGCCGGATGTTTCCGGGTACGGAACGGACGGGAGTGATCTCCCCGGGTACGAGCAGCGACTGGCCAGACATGTCAGCGAGTCTAACCAGCGTGCGTGGGGCAGCATGGCCCCGAGGGAAGGAGCCGGAGATGGCCCTGTTCAAGAAGCGCACGGTCGGCAAGCCGGGCGAGTGGTACTACTGCCTGCAGCACCGGAAGGTCGAGGAGGGCCCCGAGTGCCCGGCCAAGGACCGCTTCGGGCCGTATGCCTCCCCGGAGGAGGCACGGCACGCGATGGAGACGGCGCAGGAGCGGAATCTCGAATGGGAGACGGACCCCAAATGGCAGGACCGGGGGGAATCCGGCCCGTCCGGCGATTGAGGACCGGGGAGCCGGGGGCGGCGCCCCCGCTCCTCAGACCGCGGAGGGGCTGGCCTCTCTGGCCTCGCGCCTGCGTACCGCGTCCTCGTCCGTCTCGGAGTCGTACGTCAGCAGCTTCGGCAGCGCCGCCGTGAGCAGCGCGACCGAGGCCAGGCACGCCACGCCCCCGCTCCAGATCGCGGAGCGGGTCCCCGTCCAGCCCGCCATCGCGCCGGCCCGCACCTGGCCCAGCTGCGGGCCGACGCTGTACGAGAGCACCTCGATGCCCGCCAGCCGGCCGCGCAGCTCCTCCGGGATGGTCTGGTTCCAGATCGTGGAGCGGCCGAGACCGCTGAGCATGTCCCCCGCGCCCGCCACCGCCAGGCAGACCAGCACGAGCCATACGTTGGCGAACCATCCGGCCGCCGCGATCGCCAGCCCCCAGGCCGCCGCGCCGAACACCACGAACAGCCCGTGCCGCCGCACCCGCGACGTCCAGCCGCTGGTCAGGCCCAGGACCAGCGAGCCGACCGACCCCGCCGCATACATCAGCCCCAGGGACCAGTCGGCGTCCAGCTCGTCCGCGAGGAACGGGAAGATCGTGTTCGGGAAGGCGAAGAACATCGCCGCGAGATCGACCGCGTACGTCCCCAGCAGCACCGGCCGGCTCCAGGCGTACCTCGCCCCCTCGGCTATGCCGCGCAGCGAGGGCTTTCCGCTGTCCTGTGCGGGCGGCGCGGGTGCCAGCCGCAGACACAGCAGCACGGACACGGCGAACGTGACCACCGTGACCGTGTACGCCGTGGCGTGCCCGGCGTAGGCCACCACCAGCCCGGCCACCGCCGGGCCGGTGATCGCGCCGAACTGCCAGCGCAGCGAATTCAGCGCGGCGGCCGCGGTCAGCTGCTCGTGCGGCACGATCCGGGCCATCAGCGAGTCCAGCGCGGGCCGCTGGAGCCCGGAGAGCGCGGAGACCCCGCCCGCGACGAGGTAGAGCGGCCAGAGCATCGGGTCGGGCAGCGCGGCGTTCACCAGGAGCACGAGAGCCAGCAGCCCCAGCCCCGCCTCGGTGCCCAGGATCACCTTGCGGCGGTCCGCGGAGTCCGCGAGCGCCCCGCCGTACAGACCGAAGACGACGAGCGGCACCAGCTCGACCGCCCCCATCGCACCGACGGCCAGGGGCGAGCCCGTCAGTTCCTTGATCTGGAGCGGCAGCGCGATCAGCGCCATGAAGCTGCCGAAGTAGGTCACCAGGCCCTGGATCCACAGCAGCCGGAAGTCGGCCGAGGAACGCAGGGGCGAGAGATCGGGCAGCAGCGCGGCGAGCCGGCCTGCCGGTGAGGGAGCTGAGGTCACGAGGGGTCATGGTCCGGCGCCGCAGATGCTTCCTGCAACAGGTTTTCTCTGGCGGCAGGGGAGGCCCGGCGGCCCGGAGGACCCGGCGGCGGACCGTCCGGCGGCAGGGCTGCGCGTACGGCGTCCATGGCCCGGCTTCATGGTGCGGGACCCGTCCCCCGCACCGGTGGACGGCACCGGACCAGCCGAACGGGGGCAGGTGCCGTGACGGATGTCGCAGGGGCACGACGCTGCGTTCCCCTCCATGGCGCGCAGTAGTGTCGGGCCCATGACTACGAACGACAGCGGCAGCGCACCCAAGCCCCCCGCCAAGGACCCCTGGGACCTCCCCGACGTGTCCGGGCTGACCGTCGGGGTGCTCGGCGGCACCGGGCCGCAGGGCCGCGGACTCGCCTACCGGTTCGCCCGCGCCGGGCAGAAGGTGATCATCGGCTCCCGCGCCGCCGACCGCGCACAGGCCGCCGCCGACGAGCTGGGCCACGGCATCGAGGGCGCCGACAACGCGGAGTGCGCACGGCGCAGCGACGTCGTGATCGTCGCCGTGCCGTGGGACGGCCACGCCAAGACCCTGGAGTCGCTGCGCGGCGAGCTCGCGGGCAAGCTCGTCATCGACTGCGTCAACCCGCTCGGCTTCGACAAGAAGGGCGCCTACGCCCTGAAGCCCGAAGAGGGGAGCGCCGCCGAGCAGGCCGCCGCCCTGCTGCCGGAGTCCCGGGTCACCGCGGCCTTCCACCACCTCTCGGCGGTGCTGCTCCAGGACGAGGCCATCGAGGAGATCGACACCGATGTGCTGGTGCTCGGCGAGGCCCGCGCCGACACCGACCTCGTACAGGCACTGGCGGGCCGGATCCCCGGCATGCGCGGCATCTTCGCCGGGCGGCTGCGCAACGCCCACCAGGTCGAGTCGCTGGTCGCCAACCTGATCTCGGTCAACCGCCGCTACCAGGCGCACGCCGGTCTGCGTACCACCGACGTCTGAGGGCGTTCCCGGCGCACCCTGCGGTGAGCGGAACGGGGCATGAGGGACACTGGACGGGACCGTGCACCACCCCGGACAGGAGCCGCTCCCCATGCCCCGCCTCGCTCTCTACGCCCTCGCCGTCTGCGTCCTGGCCGTCGTCGCGGCCGTGCTCTCGTTCGTCCAGGGCAGCTGGCTCGGGATCGTCTGGGTGCTGCTGGCCGGGCTCTCGTCCAACATGGCGTGGTTCTACCTGCGCCGACGGCGCGCGGAGAGCGCCGCGGGCTAGGTGTACTGCCCTGTGAGGTCGGGGACCGCCGCGGCTCAGCCGCCGACCGCGCAGACCGGGTCGGCCGTCCGCCAGAAGCGGTAGGTGTCGAATCCGCAGTACGTCGTGAGATCGCTGACGCCCAGCGCCCGCAACAGGGAGTGGATCGCGTCGAAGAACGCGTGGTTGGCCTCGGGAATCCACAGGATGCCGAAGACCGCGATCAGCCCGAACGGGGCGAACGGCTCGACCTGCCGGCGGATCCGGTACGAGAGCCAGGGCTCGATCACGCCGTAGCCGTCCAGCCCCGGTACCGGGGCGAAATTGAGGATCGCCGCGGTGACCTGGAGCAGTGCCAGGAACCCCAGCGCGTACCGGAAGAGGACCGGGACGCCGTCCAGCGCGTGCAGCCAGAACGGCGCCGTGCAGACGAACGCGAACAGCACATTCATCAGCGGGCCCGCCGCCGAGATCAGGCTGTGCTTCCAGCGCCCCCTGATCCGGCCCCGCTCGATGAAGACCGCACCGCCGGGCAGACCGATACCGCCCATGATCACGAACAGCACCGGCAGGACGATGCTCAGCAGAGCATGGGTGTACTTCAGTGGATTCAGGGTCAGATAACCCTTCGATCCGATGGAGATGTCCCCGCTGTGCAGCGCGGTCCGGGCGTGCGCGTACTCGTGCAGACAGAGCGACACCACCCAGGCCGCCGTCACGAAGAGGAAGACGGCGACTCCGGGCTGCTGTGCGAAATCCGTCCACACCGCCCAGCCCGACACCGCCGCCACGGCGGCGATTCCGAGGAAGACCGGGCTGATCCGCCGGTCGCTGCGGGCTGCTGCGGTGGTCATCGGCGAACTCCTGGTGGCTGGCCGGAAGGGGGACGGGGAGATGCGCGGCGAGAGCGACCGTACAGGCGACACGTCACGAACGTCTCGCGTCGGGGCAGTGGTTCCGTGAAGGGTGGGGCCATGAAGAGCGATCCCGGCACACGGCGGACCCCGTGCACAGGGTGCACACGGGTGCGGCCGCACGTATGTCCACTTCCCGATCCCGGTCACGGAGAATAGGCGCGTGCGCTACTGCATCCTCGGGACCACCCAGGCACTCCGCGACGACGGCACGGCCGTCACCCTCGGCGGGGCACGGCTGCGTGCCCTGCTCACCGTCCTCGCACTGCGCCCCGGCCGCACCGTTCCGGCCGCCGTGCTCGTCGACGAGGTGTGGGACGGCGACCCGCCGGCCGACGCGGTGGGCGCCCTGCAGGCGCTCGTCGGACGGCTCCGGCGGGCCCTCGGCCACGCGGCGATCACCTCGGCGGAGAGCGGCTACCGGCTCGCCGCCGAGCCGGACGCGGTCGACCTCCACCGCTTCGAGCGGCTCGCGGGGGAGGGGGCGCGGGCGCTGGAGGAGGGCGACGCGGCGAAGGCCGTGACCGTGCTCGACGACGCCCTCGCCCTGTGGCGTGGACCGGCCCTGGCCGATCTGCCCGACCGCGGCGCTCTCGCGGCCCGCTGGGCGACCCGGCGGCTGGACGCCCGCCGCGGCAGGCTCACCGCGGCGCTCGCCCTCGGCCGCGCGGACGAGGCCCTGCCCGAACTGGTCGCCCTGTGCACCGAGCACCCGCTCGACGAATCCCTTCAGGCGCTGCGGCTGCGGGCCCTGCGTGATGCCGGGCGCACGGCACAGGCGCTGGCCGCGTACGACGAGGTGCGCACCGTGCTCGCCGACCGGCTCGGCGCCGACCCCGGACCCGAACTGCGCTCCCTGCACGCCGAGTTGCTCCGCCAGGAACCGGCGGTCCGGACGAGCCCGACGGGCCCGACGGGCCCGGCCGCGGCCGCGGCCGCCGCACCGGCCGCGGAGACCGCCCCCGCCGCGCCCGCCGCAGCGGCCGCACCGGCCGCACCGGCCGCCACCGTGGTCCACCCGCACCGGCCCACCTGTCCCCGGCCCCCGGCCGCCGCCCCGCAGGGAAACCTCCGGGCCAGGCTCACCAGCTTCGTCGGGCGCGAGGGGGACATCGACGCCCTGCGCGTCGACCTCTCGCACGCCCGGCTGGTCACCCTCCTGGGCCCCGGCGGCGCGGGCAAGACCCGGCTCTCGCAGGAGGCCGCCGAATCCGTCGCCTCCGCCTGGCCGGACGGCGTCTGGCTGGCCGAACTCGCCCCCGTCGACGACCCCGAGGCCGTACCGGAGGCCGTGCTCACCGCGCTCGGCGCCCGCGAGACCGTGCTGCGCGGGGCGGGCGCCGAGGAACTCCGGGTCGCCGAGGGGTACGCGGGCGACCCCCTCGTACGCCTCACCGAGTACTGCTCCCGGCGCCGCATGCTGCTGCTCCTGGACAACTGCGAGCACCTCGTCGGGGCCGCCGCCGCCCTCGCCGATCATCTGCTCTCCCACTGCCCGGAACTGACCGTGCTCGCGACCAGCCGCGAACCCCTCGGCGTGCCGGGCGAGTTCGTCCGCCCCGTCGACCCGCTGCCCGACCCGATGGCGCTCCGGCTGCTCGCCGACCGCGGCGCCGCCGCGCGGCCCGGCTTCCGGACCGACGCCGACGAGGAGACCGCGGCCGCCGCCGCCGAGATCTGCCGCCGCCTCGACGGACTGCCGCTCGCCATCGAACTCGCCGCCGCCCGGCTGCGGATGCTCACCCCGCGCCAGATCGCCGACCGGCTCGACGACCGGTTCCGCCTGCTCACCAGCGGGGCCCGTACCGTACTGCCCCGTCAGCAGACCCTGCGCGCCGTCGTCGACTGGTCCTGGGACCTGCTCGACGCCCCCGAACGCGCCGTCCTGCGCCGCCTGTCGGTCTTCTCGGGCGGCTGCACCCTGGCCGCCGCCGAGGCCGTCTGCGCGGACGGACCGCGGGACGCGCGCGAGGTCGCGGGGCTGCTCGGCTCGCTCGTCGACAAGTCCCTCGTCGTCGCCGCGCCCGCCGACGACGGCGAGATGCGCTACCGGCTGCTGGAGACCGTCGGCGAGTACGCCGCCGAACGGCTCGACGCGGCGGCGGAGCGGAACACCGTGGAACGGCGCCATCTGGTGTTCTTCCGCGAGCTGGCCCGAACCGCGGAACCCCGGCTCCGCGGCGCCGGACAGCGGTCCGTCATCGAACTCCTCCAGCGCGAGTACGAGAACCTCCGCACCGCCCTGCGCCGTGCCGTCGCCGCCCGCGACGAGCAGGAGGTGCTCTGCATGGTGCTGTCGCTGTGCTGGTACTGGCAGATGCGCGATCTGCGCAGCGACGCCCTGCAGTGGGCCGACGCGGCCGCCGCGCTGGGCCCCGACCCCTTCGCCCCACCCGCCGAGCCCGCGCCGTCCCTCCACGAGCGGTGCATCGACGCGCCGCCGCCCATGTCGCCCGAACTGCTCCAGGAGGCGCGGCGCGAGGTCGCCCTGGTCCAGCTGGTCAGCATGGACCACGCCAAGGACGTGTGGGTCGACGAGAAGGGCATGGCCCGGCTCCGGGTCATCGCGGAAACCTACCGGGCGGGCCAGCCGCAGACCTGCCGCACCCCCGGGTCGCTCTGGTTCTTCGCGGTCATGATCACCGGGCAGGTCGGTGAACTGCGCGAGGTGCTGGACGAGACGGTCCGCGCCGGCCGGGAGTACGGCTACGAGTGGGAGCTGGCCGGAGCCCTCCAGATGCGGGCGACCGTGCTCGCCAACCGGCCCGACTGGGCGGGCGACGCCCAGCGGGACGCCGACGAGAGCCTGGAGATCTTCAGCCGGCTCGGCGACGACTGGGGCGCCGCCGAATCGCTCTCCTGCCGGGGCGAGGCCAGCGAGAGACGGGGCGAGTTCGCGCGCGCGGCGGAGGACTTCCGGGCCGCCATCGGCTACGCGGAGAGGCTCGGCGCGCAGTCCCAGGTGGCGGTCCTGCGCGCCAGGTACGCGTCCGTCCTCACCGAGCTGGGCCGGGGCGACGAGGGCGAGAAGATCCTGCGCGAGGTGCTCGCCGAGGATCACCGGGCGAGGCACGAGGCGCGGCCGGCCGCCCGGCTCTATCTCTCCATGTGGCTGGGCCGCAGTGGCCGTACCGATGAGGCGCGCGAGCAACTGACCGTGCTGCGCGAGGAGTTCAAGTCCGAGACGGTGGCGATCTTCGAGGGGTTCGTGGTGGGCGGGCTGGCCTGGCTGGACAACCAGGACGGGCTGTACGCCGAAGCCCTGCCCCAGGGCCTGGAAGCGCTGGAGCGGTCCCAGGAACCGCTGTCGCAGATGGTGGCGCCGCACATGTCGGTCATTCATCTCCTCTCCCTCGCCCGGTCGCTGGCCGGAATCGGCGGCGAGGAACGGGCCGCGCTCGCCGCCCGGCTGCTGGGGGCCGGCAAGGAGCTGCTGCCCCAGGGGCATGTGCCGACGTCGATGGAGCGGCACGACTGCGCCCAGACGGAAGAGCTGGCCGTCGCCGTCCTCGGCCGGGCCGCCTACGACGCCGCGTACGCCGAGGGCGGCGGCCTCACCCTGGAGGAGGCCACCGCCCTCGTCGACGCGTACCGGGAATGAACCGCGGCGGGGCCGCGCCTCAGGACTTCTTGCGGAACTTGGCGACCGCGAGCGGTGCCGCCACCGCGGTGATCACCGCGGCCCAGCCGAGCGTCACCCACACCGAGTGGGCGATCGGACCGCCCATCATCAGACCGCGCACCGCGTCCGCCAGATTGGACAGCGGGTTGTACTCGGTGAACGTCTGGAGCCATCCGGGCATCGTCTTGGTCGGGGCGAAGATCGAGGAGCCGAACTGGAGCGGCATCAGTACGAGCATCCCCGTCCCCTGAACCGCCTGGACCGTCTTCATGGTCAGCCCGAGCAGGATGAAGATCCACATGATGGCGGCGCCGAACACCGCCGACAGCGCGATCGCCTCGATCAGCCCGAACACCGAGGACTGGAGCTCCATGCCGAGCGCGAAGCCCATGCCCAGCAGGATCAGGGTGGCGACCATCATCCGGCCGAGCTCGACCACGATCTTCGCGATGAGGACGGAGGAGCGGGCGATCGGCATCGTCCGGAACCGGTCCATGACGCCCTTGCGGAAGTCGTCGTTGACACCGGAGCCGACCGCCGAGGCGATGTTCATGCCCATCATCGCCATCAGACCGGGTATCAGGTAGTTCAGATACTCCTGCCGGCCGCCGCCCATGCTGCCGCCGACCGAGCCGCCGAACACGTACACGAACAGCAGCGTGAAGATGACCGGCATCATGAGCGCGTCGAACATCGACTCCGGATCCTTCTTGATCTGGAGCAGATTGCGCCGCGCCAGCGCACCGATGTGGCGCAGATTGCTGCGCAGCCCGATCCGGCCCTCGTCGTGGACCGGCTTCACACGCGCGGGCTCGGTGGGCGTGGGTGTCAGAGTCGCTGTGCTCATGCCGCGACCTCCTCGGGGATCGTGTCGGTGGCGGAAGCGCTCTTCTCGCCGGTGATGGCGAGGAACACCTCGTCCAGGCTGGGCAGCGCGGTGGCGACGTGTGCCAGCGAGAAGCCCCGGGCGCCGAGCAGGCCGATGACGGCGGTCAGCTGCTCGTCGCTGAGGATCGGTACGTACAGCAGTCCCTCGTCCGGGACGGCCTGCGCGCCCGAGACCCCGTCCAGTCCCGCTTCCCGGATCGCCTGCGCCATCGCGTGCAGCTGCGCCGGGTCCGACGGCCGGATCTGCAGGGTGCGGCCGCCGACCTTGGCCTTCAGCTCGTTCACCCCGCCGCGGGCGATGATCCTGCCCTTGTCGATGACGGTCAGCTCGTTCGCGAGCTGCTCGGCCTCTTCCATGTACTGGGTGGTGAGCAGCACGGTCGCCCCCTCCGCGACCATCCGCTGCACCTCGTCCCAGACCTCGTTGCGGGTCCGGGGGTCGAGCCCCGTGGTCGGCTCGTCCAGATACAGGACGGCCGGGCTGCCGATCATGGAGGCGGCCAGGTCGAGCCGGCGCCGCATGCCGCCGGAGTAGTCCATCGCGGCACGCCTGGCCGCGTCGGTGAGCGAGAACCGCTCCAGGAGCTCGTCGGCCCGGGACCGGGCGGTCCTGCGCGGCAGATCGAGCAGCCGCCCGATCATGTAGAGGTTCTCCCAGCCGGAGAGCTTCTCGTCGACCGAGGCGTACTGCCCGGTCAGACCGATGGTGCGGCGCAGCTGCCGGGGCTGCTTCACCACGTCGTAGCCCGCCACGGTGGCGTGTCCGGCGTCGGGGAGGATCAGGGTGGACAGGCAGCGTACGAGCGTGGTCTTGCCGGCTCCGTTGGGGCCGAGCACACCGAGCACGGTGCCCTCGCGGACATCGAGGTCCACGCCGTCCAGAGCCTTGGTCGAGCCGTAGTGCTTGACCAGCCCCCGGACCTCGACGGCGTTCGAGCCGCTCCTGGGGTTCTTGTCGATTCGCGTCATGCCCACCATGGGACCAGGCGCCGCCGACACTCCGCCGACAGCGGGCCGACAGCCCGCCGATGGGGGATGTCGGCGGGCTGTCGGTGGTGCGGGCAGTGGTCCGTGTCAGGGCCTGTCCGGACGGCCAGGCCCTGATGGGATCAGTGGAAGGTGTGCTCGGCGGCCGGGAAACCGCCGCCCACGACCTCCTCGGCGAACTCCTTCGCCGCGTCACCCAGCACCTTGCGCAGGTTCGCGTACTGCTTGGTGAAGCGCGGCACCTTGCCGCCGGTCAGCCCGACCATGTCGGTGTAGACCAGCACCTGGGCATCCGTGTCCGGACCGGCGCCGATGCCGACGGTCGGGATGTGCAGGGTGCGGGTGATCTCGGCGGCCAGCTCGGCCGGTACGAGCTCCAGGACCACGGCGAACGCGCCCGCGTCCTGCACGGCCTTGGCGTCGCGCAGCATCTGCTGGGCCGCCTCCTCGCCGCGGCCCTGCACCCGGTAGCCCATCGCGTTGACGGACTGCGGGGTCAGGCCGATGTGGGCCATGACCGGGATACCGGCATCGACCAGCAGCCGGATCTGCTCGTGGCTGCGCTCGCCGCCCTCCAGCTTGACCGCACCGACGCCGGACTCCTTGATCAGCCGGGTGGCGTTGCGCAGGGCCTGGACGGGGCCTTCCTGGTACGCCCCGAAGGGCAGGTCGGCGACGATCAGGGCGCGCCTGGTGCCCCGGACGACGGCGGCGGAGAGGATCGCGATCTCGTCCATCGTGACGGGCACGGTGGTTTCGTAACCGAGGTGGCAGTTGCCCATGGAGTCGCCGACGAGCATGACCGGGATGCCGGCCTCGTCGAAGACGGACGCGGTCATCGCGTCGTAGGCGGTGAGCATGGGCCACTTCTCGCCGCGCCCGGTGGCGGCGGCGATGTCGTGGATGGAGATACGGCGGGTGCTCTTGCCTCCGTACAGCGCCTTGCTGCTGTCGGTGGGGGTACCCGCGGGGGTTGCGGCGGACTTGTTCTGCGCAGCCTGCAGCGACATGTGCCAACGGCTCCTTCGTCATCTCGAGGCGCCCTGTCGGCGTCCCCGGACCGGTTCCATGGTGGCATCCCGCGGCCGTCCACGGGAAGTGGGCCGGTAAAGACTTTCCGATACGAGACGGTCTCGTATCGGAACCGGATAGGCTCCTGACATGTCAATACCGTCGGGCGCTCGCCCCGCCCTGCCCCAGGTCCCCGAGGCGGTCCACCGCCGTCGATGGGCGATCCTCGTCGTTCTGATGTTCAGCCTGCTCATCGTGGTGCTGGACAACTCGATCCTGAACGTCGCGGTCAAGATCATCGCCAGCCCCGCACCCACCGGCCTCGGCGCCACCCAGAGCGAGCTGGAATGGGCGATCAACGCCTACACGCTCGTCTTCGCCGGCCTCCTCTTCACCGCGGGCCTGCTCGGCGACCGCGTCGGCCGCAAGAAGGTCCTGCTCTTCGGCATCCTGCTCTTCGGTGTCGGCTCCGCCCTGGCGGCCATGTCCGATTCGCCCGGGGAGCTGATCACCTGGCGTGCCGTGATGGGCTTCGGCGCGGCGTTCGTCATGCCGGCCACGCTCGCCGTCCTGATGAACGTCTTCGAGCGCGACGAGCAGCCCAAGGCCATCGGGATATGGGCCGGCAGCGTCGGCCTCGCCATCGCCATCGGACCGATCACCGGCGGACTGCTGCTCGAACACTTCTGGTGGGGCTCGATCTTCCTGGTCAACGTGCCCGTGGTGATCGTCGCGCTGATCGCGATGGTGGTGCTGGTGCCGGACTCCAAGGACCCGAAGCCGGGCCGGACCGACCCGCTCGGTGTGCTGCTGTCCGTCGTCGGCCTGGTCCTGCTGGTGTACGGCATCATCCGCGGCGGCCAGCTCGCCGACTTCACCGACCCCGGCGTGCTCGCCGCGACCATCGGCGGCCTGGTCGTGCTCGCCGGGTTCGTCTGGTACGAGAAGCGCAGCAGCCACCCGGCCCTCGACATCTCCTACTTCCGGGAGCCGTCGTTCTCCGCGGCCGTCGCCGCCATAGCGCTGGTCTTCTTCGCGCTGATGGGCGTGACCTTCTTCTCCGCCTTCTACATGCAGAGCGTGCGCGGCTGGAGCGCGCTCCAGGCCGGTCTGCTGATCCTGCCGCTGGCCGCCGCCCAGATGATCTTCGCGCCGCGCGCCCGGCTGGTCGTCGACCGGTTCGGCGCCCGTGCGGTCTGCACCGCCGGGATGCTGCTGGTCGCGGTCGGCCTGGCCTCGTTCGCCCTGTTCGACGCCACCACGCCGATCTGGGTGCTGTGCGTGATCTTCTTCGTCCAGGGCACGGGCATGGCCCATGTGATGACACCGGTCACGGTCTCCGTGATGCAGTCGCTGCCCAGGGAGAAGGCCGGTTCCGGATCGGCCGTCAACAACACGTTCCGGCAGGTCGGCGGGGCGCTCGGGGTCGCCGTGCTCGGCTCGGTCCTGTCCACCGTCTACCGCGGCAGCATCGAGGGGCACCTCGGCGCGCTCCCGGCCGGTGCCAGGGAGGCGGCGGGGGAGTCGATCGAGGCGACGCTCGGCATCGCGGACAAGCTGGGCCCGGCGGGCGCTCCGCTGGTCGCCGCCGCGAACGACGCGTTCCTGAAGGCCATGCACGTCACGGCCGCCGGCTCCGCGGCCGTCGCCCTGGTGGGCACGGTCGTGGTGGCGCTGTTCCTGCCGGGGAAGGCGCCCGCCGGCGAAAGGGCCGGCGGGGCCGGCGAGGGCGAACGGCAGCCGCGCGTCCGGGCGGACCGGTGACGGCCCGGCCGAGCTGAATCGCGCCGCCCCAGGATTCCGGGCAGATCGCCGGAACCCCGGGGCGGCCCACGGAGGCACCGCCGCCGTCGGCGAGAATCGGACGGGGGACGGTGCGGCGAGAGGTGGATTCACGTGCGGGTACAGGCGCAGACGCAGAACCGGAACCATCCGGTCCGGCAGGATCCGGAACCGCGAAGGGGCCGGCCGCGCAGTGCGGCGGCCGAACGGGCGATCCTGGACGCCGTCGTCGGACTCCTGGAGGCCGGTGAGCCCCTCGCGGGACTGTCCATCGAGCGGATCGCCCGGACCGCGGGCGTCGGCAAGGCGACCATCTACCGGCGGTGGAGCGGCAAGGAGGAGCTCTTCGTCGACGTCCTGCGCGCCATCGAACCCCCGGAGCCCGCGGTCTCCGGCACCGCCGGTCTCGACGATCTGCGGATGCTGCTGGAGTCGATGCGCGGACGCGGTCTCGCCCAGCGTTCCTCCGCCCTGCTCCACAACGTCTACGCGCAGATGAAGAGCCACCCCATGCTGTGGAGCGAATACCACTGCACCGTCATCGAGCCCCGCCGCGCCGCCGTGCTGGCCGCCGTGCGACGGGCGGTCGACGCGGGCGAGCTCCGCGCGGACCTGGACGTGGAACTGATGAACGACCTGTTCCTGGCGCCCATGCTCGCACGCACCGTCCACCGGCCCGAAGCACCGCTGCCCGAGGACCTCGCCGACCGCATCATCCAGGCCCTGACGGAGGGCCTCGCCCCCCGGCCCGCCCCTGGCGGCTGATTTTTTGCCCGCCGACGGCCGCCCCCTGCCCTGACGAGTGACTCCTGCCCGTAGGCGGTCGCCCCTGCCCTGGTGACCGACTCCTGCCCCCGGCGGCTGCCGCCCCTGCCCGGACCTGGCCCGGCGACCGGCCGCGACCCGCCGCAGGCGGCCGACCTGCCCGGACCCGCCCGAGTGTGATCGTTCTGTCACAAGCCCCCGCAGACCCCTCCCGGCAGGAACCTTCCGGGCCCCGCCCTTCGTCCTCGTGGCAGTACAGCCGCCGTGGACGGCGGGAAACGCGCCGCACATCGCCTAGGGTCGAGGGCGCGGCGACACGCAAGGCAAGGCAGTGAGGACAGCGCGATGGTGCAGGAGTACGGAGCGGACACCGGGAACGACCGTGCGGAGCCGCGGCGTACCGGAACCGGATCCCGCTTCCGGGACCTGCTCGAAAGATGGAGGCGCGACAAGGGCATCTGGCGGCGCGGGATCGTCCTCGCCGTCTGCGCGGTCCTCCTCACCCTGGTGATTGCCTTCCACGCGGAGATCCCGAACACCATCGGCAACCTGGGCAGCCTCACCGAGACGTTCCTGCCGTGGTTCGGCGTGTTCCTCCCGGTGCTGCTGATCCTGGGCCTGGTGCGCCGCTCGGCGACCGCGCTGATCGCCCTGCTGCTGCCGGTCGTGGTCTGGCTCAACTTCTTCGGCGGGCTCCTGCTCACCGACAAGTCCGGCAGCGGTGGCGAGCTCACCGTGGCCACCCACAACGTCAACGCCGACAACCCCGACCCCGCGGGCACCGCCCGGAAGGTCGCCGACTCCGGCGCCGACATCATCGCCCTGGAGGAGCTGCCGAGCGGCCGGGTACCGGCGTACGAGGCGGCGCTCGCCGACCGCTTCCCGTACCACTCGGTGCAGGGAACCGTCGGCCTGTGGAGCAAGTACCCGATGAGCGGCACCCGGCCGGTCGACATCAAGATGGGCTGGACCCGGGCGATGCGCTCCACGGTGAAGACGCCCAAGGGCGAGGTCGCCGTCTACGTGGCCCACCTGCCGTCCGTACGGGTCAAGCTGCACGCCGGATTCACCGCCAACCAGCGCGACGACAGCGCGGACGCCCTGGGCGAGGCCATCGCCGACGAACGGCTCGGCAAGGTGATCCTGCTCGGTGACCTCAACGGCACGATGAACGACCGCTCGCTCAACGCGGTCACCTCGCAGTTGCGGTCCACCCAGGGCGCGGCCGGTGACGGCTTCGGCTTCAGCTGGCCGGCGTCGTTCCCGATGGCGAGGATCGACCAGATCATGGTGAAGGGCGTCGAGCCGATGTCGTCGTGGACGCTCCCGGCGACCGGCAGCGACCACCTTCCGATCGCCGCGCGCGTGGAACTCTGACGAAGCGGCCCGTTCACCTGCGGGGGAGGGGCCGCGCCGCTTTGAAGCAGCGGCCGCACTGAAAGCGCTGAAGCAGGCTGCCGCACGGAAGCGGAGGCACACCGAATCGGGACGCGCCGAATCGGGACGTGCTGGGGACGGCCGCGCATTCTCCGGGCGCGACGCGCCCGGAGAATGCGCGGCCGACCGCTCAGACCGACTCGCGCCACCGATTGGTGATCGGCAGCCGCCGGTCCTTGCCGAAGCCCTTCGGGGAGATCTTCGTGCCCGGCGGGTACTGCCGCCGCTTGTACTCCGCCGTATCCACCATCCGCAGCGTCTTCGCCACCAGCGCGGCGTCGAACCCGGCCGCGACGATCTCGTCCAGACCCCGGTCCCGGTCGACGTACAGCTCCAGGATCCGGTCCAGTACGTCGTAGTCGGGCAGCGAGTCCGTGTCGACCTGTCCCGGGCGCAGTTCGGCGCTGGGCGGCTTGGTGATGGACGCCTCCGGGATCGGCGGGGTCTGCCCGCGCTCCTCGGCGGCGCGGTTGCGCCACTTCGCGAGGCGGAAGACCGACGTCTTGTAGACGTCCTTGATCGGCCCGTACGCCCCGACCGAGTCGCCGTACAGCGTCGAGTAGCCGACCGCCAGCTCGGACTTGTTGCCCGGCGCGAGGACGATCTGGCCCTCCTGGTTGGAGACCGCCATCAGCATCGTGCCGCGCAGCCGTGACTGGAGGTTCTCCTCGGCGAGGCCGGTGAGCCCGAGCGAGCCCATGTACGCGTCGAACATCGGCTCGATCGGTACGGTGCGGAAATTCAGCCCGGTGCGGCCGGCCAGCTCGGCCGCGTCGCCCTTGGAGTGATCGGAGGAGTACTTCGACGGCATCGAGATGCCGTACACGTTCCGTGCGCCCAGCGCGTCGCAGGCGATCGCGGCGACCAGCGCCGAGTCGATCCCGCCGGAGAGCCCGATCAGCACACTGCTGAAGCCGTTCTTGGCGGCGTACGCACGCAGACCGACGACCAGCGCCGAGTACAGCTCCTCGTCGTCGTCGAGCCGCTCCGCGTAACCACCGGCCAGCTCCGGCTCGTACGCCGGGACGGGCTCCTCGGAGAGCACCACGCGGTCGATCCGCAGCCCGTCGTTCACCACACCGGACGGCGGCTCGGCGGCGGCGGCAGGCAGGTCCAGATCGAGGACGACGCAGCCCTCGGCGAACTGCGGGGCGCGGGCGATCACGTCGCCGTTCCGGTCGACGACGATCGAGTCGCCGTCGAAGACCAGCTCGTCCTGGCCGCCGATCATCGCCAGATACGCGGTGGTGCAGCCGGCCTCCTGGGCCCGCTTGCGGACCAGTTCCAGCCGGGTGTCGTCCTTGTCCCGCTCGTACGGCGAGGCGTTGATCGACAGCAGCAGTCCGGCACCGGCGGCCCGCGCGGCGGGCACCCGGCCGCCGTCCTGCCAGAGGTCCTCGCAGATCGCGAGCGCCACGTCGACGCCGTGGACCCGCACGACCGGCATCGAGTCGCCCGGCACGAAGTACCGGAACTCGTCGAAGACGCCGTAGTTGGGGAGGTGGTGCTTGGCGAAGGCCAGCGCGACCTGCCCCCGGTGCAGCACCGCGCCGGCGTTCTGCGGGGCGCCGGCGGGCTGGCCGTAGCGCGGCTGGGCCGTCTCGGACCGGTCGAGGAAACCGACGACGACCGGCAGCTCCCCGAAGCCCTCCGCGTCGAGACGTGCGGCGAGCGCGCGCAGCGCCTGACGCGAGGCATCGACGAAGGACGGCCGCAGGGCCAGGTCCTCGACGGGGTAGCCGGTCAGCATCATCTCGGGGAACGCCACCAGGTGGGCGCCCTGTTCGGCGGAGTGCCGGGTCCAGTGGACGATCGCCTCGGCGTTGCCGGAGAGATCACCGACGGTCGAGTCGATCTGATTCAGTGCGAGGCGTAGTTGAGGCACGCCGCTCAGTGTAATCGTCTGACTGACGCGATGTCCTGGCGGGCCGCGCATCCGACCGGCCGCCCGCCAGGAACGGGTCAGCGGCGGTAGCCGACGACCGTCATCATGCCCACGTCCGAGTGGTAGATGTTGTGGCAGTGGAGCATCCACAGCCCCGGGTTGTCCGCGTTGAACTCCACGGCCAGTGAGCTGTTCGGCCGGATGATCGCGGTGTCCTTGCGCGCCCAGGCGGCCTGGCCGCGCCGGGTGGCCCGGTGTCTCGGCCCCGCCGCTCCCACGAGGCCGAACGAGTGTCCGTGCAGATGAATGGGGTGCCACATCTCCGTGACGTTGTAGAACTCCAGCCTGACCCGCTCGCCCGCCTCGACCGGATGCCGCTGGCGGGGGTTGTACGGCTTGTGGTCGAAGGCCCAGTTGTACGCCGCCATGCTGCCGGTCATCCGGAACCGGAGGGTCCGGTCGGGCTCGCGCACGGACAGTGCCACGGACTCGTCCGGCGACAGCTCGCGCGCCTCCACCAGCCTGCCGTCCAGCTCCTTGGGCCGTACGGACGCGGTGGGCGCCGCACCCTTTCCGGTTCGGAGCAGGGCCAGCGCCGACGCCCGCTTGCCCTCGGCGAGCGCGGTCAGCGGGAACACCCCGTCCCCGGCGGTGACCAGCACGTCGTACCGCTCGCCCATGCCCAGCAGCAGGGCGTCCGTCGTGGTGTGCCGGACGGGATAGCCGTCGGTGTGGGTGATCGTCATCCGGTGGCCGCCGAGCGCGACACGGAAAGGGGTGTCCCCGCCCGCGTTGATGATGCGCAGGCGGATGCGGTCGCCGGGCCGGGCGGTGAAGGAGGTGGGGGCCTTCGGGATGCGGCCGTTGATCAGGTAGTACGGGTAGGCGACATTGCCCCCGTGGCTGTTGAGCAGTTCGCTGTAGGAATCCCTCGCGATCCGCGAGGGGCCGGAACGCTTCTTGGCGGTGCCGGGGTTCCTCCGGGACCTGGGGTCCTTGGGAGACCCGCCGGGCCCGCTGCCCCCCGTGTCGCCCTTGTCGTCCATCCCGCCATGGTCCATCCCGCCATGGTCCGAACCGCCGTGGTCCATGCCGCCCCTGCCCCCGCTGAGCTCGTCGAGCACGGAGTCGGGCGTGGAGCCGTCCACCCCGTCGACCCAGTCGTCGAGGACGACGACCCACTCCTTGTCGTACTTGAGGGTCTCCTTCGGGTCATCGACGATCAGTGGCGCGTACAGCCCCCGGTCCTGCTGGACGCCCGTGTGCGGGTGGAACCAGTACGTCCCGGGGTGCGGCACCTTGAAGCGGTACGCGAATTCCGCTCCCGGCCGGATGGGCTTCTGGGTCAGGCCGGGCACGCCGTCCATGTCATTGCGCACGTTGAGGCCGTGCCAGTGCAGGGTGGTCGCCGCCGGAAGGTGATTGGCGAGGTTGAGCGCGACGGTGTCGCCCACCGAGACCCGCAGCTCCGGTCCGGGCAGCCGGGCGTCGTAGGCCCAGGAGCCGACGACCAGCCCGCCGCCAAGATCGAGCCGGGACGGGGTGGCGGTGAGGTCGATCTTCCGTACAGGGCCGGAGGGCCGCTTGGCCTCGGCCGCGGCGACCTCCTCGCCGTCGGGGGAGACGTACTCGCCCCGGGACCTCCCGCGGGGAGAGGTCCCGTGGTTCGCGCCGCCGGGGTTCGCGCTGCCGGACTTCGTACCACTGCGGTCCGTGTCGGATTCGCCGGAGCACGAGGCCAGAGCCGCCGTACCGGCCGTGGCGACGGCGGCGCCGAGCACGGCGCGTCGGGTGGGTGGAGTGCGCATGACGGAGAGCACCTCGGGGTGTCGTCGGTATTTCGGTCTGCTGGGGGAGGGGGAGGCGCCCCTCCTATATACGCAGCACCGACAACGGGGCACGGCGGATCCGGCCCGGCCGCGAAGCCGGCCACGGCACCGGGAAGAGCCGCCCCCCGCCACCCCCGAGGAGGTGAACGATCCCGATGAGCAGCGCGACGAACAGAGACAACTGTCCGTAGGTCGCACATCTACTCAGAGTCATGTCGAGCACCCTACCCCCGCTGGGTATGGGGCGCGCGCGGAAACGTATCGCCACAGCTCTCCGGGGCTTTTCGGGAGACGCCCGGGACGCACGCGGGCTCCCGGGGCGCACAGTGCGAAGAGCCCGGTACCCCACGTGCGCATGGGGTACCGGGCATCGATCCGGGTGTTCGCGAGCCGGTCAGCCGCTGGGGGAGTAGACCTTCTCCACCCAGTGGGCGATCTGCTCGTCGGTGAGGTGCTGCGCCAGATCGGCTTCGCTGATCATGCCGATCAGCTTCTTGTTCTCGACCACCGGAAGCCGGCGGATCCGATGGGTCTGCATCTCCTCCAGAACCATCTCCACGTTCGCCCCCGAGTCGATCCAGCGAGGGGTGCCGTGGGCGAGTTCGCCCGCGGTCATCTTCGACGGATCGTGTCCCATCGCCACACAGCCGATCACGATGTCGCGGTCCGTGAGGATGCCGACCATCCGGTCCTGTTCGCCGTTGGCCGAGATGGGCAGCGCGCCCACCTTGTGGTCGCGCATCAGCTGTGCGGCGCGGTCGAGCGTCTCGTGCGCGGGGATCCAAGTGGCCCCGGTGTGCATGATGTCCTTGGCGGTGGTCATGAGGGATTCCTCCTGCGTGCCGGTGGGCATGCTGTTCGACCCCGAGCGAACCCATCGTCATGGGCCCGTTCGGGGTACGCGACCGCTATCACCCGTTCGGGTGCAGATGCGGGTCGGCGGGAGTCTCTCAGGACCGGGGCTTCGCCCCTCGTGCCGCCAGCATGCCGGCCATCGTGTCCAGCTCGGACTGCTGGGCCTCGGCCATCCCCCGGGCGAGGCGCTTCTCCACCTTCACCGCGCACAGCCGGGCGCAGCCCCGGGCCATGCCGATGCCGCCCTTGTGGTGGTCGCTCATCAGCTGGAGGTACAGGACCTCGGCCTTTCGGCCGCTCGCCCCGCGCAGCCGGTCCAGCTCGGTCCGGGTGGCCATGCCGGGCATCAGGGAGCCGTCGTGGGCCCGGTATCCGGACCCCGCCCCCGTCCCGTCCATGCCCGCCATGCCGTCCATGGCGTGTCCCCCGTGCCCTCCCGCCATCCAGGCCATCGGCTCCTGCCCGGCGGCGGCCTTCGGCAGCTCCCACAGGTCCAGCCAGCCGAGCATCATGCCCCGCTGGTTGGCCTGCGTGTTGGCGATGTCGTACGCGAGGCGGCGTACCTCCTCGTCCTGTGTACGGTCGCGCACGATGAAGGACATCTCCACGGCCTGCTGATGGTGGACCGCCATGTCGCGGGCGAAACCGGCGTCCGCGGAGTCCACCGCGGGCGTGCGCGGGGCGGGCGCGGTGGCGCGGTCCGTGCCGTCGCCCCGCGCGGAGGCGACCGTCGCCACCCCCGCGAGGAGCAGCGTGAGCGCGACGGCGGAGCCCGCCGCCCACGCGACGCGCCGGCGGCGCCGTACCGCGGTCATGAGGCCCCCAGCCCGCCCGTGCACGCCGCACCGGGCTCGGGCGTCTGCGCCCCCTGCACGAACTTGGTGAAGAACTGGTCGACCCGCGGGTCCTCGGCGCCGTCCACCGTCACCTGATTGCCCCAGGCACTCAGCATGATCGCCCCGGCCTGGCCCTCGTACGGGCTCATCAGCGAGTACGGCGTCCTGCCGACCCGCTCGGCGAGCTCGGCCACATCGGCGTCCGACGCCTTGTCCGTGTACGTCACCCATACCGATCCGTGCTCCAGCGAGTGCACGGCGTTCACGTCGGGGATCGCCTTCTCGTACACCTCGCCGTCGCAGTTCATCCACACGGGGTTGTGGTCACCGCCGACCGGGGGCTTCATCGGGTACGTGACCGGCGTGGAGACGTGGTTGCGGGTCAGCTTCTTCGCGTCCCACGTCTTCAGCCCCTCGATCGGCCCGTCGGCCGGCTTCTTCCGGTCCGCCTCGGGCGCCTTGGCGTCCTCCGCCCGCACGTCCGGCTCCTTCGCCGACGCCTCGGACTTGTCCAGCACCAGGTACGAGCCGAAACCGACCAGACCCGCGACGACGAGGACGCTCAGGCTTATGGCCAGGACACGGTTGCGGCGCTCACGCGAGCGGTCGGCGGTGCGCATGTGCTCTATGCGGGTCCTGCGGTCGAAGCTCATGTCGTCAGGTCCTTCTGCGAAGGGGAGGAGAGGGGAGGTGAGGGACAGGGAGCGGACGGGAGAACAGGCACGCACGGGACCGTCGCGAAACCGCTCCACCCCTTGCGCACCATGGGCGCCGATCGTAGTGGGTGGCCGGGTGCTCCATCTCACGTCGTGTGCGTAATCTGGGTGAAATCCCGGGTCGTGATACTGGAGCATCTCCCCTACCCCGGGCGGTGGTGCACGGACCGTCTGAACTGCAAGGATGTGGCTATGGACAAGCAGCAGGAATTCGTCCTCAGGACGCTTGAGGAGCGCGACATCCGCTTCGTACGGCTGTGGTTCACCGATGTCCTCGGCTACCTCAAATCCGTTGCCGTGGCCCCCGCCGAGCTGGAACAGGCGTTTGACGAGGGCATCGGCTTCGACGGCTCGGCCATCGAGGGCTTCGCCCGGGTGTACGAGTCCGACATGATCGCCAAACCGGACCCGGGCACGTTCCAGATCCTGCCGTGGCGCGCGGAGGCCCCGGGCACGGCCCGGATGTTCTGCGACATCCTGATGCCCGACGGCTCGCCGTCCTTCGCCGACCCGCGCTATGTCCTCAAGCGCATCCTCGCCAAGACCTCGGACCTGGGCTTCACCTTCTACACCCACCCGGAGATCGAGTTCTTCCTGCTGAAGGACAAGCCGGTCGACGGCAGCCGCCCCACCCCCGCCGACAGCTCGGGCTACTTCGACCACACCCCGCAGAACGTCGGCATGGACTTCCGCCGCCAGGCGATCACCATGCTCGAATCCATGGGCATCTCGGTCGAGTTCAGCCACCACGAGGGCGCCCCCGGCCAGCAGGAGATCGACCTGCGGTACGCCGACGCGCTCTCCACCGCCGACAACATCATGACCTTCCGCCTGGTGATGAAGCAGGTGGCACTGGAACAGGGCGTGCAGGCGACGTTCATGCCGAAGCCGTTCTCCGAATACCCCGGCTCGGGCATGCACACCCACCTCTCCCTCTTCGAGGGCGACCGCAACGCCTTCTACGAGTCGGGCGCCGAGTACCAGCTGTCCAAGGTCGGCCGCTCCTTCATCGCCGGTCTGCTCACCCACGCCGCGGAGATCTCCGCCGTGACCAACCAGTGGGTCAACTCCTACAAGCGCATCTGGGGCGGCTCGTCCCGCGCCGCGGGCGCCGGCGGCGAGGCCCCCTCGTACATCTGCTGGGGTCACAACAACCGCTCCGCGCTCATCCGCGTCCCCATGTACAAGCCCGGCAAGACCGGCTCCGCCCGGGTCGAGGTCCGCTCCATCGACTCCGGCGCCAACCCCTACCTGACCTACGCGGTGCTGCTGGCCGCGGGCCTCAAGGGCATAGAGGAGGGCTACGAACTCCCGGCCGGCGCCGACGACGACGTCTGGGCCCTGTCCGACGCGGAACGCCGCGCCATGGGCATCGAGCCGCTGCCCCAGAACCTGGGCGAGGCGATCTCGCTGATGGAGAAGAGCGAGCTGGTCGCCGAGACCCTCGGCGAGCACGTCTTCGACTTCTTCCTGCGCAACAAGAAGCAGGAGTGGGAGGAGTACCGCAGCGAGGTCACGGCCTTCGAGCTGAAGGCGCTGCTGCCGGTGCTCTAGGCGTGGGTCGCCGCACTGCGGCCTGGACGAGTCATTCCGATGTGATCAGTGGTCGTAAGCGATCAAGGATGGTGTGACGGGCTGGCTGGCCTTGTGGTTGTGCCAGATCGCTGCGGCCATCGCGAGGATGCGGGCCCAGCAGCCGTATCGCCTTCTTGACCAGCGGCAACGCTGTCCGCAGCCGCTTGTTCCCGCCTGGCTGCCTGGGCCCGTACGGGAACATCGATCCCAGCCGGGAGTCCACGAACCGCAGCCACCGCGACTCCGAGGTGAAGCCCAACAGAGCCTGCGCGACGGCGAGTGTCACCAGCTCGGAATCCGTCAGCTGCGGCGGGCGGCCCAGCCATCGGGTACCTCCTTGACGGAGGAGACGCGGGCCGCCCGTCGAAGCTCGTCGGCTGCTTGATCACTTCGGCTCGGAAACTCCGGCTGCTTTCGGTGCGAGTACGCTCCCGCGAGCGGTCGGCTCCGATTGGGGCGGAGTTCCGGGTTCGAGGGTGACGGAGGTGTAGTGGTTGGCGAAGAAGTACGAGTAGGACAGGCCTTCGTCGATGTTGCCGAACTCGTTGGTCTTCATGGTCATCAGTGCGGTCGTGCGGGTGCCGTCGCCGGCGTAGGCGGTGACCTGCTGGTTGGGCGTCAACCCGTCGGCACCGATGGTGACTTCGTCGATGCCCGGGAGCGCCCGGATCAGGGCCGTGCCCCGGCCCGAGCCACCGAGGACGCGCAGGGCGAAGTGCTGCGTGCGCATGTCCAGACCTTGCCGGCCGAGGTTGTGTGTGCTGGTGGCCGGAGTGCTGCGCGCCACGTACACCAGCGCCATCGGCGACTGGCCGATGGGGAGGGTCTTGATCACCGAGTTCGTGTGCGTGTCGATGACGTCGACCGCGTCGGAGTTCTGCAGGGCGACGTAGATCCTGGTGTTGTCGGGGCTCGGCCAGATGCCGTGGGGACCGTAGCCGTTGTTGTGGATGGTCTTCACCAGCGTGGGCGGCGTCCCGTTGTGCGACCGGCGGTACACCAGGGTCTCGTTGAGTCCGCCCACGGTCTGGTAGGCGTAGTCGACGCCACCGACCGTGACGAAGTTGGGGTGGTTGGTGCGCGGCCCGGTGGACAGCACCGCTTCCACACGGCTGGTGTTTGTGTTGACGACAGCGGTGGTCCGGCCGTTCTCGGGCATGCCGAGCCAGACCTCCCGGCCGTCGGGTGAGATGGCCTCGTCGGAGGACCCGCCGGCCTCGGCGGGGATCGGCACGCGCCTGATGATGCGGCGGGAGGCCACATCGATCACGTCGAGCACCTGGGTGCGCAGGTGGTTGACGTAGGCGAGTTTGCCGTCTGGGCTGAAGACCACCTTCGACGGCGCGTCCTCGGTGTGAATCCGGTCGACCTCCTTGCCGGCCCGCCAGTCGATCACCGAGACGTAGTCCAGGCCACGCACCGCCACCCAAATCCGGGTGCCGTCAGGCGAGAAGAATCCCTCGTGCGGCGCCCGGCCGACGTAGACGGTACGGACCACCTTGTTGGTTGCGGTGTCGATGACATGGACGGCGTTGGTGGTCACGTCGATCACGTTGAGCCACTTTCCGTCCCGGGAGAAGCCGAGGCCGTGTACGTCGATCTGCCCGTCGTACATCGCCCCCAGCACGTCCGCGCTGGGACTCAGCCGCGGCTTGCCGAAGGCTATGGTGCCCAGCACCGTGTTCGTCGCCGGATTGATGACACTCACCGTGTTGGAGGCCTGGTCGGCGGTGTACACCCGGTCGTTCCCCGATATCGGCTGCGCCCCCGGCAGCGCCGGGGCTGGGATCAGCGTGCCATGCAGTGAGGAGCTGGCGTTCGGCCCCACCGCGGCTCTCGGCACCGGATCCGGGTGGGAGGCCATGGATTCGTGCGTCCCGGTCGTCGCGCACCCCGCGATCGACGCGTACACGACCGCCGCCACGAACGCGCGGGCTGAGCTGGACTTTGCATGCATGCTCGCTCCTTGTGGTCACGTCGCGGCCGCGGACGACCGCGTCGAGAGCTGCCTCCTGCGCTGGGCGGCTACGCCGCGCGGCGTAAGAGGTTGCGACAGGGACTAGTCGCTGCGTTCATCAAAGGCCGCTGGCGAGAGCAGCGCCTGTCCTCGCGGTGCTGAGGCCACCTCCTGCGACTGCACGCACGCATTCCCGAAGGCGTGATCGATGACGCCTGGCGTCGGTCGCCTGAGTCATCGTCGAACCGTTAAGGAATCTAACGGGCACTTTCGGCATGTTCACCTTGGCCGGAGGGTTTCACTCGGATAGCCGTCTGTCGGCGAACGGCGGGACAAGGAGTAAGCCTGAATCCACCGCGTGAGGGCCGGTTGGGAGGGCCCGGACGCGGAGAGGTGCCCGCTGCCTGGGATGATGGGAGTCACGACGCGGCTGATCGGTGTCGAAAAGACCGTGATCGAGCTCGTGGAGGCCGAGGAGCCCGATGCGTCCGGTCCGAGACATCGTGGGCCAGAGGGCCGGAGGTGCCAGGGGCTGACCGCGTCACGCGCCTCCGGGGCCGGGCCGTCAGGCAGGCGCGGCGAATTCACTGAGTGATGTGCAGGACCCAAGGCTACGCTTGCCGCCGCGGGGCCTGCCGGTACCTGTGGGGGCACGTCGTCATCGGCAGGAGTGTCCTGCTGTGAGCCTCCGCCAACTTGAAGCCGCTGATCAAAGGGCTGGCGTGACCGGTTCTCGGGGTACTCGCGCTGGTCATGGGCGGCTGTCTGAGGAGTAGATCACCCGTCAGCGGCCGGTTTGCAGGTTCCTGCTCGCTGTGCCCCGGTGGCCTCCTACGGTCCGATGCATGGATCCCGAGTTGTTGGAACGGATCACCGCGCGGCGCGCGGAACTGGATGAACTCGAAGAGCGGCTGGCCAAGGAGCTGGCGGAAGTAAGGGCCGAGCGGGTCGAACTCGCCGTCGCCGAACGCGTCCTTGAGCGGGTGAGCGAGCAGCCGGTCGACGAGCGCGCTTCGGCCGTGCCGGTACCGGGCCAGGTGGGTGGTCGGGCGGTCATGCTGATCCCGCACCGCGCGCCGGACGCGGAGGAGAGCACACTCCCGTCGGACTACCAGCGCATCCACGCCGCCGTGCGGCAGGCCGCCGGACCGGTCATGGCCCGGCAGGCCGGCGAGATGCTGGGGGTGGACGTCCGCGTGCGGGGCAAGCTGGAACCGCTGCGCGGGAGGCTGGTGAGACTGGCCGGCCTTGGCTGGCTGCGCAAACTTCCCGACGGCCGGTTCACAACCCTTCTGTGCCCCGGGACGCTGCCACCCGCAGCGGTGCGGTACGGCGTAACCGGGGCGCCCCCGGTGGCCGTTGGAGCTGTGTGACGAGAACCGAAGAACGCGCCGAGGACTCCTGCCCGCTTGTCTGCCAGTGCCGTCTGCCACTGTGCACGAGCACCGTCAACCACCTTGCCGACGTGCTGCGCCGTCACCTGAAGGCGATACGGTCCAGGTGGCGGGTCCTGCCGCCCGGGAGGATCGCGGTGATCGTCCTGGCCGTGCTGCGTCACGACCAGCGCCTGGCCGACATGGCCGGCCGCAACAACGTGTCCGAGTCCACCGTCCGCCGCTGGCGCGACGAACTGATCGGACTGCTTGCCGCGCAGGCCCCTCTTCTGGACCGCGCACTGAAGAAGATCGCCAAACGGGGCAGGGAGGTGGTCCTGATCGGCGGCACCCTCATCCCCACCCAGCGCCGCACCGGAAGAGCCGACCGACGGAACTACTCCGGCAACACCGCAGCCACGGCCTGCACTTCCTCGCCCTCACCGACGAGAGAGGCCGCCTGATCTGGATATCCGCAGCCCGGCCCGGCCGCACCCACGACATCACCGCCGCCCGCCACGACCACGTCCTGGCCCACCTGCGCGCCGCCGGCCTCGGAGCCCTCGCGGACCTCGGCTTCCGCGGCCTGGACAACGACATACGCGACCCGTGATCGTTACCGGCTTCACAGCCACCCGCGCCCACAAGCTCACACCCGGCCAGAAGGACGCCAACCGCGTCCTTGCCACCGGACGCGCACCAGCCGAACACGGCTTCGCCCACCTCAAGAACTGGCGGACCCTCACCGAACTCCGCACCGACCCCGCTCGTGCCACCCGCCTCCTGCGCGCTCTGCCGGCCCTGACGAACCTCGAAGTCAGCCGCTGACTGTCTTCGACGGGTGGAGAGGTCT
>NZ_JBIUVC010000012.1:0-240631 GCF_044742755.1 Streptomyces sp. NPDC087845
CCCGCTCACCAGCACGTAGACGATGGCCGCGAACAGCGTCTCATCAGGCGTGTCCTGCGTTCCACCGCCCTGCGGCCGCACCTTCGACGGCGGGATCAGCGGCTTCGTGATCTCCCACAGCCCGTCCGGAACAATCCAACTCCACGTATCCCGCCCCATGACCAGCCCGACGAGCGAACCCCACATAGGACACGCTCTTAGTCGGTGAAGCCTTCGAGTTCAGCCATGCGGCGGAACACTTCGATGGTGTCGACGCGTTCCAAGGCGGGGTCGAGTTCGTAGTAGACGGCCAGGACGTTCTGAGCGATGCGCGTGTGCTCGTCGAGCTGGGCGAACCGCCCGAGGTTGATGTCGCGCATGGCCTCCTCGGGTGTCATTCCCCTCTCGTGGCGTGCCCGCGCTTCCTCCAGCACCCACACCAGGTAATCGCGCACCTGGTGGATGCCCGAGGCGGCGACGACCGGCCCGTGGCCCGGAACGATCAGTTCGGGTTCGAGCGCGAGCATGCGGTCGCAGGCGGTGATCCAGTGGGAGACCGAGCCGACCCAGCTGATCGGGGTCCCCCCGATGAACAGCAGGTCCCCTGCGTACAGCACACGTTCGGACGGCACGAACACCACGCTGTCACCCTCGGTATGGGCCGGCCCGAGGCGATACAGCCGTACCTCGGTGCCGCCGACGTCCAGGGTCAGTTCGTGGTCGAAGGTGCGGGTGGCGGGGGTGGGCGTGATGTCGGAGAAGTCGAACCGTTCGAAGATCCGTCGAAACCAACGGCCGACCTGACCCGGCTGGGCGAGCGCCCCCCGGATGAGGTCCGGACCGTTCGTCTCCATCTCCTCGAAGGTGGCCTGCGAAGCAATGATCTCGGCGTCGACGAGGAGTTCGTTGCCGAACCAGTGGTCGCCGTTCGCGTGGGTGTTGACGACCGTCCGGATCGGCTGCTCGTCGGTGACCGGTCGCAGCCCATCGAGCATCTCGCGCGTCATGGCCAGGTCGAACAGCGTGTCCACCAGTAGCGATTCTCCGGCCCCGGTGACGAGACCGGCATTGCTCCAGCCCGATGTGCCGTCGGGGACGAGCCAGGCGTGGCAGTGCTCGGCGAGGCGGTGCAGGCCGCGGGTGTAAGGGACGTCAGGTGACGATGCCATCGGTTGTGCTCTTTCCCTTCGGGCAGTCGGCGAGGCCGGCTGCGGTGGGGCTTCGGGTGACGTGAGGTTGGCTGCCGAGGGTGCGGATCTCGCTCCGCGTGCTCAACTCCGCCGTGTGGACCTTGCCGACGCTGGTGCGTGGCAGGCTGCCGACGAGGACGACGAAGCTGGGGACCTTGAACGCGCTGAGCCGTTCGGCGCACCAGCCGAGCAGGTCGCTCGTCGTCAGCCCGTGACCGGAACGCACGACGGCGACCAGCACGATCGCCTCGTCCCGGATCGGGTCAGCGACACCGATGGCGGCGCACTCGGCGGCAGCGGGATGCTCTCCCGCGACGCGTTCGATCTCGCCGGCGGAGACGTTCTCGCCGGACCGCTTGATCATCTCCTTGGCGCGGTCGACGAAGTACAGGAAGCCGTCGCTGTCGCGACGTGCGAGGTCGCCGGTCCGCAGACCCTGGTCGGTGAAGGTCTCCTCGGTGGCCTGGAGGTCGTGCCAGTATCCCGCGGCGAGGGTTTCACCCGGCCGTCCGGCGATGCGCATCTCGCCGGTGCCGGGGCTGTCGACGACGGTGCCGGTCCTGTCGACGAGGTCGACGGTGACGCCCGGAAGGGGGCGGCCGATGCTGTCCCACCGGCGGTTCTCGTCGACCGGGTTCATGGTCGGCGGCAGCACGGTTTCGGTCATGCCGTACAGCTGCACCAGGCGGATGCCGAAGCGGCGCTCGAATGTGGCGGCGTCGGTCGCGGTGAGGTTCTGGGCGAACAACACCGCCCGCAGCCGGTTGTGCCCGTCGAGGGGCTGGGCCGAGCCGGCCAGGATCATCCGCACGAGCGCGGCGAACAGACTGGCGAGCGTCGCGCCCGTCGTTCGTGCCTGTCGCGCCCAACCGCCGGCCGAGAACCGCGGCGGGAGCGCGAGCGACGCACCGCGCACCAGCGCCGACATGGTGCAGTAGTACTGGGCGTTCGCGTGGAACAGCGGCAGCACGACCAGACACCGGTCCGCCGCGGTGACGGCCAACTGCTCGGCGACGGCGTTGCCCACGGCGACACAGTTCGTGTCGGTGACCACGACCCCCTTGGCGCGGCTTGTGGTGCCCGACGTGCAGAGGATGGCGGCAACCCGTCCCGGCTCCTCCCCGGTGTCGTCCCTTGGAGTCGTCCGCGTACCGCTGCGCATTTCGGCGACCTCGGCCGCGCCGCGGATCGAGACGACCGGGATCGCGTCGTCGAGGATGTGGCGGAGTTCGTCCGCGAAGGACTGCGGATTCGTCGGCACGAGGACGGTGCCGGAGAGCGCGGTGGCGAACCAGATATCGAAGAACTCGGGGCAGTTCGGCAACTGCGCATGGATGCGATCGCCGGGTTGCGCGCCGAGGCGACGCAGGCTCGCCGCTACGCCGGGACTGCGGGCGAACTGCTCGGCGTACGTGATCGTGTCGCCCTCCGGCAGGATGGTGAAAATTCTGTCCGGGTCGGCGGCGTTGCGACGCAGCAGCCCGGCGAAGGTGTCAGCCATGGTCGACGTGGAAAGGCGGCGCGCCGTGAAAGCCGGCCACTCCCGTGCCCTCGCGACGGACCCGCTTGGACCCCACGACATTGCGGAGTACACCGACGCCGGACACTTCGAGTTCGACGACGTCGCCCGGCTGTATCCATCGGTCGAGTTCGAGACCGCAGCCCCCACCGACCGTGCCGACCGCCAAGAATTCTCCGGGATGGACCTCCTCGTCGAGCGAGGCCCAGGCGAGTACGTCAGCGAAGGAGAACTGCCGCTCCCTTGACGTGCCCGAAGCCCACACCTCGCCGTCGACCCGGGCGCTCATCGCGATCGACCACTCGTCGACCTCGTCCATCGTCAGCACGCACGGGCCCATCGCGGTGCAGAAGTCCTTGCCCTTGGAGGGGCCGATGTTCAGGCTCATCTCGAAGGCTTGGATGTCGCGGGCGCTGACGTCGTTGAAGATCGTGATGCCCGCGATGCGCCGCTGGGCCTCGCGCTGGGTGAGGTCACGCCCGCCGCCGGAGGTGAAGAAGCCGATTTCCAGTTCGAAGTCGAGTTGGTCGGTGTACGAGGGCCACAGCAGTTCCTCGTCCGGGCCGATGATCGTCTCGACGTTGCACTTGTAGCAGATGGGCATCGCCGCGAACGCCTCCGGCACTGCCAGCCCCGCGCCGGTGGCATGCTGGGTGTACGTCAGGTAGTCGCGGATACGGCGCGGCCGTGGCACCGGCGCGAGCAGCCGGACGTCGCCGATCGCATGGACGACCGGGGCACCGTCTTCGCCGGTGAGGGTGTCGCCTCGACCGCTCCAGGCACGCGCGACGTCGAGCGCCAGGCGTGCGTGCGCGAGACCATTGTCACCGCTGGCGAAGAACGCCACCATTTCGGTCGCCACCTCGGGTGCCCGCTGCACGGCCGTCCGCCCCGATCGAAGTCGCTGCTCGCCTTGCAGCACCGGCCCCGGCTCGACCACCGTCTCGCCGTCGAGGACCCCGAATCGCGGTCCGCCCGCACCCGTCCGAAACGTCACCAGTCGCATACCTTCTCCGATCCACCGATGGTCGAGGCTCAGAATTGCCGAGAGTGGCAGCCACCCGGGACGCGGTCCGCGGCGCCGGGGCTCAGCTGTCGGCGAGGTGCTGCCGATGGCCGGATGGCCGGATGGCCGGATGGCGGGCTGATGGGCACGCGCCCGCCCCGCCACCGCCACCGGTCGAGTCGAGTCGCGCGGAGCCGTGCCGCGGACGCGATGCCTGGCGCGGCACGGGACGTGCTCGAAGGCCAGGTCATCCGTGCGGCTACGGCAGCAATCCCCAGCGTGCGGCGTTGCCTCCGGCGATGAGTTCCCGGTCCCGGTCGGCCAGCCCGGCAGCGTCCAGACGCGACACCGGATCGGTGACACCCATGTCGAAGGGGTAGTCGGAACCGATCAGCACGCGTTCGGCGCCGAAGACATCCACCAGGCCGCGCAGCGCATCGGGCGAGTAGACCAGCGCATCCACGGCGATCCGACGCATGTACGCGCTCGGCGGGAGCAGGCACCCACGGGCCTCGGGGCGTTCGTGCCAGGCGTGGTCGGATCGGCCGAGGTAGGTCGGCAGGTATCCGCCACCGTGGGAGGCCAGCAACCTGAGCCGGGGGTGTCGATCGAGGACGCCGGAGAAGATCAGGTGGCTCAGCGCGATGGTGTGCTCCAACGGCTGGCCGACGACATTCTCCAGGTACCACCGGTCCAACCGCCCGTCCACGGTGCACCCCATCGGATGCAGGAACACCACGGCGTCCAGTTCTTCCGCCCGGGCCCACAATCCGTCCAGCCCGGGATCGGACAGATCGACGATCCTGCCGTCCGGGGCCGGTGCCCACGACGAGATCTCGATCCCCTGCAGCCCGCACTCCAGCACCGCGTGTTCCAGAGCCGCCGCTGCGAGCTGCGGATGCTGGAGGGGCACGGTGCCCAGCCCGGCCAGCCGCCGCGGCGCGGCCTGGCACAGCGCGGCGATGCCCTCGTGGGTGGCGGTCCAGATCTCACGGGCGAGCCCGGGGGCAGCCCAGTAGTAGTACTGCGTCGGGCTGGGCGACACCAGCTGCACGTCGACCGATGCCGCGTCCATGGCGGCGAGCCGCGTGCCCAGGTCAGTGAGCCGTTCCTTCGTCGCGGCCAGCACCCGCTCCGTGACCGCGAGCGACTCGGCGCCGAGCCGGCGGGCGGTCTCCCGCTGCTCCCGTTTCAAACCCGCGCGCCCGGCCACCAGTGACTCGACACCGGGCACCAGCGCGTGCGCATGCACGTCGGTCGTCGGCGGCTTCGCAGGCATCAGTCGGTTCCCGTCGCGTCGTCGAAGACATCGCTGACCGCGTCCCATTCGGGAACGGAACCTTCACCGAACGGCAGGCGCAGGGTTTTGGTGTAGGTCCACTCCCGCAGGGTCTCCAGCGTGTGCTCGCGACCGTAACCGGAGTGCTTGGTCCCACCGAACGGGACCCCGACCCCACCTCGGTGGTAGTGGTTGACGAAGACGACGCCGGCCTCGATCCGCCGCCCGACGCGGACTCCACGCTGGTAGTCGCGTGTGTAGATCCCCGCCACGAGTCCGAACTCGGTCCCGTTCGCGACCACGATCGCTTCCTCCTCGTCGTCGAAGGTGATCATCGAGACAACAGGCCCGAAGATCTCCTCCTGGGCGATGCGCATATCGGGTGTCACGTCGACGAAGAGCGTCGGGGGCACGAAGAACCCGCCGGCCAGCTCCGGAACGTGCGGAAGCTGGGCCCGAGCCGCGACCCGGGCGCCTTCCTGTTCGCCGACGCGCAGATACTCCAGGACGCGTTGCTGTTGTGCCTGGGTGACCAGCGGGCCGACATGCGTGCGCCGGTCCGCGCCGTCGCCGACGACCAGCCCCGCGACCGCCCTGGCGACCCGGTCGGCGAGCGCATCCCGGACGTCACGGTGGACAAGTACGCGCGAGGCCGCGGTGCACGCCTCGCCTTGGTTGAAGAATCCTCCCTCGACGATGCCCCGCGCGGCCGCATCCAGATCGGCGTCGGGAAACACGATCAGCGGGTTTTTCCCGCCGAGTTCGAGGACCGTAGGGACCAGATTGTCGGCCGCGGCTTTGGCGACCGCGGTCCCGGTGGTCGGCGCTCCGGTGAAGGAGATCTTCCGGATGAGCTGATGCCTCGTCAGGGCGGCGCCGGTTTCGGCTTCACCCGGCACCACGTGCAGCACGTCGTCGGGCAGGACGGCCGAGACGATCTCGACGATCCGCATCACGGTCAGCGGGGCCTGTTCGCCTGGCTTGAGCACCATGGCGTTGCCCATCGCCAGGGCGGGCGCGGCCTTGCCCGCGGTGTGGATGGGCGGCCAGTTGAACGGGACGATGCCGGCGACCACGCCGAACGGATAGTGGCCCGTGACGTCCAGGATCGGGCCCGAATCGCGGGCATCACCGGTGACTGCGTGCAGCAACCCGCCGAAAAGATCGAACAGTCCCACGGCCGTGCGCAGGTCGAAGTTCAGAGCCTGGGAGACAGGCTTGCCCATCTCGCGTGATTCGAGTTCGGCCAACTCCTGTGCGTGCGCCTGGATCGCCTCGGCGGCCCGCCGCAACGCGGCTCCGCGTTCGGCCGGGGTGCGGCGCGCCCACGACCGCTGGCCCTCGGCCGCTGCCCGTACCGCGAGGTCGACCTCGGTGGGGCCTGCGGACTGCACCTGCGCGAGCAGGCGTCCGGTAGCGGGGTTCACCACGCCGAATCGGTGTGCGTCGTCCTTCGATGACCAGCGCGACCGAACAATTTCGGGACTTTTCGACACGAGCCCGTCCTTCCTGAGTGCATCGCGTGCACCTCCACGCTCGGTCACGCAAGCGACCCAGGGAAGACCGATCTGCCGATGCCGGGATTAGACGCGGTCTATAGCAGCTCGAAGCCGGGTTCCTCGGTGGCGACGTGTTCGGCGGCCGTACGCAGCTGTTTCCGCAACCACTGGTGCCCGCGGTCGTGGCCGTGATGTGGGTGCCACCAGAACGCCAGCTCCAACGGGTTCGTCGGGAAGGGCGGGGTGAAGACCCGCAACCCCATCGTCCGCGCAGCGTGCTCGGCCAGCGAACGGTGCACCACCGCGACCCGATCGGTGCCACGCACGAAAGCCGGCACCGCCGAGAAGGTTCCGGCGGAGACCTCCACGCGCGGGGTGAGCCCGGAGAGCCGGACCTGCCGCATGACGATCGACGTGAAGTGGTCGGCCGTCGACGATCGGTCAGCGAAGACGGCCCAGGGCAGGGCTGCCAGCGTGTCCAGGTCGAGCACGTCCCCCACCCGGGGGTTGTCCGCGCCGACGACGCACCGCCACTCGGTGCTCAGCAGTTCCAGACGCGGGGGGCCGTGCAGCGCGCCGCGCGGGGCCAGCGCCCCGTCCACGTTGCGCAGGCCCTCCATCGGCGCTTCGAGCTGGAAGTCGCGGGGCAGCTCGAAGCGGATCGAGGCGGACGGCGCCTGCTCACTGAGCAGGCGACTGGTCGCCGGGCCCATCACCTCGAGCCAGAAATCGCTGGCCAGCACCGTGAATTCGCGATGCGCCGCAAGGGGATCGAACTCGGCCTGGCTCATGAACACGCGTTTGTTCCCCGCGATCGCGTCCGAAACGAGCGGCCGCAGGTTCACTGCCAGCGGCGTCAACTCGTAGCCGTTCCCCTGGCGGACCAGCAGCGGATCACCGAAATGCCGGCGGAGCCGTGCCAGGGCCGAAGACACTGTCGGCTGGCTGAGCTCAAGCTTCTCCGCGGCTCCCGACACGCTCCGCTGCGACAGCAACGCGTCGAGATGGAGGAGCAGGTTGAGGTTGAGACTCCTCAGCTCCATCGAACCACCCTCACTCCGAAACTCTCATCACTGGCTGGGCGCTGCGAAGGCGGCCATTCTTGTAGGCCGTGCGCTGCTGGGTGACGTCGGTGGACTTGCCGAACACGGCTCCGTTCTTCGTGCCGCAGGTCAGGTAGTTGTCGTTGACCGCGGCGGGCAGCGTGCTCGGCTTCAGCGCCAGTCCAGTGGTGCCCGGAT
The DNA here is from genome assembly GCF_044742755.1 of Streptomyces sp. NPDC087845. NCBI lineage: Bacteria > Bacillati > Actinomycetota > Actinomycetes > Kitasatosporales > Streptomycetaceae > Streptomyces > Streptomyces sp. NPDC087845. The sequence continues at coordinate 7,714 of NZ_JBIUVC010000012.1, forward strand.
CGAGGGCCGTTGCGTACCCGTCGGCGTCGAGGGCTACCTGTGGCGGGTCTGGCCGATGTCGAAGCCGGTCGCGGCGGACATCTTCCACGTCGTCCCTTCCTTGACGAAGACCATGAAGGTGTTGGCTTTCGTGTTCTTAGGGGTGTGGGCGAGGACCGTGAACCACGGATGGCTGCCCGGGCCCGGGGCTCGCGGGAGGTAGAAGTGCGGCTGGGCGTAGCTGAACGGCGCGAGATAGGACCGCTGCTGCGTGGTCCACCAACGGTAGGTGGCGTTCTCACCCTGGAGAGGCAACGCTGAAGATGCTCGCTGCTGGAGTTTTAGGCGGAGGTGCCAGGCCATGGAGTGGAAGTGGGAGGAGTCTCCGAATCGGAGTTGTTGTTGTGGATGGCGGTCGCGTCCCAGCTGGCCAGCAGGTTGAGGGCGTCGCGTGCGGGTGTGGCGGGTTCGGCGCTGTAGGCCATGATGGTCAGTCCGGTGTCAGCGGGTAGTTCCAGGGCTTCGTACTCGAGGGTGAGTTCGCCGACGACGGGGTGGTGGAGATGTTTGACGCCGCCGCGGTGCTGGAGGGCGTTGTGGCTGGCCCAGCGGGTGCGGAACAGGTCGCTTTGGGTGGAGAGTTCTCCGACCAGGTCGGTCAGGGCCTTGTTGTGGGGGTCGCGTCCGGCTTCGGCGCGCAGGATCGCGACGGTGCCGGCGGCCATGCGTTCCCAGTCGAGGTAGAAGTCGGCGGCTGCGGGGTCCAGGAACATGAAGCGGGCTGCGTTGGGCGGCCGGCGCGGGCCCGCGAGGATCGGGCTGATGAGGGCTTTACCGAGTTGGTTGGTGGCCAGGATGTCCAGGTGGCGGTTGCGTACGTAGGCCGGGGTGGTGGACATGGAATCCAGGATGCGCTGGATGCTGGGGCGCACGTGAGGTTTGGGGGTGCGCGTGGGCGTCCTTGCGCTGGTGTTGGCGGCGCGGGCCAAATCGAACAGGTGTGCGCGTTCGGCCTCATCGAGTTGGAGGGCGCGGGAGAGGGATTCCAGGACGGCGTCGGAGACGCCGCGGGCGTTGCCGCGTTCGAGTTTGATGTAGTAGTCGGCGCTGACGCCGGCCAGTAGGGCGACCTCCTCGCGGCGCAGACCGGTCACCCGGCGGTTTCCGGCGTTGGCGGGCAGGCCGGCTTGTTCGGGGGTGACTTTGGCGCGGCGGGAGGTGAGGAAGTCGCGGAACTCGGTGCGGGCGTCCATGTCTGCAACCGTACGTCCGTTTCTGCATGCGTGGGGGGGCCTGGCAGTACCTGCAACAGCAGGAACCCCCTGGTGGGAGGCCGTAAGCAGTAGTTCGTGCCACGGTGGGGAGTGAAGGCGGCCGCCTTCTGGGAGCAAGTACACAAGTCCCCATCACCGAGCAGGAGCAGGCCATGGAGTACACGCGATTGGGAACGTCAGGGCTCAAGATCAGCCGGATCGCCCTGGGGTGTATGAGCTTCGGCGACCCCGCCAAGAGGGACCCCTGGGTGCTCGACAACAACGCGGCCGAGCCGATCTTCCGCCAAGCCGTCGAACTCGGCATCACGTTCTGGGACACCGCGAACATCTACGGCCTGGGCACCTCTGAGGAGATCGTTGGACGGGCGCTGCGCAAGTACACCCAGCGCGAGGACATCGTTCTGGCCACCAAGTTGTGGGCGCCGATGCACCAAGGTCCGGGCGGGGCGGGTCTGTCCCGCAAGGCCATCATGGAGCAGATCGATGCCTCGCTGCGGCGCCTGGACACCGACTTCGTTGATCTCTACCAGATCCACCGCTTCGACCCGCAGGCGCCGGTCGAGGAGACGATGGAGGCACTGCACGATGTGGTCAAGGCAGGCAAGGCCCGCTATATCGGTGCTTCGTCGATGTGGGCCTGGCAGTTCGCCACGATGCAGCATGCCGCGCAGGCCCACCGATGGACCCAATTCGTCTCCATGCAGGACCAGTACAGCCTGATCCATCGCGAGGAGGAACGCGAGATGTTCGGCCTGCTCGCCCACCAGGGCGTGGGAAGCATCCCGTGGAGTCCTCTGGGTGGGGGCCTGGTCACCCGGCCCTGGGGCGAACGCACCACGCAGCGCGCGGGGATGAACCGGAGAGTGGATCAGCAGGACCGGCCGATTTTCCTCGACAGCGACCGGGCCATCGTCGAGGCCGTCCAGCGCATCGCCCTGGCCCGCGGCGTGTCGATGGCCCAGGTTGCGATGGCCTGGGTGTTGAAAAACCCGGTGGTCTCCGCCCCGATCGTGGGTGCGACCAAGCCGCACCACCTCGCCGACGCCGTCGACGCGCTCGACATCAAGCTCACGGATGAGGAGATCGAGTCGCTCGAAGATCCCTACGTCACGCGCGAGCCCACGTTCTTCTAACCCCGTCCTCGCTATTGATCGCACAGCACGTGTGATCCATATGCGGTAGAACCCGAGCAGCCATAGTTCGTTTCCCGGAGGCTCTCGGCTCAGTCGCGGCGACGTGCTTCCCTGTCGAGAGGGTGTGGCTCAATCACGGAACGGCCTGGTTTCGGGGCCCCTATGGGGTTCGTCAAGGGAATCGGGCTGCGTTCTGGGGAGGTTCGGGGCAGCATGGCGTGATGCCTGGCTTGTTGTGGGATGACGTAGTGAGCTTCTTCGACCCGGATTTGGTGGGGTCGCTGCCGGACGTGGTTGTTCCTGATGCCTCGGTTGAGGACTGGCAGGCGGTTTTGGACCTCGTCAGCGTGAGCGGCTGGACGTTTCAGTATTCCGAAGATGAGAGGGTGCTGCCAGTGCCTCGGGCGGAGGCAGTTCTGTCTCGCCCGGCTGACGCCGAGTGCCCGGAGCCGAGGGTCTGGCCGGCTGCCGATGTGATGGCGATTTTCCGGTTCTGGGCGGTGGAGGAGATCGACTTCGATGTTGATCTGCGGGAGCTCCAGGGCCAGGAGCGGCTGGATGTGTTCTGCGGCTTCTTGCGGGTGGTCGGGCGGCGGCTGGGCAAGCCGGTGCTGATGGATGCCGAGGGCGGCGACCACAGTCATCCGGTGCTCGGGTTCGATGTTGAGGCCGATCAGGGGGTGCTGTTGGCGGAGCCTCTGGTCACGTGACCGCCGCTGCTGGCCGTGGTTCGTAGAAAGTGCCGTCGCGGAGCATCGCGAAGAGGACGTCGGCCCGGCGTCTGGCGAGGCAGAGGATGGCTTGGGTGTGGTGTTTGCCCTGGGCGATTTCCTTGTCGTAGTAGGTCCTGGATGCAGGGTCGGCCAGGGCGGCAAACGCGGACAGGAAGAAGGCCCCTCTGAGTTGCTTGTTGCCCCGGCGGGACGGTTGCTCACCACGGATCGAGGACCCCGAACTGCGGGTCGCCGGGGCGAGGCCGGCGTAGGCGGCGAGGTGGGCGGCGGAGGGGAAGTTACTGCGCCGCCGACCTCGATGAGGATGCGGGCTCCGGTCCTGACACCGATGCCGGGCATCGAGGTCAGGACCTGGGAAAGAGGGTGGGTCTCCAGAAGTTCCTCGATCCTGGCGGCCAGGATTTTGCGCTGGTCGAGCACGGCGGTCGGCGAGGTGGCGAGGCTGGGGACGATCAGTGCGGCGGCGTCGGTGCCAGGGACGATGACGGTCTGCTCGTCGAGTGCGGTGAAGATGTCGTCGACCAGGCGCTCGGCCATCCTCGGCGCCTTCGGGCGTATGAGGTTGACCAGCCGTCGGCGTCCGGCCTTGCGGATCTGGGCCGGGGATCCGAACCGTTCCAGCAGTGTGGGGACGGCCGGGTGCTGGATGCGCGGGCCGATCACCCGCTTCAGGTGAGGGTGGATCTGGGTGAGCAGGCCGCGGAGTCGGTTTCCGACACGGGTCACCTCGCCCGCGAGGTCGTTGTCGAATCCCACGATCATCTCCAGCTCGGCGACTGTCTCGTCGTCGAGTTCGATCGCCCGCAGGGTGTGGGTCATCGCGCGGGCGGCGTCCGCGATGATGTACGCGTCGCGGGCGTCGGTCTTGGCCTCGCCCGGGTAGAGGTCGGCGATCCGGCTCATCGTGAGACCGGGCAGATGGGCGACCCGGCAGCCCCTGTCTCTCGCCACGGCGAGCGGCAGGGCGCCGATCGACGCGGGCCGGTCGACCACGACGAGCACGGTCCCGTGCTTGGCCTGGAGCTTGGTGAACACCTCGCGCAGTTTCGGTTCGCTGTTGGGCAGGCGCTTGTCGAACGCCTTCTTGCCGGCCGGGGTGACGGCGGTGGCGTGGTGTTCGCCCTTGCCGACGTCCAGACCGAGGTAGACGTCGATGTCACCGGTGTCGATCACGTGCGTCCTTCAGTCGTGCCCACCCGGCCGTCCGTCGGCACCGATCGCCACATCCACATTACGAAGAGCCTCCCTGCTCCCGGAGGAGCCGGTGGTCATGCCCCTAATCAGCGGTCTGTCAGTGCCTCCGGGACCGGTGACACCACCCCCGGGCCATACGTTCCAATGCCGTTGCTTCTGTGGCCGCTGGGCAGGTGAAGCGATGTGTTGATATCCCGTCTGGAGCGCCTGGGCCTGGGGGTCCTGACCCGGTCGTGTCCGCCTGATCTGGTGGACCGGGTGGTGGGTGAGGCTGGGCGCTTTGAGAAGCGCCGACGTCTGTTCTCCGCCCGGTTCACGGTGTACTTCGTGCTGGCGATGTACGTGTTCCCGCAGGCCGACCACCTGGAGGTCCTGCGCCTGGTGAAGACCGGTGACCATGGGCTGCGGTCCTGGTCCGGGGTGAACAGGTCCTCGCTGACCAGGGCCCGGCAGCGGCTTGGCCGGCCGGTGCTGCGGGAGCTGTTCCGGGCCGTGGCCCGGCCGTTCGGCACGGATGGCGAGCTGTTCCGGGGCGAGGGCATCGACACTCCAAGGGACCTGGGAGTCGGCCATGAACTGGGCCTGCTCCTCGGGCACATCGTCCGCGAAGGAGGTCGCGAACTTCTCCCGGTCCAGGAACAGGTTCCCGTCGTCGGGAGGAAGGATGGGAGGCACCGGTGCGCCCGGCGCCGGGTTCGCCGTCAGGGTTCCCACGGACTCACCCGTGTCGGGGGCGAACGCCGCGATGTAGACGAGCGCGGCGACCCGCTCGTCGGTTCCGGTCTCGGTGATGACGGCGCCGCCGTAGGAATGGCCGACGAGAATCACCGGTCCGTCGAGTTGGTCGAGTACCCGCTTGGTGGCTGCAGCGTCGGCGTCGAGTGACTCGGTCGAGTTCTGTACGACGGCGACGCGGTAGCCCTCGGCGGTCAGGAGACCATGCACCGCCCCCCAGCCCGAACCGTCGACTCCGTCGGATCCCCACCAGCCAAGGGTCGCGTCGGCGGCCCACCTGGTCTCGGTGTGTCCGTCGCGGAAGGTGCGCTCGGCGGCGGTCCAGTCCCCGGGGCGCTCGGGGTCCGTCCAGGTCAAGGAGTGGGCGGCATGGACGGGGGTGCAGACGTCCTTGCCGTAGGCCCAGGTGCCGTGGCTCGGTTTGAAGGCCATGACGAACGGCAGTCCTGTCGCGTCGAGTTGTCTGCGGAAGCCGTCCTGGTCGCCGTAGGCGCAGTCGGCGGCCACGGCGCGGAAGGCCACCCCGGCAGCCTTCGCGGTGCGGGCCAGTTCTGCGGCGATCTGCAGCTTCGTGCGGAAGCCGGGATCGCTCTTGCCCTTGGGGAAGTGATGGGCGGGGCTGTAGGGCACGGCGTACAGCGGGTAGTAGAGGTTCTCGTCGGCCCAGCAGGTGGTCGCGGTGACGATGCCGTTGTCGGTCCTGCCCAGCCGGCCCAGCCACTGGCGGCCGATGTGCGCGGTCGCCTTGCCGTCCTCGCGGTCGCCCGAGTCGTCGATCACCAGCACCCCGCCTGGGTGCGGGGCGGTCGCGGGATCGGTCAGCAGCAGCTCCAGCCGACGGGCGTTGACCTGCTCGTAGTCCCAGGCCGACTCGGACAGGAAGAACTGCAGCCGCTGTACCGAGGCGTGCTGAGCCCCGACGACGGGTTCGGCGCCGGCCAGGCAGGTCAGGGTCCTGTTCCGGTCCCGCGGCAGCAGCAGCCCCGCGAGGTACTCGCAAAACCCTCGGCGCTGCGCCAACGTCGAGAGCAGGTCATCGAAGCCCGCGGCGTAGGCTTCCAGCGAGCCCGGAGCGGGCGGACACGGCAGACGGCGAGCCATCACAAGCCCCCAGGCGACGAGGCGACGTTCCTCTGCTATCGGCCCACTACGGCCCTGACCCGCCGTCAACAAACCACCACTAGCTAGTGCTCTGACCGCATAGGTTCACCGGGTTGGTGGTTGTGGCGGTTGGATGTGCGGTGACGTCTGATCCGCCTGCTGGAGGTGCGGTGGCCGAGCCTGTCCGTCTGCGCAGACTGACCGCGTTCAAGATGGCGCCCCTGTAACACCACTTCGAGCTCAAGGGCTGGTCCGAAGTCCTTGTCGTGGTCCGTTCCTGGATCATCCAAGGGGCCTGCGTCGTCGGCATCGGTCTGTTCTACGCCCGCTGAGCCATTGTGATCGGAAGCCCCCGGGTGTCGGCGTCGGGGCCGAACGGTTCACTTCCCTGCGCTTGCCTTTGAGCCGCGCAGGGAGCGGAACGCCGCGCGGAGTTCGTCCGTGAAGAGGTCCGGTACCTCCCAGGCCGCGAAGTGGCCGCCGTTGCCGACCCGGTGGTAGTAGAACAGCTTGTGGTAGGCGCGCGACGCCCAACTCCGCGGCGCCTGGTAGATCTCGCCGGGAAACACCGTGATGGCGGCAGGGAGGGACACCGACACGGCGTTGAAGTTGTTGGCGTTGTTCTCCCAGTACAGGCGCGAGGAGGAGACCGCGGTGTTCGTGACCCAGTAGAGCGTGATGTCGTCGAGCATCTCGTCCTTGGTCAGCACGCGCTCGGGATGGCCGCCGCTGTAGGTCCAGGCGGCGAACTTGTCGTACATCCAGGCGGCCAGTCCCACCGGAGAATCCGTCAGCCCGTATCCCTCGGTCTGGGGACGGGTGACCATCATGGCCGAGTAGCCGGACCCCGTCTTGTAGAAGGTGGCCAGTTTCTCGTACGCGGCCTTCTCGTCCGGGCTCAGGCCGGCCGGTACCGGGTCGCCGCAGGCTAGTTTCTCGGCGATGTCCGGCGGGACGGTGGCCGGGAAGTTCACGTGGATGCCGAGCAGCCCCGGGGGCCGCTGTACGGCCATCTTGTCCGATATCACGGCGCCCCAGTCGCCGCCCTGGGACACGTAGTGCTTGTATCCCAGTCGCTCCATCAGCACGGCCCAGGCGCGCGCGATGCGGTCGGGGTTCCACCCGGTGGTGGTCGGCCGTTCCGAGAAGCCGTAGCCGGGCATCGACGGTATGACGAGGTGAAAGGCGTCCTCGGCGCGTCCCCCGTGGGCCGTCGGGTTGCTGAGCGGCTCGATGACCTTCAGGAATTCCAGGATGGAGCCGGGCCAGCCGTGGGTCAGGATGACGGGGAGCGCGTTCGGATGACGGGAGCGGACGTGGATGAAATGTATGTCAAGTCCGTCTATCTCCGTCATGTACTGCGGCAACGAGTTGAGTTTCTCCTCGACGTTCCGCCAGTTGTAGGTCGTCACCCAGTAGTGGGCGAGTTCCTTCATCGTGGCCAACCGGACACCCTGGGACTGATCGCGAACCGTTTCCCGGTCGGGCCACCGTGCAGCGATGACACGCCGACGCAATTCGGTGAGATCCCGCTCTGGAATGTTCACGCGGAAGGGACGGATGCTCTGCCGCTCACCCATGGTGGCCGGCTTTCCGATGTGTTTCTTGCCGGTGTATGGCCAGCCTTGCAGACCCAGGTACCCTGTCGCTGCCGCGGTGACGGCGGCGGCCGATGTGGAGATGAACGTTCGGCGAGAGTGTGCACGGAGGAATTCGGGCATGGCGGGTCTCCTTGGTGCATCCCATCGGTTCCGGAGGCGCCGAGTACGCGAAAGGGCTGCTTCCTCGACGACCGGTCTGCTCGTCGGTCTGAACGAGGATCGATGCCCGCGGGATCTCAGCTCTGGAGTCGCGTGGCCCGGGGGCACTCACACGACACGATTGTTACGTTAAGTAACGGTACCTACCTCGGAGTAAGCATGCAACTCGGGAGTGTGGGTTGCCCACGGGTGGCGGGAGGGCGATGCGTGGCCATGAATCGGCCCTGGTGTGCCACCCAGGGCGGATGAGATCGCCACCGCTCCTGCTGGCACCCGGCGGTAGTCCGCGCCCCGGACGTTGATGTGGGCATGGGGCGGGAGATCTGACAGACACCGAGTGGGAACTGCTGCGTCCGTTCCTGCCGGTCAGCAACGGGCCCTGCCGCCAGTACCTGCGACGACGCGGCATCCGGCACACCATCCCGGAGAAGGCCGACAGGCAGGCGGCCCGCCTGCGCGAAAGCTCACGCGGCGGACGGCCACCTGGCTTTGACGAAGAGCGGTACAAGAAACGCAACACCGCCGAACGGGCGATCAACCGCTTGAAGCAGCACCGGGCGGTCGCCACTCGCTACGACAAGCGAGGCCATGTCTTCCTCGGCACCGCGACAGCGGCAGCCCTCGTCATCTGGCTACGAACGCGACGCCCGGATAAGTCCTAGTCGCCGCCAGGCCGCTGACCAGGAGAAAAGCAGAGGTACTGCTGGAGTACTAGCCTTGAAGAAGAGAGTCCTCCGCCTTCGCTGACGGAAGTGTTGATCATGGACATCAACGGTTCGGTAGCCCTTGTCACGGGAGCCAACCGTGGCATCGGAATGGCGTTCACGGAGGCCCTGCTCGCGCACGGCGCGGCCAAGGTCTACGCCGGCGTCCGGGACTCGAAGGCCGCCTTGGCCTCCGGGCTCACTCCGCTGCGACTGGACGTCACCGACGAGGAGCAGGTCGCCGCAGCCGCACGTGCCGCCGATGATGTCAACATTGTCATCAACAACGCCGGGGTCACCGGTGGCCCCTCGCTGCTAAAGGGGTCATTCGACGGTGCCAGACGCGAGATGGAGGTCAACTACTTCGGCACCTGGTCTGTCTCGCGTGCGTTCGCGCCCGTGTTGGCCGCCCATGGCGGTGGAGCACTGGTGAACATGCTATCCGTGGCGTCGTGGGTGGCGAATCGGCAGTTTCCGAGCTACGCGGCCTCCAAGTCCGCTCAATGGTCGCTGACGAACGCCTTCCGGCTGGCACTGCAGGAGCAGGGCACGCTGGTGGTCGGCGTGCATGCCGGCTATGTCGACACCGACTTGTCGGCGGACGTCGACTCCCCGAAAACCCTCGCCGGCGACGTGGCCGAGGCGACGATGACGGGGCTGCTCAACGATGAACCCGAAGTGCTGGTTGACGAGGTCACCCGCCAGGTACGCGCCGCGCTCTCGGGGGGACTGGACAAGCTGTACGCCAATCGGTGAGTGCCTGGGGCCGGGGCCACTGTGGTCCCGGGCGTCGAGCAGGCCGGGGATACGCATGCGTTCAACCGTGGATGCAGCCCGTCCGTGTGCGTTTTTGTTAGGCAGGTAGAGCCCGCGGTCGACCAGGGCATGGCCACGGTCTCTCTATCCACCCGGCCGCGCCGGCGTATTGGCGCTGCGTCCCGCAAAGGTGGTGCCCCTTCCAGTGCTGGAGTACTTAGGCAGCAAGTTTGGTCTTGTCGTCGTTCTTTGCGTAGTGGTTCGTATCCGCCTTGTACCAGTAGGTGGAGGCGTTGCCGTGGACGTCGGTGACGAGGTCGAGGTTCCAGCGCCATGCCTGTGTCCTGGCACGGCCGGAGAAGCCTGTTCCGGAGGAATAGCCGGGATCGCCCGCGTCGTCGCCGAAGACGGGGACGATCCAGACCGAGTTGGTGCGCTCGGTGCCGACACCGGGAAGTTTGTTCAGGCCGAAGGCGTAGGTGGGTGTCATCACCGGTGATGACGGGGACGGTGCCGATGAAGTCCCGCCGGCCGTCCTGCTCCGACGCTGTCGGTGACCAGCCCGTGGGCGTTTCCCAGCGGGGCTGCCGGGAGGAGCGGGACAGGTCGCGGATGGTCTTGATGCGGCTCATCCGTGCCTGCGCGCCGACGTCCTTCGTGAAGACCAGGGCGACGGGCGGGAAGCCGCCGCGGCCGGATTCGTCCCACAGCGTCAACCACAAAGGGACGTCACGGCCCCGGTCGTTCTTCACCTGGCGTCGGGCGAACCGGCAGTAGCGCTCGATCTTCGCGGCGACGACCGCGGCCGGTTCGGTGTGGTTGTCGACCTCCACGAACAGCACCGGCACCCGGTCTTCCGGCGCGGTCGGGACGGCGTCCGCGCGCAGGCCACCCTTCGCCGGTGTTGTGAACGTGCCCGTGACCGGCAGCGCGACCTCGGTCTCCCAGCCTCGCAAGTACCCAAGCCCTCGCGGGCGTAGCGGCAGGACCCGCTGGGGCGGGGCGGGTCGTGCGGCGAGCGACCGGTTTCGTGGGCAGTGGCGGGGACTGGCGGAACCCGTCGATGGTGTCTGTCACCGCCAGGGCGTGCGGGGCGCCGACCTTCGCCGCGTCCCTCGCGGTGCCGCCCATCTCCCTCACCGGCCGCCCCAGCAGCGGCAGATCCACAACCGTTTCGGGTCAACGGTGCTGGGACCGAGAGAGTTGGACTGGTTGACCATCAGCATCCTCAGCTGAGTTCCACAGGACGACTCCACCCCCAACGCCTCCCACAGTTGGGGGCGTGTAACACCTGTCCCCAAAATCCAAGAAGACCGTGCTTGCACCAAGGCTTTTCCGGCTATGCCAATTACCATCCCCAGCGTCGAGTGGTGGGGCGAGCGGCCCAGTGGTAGTGGCTCGTCGAACGAGCATACGGAGCGTGACGAGTGTGGCAGCGAGGTAGAAGGAGAAGTCCACTGCCTCGCCGTTCCTCTCGGTGCAGCGCCGTAGCCTGCCGTAGTCGTTCATCCATGAGTGCGTACGCTCCACGACCCAGCGCTCGGCGGCCTGGACCGGGGCGGGCACGCCCTTGCGGGCGATCTCGGCGGTGAAGCCCAACTTGGCCATCAGCACACGGGACTTGGTGCTGACGTATCCGCCGGACGCTTGACCAGAGCGAAGGGGCGGCGAAGCGAATACCGGGGATTCAGTTCGTCGCGAGAAACCATTGATCGCTCAATTTCCTTACTCTAAGGTCGCGTTAATCGAATGGCCGTCCCCGGTCGCGAGTGCACCACCAGGAGCCCAGCCGCCCCCGGGCGGCGCGGAACAAGGGAGACCCGTCATGGTCAAGCACTACGTCAAGTACGCCTTCAGCACGCTCACTGCGGCGATGTTCGCCAGCATGGTCTGACGTTCGGCCCCGGCCTGGACCGGGAAGACAACCCGGTCCAGGCGTCAGGAGACCCCTTGTTCGGTACCGCTCTCAGTCAACTCCGCTACGGCATGGCGATTTTGCGCAACCGCCGCATCCATCCGCAGGACCTGGAGCGCATAGCTCGCGACCTCATCGCGACCCTGGCCGAGTTCGGCGAGCCCGGGGCGGACTCGGCTCTGCTCCCCGGTCAGGCGGGAGCCGTCGACCCCGCCGTACGACGGACCGTCACGGAGCGCAGCCTGCGGGCCACGGCACGGGCTGCCGCCCAGCACACGGCCCACTACCGGCAGACCTTCGACGCCCTGGGACTCGACCCGAGCAGTCTCACCCCGGAGACCTGGGACCGCGTACCGGTCACGCCCAAGGAGACCCTGCGCGGTCTGCCGGCCGCCTTCGTGTCCGCCGCCTCCACCCCCGCGCTGATGGCGCTCACCACGGGGACCAGCGGCACCCCCACCACTGTCTGGTACTCCAGGGCCGAGGTGGAGATCGCGGTTGCCATGAGTACCGTCTCGGCCGTGCTCGGCATGGGCCTGCGGCCCCACCACACAATGGCGTACGCGGGCTGCTCCCGGGCGACCCTGCCGCTGCTCAACGTGGAGGAGTCGGTGACCCGGATCGGTGCCTCGTTCGTCCAGATCGGCACCGTGGACCCGGCCGTGGCGCTGGACCGGCTGGCCACCCCGCTCGGCCTGCGGGGCAAAGCCCCGCAGATCACCCATCTGACGGTCTCCGCGTCCTACCTCTCCGCCCTCGTCGAAGAAGCGGAGAGAAACGACTGGCAGGCAAAGGACTTCGGCCTGGAGTCCATCGGCGTCGGCGGTGAAGTGCTCTCCGATCCGCTGAGGGAGCGGGCCGCAGTCGCCCTGGGCGCACGGATCTCCACGGCGTACATGATGACCGAAGCCCTCCCCTCGGGCGGCACACCGTGCACCGAGGGACATCTGCACCACACCACCGAGTTCGGGCACATGGAGATACTCGATCCCGTGACACACGAGCCGACGCCGCCCGGTGCCGTCGGCATCATCGTGCAGACGCCGTACGTCCCCTACCGGGACTGCACCCTGCTGCTGCGCTACGCGACCGGCGACCTGGTCCGGCGTCCCGAGGCCGAGCCCACGTGCGAGCTGACCCATCTACCCGCGACTTCGCCCATACTCGGCCGCTGGTCGGGTCCGCGGAGTGTCGCGGTACCCACCCGGTCGGTGCTGAACCTGCTGGAGTCCGAGCCGGACATACCGCTGCCGGCGCGTTACGCCCTGGCCGACCGGCCCGGGGGCCCTGTCCTCCATGTCCTGGTCCGCCGAACGCCCGCCGCCGCCCTGCTCGGCAGGCTGCAGGAGCGGGCCACAACGGCGGGCCTCGCGCTGGACGGCATCGTGCTCCACGACGATCCGGCCACCCTGCCGCCGACCGGCCCGGTCCGCGCCGATCTGCGCGAGCACACCTTCGAGTCGGTTCGTCCCGCCGCCGTACGCGTCGGGAGGCCGGCATGAGTACTGCCCTCGCCCTCGTCGGCCTCAACTGCGCCGTCGCCGCGATCACGGCGGCAGGTGCCGTCTACTTCGCGCGGGTCCGGATGCCCCGCCCTCCGGTCGGCACGTACGAACTGCCCGACGTCGCCGTGATGGGCGTCGTCGTGGCGGCGGCTCCCCTGGTCTATCTGGCAGCGCCCCGGACCGCGGTGGCCGTCGTCTTCGGCCTGGTCCTCTGCGCGGCGCTCCAGTTCACCCTCGCGCCGCTGATCGGCGGGGGGCGGGCCTGGTCGGCCGCAGGGGCGCTGGTGGCCACCACCGCCGGATGCGCGTTCGCGGACTTGCCGGTCGCCGTGACCGCTCTGACCGACGTGCTGCTCGCCATCGCCGTGGTGGGAGTAGCCAACATGTGGGCACAGAGCGGGATGCGCTCCGTCCACGCGGCGTGGTTCGCGGGCATGCTCTGCTGCTACGACCTGGTGGCGACCGGACTCACCTCCGTCATGGACCGGTTCGCCGCCCAGGTCATGGGACTGCCGTTCGCCCCGCTGCTGGCAGTCACCCAGGGCAGACCACCGGTGGCGCTCGGGCTGGGCGACCTGCTGCTCCTCGCGCTCTTCCCGCTGGTGGCGCTCAAGGCCTTCGGACGGGCCGCCGCACTTCTCGCAGCTGGAGTCGGACTGGCGGTTTCCGCGAGCGTCAGTCTGCTGTTCGGCTTGGGAGTGCTGACGGGCGCCTTCCCGCTCCTGACGGCACTGGGACCGCTGATCGTGTTGCAGCACGTGCTGTGGTCACGGTCCAGGTCCGGCGAGCGGACCACCGCCGAGTGGCGCGCCGGAACACCGCGCGCGGTGGCGGCCGACACCCCCACGGCCCCCGACCCGGCGCTGCTCCTGGCCTTGGAACCGACCGGCGTGGAGGCGCTGCGGGCGGAGCTGTCCCAGAGCGACTGGCTCGCGGTCGTCGACGGCCGGGCGGTGGGCAGCGGGAAGTCGCCTGGTCAGGCACGCAGGGACGCCCGGCTCCGCGGCTGTGAATCGGTGCCTGTGGTACGCCAGAACTGGTCCGGGCTCGCGGACGGGGCGACGACCGGCAAGGCCGATGCCGGCCAACTCCCGTGAAAGCCCCTCGACCTGGAACGTGCTTATGCTCGCCTGTTCCTTGTCACCAGACCTAAGTTCGCCGACGCAGCGACGGCCGTCGCGGAGGCTTTCGAGGCCGACCAGAACCGCGGGGCGAGCCCGCTGAGTCGCCGCGCGGTACTGCGGGGATGGGCCGCAGCCGCCGTGCAGGCCGACGAGGTGCACGTGTCCGACTTCCTGAGTGCATGCCTCTCCACCCGGAAGCCGCACCAACAGGTCGCGGTCTGCAACGCGGTTCTCACCGAGGCGCTGATCGGTCAGCCGGAGCGCTTCACGCGCACGCCGTTGGCCGAACCAGTGTGGGGCGCGGACGAGAACGTCACCGTCTCTCCCCTCACCGCTCAAGTCGTCATCCGGTGCAAGGAAGCCCTGGGGGTCCTACCTTGCCCGCACAAGGATCCGGACGGGGCCAAGACACCCTCATGGCTGATGCGCAGGGCACTTCAGGATGCCGGCCTGCCAGACACGGTGCTGCGCGATCTGCTTCCGGTCGTACCGGAGGAGGCAGCCGAACGCTACTGGCTGACCTCGGACGCGTGCTGTGTGTTCCTGGTGGATGCGGCGGCCGGTGGTCACCCTCAGGCAGAGCACATGCTGCACACGTTTCTCACCGACCCGGACGCCCGCCAGCGTGTCACAGCGCTGCCCAGCGGAAAGGACAGCGTCACCCGGATCGGAGGAGACCTGCAGCACAAGGTCACCAGGCACCCGCACCTTATCGACGACCTGCTCCTCTACGCGGACAGCACTAACCGGCCCGACCTCGTGCAGCAGGCCGTCACGAAGGTTCAGAAGGCGGACCGGTCGACAGCTCAGGCATGGTTCACGTCGGCTCAGTGGTCGCGCCTGGTCGACTACCGCACGCGCTTGGTGGCGCATGCCCTGCCGCACATCCGATGCCAGGGCTACATGTTGTGGAGCGCGCTTCTCGATGTTGGGGTCGATGTCCATCCTCAAGCCACCGAGATCACGGACGCCCTTGGGGCCGCGGCCGCGCAGGACCTGCGAGAGGCCCTGCTCGGGCCGGCCGAGGACACGGTTCGTACACGGCGATGGGGCCCGGAATCGGTACCCCTGGTGCATCAAGCACTCCAGCCAATCATCGACGAGGGTGCTCGTCGGCGCACGACGGGAACAATCAAGGGGAAGGCCGTCGCCCAGGAGGCGACGGCCAGGCGGGTGATGGCCCAGACGTACGCGAACCTCGGGGACCTAGAGGACGCCTACGACGTGGCCGAAGCCCTCCTCTCCCTGGCAACGGACTCCGAGTACGACGTCGCCGATGAGGCCCGGCGAGGGTTCTTGAGCAGGATCACGGAACCCTACGGCTTCCTCGTCGGCAGGATGACGGATCACAACGCCTCCTGGGCAGCGGAGCTACTGGTCATGGCCGCGGAAGCACTGCAGGAGATTCAGCGGGACGGAGCCAAATGGAAGCGGGAGATAGCCCGAACCTGGACCGGTACGGTCCTCCGGCTCACCGAAGGGCTGAAGGAGGCCGAACGGCAGGCCCTCGCCCGCACGTTGATGACGGAGCCGACCCTGGCCACTTCAGTGCTGGTGGAGACGGTGGACAAGGCGGAGACCACGCCTGCGCGGGTGCGCAGCCTCCTTGACGATCCTGCGGTTCCCGGTGAGGTCCGGACAGGACTGCACGGCACCTTGCTGCTGCACTCACGGCAGGGGTACGCCCATTCGGGGTGGCCCGAACTTCTGCGGTACCGCGTACGGTGATTCGGATCGGACGATCCAGTGGGGCCATGCCGCCCTACTGCCCTTCCTGAGGAGGGCAGCGACGGCCGGAGAGCAGCAGCGGCCCGTTCGTCGTCCGCATCACTGAGATGCCGCTGGTTACTGGGGTCGAGTGGCGATGATGGCTTCGGTGCGTACGAGTTCGTCGAAGGTGCCGGCGGGGTTGGATTCGGTGAGGGCCTGGAGGAGGCCGCGCTCGAAGGCGTCCTTGTTCTCGCCGAGCTGGGCGGAGCCAGCCGCGTTCGTGGGCCTCGGTCAGGCGCTCGCGGAGGTTGACGACGATCTCGTCGAGCCGGCGCTTCTGGGCCGGGTCGGGTTGCAGGAGCGGGCACCGCAGGCAGGCGTGCTCGTGCGCGCAAGGAGTTCCCTAGCTGCGGCCGCAGGTGCCGAGTTCGGCCTTGCGCTTGGCGAAGTGCTGGAGTCCCGGAGAATTCCCACCGCCCGCAGCCACTCTTTCGGCTCGATGCAGAGCGTGGGGATGCGGTGTGAGCTGGTCCGTGTGCATCGATGGTCCGCCCCGAACGATCGGCAACGTGCCCTGCTCGAACGCCTCGCGGCCGGAGAACAACCCCAAACCTGGGCGCCGGGTGAACGGCCCTCGGCCTATGCTCTGCGCGACCGTGGCCTCCTGAAGGTCAGCCGCGATGGCGGTGACGTGCATACGGAGGTCACCGAGGCCGGCCGGTTCTACCTTCACCATGGCCGTCATCCCGACGACCCGGCGTTTTACGGACGGAGTCGTCCAGCCGTCGTCCGCCGGCACTCCGGAGCCGACGGGCGGCGGCCAGTCCCAGGCCGTCATGATGGCGTGTCATCACCGGACTGGCCCCTCGCTTCCGTCAGCCGGAGGGGACGGTTTTCTACGGGTGGATGATGACGGGCAGTTCGCTGTGGCCGTTGGAGATGAAGCTCGGCCTGGGGCGCAGTTGGTCCGGGGGTACGGCGAGAACGAGACGGGGGAAGCGCTCGAAGAGGGCGCGCAGGGCGAGTTCGGCTTCGAGGCGGCCGAGGGCGGCTCCGAGGCAGAGGTGCATTCCGTGGCCGAAGGAGAAGTGACTCTTGTCGCTCCGTGTGGTGTCGAAGTCGTCGGCGGTGGGGCCGTGCAGGTCCGGATGCCGGTTGGCGGCGGCGTAGGAGGGCAGGATGGCCTCGCCCCGCCGGATGGTCACGCCGTGTTCGGGGAGGGGAATGTCCTCCACGGCGAAGCGCATCGGCAGATGCGCGAGCGGGGCTTCGAGGCGGAGTGATTCCTCGACCACGTCCTTCCAGTCCGCGCGTCCGGCACGGACATGGGCGAGTTGCCCGGGGTCGGTGAGGAGTGCGGTGATGGCCTGGTCCAGGAGGTTGACGGTGGTTTCGAAACCGGCGTTGATCACCAGCAGCAGGGTGTCGCTGAGTTCGGCCTCCGTCAGGGGCTTTCCGTCGCCTTCCGTGTCCCTGGCGGCGATGAGCGCCGAGGTGAGGTCGTGTCCGGGCTCGGCGCGCTTGGTGGCGATGAGGTCGGCGAGGAGCGCGTACAGATCCCGCACCGCGGCGGTCGTTTCCTCGGGGCTGTAGCTGGTGGAGAAGATCACGTCGACGGTGCGGCGGAACCGGGGCCGGACGGATTCGGGGAGCCCGGCGAGATGGCTGATGACCCCGATGGGCAGCGGGTAGGCGAAATTCTCCCGCAGGTCGACCGGCTCACCGGGCGGGGTGGTGGAGAGCTCGTCCAGCAGCTCCTCGACGAGCTGCTCGATGACCGGTGCCAGCGCGTTGATCCTGCGGGCGGTGAAGGCCGGGCCGATGGTTCGCCGCAGCCGTCGGTGCTCCTCGCCGTAGGCGGTGAACATGTTCTCCACCGCCACCCAGAGTGCGAGTGGCCAGACCCCGACGATCTCTTCGGGGAAGGCGGGCCAGTGCTGTCGGGCGTCCTTGGAGACCCGGGGGTCCAGGAGGAGCCGTCGCACCAGTGCCGGGGCGGTGACCGACCACGCCTCCACACCGAGGACATCGACTCGCGTCAGGGGGCCGCGCGCGCGGAGTACGGCGTCCTCGCCATGGCGATCGCCCCCTTGGGGGTCGAGCACGAACACGGGTCCTCGGTCCACGAGATCTCCTCGGAGCAAGGGGCGGATGGACGACGGTGACGACTGTACGGCCGGGAAGCAGTGTCGGACGGGTGTGTTGCCGATGCTTTTCCGCCGAGGCGCGGGGGAGCTTCGGGCCTGTGGATCTCGGGCGGTTTCGAACCGGGTCCGTGGAATCCGTCCCGTGTCCGCCGCCCGTCATGTTCAGTACGGGAGAATCCGGCCGCTGTCCATGGGGCCTCATCTCTCCGGCGCCGGGCGGACGAGTGCTTCCCGGGTGGTGGTGCGGCACATCCGCCGGTCCGTTGGTCCGAACGCACGAGATGGTGGGAGGCCCTGTGACGCTCATGCCGCAGGGTCCTGCTGAAACGCGACGTCACGCCAGTGCGGATGGGGATGAACGAGGTCTGTGCCTTGTCAGTGGCCGCGGTTAGGCTGGTGTTCTTGAGGTCGGTCCGAGACCCCGGTTGGGATGCCGCGACCAAGGGGGGTGGCCCTGGAGCGGTCCCCGGGTGTGAGCCCCGGGACTCGGAATAGGCGAGGCCCCACCCCCCTCACTCAGCTGGCTCCACAGGTGAGAAGTGAGACCAGTGGGAAGTGTCCCGTCTCAGATGATCCGGTTCGAAGTCGAGGCTGTGACCGGCGAACCGCGTACTTGAGGTTGCGGGCACTCGGTTGGTCGTCGAGGTTGTCTGGGGCAAGGTGTCGAACAACGCTGAGGAGGTAGTCCAGGCCGTCCTGGACGGGCGGGAAGTGCACGCCCCGGCCCCCGCCTCACTCTCCGTCGCTGAGCGTCACTCTAATTGCAGAGAGTTACTTGCCGCTTCGAGGCAGCTTCGGGAGAACAGGGCACACGCGGCGGCGGCGGGCCCGGGCCTCGCTGCTTGTGGGATCAGGATCAGACCGAGGCTGTGCGCGCGGTATGCCGGTCTCGGTGAGCCGCCCGCCGACGCCTTCGGGCTGGCCGGGAGACCTCGCGGCCAGGATGTCTCGCTGCACCAGCCCGATCGCGTCATGTGAGGCGTCGATCCCCGCTGAGACCCGCCAGGATTCAGGGCGACCAGAAAACTCTTCGTCTCACCTCGCCTCACACATCTCTCACAAACGAGAGCGCACGGGAGCACGCGAGAGCCTCTGACCTGGATAATCGCTGTCGCCACGGACCACGGCGGATCAGGTGGACATTACATAGGCTAGGGAGCATGGCCTACGAGATTCCGGTGACGCAAGCCCGAGCTGAGCTCGCCGAACTGATCAACCGTGTCGTCTACGGCGGCGAGCGAGTGGTCGTGACGCGGCACGGCAAGCCGCTCGTGGCGCTTGTTTCCGCTGCTGACCTGGAGCGACTCGAAAACGACGGCGCGGCTGCCGAGGAGCAGGTGATCAGCTCGGTCTCCTCGATCGGCTCCTCGGTGTCCGCTCCCGGCGAACGGCGGCGCTTCGGCATCGCGGCGGAACACCGCGGGCATCGCGAGCCGGGCAGCTGAGCGCCCCCGACGGCCCGCAACGCGGAAATGCCGTGCCCCGCGTCCGCCGCGGACGGGGGCGCGGCATGCGTGCACGGAGCGCTGGGCCGCCGAGTCGCCAGGGGCGGCTCCGGAGTGCCGGGCGCGGGTGCGGCCGGAGGGCGGGCCCGGCGTCGGCCGCCGATGAGAAGCGCCGGCAGTCCGGGTGTCCCACGGTGTGAGCGTGAACAGCGCGCCGAACGCACCGCTGCCGTCGCCGTCCAAGAAGGCGACCGGCCGCAGTGCCGGCCGCGGTGGTGAGCCGCCCGCGCCCGGCGGCATCGGCTGCCCGATCGTGCCGATCGGCCGGGGCGGCGGTTCGGGCGCGACGGTGGCGCCGGAGAACGGGTTTCCGGGCAGCGCCAGGGCGCCGAGGCCGGAACCGAGCGGCCCGATCGGTGCGGCGAACCCTGCCACTGTGCCGCCGATGGCCGGCCCGGTGAGCCCGAGCGCCCCCGCCTCGGCCCGCCCGATGTCCATGGATCTGCAAAAGGTCAGTTAACGCGCCGAAAAAACTTCGGCTCTAACGTGCAATACCTTGCCGCGGGACACCCGTTCGGAGTTCAACAGTCTGTTGAGGACGACTAATGTCTCGCTGCGTCCAGGACCGGTACTGGGCACGCGACTGTGAGGTGGAAGCATGCAACTGACCCCGCATGAGCAGGAACGTTTGCTCATCCATGTTGCTGCCGATGTGGCGCAGAAGCGCAGGGCGCGCGGACTGCGGCTCAACCACCCCGAGGCGGTCGCCCTGATCACCGCGCATCTGCTGGAGGGCGCCCGTGACGGCCGTACGGTCTCCGAACTGATGGCATCGGGCCGCAAGGTGCTCTCCCGTGACGACGTCATGGACGGGGTGTCCGAGATGATCCACGACGTCCAGGTCGAGGCCACCTTCCCGGACGGCACCAAGCTCGTCACCGTCCACGAGCCGATCGTCTGACGGGGGGCGTCACCGATGATTCCCGGAGAGATCCTGTACGCGGACGGGCCCGTGCCGTTCAACGAGGGCCGCCCCGTCACCCGCCTCACCGTTCTCAACGCCGCCGACCGGCCCGTTCAGGTCGGTTCGCACTACCACTTCGCCGAGGCCAACCCCGGTCTGGAATTCGACCGTTCGGCCGCCCACGGCCTGCGGCTGAACATCCCCGCCGGGACCGCCGTCCGCTTCGAACCCGGCATACCCGTCGACATCGAACTCGTCCCCCTCGCCGGACGGCGCATCGTCCCCGGCCTGCGCGGCGAGACCGGAGGTGCCCTCGATGGCTGAACTCGACCGCGCCGTCCACGCCGATCTGTTCGGCCCCACGACCGGCGACCGTATCCGGCTCGCCGACACGGATCTGCTCGTCGAGATCGAGGAGGACCGCTCGGGCGGCCCCGGACTCGCGGGCGACGAGGCGGTGTTCGGCGGTGGCAAGGTCCTCCGCGAATCGATGGGCCAGGCCCGCACCACGCGCGCCGAGGGCGCCCCGGACACCGTCGTCACCGGCGCCGTGATCATCGACCACTGGGGCATAGTCAAGGCGGACATCGGCATCCGCGACGGCCGGATCACCGGGATCGGCAAGGCCGGAAACCCGGACACCATGGACGGCGTCCACCCCGATCTGGTCGTCGGCCCCGAGACCGAGATCATCGCGGGCAACGGCAAGTTCCTCACCGCGGGCGCCATCGACGCCCATGTTCACTTCATCTCGCCGACCCTGATCGACCAGGCGCTCTCCTCCGGGATCACCACCCTGGTCGGCGGCGGCACCGGACCGGCCGAGGGCACCAAGGCCACCACCATCACCCCGGGGCCGTGGCACCTTGCCCGGATGTTCGAGGCGCTGGAGGCGTATCCCGTCAACATCGGTCTGCTCGGCAAGGGCAACACGATGTCGCGCGAGGCCATGCACTCCCAACTCCGCGCCGGTGCGCTCGGGTTCAAGATCCATGAGGACTGGGGCGCCACCCCCGCCGTCATCGACGCCTGCCTGAGCGTCTGCGAGGAGACGGGCGCCCAGCTCGCCATCCACACCGACACCCTCAACGAGGCCGGCTTCGTCGCCGACACCCTGGCCGCCATCGCCGGGCGCTCCCTCCACGCGTACCACACCGAGGGCGCGGGTGGCGGGCACGCCCCGGACATCATCGGCGTCGTCTCGGAGCCGTACGTGCTGCCGAGTTCGACCAACCCGACGCGACCGCACACCGTCAACACCATCGAGGAACACCTCGACATGCTGATGGTCTGCCACCATCTCAACCCCGCCGTGCCGGAGGATCTCGCCTTCGCCGAGTCGCGGATCCGGCCGTCCACCATCGCGGCCGAGGACATCCTCCACGACCTCGGTGCCATCTCGATCATCTCGTCCGACTCCCAGGCGATGGGCCGCATCGGCGAGGTCGTCCTGCGCACCTGGCAGACCGCCCATGTGATGAAGAAGCGCCGCGGTGCACTGCCCGGAGACGGGCGGGCCGACAACCACCGAGTGCGTCGCTACGTCGCCAAATACACCATCAATCCGGCGGTCGCCCAAGGGCTCGACCAGGAGATCGGTTCGGTGGAGCGAGGCAAACTCGCCGATCTGGTGCTGTGGGAACCGGCATTCTTCGGAGTCAAGCCGCAGACCGTCATCAAGGGCGGCCAGATCGCGTACGCGCAGATGGGCGATGCCAACGCCTCCATACCGACCCCGCAACCGATGCTGCCCCGCCCGATGTTCGGCGCGGTCGGACGTTCCCCCGCGGCCAACTCGCTCAACTTCGTGGCGAGCGCGGCCATCCAGGACAGGCTGCCCGAACGCCTCGGCCTCGGGAAGCCGTTCGTGCCGATCACCAGCACGCGCGGGGTCACCAAGGCCGACATGCGGGAGAACGACGCACTGCCGCAGGTCCATGTCGACCCCGACAGCTTCGCCGTGACGATCGACGGCGAACCGGTCGAACCGGCACCGGCCGCCGAACTCCCCATGGCCCAACGTTACTTCCTCTTCTGATGCGGACCCGTCGATGAGCCGCGCGGCTCTGCTCGTCCTCGCCGACGGCCGGTTCCCCGCCGGTGGCCACGCCCACTCCGGCGGCGCCGAACCGGCCGTGAAGGAAGGGCGCATCCGCAACGCCGAGGACCTCGCCGCATTCTGCCGGGGCCGCCTGCACACCACCGGGCTCACGGCTGCCGCGCTCGCCGCGGCGGCCGCCCACGGACACGACCCGATCGCGCTCGACGAGGCCGCCGACGCCCGTACCCCGTCACCCGCCCTGCGGGCCGTCGCGCGCAGGCTCGGCCGGCAGCTGATGCGGGCCGCCCGCGCCACCTGGCCCAGCCCGGAACTGGCCGCGCTGGCCCGAGCCCGGCCGCGCGGCGCGCACCAGCCCGTCGTCCTCGGCCTCACCGCCCGCGCGGCGGGACTCGGGCCCGCGGACGCCGCGCACTGCGTCGCGTACGAAACCGTCAGCGGACCGGCCACCGCCGTCGTCCGGCTGCTCTCGCTCGACCCCTTCGAGGCCACCGCCGTCCTCGCCCGCCTCGCACCCGAACTCGACCGGGTCGCCGAACAGGCCGCCGTCGCCGCGCACGGCACCATCGACGCGCTCCCCGCCGCCTCCGCCCCGCTCCTCGACATCACCGCAGAGGCACATGCGGCCTGGCCGGTTCGCCTGTTCGCCTCGTAAACCCGCAAGAACCAGGAGTCGAACCCCATGCACCTCGACCACGACCAGCACGGCCCCGCCGCCGTGAGCGCCGACGCCGCCCGCCCCGACGGCACCCGCCGCGCCCTGCGCATCGGGCTCGGCGGGCCGGTCGGTTCCGGCAAGACCGCGACCGTCGCCGCCCTCTGCCGGGCCCTGCGCGACCAGCTCTCCCTCGCCGTGGTCACCAACGACATCTACACCCGGGAGGACGCCGCCTTCCTGCTGCGCCACGCCGTCCTGCCGCCCGAGCGCATCCAGGCCGTGGAGACCGGCGCCTGCCCCCACACCGCGATCCGGGACGACATCTCCGCCAACCTCGAAGCCGTGGAGGACCTGGAGGACACCGTCGGGCCACTCGATCTGATCCTGGTCGAATCCGGTGGTGACAACCTCACCGCCACCTTCTCCAAGGGGCTGGTCGACGCCCAGATCTTCGTCATCGACGTGGCGGGCGGCGACGACATCCCGCGCAAGGGAGGGCCCGGCGTCACCACCTCCGACCTGCTCGTCATCAACAAGACCGACCTCGCCCCCTACGTCGGCTCCGACCTCGGACGGATGGCCCACGACGCCGCACGGCAGCGCGGCCCGCTCCCCGTCGCCTTCACCTCGCTCACCTCCGAGGAAGGCGTGGGGCCGGTCGTCGACTGGGTGCGGGGGCAGCTCGCCGCCTGGACCGCATGAGCGTCCAGGCCACCGCCCGGATCACCGCGGTCCTCGACAGCCGGGGCGTCACCGCGCTCCCCGTGCTGGAGAGCGACGGACCGCTCGCACTGCGCCGGACCCGGGCCGTGAACGGCCCGTACGCCCGTGTCACCGTCGTCGGCGCCATGAGCGCACCGCTCGGCGGCGACCGGCTCGCCATCGAGGCGCGGGCCGACGACGGCGCCCGGCTCACCGTCGACTCGGCGGCCGCGACCGTCGCTCTGCCGGGCCCGGGGCCGGCCGCCGGACCCGCCACGTACGACATCGAGTTGAGCGCGGGGGAGGGGGCCGAGCTCCGCTGGCTGCCGGAGCAGCTCGTCTCGGCGCACGGCAGCGCCCTGCGCATGACCACACGGGTCGAACTCGCCCCCACCGCACGGCTGGTGCTGCGCGAGGAGCAGATCCTCGGCCGCCACGGCGAGAGCACCGGCACGCTCGGCAGCCGCCTCACGGTGCATCGCGCCGGCCGTCCGCTCATCGACCAGCAGGTGGCGTACGGGCCGGGAGCACCCGGCGGCTGGGACGGCGCGGCCGTCCTGGGCGGCCACCGGGCCGTCGGACAACTCCTCGTCGTCGACCCGTCGTTCGCCGAGAAGTGCCCAGAAGTGCGGCTGCTGGGCCCGACCGCCGTCCTCACTCCGCTCGCCGGCCCGGCCGTGCTGGTGACAGCGGTCGCCCCCGATGCGCGCCTGCTGCGCAGGGTCCTGGACGAGGCGCTGAACGACGTACTCGACGCCCGGACGGGCTGAACACCGCTCAGCGGGACACGGGTGTCCGGTTATCGATTCGGTAAAGAAGTGGGTGCGTGGCCTGTTCTCAGGAACCTCACAGACGACAGGATCCGCAAGAGGTCCCGAATGAATCGCGCCACCACCGGTGGCGCTTCAGATATGGGGGAGGTTCCACTTGAGACGCACAGCAGTGCTCGGCTCGGCCGGCGCTCTGATCGCGGGCACGCTCATCGCGGGCGCGGTAACCGCACCGGCGGCCACTGCCGAAAGCCGTCACCACCACGGTTCCGAGGCGCGTGGCGTTCAGGTCGCCGCGGCACGGGCGGCCAGGTCCGGCATCGACTGGAAGGACTGTCCGGCCGACTGGGCCATAGCCAAGCCGATCCAGTGCGGCTGGGTGACCGTGCCGCTCGACTACGCCAGGCCCGACGGCAAGCAGATCAAGCTCGCCGTCGACCGGCACGTCAGCACCGGCACGAAGGGCGAGCGACAGGGCGCCCTGCTCTACAACCCGGGCGGCCCCGGCGGTTCGGGCATGGCGTTCCCGAAGCGCATCATCAACAAGAACGCGGTCTGGGCGAACGCGGCGAAGGCCTACGACTTCGTGGGCTTCGACCCGCGGGGCGTCGGCCACTCCGCGCCGATCTCCTGCGTCGACCCCCAGGAGTACGTCAAGGCCCCGAAGGCCGACCCCGTGCCCGACTCCGAGGCCGACAAGCGTGCCCAGCGCAAGCTCGCCGCCGCGTACGCGGACGGCTGCGCCGAGCGCAGCGGCGACATGCTGCCGCACATGACCACGCCCAACACCGCACGCGACCTGGATGTCATCCGCGCCGCCCTCGGCGAGAAGAAGCTCAACTACCTGGGCGTCTCCTACGGCACCTATCTCGGCGCGGTCTACGGCACGCTCTTCCCGGACCACGTCCGCCGCATGGTCGTCGACAGCGTCGTCGACCCGTCGAAGGACAACATCTGGTACCAGAGCAACCTCAACCAGGACATCGCCTTCCAGGGGCGCTGGGACGACTGGAAGGCATGGGTCGCCAAGAACGACTCCGCCTTCCACATCGGCGACACCCCGGAGAAGGTCGAGCAGGCGTGGCTGACGCTGCGCGCCGCCGCCAAGAAGAACCCGATCGGTGGCGTCGTCGGCCCCGCCGAGCTCATCGGCTTCTTCCAGAACGCGCCGTACTACGACTCCACCTGGGCGCTCGTCGCCCAGACCTGGAGCGACTACCGGGGCGGTGACACCCAGGCACTGGTCGACGCCGCGGGCCCGGACATGTCGGACACCGCGGGGAACATCTCCTCGGAGAACGGCAACGCCGTGTACACGGCCATCGAGTGCGCGGACGCCAAGTGGCCCACCAGCTGGCAGAAGTGGGACCGCGACAACACCCGGCTGCACAGGGACCACCCGTTCATGACATGGGCGAACGCCTGGATGAACCTGCCCTGCGCGACCTGGTCCACCAAGCAGCAGACCCCGCTGAACGTCAAGACCGGCAAGGGCCTGCCGCCGGTGCTGATCGTGCAGTCCACGCGTGACGCGGCCACCCCGTACAAGGGTGCCGTCGAACTGCACAAGCGTTTCAAGGGCTCGCGCCTCATCACGGAGCGGGACGCCGGTTCGCACGGTGTCACCGGTCTGGTCAACCCCTGCATCAACGAGCGGGTGGACACCTACCTGCTCACGGGCAGGACCGACCGCAGTGACGTGACGTGCGCTCCGCACGCCACACCGACGCCGTAGCGGTCGTACTCCACGGGCACGGGCGGCCGGCGGCTTCGCGCCACCGGCCGCCCGTTCTCGCGTACGGGCTTGCGTCTCACGCCCGGCGGTCGTACGCCTCCAGCCAGGCGTCCTCCGCCGCGTAGTCGAAGAGCTTCTCCCCGTACGCCCGCAGCATGACGGGAAATGCCTCCCTCCAGTCCCTGCCCTTCAGCTGCGCGCCGATCCACTCGACCGTCTTCGGAAGCGACTCCGCGTAACCCGTCACCGGCCGGTACCCGAGCTCCCGCTCGGCTGCCGTCATGTCGTACACGATGGGGTGGGGGGTGCTCCACGGGGTCGAGCCGACGCCGTCCTCCCCGGGCGCGCCCGCCATCAGTACGGTCTCGGTGCTCCGGCCGAGCACCGCGTCGACGGCCTCGCCGATCTCCACGACCGTCGGTGCCTGCGGATCCCCGGCGTTGAGCACCCGCGAACCGGGCCGCCCGGCGGCGAGCCGGATCAACTCGGCCAGGTTGGAGGAGTGAACAGGATGGAATCGGGACGAACCGCCGTACGAAAGCACCCGTCGCCCCCGGCCGTCCAGGAGCCGCTTCACGAACCACAGCTCGCGGGGAGAGCGGCAGTACGTGCCGTGAATCGCCCCCGCGCGCAACAGCGTCACCGGCAGCGCGTCCCCCGCCGCCAGCAGATCCCGCTCCAGCTGTATCTTCCGCGTCCCGTACGTGGCATCGCCGGCCGAAACGGTGCGCTGCGTCTCCGGGATCGGCACGGGGTAGCGCGGGGCTCCGCCGGGCTCGCCCTGCGTGTCGAAGCTGTGCCCCTGATCGTCCTCGTACACCGCACCGCTGGAGACGACCACCGCCGAACCGATCCGGTCCGCCAGGCCGGTCAACTGCCTGGCGTGGTCCGCGCCGTACGCCACCATGTCGACCAGTACGTCACAACCGTCTCCCAGCGCGGCCGCGAGCGCCCCGTCCTCGTCCCGGTCGAGAGCCGTCGTGCGCACCGCACCGTCCCACCGTGTGTCCCGGCCGCCGCCGCGGGAGGCGGCCGTCACCTCCCAGCCGTCGTCGACGAGCGCCCGCACAGCGGCTCGCCCGATCTGTCCCGTCGCTCCCAGAACCCATGCGTTTCCCTTGGTCATGACAGGCACGCTAGAGCCGGGGCCGCGGTCCGGAACAGCGGAGTTCACCCTGTGCGGATCAGCCCTCAGCGTCGCAGTTTCGGGAACTTCCGCGACTGCCCGGCCTGTTCCGCCTGCGCCGCCTTCACCTTGGCCGCGTACTCGTCGACGTACTCCTGCCCGGAGAGGGTGAGGATCGCGTACATGATCTCGTCGGTGACGGCCCGGATCGCCGCCCTCTGGTTCTCCAGGCCGGCGTAGCGGGAGAAGTCCAGCGGCTCACCGAAGCGGATGGTGACCCGTTTGATGCGCGGCACGGCCTGTCCCGGGGGCTGGATCTCGAAGGTGCCGACCATCGCGCACGGCACCACCGGTACCCGCGCCGTGATCGCCATGACGGCCACGCCGACCTTGCCCTTGTAGAGCCGGCCGTCATGCGAACGGGTGCCCTCCGGATAGATCCCCAGCAGCTCGCCCCTGCTCAGCACCCCGAGCCCTTCGCGGATCGCCGCCCGTCCCGCGTCCTTGCCGGACCGGTCCACCGGAATCTGCCCGATGCTGCGGAAGAAGGCCGCGGTCAGCCGCCCCTTCACGCCCGATCCGGTGAAGTACTCGGCCTTGGCGAGGAACGTGATGCGCCGTCTGAGGATCGCGGGCATCAGGAAATGGTCGGAGAACGACAGATGGTTGCCGGCGACGATGGCGGCGCCGTCCTCCGGGACGTGCTCCAGACCCTCGATCCTGGGGCGGAAGAACAGCCGGAGAAGCGGCCCGAGAACGACGTATTTGAGCACGTAATAGAACACGGGGCGGCTCCTAGCCCTGTCGGATCGGTTCCAGTGCTGCGTTCTGCGAGGTCAGCACACAACTCGCGGGAGGGCAGCCTATGCGCCGCCGTCGTCCTGTGTAACCGTCTTCGGGCGGGTCGATGCCGACGTCTTTACGACGTTGTGGGCCCCGGCATCGCGCGGGCGTCGAGCGCTCCCGCGATCCCGACGGGCGCCGAAGGGCACCGCTCGGTGAGCTCGCCGCCGGAGTCGGCCCGCGGCGCCGTCGACGGGCGCGACGGTCACCGGGGCCGTCACCCACGGCCGGTCCGGGCACGATCACCCCGCGGGTGCGGGCCGAGAGCGCCCGGGGGCGGTACGGAGCGACTTCGCCGGCCCCAGAGGCGGCGGGTCCCCGGGCGCCTCCCGCCGCAGGAACGTCCGCCGCCGGTGCCTGCCCGAGTGCGGCGGATCCCCCTTCGGACGCGCCCGCCCCGGCTCTCTCACCGCCCGCGGCCGTGCGGGTCGGGGTCCGGGTATCTCGACCCGCACCACTGCGCCGTCCCCGTCGGGGTCCCGCCGCCCGTGGTCAGTCCTTCAGGTGCTCCAGGATCCGGTGCATCCCGCTGTTCCAGTTCTCCTTGAGTGCCGCGACGGCCGCGTCGAGGTCGCCGCGCTGCAGGCACTCGGCGATCCGCTCGTGCTCCACCGCCGAACGCTCCAGGATGTCCTGGTCGCCCAGGGCCACCCGCTCGTAGCGGTGCATCGTCACCTTCAGGGAGGTGATCAGCTTCATCAGGCGGTTGTTCGTGCAGCCGGACAGGAGCAGGTCGTGCCACGCGTCGTCGTAACGCTCTATGACGTCGTGCGGGGCCTGTGGGGCCGAGAACGCGCGCGCCTCCTCAAGGAGGCGGGGGGCTGTCGCCGCCAGGTGCTCGGGATCGCTGGACTCCAGGGCGAGCGCCTCCAGCGTCGCGACGATCGCGGACAGGTCACGGAACTCCTGCGCGCTGAGCGGTGTGAAGCGGAAGCCCTTGCCGCGCTCGCTGGTGATGACGCCCTCGCGCTCCAGCGTGATCAGTGCCTCGCGCAGCGGCGTACGGCTGACGCCGAGTTCGGTGGCGAGCTGCCCCTCGTTGATCGGTTCGCTGGTCGCGATCGTGCCGCGCCCGAGGCGCTTGATCAGTTCCTCCTTGACCTGTTCGCGCAGCGGGCGGTTTTCGATTGGCATCTGAGGCTGCCCTCCCCTTCGGTCCGGTCGATTATCCGCTACCGGCGGGTCACGCGGTACCGGCGCCGTCGACCGGGATGATCGCTCCGCTCAGGAACGCCGAGGCGTCGGAGGCGAGGAACGCCACGGTCTGGGCGATGTCGCGGGGCTGCCCGATCCGGCCGAGCGGCCGGTCGGCGGCGTCGGCGTAGAACGCGTCGGAGCTCTCGCCGAGTTGGCGGGCCTCCTCGGCGAGCATCCCGGTCGCCGTGTCACCGGGGCAGACACAGTTGACGCGGATGTGGTCGGGGCCGTGGTCGATGGCCATGGCGCGGGTCATGTTGACGACGGCGCCCTTCGACGCGCAGTACGAGACGGCCCGGCCGCCGCCGCGGATGCCCCATCCGGAGCCGGTGTTGATGACGGAGCCGCCGCCCCGGGCAGCCATCCCCGGGATCACGAGGCGGCTCATCAGCATCACCGAGCGGATGTTCACGGCCATCACCAGGTCCCAGTCGTCCTCGGTGATCTCGCAGACCGTGGAGCGGCGGATGATGCCGGCGTTGTTGAAGAGGACGTCCACGCCGCCGAACTGCTCCTGCGCCGTGCGCACGACGGCCTCGCAGTCCTCGCGCCGTGACACGTCGCAGCGGACGAAGGCCCCTCCGGTGTCCTTCGCGGTGCGCTCGCCGCCGTCCGTGTCGATGTCGGCGATCACCACGCGGGCGCCGAGCTCCGCGAGGAGCTGGGCGGTGGCGCGGCCGATTCCGGCTCCGCCGCCGGTCACGATGGCGCGCTTGCCGTCAAGGGAGATCATCTGGGGCTCCTTCTGGGGGTAGGGGGAGGTGTGAGGGGTCATCCGGCCAGGCGGTACAGGGATGTGTGCCGCCTGCCGGTGATGACGGGGAGGTGACCGGACAGCTCCGCGTCGAGCGCGTCGTCCCCGGTGTCGAGGAGAAGAGGGCGGCCGCCGAGCGCGGCCAGTTTCTGTTCGGTGCACAGCACGAGCAGGCGCTCGCGGCCGCCCGCCGCGCGCAGGACGCGCGGCGAGATCTGCTGGTTGCCGCGGCCGAGGAGGAAGCCCTGGCCGCCGATGGGGGAGAGGGCGATCCAGGCCGGGCCGATGGAGAGGAGGGCGTCCTCGCCCGCGTCGCGGGCCACGATGCCTGGCAGATGGCCGGGCCGCAGGCGGAGCACATCGACCCCCGTGAGGGAGACGTCCGCGCCGAGCGCCGCCGCGACCGCCCGGGTGGTGCTGCCCGGGCCGAGCACGAGCAGCCCGTCCCCGACGCGCTCGGCGACGTCGGCCGCGATGCCGCCGACCGCCTCGGGTGCGGTGGCGGTGCTGCCGGTCTTGCGCTGCTGTACGCGGACCGGCACGTCGGGGACGGGCAGCCATCCGAAGAGCCGGGAGGTGACGCGGCCCCCGCTCAGGGCGTCCTCGTCCCGGTCCATCACCTCGGCGTCCCGCAGCCGGACGGTGCTCCTGCGGTCCAGCCACGCAGCCGCGACCTCACCCGCGGCGCGCGGACCGACGGCGAAGACCGCCGAGTGCATCTTCACACCGGTCGGAACGCCGAGGACCGGGCAGGGCGCGTCGCCCAGGGCGCCGAGCACGTCGCGCGCGGTGCCGTCGCCGCCGGCGAAGAGCAGGAGGTCGACGCCCTCGGCGACGACGGCCCGCACCGCGGCGGCCGTGTCCGCGGCCGAGGTGTCCCGCCCGGCTTCCGCGGTGTACACGACCCGCCCCGCAAGCCCCGCGGCGGCTACGGAGTCGGCGCCCAGGGGGCCGGCGGCGGTGACGACGAGGAGCCCGGAGTCCGGCGGGTGACCGGCCGGGGCCTCGGCCGCCGCCGCGGCCCGCGTGCCGCTGAACCCGTTCGGTGCGGGATCCCCGGTGGCGTCGGCCCGGCGGCCGGACGCGGCGTGCGGCGGGCGCCCCCGCGCGGCTGCGGGGACGTGCGCCGTGCCCTTCGACGCCTCGGGACGCCCGTCCGGCGCGGAGGCCGTCGAAGCGGTGGCCTCCTGTGCGCGCCGACCGGACGCGGGGTGCGCCGCCGCGTCCGGCCCGCCGCCCCGACCGTCCCGCGCAGGACACCCGTGCTCCGCCAACTGCCCTGCACGAGCAGCCAGTTCACCCAGAGCCGCAGCGGCGCGCGCTCCCGCCGAGGGACGTGCGCCCAGCGCGAGCGCCACGCGGGGCCGGTCCGGGCCGTCGGTGCCGCCCAGGCCCACCCGGCCGCCGAGACCGGCGACCGGGTTGACCACCAGGCCGATCCTCCTCACCGGCCGGCCTCACCGAGCACCTTGCGGCGGTAGGCGCGCCAGGAGACCGCCCAGGTCGCCGGGGAGTCCAGGGCTTCCGGGCGGACCCGGTGGATGGTCGAGCGGTGCGGCGCCGTGCGCACGGTCTCCGGGTCCTCGTACGCCTCACGGGCGATCTCCGCGAGGATCGCCGCGTACTCGTCGAGGTCGGCGCGCGTGTAGGACTCGGTCGGCTCCAGTGTCATGGGTTCCGGCACGATGTACGGGTGGTGGCTGGTCCAGTAGTGCGTACCGAAGTCCGCGGCGCGCAGGCCGATGTCCTCCGAGTGCAGGCCGGTGTCCTCGTGCAGCTTCTCCCAGCTGTAGCGGACCTGCTCGACGCGCGGGCGCCCCGCCGCGTAGGGGATGGAGACGCCCGGGATCTGCCGGACCTTGTGGAGCAGGTAGTTGTTGTTGAGGACGGCCGTCTCGGCGGCGGCCCGCAGGCCCTGTGCGCCGAGCGACATGATCCAGGCGTAGGCGCGGACCAGGTTCGGCACGACGCCGTAGAACGGCCGCATCTTGCCGACCGACTCGGGCCGGTCGTCGTCCAGGCGGTACGTCGAACCGTCGAACTCGACGGTGGGGCGCGGAAGATAGGGGGCGAGGTCCGCGGAGACCGCGCACGCGCCGGCCGCCGGGCCACCGCAGGCGTGCGGCGTCGAGAACGTCTTGTGCAGATTGAAGTGGCACAGGTCGAAGCCCGCGTCCCGGGCGCGCGTGATGCCGAGGATGCCGTTCGCGTTGGCCTGGTCGTACGAGCACAGGCCGCCCGCCTCGTGCACGATCCGGACGAACTCCTCGATGCGCGGGTTGTAGATGCCCGTGTCCTCGGGGTTCGTGATGAGGAGTGCCGCCGTGCGGGGGCCGACCGCCGCCTTGAGGGCCTCGATGTCCGGGTAGCCGTCCGCGTCCGGGTGGAGCGTGATGACCTTGAAGCCCGCCGTCTTCGCACAGGCCGCGTTCGACGGGTGGGAGAAGATCGTCGTGATGACCTCGTCGCGCTCCTCCAGCTCGCCGCGCGCGGCGAAGTAGGCGCGGATCATCGCGACGTTCGTGTAGATCGCGGCGGATCCGGCGCCCGGCTGGAGCGAGACCCGGTCCATCCCGGAGATCTCCTTCAGGAGCTGCTCCAGGCCGTGGATGATCCCGAGGACGCCCTGGACCGTGTCCTCGTCCTGGAGCGGGTGCAGCGCCGCGATGCGCGGGTCGCGGACGAACTGGTCGTTGACCTTGGGGCTGTACTTCATGGTGCAGGTGCCCTGGCCGACGTCGATGTTGAGATCGGCGCCCAGATTCTCCTGCGAGAGGCGCAAGTAGTGGCGCAGGACCTGCTGTTGGGACAGCTCCGGCAGCGCGGGAGGTTCTGCGCGGCGCAGGGCGGCGGGAATCTCGGCCTTCCCGATGGACGGGTCCGCGACCGGTACGAGGACGCCGCGCTCGCCCGGCGAACCGAGCTCGAAGATCAGCTTCTCGTCCCAGGACGCCTGCTGGAACCGGCGCAGGCGCGGCTTGCCGGCGATACGCGCTTCCTCGGGGGAGACGGACACGGGTGTGTGCGGGGCGGTCACTTGACGATCTCCTCCAGGGTCGCGGCGAGCCGGTCGATGTCGGCCTTGGTGTGGACTTCGGTGACGCAGTACGCGGCCTCGTGCTCGCCGGTCGGTACGCCGCCGAAGATGCCCCGCTCCTTCAGGCCGGCGCGGATCTCGGCGGCGGTCCGGCCGCCCGTGTAGCGGACGGTGAAGTCGGCGAAGTGCAGGGCGCCGCCGTACGGGACCTCGATGCCGGGTACCTCGGCGAGGCGCCGGCGGGCGTACGCGGTGAGCGCGAGGATCGTGTCGCCGATCTCCCGCATGCCCTGCGGTCCCATCAGCGCGAGATAGACCCCGGCCCCGATGCCGTGCAGCGCGGCGGCGGTGCCGACCCACTCCTTGCCCTCCTCGCGCAGCGCGAACGACGTCCGCTCGTAGGCGACGTCGCCGAAGCCGTACTCGCCCTCGACGGTCGTCGGCACCAGGCCGAACAGGCGTGACGGGTACTCGGCGACCAGCGCCTCCTCGTCGCGCGTGGCGATGAAGCCCGCGTTGGCGCCGCCGAAGCTCTGGTGGAGGCCGAGCGGCTGGATGTCGCCGCACGCGATGTCGGCGCCGTACGCGGAGGGTGGTGCGAGCACGCCGAGCGTCAGCGGATTGCAGCCCACGACGAACAACGCCCCTGCTTCGTGGGCGAGTTCGGCGAGGCGGGGCAGTGCCTCGTCGACGATGCCGAGCGCGGAGGGTGTGTCCGCGTACACCGCCGCCGTGTCGCCGGCGCCGAGTGCTTCACGCACCGCGTGAAGGTCGGCGCAGCCGGTGTCCGGGTCGACCGGGACCACCGTCACGTCGTGATCGGGCCGCACGTAGTCGCGGATGCGGGAGAGCTTGTCGTTGTCGATCGCGGTGGCGACGAGCACGCGGCGGCGGCCCGTGATCCGGCCGGCCATGCGCAGGGCGGTTCCCGAGGCCTGGAAGCCGTCGTACACCGGGACGTTGACGATCTCGACGTCGAGCAGTTCGGCCATCATCGACTGGTACTCCCACAGCGCCTGGAAGCGGCCGTGGTCCTCGTAGGGCTCGCCCGCGTACGCCGTGAGGAACTCGCTGCGATTGACCACCTCGTCCACGACCGCCGGGACGTGGTGCTGGTAGCAGCCGGAGCCGAGAAAGCTCAGTGCCTGCCGCGTCGAGGTGTTGCGGCCGAGGAACTCCTCCATGTGGCGGGTGAGTTCGGCCTCCGAGCGCAGCGGGGCCGGCAGGTCGAGGGGGCGGTGCAGCCGGATGCCGTCCGGGATGTCGGCGTAGAAGTCCTCGA
The DNA here is from genome assembly GCF_044742755.1 of Streptomyces sp. NPDC087845. NCBI lineage: Bacteria > Bacillati > Actinomycetota > Actinomycetes > Kitasatosporales > Streptomycetaceae > Streptomyces > Streptomyces sp. NPDC087845. The sequence goes on from NZ_JBIUVC010000012.1 coordinate 42,057, forward strand.
CGCTCGACGCGCCGATCTCGTCGAGCATCGCCTGCCGCACGGCCGGGACCGCGTTCGGGATGTAGGGGTGGGTGCAGGGGGGGACGGAGTCCTGGGGTGACGTCATGCCGCGCCTTTCGCGTGAGCCGACTCGGTCAGGTCAGTCATGAACCACAGCAGCAAAAGTCTTTGGGTGTACACCTCTTGACGGCGGGCTCCGTCATTCAGTGTTCTGAATACAGCATTAGGCATTCAGGCTCCAGGAGGCAAGAGTGTCAACAAGGCCCACCCGACGGGTAGTTCTGGCCACGGGTATTGCGACCGCGGCATCGTCGCTGGTCAGCGGATGTGCCATGGGCGGCACGGGCGGCGGGGTCGCCCGCGGCATCGGCGGCGGGAAGGACGACGGGGGCAAGGTCGGCGGCAGGATCACCGTCTGGTCGTGGGACGTGGCCGCCAAGGCCATGAAGCGCTTCGCCCGCGCCTTCGAGGAGCGCCACTCCGGCACCACCGTCGATGTCGTCGACATCGGCTACGACAACGCCTACGACAAGATCACCGTGGGCTTGCGCGGCGGTTCGGGCCTCGCGGACGTCCTCACGGTCGAAGGCAGCCACATGCCGCGCTACATCGGCAACTTCCCGAGCGGCTTCTACGACCTGACGAGCCTCGGCGGCCGCTACGGAGGCGACTTCGACCGCGCCGCGTGGCGCACGGTCACCGGCAAGAACAGTGCGGTCTTCGCCCTGCCCTGGGACATCGGCCCCTGCGCGCTCTACTACCGCACGGACCACTTCCGCGCCGCCGGAGCCGACCCCAAGTCGTTGCTTACCTGGGACGACTACGTGGCGGCGGGCGTCCGCATCAAGAAGGCCACCGGTCGCAAGCTGCTCATCATGGATTCCACGGACGCCGGGATCCTGCCGATGCTGCTCCAGCAGCAGGGCCAGTACTACTTCAAGGGTGGCCGGGTCGCGGTCGACACCCCGGAGGCCGTGCGGGCCCTCACCCTGATGAAGACCCTGCACGACAAGGGGCTCGTCGACTACGAGAAGGGCTGGGACGGACTTGTCACCGGCACCAAGGAGGGCAAGGCCACCACCACGCCCACCGCCGCTTGGTGGACGGGCACGCTCGCCGAGGAGATGCCCGAGCTGACGGGAAAGTTCGGGGTGGTGCCGCTGCCCGGATTCACCGCCGACGGAATCCGCACCTCGAACATCGGCGGCTCCACGCTCTGCGTCCCGGGGCAGAGCAAGAACCCCCAACTGGCCTGGGCGTTCATCGAGTTCCTGCTCACCGGCAAGGCCAACCAGGTCTCCATGCTCAAGCGCGAGGGCCTCTTCCCCGCCTATCTGCCCGCGCTCGACGACCCGTACCTGAGCGAGAGGCAGGAGTACTTCGGCGGGCAGGCGGCCCTCGACGTGTTCGCCCGGCTCGCCCGCAACATTCCGCCGGTCGAGTACAACAAGGACGATGCGAAGGCCACCGACATCATGGTCTCCGCCGTCACCGGCGTGATGCTGCGCGGCAAGGACCCGCGCGCCGCCCTGGACTCGGCCGCGCGGCAACTCGCCACGGCCACCGGCCGCGAAAGGGTGAAGTAGCCCGATGGCCCTCCACACCACCTACGACCGGCCGGTCGCCCCTGCCCGTGCCCCGGCCCCGGCACGCCGCAGGCGCCGGCGCCCCACCGCCTGGATCTTCGCCGGACCCGCGGCCGTCCTCTTCGCGCTCTTCTTCGCCTATCCGCTGGGCGCGAGCCTCCTGCAGAGCTTCACCACCGAGGACGCCGGCGCCGTCCACTGGGTCGGGCTCGACCAGTACCGGCGCATGATCCACGACCCCGCGTTCCTGGAGTCCCTGTTCAACACCGGGATCATCCTCGTCGTGCAGGTCCCCGTGATGATCGGCCTGGCACTCGTCCTCGCCGTCCTGCTCAACCAGTCCTGGCTGCGCTTCCGCGGCACCTGGCGAGCGGTCTGCTTCCTGCCCGCCGTCACCACACTCGTCGCGTACGCCGTCGTCTTCCAGGTCCTCCTCAAGACCGACGGCGGCCTCGTCAACCAGATACTCGGCGCCGTCGGCATCGGCCAGGTCGACTGGCTCAACAACCCCACCTGGGCCCGGGTCTCCCTGATCGCCTCCCTGACCTGGCGCTGGACCGGATACAACGCCGTCATCCTGCTCGCCGGACTCCAGGCCATCGGCAAGGAGCAGTACGAGGCCGCCGCCATCGACGGCGCCGCCACCTTCGCCACGTACACCCGCGTGATCCTGCCGCAGTTGCGCCCGGTCGCCCTGTTCTGCGTGATCACCTCCACCATCGGGACACTCCAGCTCTTCGACGAGAACTACGTCCTCACCCGCGGCGGCCCCGACGACGCGACCCTCACCCCGGTCGTCTACCTCTACAAGGTCGGCTTCCAGCAGCTCGACTTCGGCTACGCCGCCGCCATCGCCTGGGTCGTCGTGGCCCTCATCGCCGCGATCTCCGCCCTCCAGTACGCCGCCTTCGGAAGGGAGCGCCGCCGGTGACCGCCCTCCCGCAGGCCCCCGCACGCGTCCACCCGGCCCGGCGCGCCGGCCGCTGCGCCCTGCGCCTCCTCCTCGCGGCCGGCGCCGTCGTCAGCCTGGTGCCGTTCCTCTGGATGGCGATCGCCGCGACGCACTCCACGCCGGACCTGTTCCGCTCGCCGCCGCCGTTCCTGCCCGGCGGACGCCTCCTCGACAACCTCGCGCGGCTCCAGGACACCATCGGCTTCGGGAGGGTCCTCCTCAACAGCGTCGGCATCGCCGTCGTGCACACCGTGCTCAGCTCGCTGATCTCCGCCATGTGCGGCTACGGGCTCGCCAAGTACCGCTTCCGCGGCCGGGGGCTGCTGCTCGGCGCCGTGCTCGCCACGATGATGATCCCGTTCCAGGTGCTGCTCGTGCCGCTGTTCCAGATGATGGCGAGCGTCGGCTGGATCGACTCCTACCAAGCGGTCGTCCTGCCCTTCCTGGCGAACTCCTTCGGCATCCTGCTGATGCGGCAGGGCTTCGTCGACTTCCCCGACGAACTCCTCGAATCGGCCCGTATCGACGGCTCCGGTGAGCTGCGCACCTTCTACCAGGTCGTGCTGCCGTGCGTGCGCCCGCAGCTCGGCGCCCTGGTCATCTTCACGTTCATGGCGCAGTGGAACAGCTTCATCTGGCCGCTGCTCATGCTCAACTCCGAGGAGAAATACACCGTGCCCGTCGCGCTCAACACCCTCACGGGGCTCTCCCACGTCGACTACTCGGGACTGATGCTCGGCTCGCTCCTCGCCACCCTGCCGCTGATGGCGCTCTTCCTCCTCTTCCAGCGGCAGTTCGTGGCCGGACTCCTCGGCGGGGCGGTGAAGGGATGAGCCGCCTGACCCGTGTCCCGGGCATCCTCTACGGCGGTGACTACAACCCCGAACAGTGGCCCGAGGACGTCTGGGCCGAGGACGCCGAGCTGATGCGCGAGGCAGGCGTCACGATGGTGACCGTCGGCGTCTTCTCCTGGGCACGGCTCCAACCCGGCCCGGACATTTGGGACTTCGCCTGGTTCGACCGGCTCCTCGACCTGCTGCACGCCCACGGCATCGCCGTCGACCTGGCCACCGCGACCGCGTCACCGCCCGCGTGGCTGGTGCGCGCCCATCCCGGGATCCTGCCGGTCACGGCCGACGGCGTACGCCTCGAATTCGGCTCGCGCCAGCACTACTGCCCGTCCTCGCCCGAGTACCGCGCCGCCGCCCTCCGCCTCACCCGAGCCCTCGCCGAACGCTACGCACACCATCCCGCCCTCGCTCTCTGGCACATCCACAACGAGTACGGCGACCATGTCACCGAGTGCTTCTGCCCCCGCTCCGCCGACCACTTCCGCGCCTGGCTCACCGACCGGTACGGCACGATCGACGGCCTCAACCACGCCTGGGGCACGGCCTTCTGGTCGCAGCGCTACGGCACGTACGACGAGATCGAACCGCCCCGCACCGCCCCGGGGCCGGTCAACCCGACGCAGCTGTTGGACTGGCGGCGCTTCTGCTCCGACGCCCTGCTCGCCTGCCACCGCGCCGAGCGCGAGGCACTCGGGGAACTCAGCCCGGACACCCCGGCCACCACCAACTTCATGTCGATGTTCAAGGCACTCGACTACTGGAAGTGGGCCGAGCACGAGGACCTCGTCTCCGACGACGCCTATCCCGACCCCGCCGACCCCCGCGCCCACGTCAACGCCTCCCTCACCTACGACCTGATGCGCTCCCTCAAGGGCGGCCGGCCCTGGCTGCTCCTCGAACAGGCGCCCTCCGCCGTCAGCTGGCGGCCGGTCAACGTCCCCAAGAAGCCGGGTCTGCAACGCCTCTGGTCCCTCCAGGCCCTGGCCCGCGGCGCCGACGGCATCATGTACTTCCAGTGGCGCGCCTCCCGCGCCGGCGCCGAGAAGTACCACAGCGCGCTGCTCCCGCACCGCGGCACCGCCTCCCGCGGCTGGCGCGAGACCGTGCGCTTCGGCGCCGAACTCGCCCGGCTCGGCGAAGTCACCGGCGCCACCTCCCGGGCCGAGGTGGCGATCGTCCTCGACTGGGACTCCTGGTGGGCCCTGGAGGCCGACGACCACCCCTCCGCCCGCATGCGCTGGCCCGACCTCCTGCGCCCCTGGTACGCGGCGCTCCACGCCCGCGCCGTCACCGCCGACTTCGTGCCCCCGCACGCGGACCTCGACGGCTACCGGGCGGTGCTCGCGCCCAACCTCCACCTCGTGCGGCCCGAGAACGCCGCACGCATCGCCGCCTACGTGCACGGCGGCGGCCACCTCGTGTGCGGCCCCTTCAGCGGCGTCGTCGACGGCCACGACCACATCCACGACGGCGGCGCGCCGGGACCGCTGCGGGACGTACTCGGCGTGTCCGTCGACGAGTGGTGGCCGATCCCGGACGGCGGGGCGGTACGGCTCGACTCCGGCGCCGAAGCCACCCGGTGGAGCGAGTGGATCGAACCCGACGCCCCGGACACCGAGGTCGTCGACTCGTACGCGTCCGGAGAACTGACCGGCCGCCCAGCCGTCACCCGCCGTCCCTACGGCGCCGGCACCGCGTGGTACGTGAGCGCCCACCTCGGCGACGGCATCGCGGCCGTGCTCGACGACGTGCTGCGGGCAGCGGGCGTGCGCCCCGTGCTCGAAGTCCCCGAGGGGGTCGAGGCGACCGTACGCTCCGGCACGCGGGGCACGTACCTCTTCGTCCTCAACCACGGCGACCACGACACGCGGACGCGGCTGACCGGCCCCTACGCGGCCGGCGGCACCGACCTGCTCACCGGAGCCGCCGTCCGCGACCACATCGACCTCGGCCCGCTCGGGGCCGCTGTCCTGCGCATCGCCACCGACTCCCCTGGAGGGACCGACAAGTGACCGGACACCGGCTCCTGAGCGCCCTGGCCGCGCTCCTCCTCGCCGGCGGTGCCCTCGGCGTACCGCAGACGGCCTCCGCCCACCCGCACCCGAAGCCACCCCCCTCGTACGCCGACGTCCTCGACCTGCACGGCACGCCCACCGCCGCCCAGCCCGGCGACGACGAGGACAACAACCCCGTCAACGTCTTCGCCGACCGGGGAGCCTGGCACGCCTACGCCCTGCCCGAGGACGGCGACAGCGATGCCTACGGCGGCTTCTCCGGGCCCCTCTACATCGCCCAGGAATATCCCTGGTGGCTCAGCAAGTCCTTCAGCCGCATCCGCCTCACCGAACACGGCCGCACCCTGGACCTGGCCGGGGGAGGCGCGCCACGCTTCACCTCGCTCCCGGGCCGGCTCCTCCAGTCCTACGACCTCGGCCGCGGCCTGCGCCTCACCCTCGACCTCCGCTTCGCCACCGATCGCAGCGCCCTGGTCAGGGCCGAGGTCCGCAACACCGGCCCGGCGCCCCGCACGCTGGACGCCGACTGGACGGGCAGCCTGCTGCGGCCCGCCGACCAGCCGATGCGCGACGCGCCGTCGCTGACCGCCACCGGCTCCGGTGTCGGCGTCGACTTCGCGAAGGTCCGTGAGACCTGGGACTACCTCACCGACGGCACGGAGCGCTTCGAGGTCACCCACAGGGACCGCGTCCGCACGACGGTGGACGGCGACAGCTACCGCACCGAGGCGGCGGACCCGGTGACCCTCGCGCCCGGCCGCTCGCACAGCTTCGACTGGACCGAGTCCTACACCTTCACCGCCGCCGAGCGCAGGAAGGAGCAGGCGAAGGTCCGCGAGGTGCTGGCCCGCCCGGCATCCGTCGTGTCCGCGTCCGACGCGCGCTGGCGGGGCTATGTCGCCGGGGTGACCGAGGGCGTGCCCGCCGACCGGCGGCGTACGGCCGTGAAGTCCCTGGAGACCCTCGTCACCAACTGGCGCGGCGCGGCGGGACAGATCAAGCACGACGGGATCACGCCGTCGATCTCCTACAAGTGGTTCACCGGCGGAATCTGGGCCTGGGACACCTGGAAGCAGGCCGTGGGCACCGCACGCTTCGCGCCCGAGCTGGCCGAGTCGCAGATCCGCTCCATGTTCGACTGGCAGATCCGGCCCGACTCCACGACCCGCCCCCAGGACGCCGGGATGATCCCCGACGTCGTCTTCTACAACGACCCCGCACGCGGTGGCGGCAACTGGAACGAGCGCAACTCCAAGCCCCCGCTGGCTGCCTGGGCCGTCTGGGAGGTGTACGCGAAGACCGGGGACAGGGCCTTCCTGCGCGAGATGTACCCGAAGCTCGCCGCCTACCAGGCGTGGTGGTACCGCAACCGGGACCACGACCACAACGGTCTCGCGGAGTACGGTGCCACCGCCGACCCGGCCAACGACTCGCCCGAGGAGCGGCGCCTCGCCGCCGCCTGGGAGAGCGGCATGGACAACGCGCCCCGCTTCGACGCCACTCTCGGCACCGGCGTCGTCGCCGACAGGGCCGCCGACGGAACGCTCCTCGGCTACTCCCTCGACCAGGAGTCCGTCGACCTGAACTCCTATCTCGCCGCAGACCAGGGCTACTTGGCGCGTATCGCGGGCGTGCTCGGCCGCGGCGCCGACGCCCGGCACTGGCAGCAGCGCTCCGACGCCACCGCCACCGCCGTCCGCACGACGATGTACGACGCCACGGACGGCTGGTTCCACGACACCGCGCTCGGCACCGGCGCACCGCTCACGTCCCGGGGCCGCGGCATCGAGGGTGCCGTCCCGCTGTGGACCGGCACGGCGTCCGCCGGACAGGCCCGCTCCGTGCGCGACAAGCTGACGGATCCGGCGGAATTCGCCACCACCGTGCCCTTCCCGACCGTGGCCAAGAGCTCCCCCTACTTCTCGCCGACCGCCTACTGGCGCGGCCCCGTCTGGCTCGACCAGGCATACTTCGCCCTCGGCGGCCTGCGCCGCTACGGCTACGGCAAGGACGCGGACGCCCTGACCGACCGGCTCCTCACCCATGCGTCGGGCCTCGCGGGCAACGGACCGATCAGGGAGAACTACGACCCGACCACCGGGGCACCGCTCAACGCGCCCAACTTCAGCTGGTCCGCGGCGCTGCTGCTGCCGATGCTGACAAGAGACAGGTAGGAGGCGGGCGAAGACCGTTCGCCGCGCGGGGGTGTCCCGGTGCGTGAACCGCCGCTGTCCCGCCCGGGATGCCAGCGCCACCGCTCTCACTCACGGGAAGCACCGTGCGCCCGCCTCCACCAGGCTCGGGTTGCCGAGGCGGCGGACGAGCGCACCCGCGGCGATACCGGTTCCCCGAAGCAGTGATGACGTCCCATCAAGTGGTCAATGACGACCGGCACAGCGATCGTGTACGGGCTGCGTCGCCGCGTCTCGGCGCGGTGGATCCAGCAGCCGGAACCGCAGCCGGCAGATCACCGCGTCCGTCTCGTGGCGGACGGCGTGCGCGACGACCGCGCCCTGCTGGTTCTGCAGCAGCCGCTGCCACATGTGGGCCGGCTCCACCTCGGGGATGAGCACGGTGATCCGTACGCCGGGGTCCACGGCCGTCAGGTCGCGTACGTACGAGGCGACCGGGCGGCCGACCGTGCGCCGGTCCGAGGTCACCCGGACCAGTGGGACGCCCGGGTTCCACAGCGCCCAGTCCCGCTCCAGGGCCTCGGTCCGGACGCGGTCCTCGGGGTCCGGGTGGCAGACCGTCACCGCACGGACCTCGTCACCGAGTGATACCGCCGCCGTCAGGGCCTCGCTGGTGAGCCGCGTGAGGGAGGAGACCGGAACCACGACCAGTGAACGGTCGCGGTGCGGAGGCTCCGGGACGCGGCCCACCTCCAGCCGCTCACCGATCCTGGCGTACGCGCGGTGGACGCATGCGAACCCGGCGACCAGCAGCGGAAGAGCCACTACGACCAGCCAGGCACCGTCGTGGAACTTGGTGGCCGTGACGACGACCGCGCTGACCCCCGTCAGGAGCGCGCCCGCGCCGTTGAGTACCGCCTTGCCCGCCCATCCCCGGCCGCGCGACCCGCGCCAGTGGACGACCATCCCGGCCTGGGCGATCGTGAAGCCGACGAAGACGCCGATCGCGAAGAGCGGGACGAGGGTGTTGGTGTCGCCCCCGGAGAAGACCAGCAGCGCGGCGGAGACGGCGGCGAGTGTGAGGACCCCGTGACGGTGGACCTGCCGGTCGGCCTTCAGGCCGAAGACATGCGGCAGGTAGTTGTCCCGGGCCAGCAGCTTGAGCAGGACCGGCAGACCTCCGAAGGAGGTGTTGGCGGACAGCGCCAGCAGCACCATGGTGGCGAACTGCACGACGTAGAAGGCGAGATCGTGACCGAAGGACGCGTCGGCGAGCTGCGCCAGCACGGTGACGCCCTCGACCGGCTGCAGCCCGAACCGGGAGATCAGCACGGACAGGCCGATCAGCATCACCCCCAGCAGCGCGCCGAGTGCGACTTCCGCGCGCTGGGCGCGGCGGACAGCCGGGGAACGGAAGGACGGTACGGCGTTGGCGATGGCCTCGACACCGGTCAGCGCCGAGCAGCCCGCGGCGAAGGCTTTGAGCAGGAGCAGCGCACCGACCGTGGTGGCGTTGTCCGCGAGGACGGAGGCATGGCCGGCGGCCGCTTCGGTGCTGACCGGTGCTGACCGGAAGAGACCGACCACGATCAATGCCAGGATCGACCCGATGAACACCGCGGTCGGCACGACGAACGCCCGCGCGGAATCGACGATCCCGCGCAGATTCACCGCGGTGACCAAGGCCAGCACGCCGAGACAGAGCCACAGCCGGTCGTCGTACAGACCGGGGAAGGCCGAGGTCAGCGCGGCCACTCCGGCGGTGACGGCGACGGCGACGTTCAGGACGTAGTCCAGGACCAGAGAGGCTGCCGCGACCAGGCTGGTTCGACGGCCGATGTGCGTCCTGGCGACCGCGTAGCTTCCGCCCCCGTCGGGGAAGGCCGCGATGACCTGGCGGTACGAGGCCACGAGGACGGCCAGGAGCACGGCGATCGCCACCGTGACGGGGAGCGTGAAGCCGAGCCCGTGGCCGCCTGCGGCCGCCAGGACCAGCACGATCGCCTCGGGCCCGTACGCCACCGAGGCCATCGCGTCGAGCGAGAGCGCGGCGAGGCCGGTGAAGGTGGTGAGCTTGTGGCGGGCCCCGGTGTCAGGGAGTTCCTCGGCACGCGGTGCCGCACCGGGGTCTGAGGGCGGAAGAGCCATGTGCTTCGCGGTCCTTTGATCGGGTCCGCTCAGGATGTTCCCGCTTTCGGCCGGTGACGGCCGCCCATGGCGCGTTCTTGGCGCCAGACGGTGATCTCTTCGCGCGTTCTTGACGGGGTAGCCAGGACGCCGAAGACCGGGCGGGTCAGGAACCACCGATCCGCAGCCGCACCGGACCCAGCAGGCCGCTGACCCGCTGGCCCGGGAAGACGAAGTGGGTCGGGCTCGTCGCGTCCATATGGGGTGCCAGCGTCCCGAACACGGTGATGTCGAGGGTGTGGGCCCCCGGGCCTGCCAGACCCGTCAGATCGAACATGTACGGGGAACACACCCGCACCCCCGCGGCCGTGCCGTCGACCCGCACCTCCGCCGTCCCGCGAACCCGTCCGAGGTCGAGCGACACGCGCCCCGCGGCGGCCCCGGCGGGCAGGGTCACCTCGCGGCGGTACCGCACACCGCCGCTGTACTCGGCCAGTCCGTGCGTCTCCCAGTCGCCGGCGCGGATCCGTCCGGGACCGACCTCGCAGCGCACCGGACCGGCCAGCGCGGCGCCCCCCTCGTACCCGGGGCCAGTCCGGACGCGCAGGGCCGCGGTCCGCGGACCGGAGGGGCCGCCCGCCGGCAGATCGACCGCCACGGTCCGAACGCCCCGGGCGTCGACGACACCGACGGACGCGGTGCACTCGCGGCCGTCCACGAAGACGGTCGTCCCGCCGTGCACGCGAGCCGTCAACCGGACCGCTCCGGGCGGCAGTTGACACCACAGCCACTCCACCGCGCCCAGGTGCCCCGGGACCGCGAACCGGACCGGTGCCACCGTGCCGTCGTCCACGCCCGGGTCCAGCCAGGCGGCGCCCGGCAGCGGGTGGGGGCGGCGGCGCAGATGCAGGGCGGCCGGGTCGCCCACCGGCTCGCGGCGCACCGCGGCCGCCACACGCCCCCGTGCGCTCCCGGCCCACCACCGGGCGTCACTGTGCAGGGCCGCGACACGGTTGCCGTCGCCGTCCTCGAAGACCGCGTCCACGAGGACCGCCCCGTCGCCGCCACCGGATGTCTCGACCGTGATGTCGTTGTCGCCGGTGCGCAGGGCCGCCGCCACGTCGTGCCGCCGTACCCGCGGGACCGCGTGCTCGGCGTAGGGGTCGAATCCGCCCTGCCTGCCCATCAGCCGCCCGTTGACGCGCAGTACGCAGGGCACGCGCGCGGCCACTTGGACGACGGCCCGGACGGGAAGCGACGAGAGACGCACCGTCGTGCCCGCCGTCCCGGAGGCGAGAATCCACTCCGGGCGCCGGTATCGCCCCGGATCGCGGACGAGCGCGACATGCGCCCGCAGACGGCAGTCCTGATCAGGCGTCAGTTCCAGTTCGAGCAGATGGCGGCCCGCCGCCGCTCGCACCGGGCCCATCGCGAGGTGGCCCCCTTCCTCCAGACCGACGGGGACGCCGTCGAGGCGGGCCCGCTTCGACGCCGCCGCCCCGACCGCGAGGTGTCCGTCGAAGGCCGCGTCGAGGAGCAGTTCCACGCGCAGCCGCGCCACCTCTCCGGCGCGCGTGGGACCGATGAGCACGAACTCCTCCGGCACATGGCCCTTGGGCCCCAGAACGGCCCGGTGGACCGGGTCCTTGTACACGCCCAGGGTGTCGGACCACTCCAGGACCGACCGCGCGCCCCGGTCGCCCGGGCCCTCGCGGAGCACGACCGCGTGCGGGCCGAACGTCGCGTGGACCGTGTCCCCGGCCGGCGCGCCGGCGCGCTCCGGCCCCATGGCCCATCCGTCCCGTACCCCGTCCTCGCCGGGCGCCTCCACCCGGTGCCGGAAGGTCCGGCACTCGGTGACGGGCGGGCCGGCGGGCGGACCGGTCGCGGGGCGGGCGAAGTCGCCCCAGGTGTTGTCCAGGGTCGGCACGAGCGCCATGTCCCAATCCGCGTCCGGAGGGATCTCGACGGTGGTGACGACCGGCACGGCATCCGGTGCCGTGGGCGCTTCGGCCGTGGCCGCCTCGGGGTCCCGGGCCGGAAGGACCAGCACCGCCGCGGGACCCGTGTCGAAGGGGACATCGACTTCGACGGCCCGTGCGTCGTCACCGGCGGGACGCACCGGCAGTGTGCGGGGCGCGGCGCCGAACGGGTCCACCAGGACGGCCGGCCCCACCGCGTCCCGCACCCGCACCCGTACGCCGCGCGCGTAGCGGTCCGGGTCGAAGTCGTACCGGGCGTCCAGCCAGCCCAGCGCGGCACCCCGCTCGTCGGGGGCCGCGACGGCGGCCCGGGTCGCCCGCGGGGCGGCCGCGGTCAGGAACACCACCGTCGCGCCGTCCGCGCGCCGCGCGAGTGCGGGAACCGGGGCCCGGACCACCGGGTGCACCCCAGCGAGCGCAGCGGCGAGCGCGTCGGCGGGATCGTCCGTCCCGGGGACGAAAACGGCCCGCCCGTCCGCGAAGCACGCGCGCAGCCCGGCCTGCACACCGGCCGCTCCGGGGCCGACGACGTGCTCGGGGAGAGCGCCGAGCGCGATCAGCGTCCCCCCGGCAGACGCGAATTCGACGAGCCGCCGTGCCGTGGCGTGTTCGAGGACCGTGCACGCGGGCAGCACGATCGCGGCGTATGCCTCGTCCGAGACCCTCAGCCGCACTCCGTCGTCGGACGCCGCGACGTGGGCGCGCACGACGGACGCGTCGTCGATGACGTCGGCGTCGAGACCGAGCCGGTCCATGACGCCCGGCCGGGTACGGAACCAGGCCATGTCACCGACGAGCCGGAGATACGTCGACTGGGCCCGCGCCGCCGCTTCCGTGACCCCGTCCAGGGCGGTGCCGGCCTGGGCCGTCGTGGTGGGCAGCAGGATCGCGACGTCGCACAGATGGCGGCCGAGGCTCAGGACCGCGCACAGCCGGGTCACGGCGTCGGCGAAGACGCGGTGGTGGCGCCAGTACGGCTGACGCCAGTCGGTCGCGGGCGGCGCCCACTCCCACCAGCCGCCCTTCGTCGTGTAGTAGACCGCATGCGGGTTGTAGAGGGTCGCCCCGGCGCGCAGCCACGGCAGCAGCCAGTCGAACGTCTCCTCCAGCGTGCCGCCCCAGCCGGTGGAGTGGAAGGCCTCGATCCAGGTGCGGGAGTGGCCGTAGAGATGGGCGAGCGAGGAGTGGATACGGGCGTCCCCGTGATGGTCCGAGCCGGGCGCCGAGAACCAGCGGTGGGTGCGGGCGTAGTCGGCGTACAACTCCACGCCCGCCAGGGGGTGTCCGGCGCGGGCGGGGTCCTGCTGGTCGCAGCCGATGCGCAGACCGTGCCGGTCGTGCCAGGCGGCCAGCGGCCGGAAGAACGCCTCCTCGGCCAGCTCGGCGCGGGTCACCTGGTAGTCGCGGCGGATCCGGTGGGTGTCCGGATCCGTACTGTCGTCGTACAGGGCGTCGAGCCGTGCCGTGATGTCGTACCCGCGAAGGCGCGCGAAGGCATCGGCGAAACCGGCGGACCAGGTGGGCAGGGACGGGAGTTCGTCCTGGAACGAGCCGACGACCACCGTCCCGAGCCGGTCGCCGAGCCGGCGCTCGAACTCTCCGTGCACCCGGTCCAGCAGCGCCGCACACGCCTCCGCACCGAGGTAGTCGAAGCCCAGCGGCACGTGGTGATGGAGCGTCAGGCGCCACCGGCCGGGACCCGGTGCCCGCACGACCCCGTCGTCCACCGCCACCGGGACCGCCGGGCCGACCGTCCGGCCGGCGGCGTCCACCGGTTCGGCGCGGCCCGCGAGCGGCCTGCCGGCCGGGGGACACCGCAGCTCTCCGGTCCGCGGGGCCGTGGAGCCGACGACGCCGCGCAGGCGGTCGAGCCGGCGCCCCGCGTGCGCGGGCCGTTCGTCGACGAGGCGTGCCTGGAGGTCGGCACCGGAGAAGCCGAGCTGGTCGTAGAACCACAGGCTCGCACCGAGTTCGCCGGCGTCGTCGCACACGCCGTCGAGCAGGGTCCACCACGCGTCGGACAGAAAGGGCGGGTCGTCGGCGTCGGAGCCGAACAGAGGACCCGATGGTGCCAGGTTGAGGAGGACGAGGTTGTGCACACCGCCCTCCACGAACCGTTCCAGCTGCGCCCGCAGCCGTGCGCGGTCGAGCCGTTCCCCGCTCCACCACCAGATGGCGGCGGGCGAGAAGGCGCGCGGCGGCTGCGCGAGGACCGCCGCGATGCCCGGGGGGAGCGGTGGGGGTACCGGGTGTGCCATGAGATGTCCTCAGCCCTTGAGTCCGCCCGCGAAGCCCTTGATCACATAGCGCTGGAGCAGCACGAACACCGCCAGGACCGGCAGTGCGGCCAGCACCAGTCCGGCGAAGACGAGTCCGTAGTCGGAGACGTACTGGCCGACGAAGGCGAAGATGCCGACGGGCACGGTCTCCTTGCCGGACCCGCCCAGGTACAGCAGCGGGGTGAAGAAGTCGTTCCAGACGAACACGGCGTTCAGGATGATCACGGTGCCGGTGACGGGACGCAGCAGGGGGAAGACGATCCGGGTGAACGCCTGCCGGTGGTCGCAGCCGTCGATGAGCGCGGCCTGTGCGTAGTCCTGCGGAAGGGCCCGGATGAATCCGGTGTAGAGGAAGACGGTGAATGGCAGTTGGATGCCCGTGTAGAAGAGCACCATGCCCTGGTACGTGCCCAGCCAGCCCAGGCCGTCGACGAGTTCGTACAGCGGGATCATGCCGAGCTGGAACGGCAGCACGATGCCCAGCAGGAACAGGATGTACAGCCCGTAGCCGAGGCCGCGGGCGCGGCGCGCGAGGTAGTAGGCCCCCGTGGAACCCAGCACGACGAGGAGCAGCAGACTCGCCGCGGTGATGACGGTGCTGTTGAGCAGGGCGGGCCCCAGCGACGCGGAGGACCAGGCGTCGCCGAAATTGGCGAAGGTGGGCGGGGAGGGCGGCGAGAGGGGCGAGTCGGAGATCTGCCGGGGGTCCTTCAGCGCCAGGGTGACCAGGGCGTACACCGGGAAGAGGAACACGACCGCGACCGCGATCAGGACCAGTTCCAGGGCGTACCGCCCGTACCGCGGTCTGCGGCCCCTGCGCGCCCCGCGTCCGGATTTCCGCCGTGCGGGTCCGCGGGTCGTTGCGGTGCTCACGCGGTGACCTCCCTCGCACGCAGACAGCGGAGCTGGACCAGGGAGACCGCGGCGACGAACAGCGCGAGTACGAGGGCGACAGCGGTGCTGTAGCCGAACTTCCCGTAGACGAACGCTTCCTTGTACAGCACGGTCGACAGCGTCTCGCTGGAGGTGCCGGGGCCGCCGTTGGTGGCGGCGTAGACCTGGTCGAAGAGTTTGAGACCGCCGATGGTCGACAGCATGAGGTTGATCGTCAGGGCCGGGGCCAGCAGCGGCCAGGTGACATGGCGGAATCGCTGCCAGGAGCCCGCGCCGTCGATCTTCGCGGCCTCGTGGAGTTCGGCGGGCACCCCCTGGAGGCCGGCGAGGAAGACGACCATCGAGTAGCCGGCGTACTGCCACACGACCATCGCCGCCACCGACCACAGGGCGAGCGAGGGATCGCCCAGCCAGTCCTGCCGCAGACCGCCGAGCCCGATCGCGCCGAGGACACCGTTGAGTCCGGCGCCGTTGTCGGGGTTGTAGACGTACTTCCACAGGATCGCGACCATGACCGGGCTGACGACGGCGGGCGCGAAGAAGATCAGCCGCAGCAGCGCGCGGGACTTGATCTCGGTGTGGACGCCGAGCGCGAGCAGCAGACCGGCACCGTTCTGGACGACGACCACGGCCGAGGTGAGCAGCAGTGTGTTGCCGACGGACTCCAGGGCCCGGCTGTCGTCGAGCAGGGTGCGGAAGTTGTCCAGGCCGGTGAAGGAGAAGCCGCCGATGCCGGACCAGTCGGTGAAGGCGTACAGCACCCCCGCAAGGCTCGGGTACAGGACGACTAGGGCGTACACGCCGAGCGCCGGGACCACGAAGATCCATGGCGGGGCGGTGTGGTCGCGGCGCCGGACCGGGCGGCCGGAGCCGGTCCGCGGCCCGTCCCCGGCCTTGCCGACCGTGCCCGGGACGGCCCTCTCGGAGGTGCTCGTCACGATTTCTTCCCGTAGGCCTCGTCCATCTGTCCCAGAGCGCCGTCGACGTCCGTCCTGCCGGCCAGCAGGTTCTGTACGGCGGCGAAATGGGCGGGCTGCACCTCGGCGTTGGGCCAGCTCTGGTCCATGAACGGAACGGCGCGGTTGTCGTCGATGAGGGGCAGGAAGCCCTTGAGGACGGGATCGATCGCGGTGGACGGGCCGCGCCTGAACGGGATCGCGGCGACGGACCGCGCCCAGCGGTCCACGTTCTCCTGCCTGCCGAGGAATTCGATGAACCCCCTCGCCCCGGCTCCCTCGGCGGACCGTGCGGAGACCCCGAGGCCGACGACGACGCCCGCCGGAATCCACAGATTCGCCGCGTCGTCACCGCCGGGGAACGGGAACATGCCGAGATCGTCCGGTTTCCTCGTGGCCTGGCGGAAGTTGGCGAGTACGGCGGAGACCTGGACGGCCATCGCGGCCTTGCCGCTCGCGACCAACGAGGTCTGCTGTTCGTACGTCGTTCCGTTGGGGTTGTCGTTGAAGAAGCCCCGGCGCTGCAACTCCTGGTACTTGCCCATCGCGTCGGCCCACCCGGAGCCGCGGAAGTGTGCCTTTCCGGCGGCCATCTCGGTGTCGAAGCCGGGATTCTTCGCGTAGACGGCGTTGGGGACCAGCGCGTACGTGATCAGTTGGGTGACCCAGGGGGTCTGGGCGCCGAGCGCGATCGGAATCACGCCCCTGGCCTTCAACGCGGCACAGACGTCGAGCAGTTCGCTCCATGTTCCGGGCGGCTCGACTCCGGCCCCCGCGAAGGCGTTCTTGTTGTAGATGGCGCCGATGACGCTGCTTCCCGCCGAATACAGATACGTCTTGCCCTCGTAGCGGTACGCCGGGTGGAAACTCGCCGGGACCTCCTTCGTCCATGCCTGGCCGCTGAGGTCGGCGAGCAGGCCGGCCTTGGCCAGCTCGACCATGGACATGGCACTGCCGCTGCCGGGATACAGCACATGGACATCGGGGGCGTTGCCCCCAGCGAGCTGGGTGCGCACCACCGTCTGCACCTGGTCCGTGGGTGCGAAGGAGGTGGCGAACTCGTCGTCCGGGTGGGACTCGCGGTACAGCGCGACGAGCTCCTCGACCGGCTTCTGCTGGTCGGCGACACCGACGACGCGCAGCTTGCCGGAGCCGCGACCCGAATCCGAGCAGGCCGTCAGGGCGGGCGGAAGGGCGGCGAGCGCCGCGGCGCCGCCGCCGATGCGGAGAAACCCCCGGCGGCCGATCGCGCCCCGGCCCGGCCGGCTGTGAGAACCCGTCGTCATGGTGTGTCCTCCTCGTGCGAACGTGCGGACGATGGTTTCGCCGCCGGTCCCGGCATGCGTCGGCCGGGGGTGAGCGACGGCCGGGCCGTCGGGGTCGTGCCGGCGCCGCCAACGGCCGGCGGACAGGTCGCGGTGAAGCGGTAGGTGCCCGAGGACACGCGGTGGAGAACGTGGTCGGAGGCGGTCGCGAGCAGTGTGATGTGACGGTCGCCGACTCCGGGGACCGCACCCGATTCGCGGACCGAGCGCGGGTCCGTGGTGGGCACGTACACATCGGCGGTGGCACCGGGCGGCACCCGTACGCACAGGGCGAGCCGGCCGCCCCGCCTCTCCCAGCTCACCTCGACGGTGCCGCGGACCGATTCGTGACGGGCGCTCGCGCGGCGCAGGGCACCGGGGCGGGGCCGGATCCGCAGATGCCGGTATCCGGTGGAGTCCGGAGCCTGGTCGAGCCCGGCGACACCGCGGTAGAGCCATTCGCCGATCGAACCGAGCGCGTAGTGGTTGAAGGAGTTCATCGCAGGTGCGCGGAACCCCGCTTCGGGGGTCCATCCGTCCCAGCGTTCCCAGATCGTGGTGGCGCCGTGCCGCAGCGGAAACCGCCACGACGGCACTTCGTCGCGGTTCAGCAGTGCGTGAGCGAGGTCGGCCCGCCCGTGGGCGTCGAGGACGGGGGCCGCGAGCGCCACCCCGAGGAAGCCGGTCACGAGGGCGGGCCCGGCCGACTCGACGAGTTCGGCGAGACGGTGTGCGGCGCCTTCGACGAGGTCGTCGGGCAGCAACTCATGAGCCAGCGCAAGGAGATAGCCGGTCTGGGTGTCCCCTGTGATGCGTACGGCGTCGGGCCCGGCGGCGGTGCGCTCGACGGTGACGAAGCACTCGGTGAACGCGCGGCGGATGCCGTCGGCCAGCCGGTGGTAGTGGTCCCCGACGTCCGTGTGGCCCAGGACGTCGGCCGCCTTCGCCGTGAGCCGGGCACTGTGCGCGAAACAGGCCGTGGCGACGACGTCGCGCGGGGTGGGGGTACCGGGGGCGAGCCAGTCGGAGAAGTGCGGACCCACCCGCCTGCGCCAGACCAGATCCGGATTGTGACGGCGGATCAGATCGACCCAGGCGCGCATGCCCTCCAGCGCCCGGCCGAGGAAGCGCGGATCGTCGTAGGTGCGGTAGAGGTGCCACGGGATGATCACACCCGCGTCGCCCCAGCCCGGCGCGCCTTCGTCGCACACGCCCACGAGACGCGGGGCGACGTTGCTGAAGCCGCCGTCGGGGCTGCGGGCGTCGTCGATGTCGCGCAGCCACTTGGTGAAGAACGCGGCGACATCCGCGTTGAGCGCGGCCGTGGGCAGGAAGACCTGCGCGTCGGCCAGCCAGCCGAGCCGCTCGTCGCGCTGCGGACAGTCCGTGGGAACACTGACGAAGTTCGAGCGCTGCCCCCACACGACACAGTGGTGGAGCCGGCGGAGCCCGGCGTCCGAGCAGTCGAACTCGCCGGCCCACGGGGTGTCGCTGTGCAGCACCACGGCGACGACGTCGGACTCGGACAGCTCCGGGAGCCCGCTGATCTCCGCGTACCGGAACCCGTGGTACGTGAAGCGCGGCTCGAACACGAAGTGCCGCCGCCCGTCCCCGATGAGCACATCGGTCGCGGCGGCGGTCCGCAAATTGGCCGTGTACAGCCGGTGCGACGCGTCCAGAACCTCGGCGTGGCGGATCACCACCCGTGCCCCGGCGGCGAGTTCACCGATCCGCAGCCGCACCCGCCCGGCGAGGTTCTGGCCGAAATCGACGACATGGGTGTCCGGGGAGACACGTCTGATCGAGGACGGGCGCAGCTCGGCGGTCGCCCGCACGGGCTCGTCGACGGATGCCACGAGCCGACGGCGATCGGTGTCCGTGACCAGGGCCGGGGACCAGCCGCCGTCGTCGAAGCCGGGCAGCTCCCAGCCGTCGCAGGCGTGCCGCAGATCGTGGCACTCGCCCATCAGCAGATCCGCGTGGCGGATGACTCCCGTGCTCGTCCGCCATGCCCCGTCGGTGACGATCGCGGCGCTCCGGCCGTCCGGATACGTGAGGTGAAGTTCCGCCAGGAACTGCGGGAACGAGCCGTAGTGCGCCCCGGCCCGGCGCGGTTCGAACCCGACGAACCCGCTCCACCAGCCGTCGGCGACGGTCGCGGCGAGCACGTTCTCGCCCTCACGCAGCAAGTCGCCCACGTCGTACGTCTGGTACTGGACGCGGCGGTGGTAATCGGTCCAGCCGGGCGCGAGTTCGGCGTCACCGATCCGTACGCCGTTGAGCCGGACCTCGTACAGGCCGCGCGCGCTGACATGGAGCCGGGCGCGCGCGCCCGGCGAGGCGGTGAAGGCGCGGCGCAGTACGGGGCACGGGGCGAGCCCGTGGTGGTCGAGGGCCGACTCGCCCTCGGTGGGTGCGTCCATGACCTCGACCGGACGCGGGTCGTGAGTGATCCACGACGCCTGCCACGCCGCGGGTCCGGTGAAGGCCGTCTCGAACCAGGACGTGGCCTCGGCGGGCGCCGCCGTTCCGGCCGGCCAGACGGAGACCCGCCAGTGATAGCGCGTACGGCCCCGGAGGGCGGGCCCGGCGTATACGGCGGCGGTCGCACGGGAGTCCGCCACCCGGCCCGTGTCCCAGAGGAGTTGACGGCACCCGTCCAGGTCCTCGGGGCGTTCGGCGACGCGGACCCGGTAGGCCACGGGGTCGTCTCCGCGGCGGTCGGACGCCAGCCGCCAGGAGAGCCGGGGCGCGGGTTCGTCGATTCCCAGCGGGGCCGTGCGGTGCTCGCACCGCAGGCCGTACGGCCGGAGCGGCCGGCCCTCGGGACGACGGCCGGCCGCTGCTCCTTCGGCGGGACGGGAGGCGGGCACATCCGCTGCCGGGGAGCCGGACACGAGCATGTCCTTCCGTCGCACCGATTTTCCCGATGTGAAATCTAACGTTAATTCTGTGGCGTGGAGACTATGAGCAGCCCCGGGGGGTGTCAAGGGTGCCGCCGAACCGGCGCCCGACCGCCCCGGGGAATCGCTGATGCCTCCCCAACTGACCCCTTGTGAACGGTATTGCGGCCATCGGCGCGTGGTCTTGTGGCGTGTGATTCCCCTGTGATATCCAGCCTGTGATTACCACATGAGCAGACGTGAAATCACGCGCCGATCCCACCTCGTACCGCACGGGATCCCGCCCGACGAAGGGACGAGCTTCATGCGAATGAACAGTGGGGCAGGCGGCACCGGAGGGTTCGGCAGACGAGCGATGCTCGGCGGGACGGTCGGCATGGCCCTCGCCGCGGCCGGCCTGTCGGCGGGCAGCGCCTGGGGCGACACGCCCTTCCATGACGACCCGTTCACGCTGGGAGTCGCCTCCGGCGATCCCTGGCCGGACGGATTCGTGCTGTGGACCCGTCTCGCGCCCCAGCCCCTGGCTCCGGACGGGGCCGGCGGCATGCCGCCGTACTCCGTCGACGTCCAGTGGGAGGTCGCCCGCGACGAACGCTTCCGGTCCGTCGTACGCCGGGGACGGACCCGGGCGGTACCCGAGCTCGCCCACTCCGTCCACATCGAGGTCTCCGGACTCCAGCCGGGCCGGCACTATTACTACCGCTTCCGCGCGGGCGGTGTGCACAGCCCCGTCGGCCGCACCCGCACCGCGCCCCCGCCGCACAGCCGTCCCAAGGAACTCGATTTCGCCTTCGTCTCCTGCCAGGCCTGGTTCGAAGGCTTCTACACCGCCTACCGGCACCTTGCCGAGGAGGACGTCGACCTGGTCCTGCACCTCGGCGACTACATCTACGAGAACGCCATCGACGCCATGGGCGGCGTACGCAACGTCCCGGTCGCGGCCGAACTGCGTCCCGAGCCGATGGACCTCGTCCAGTACCGCAACCGCCACGCCCTCCACCGCTTCGACCCCGACCTCATCGCCGCCCACCGGGTCCACCCCTTCGCCGTCGTCTGGGACGACCACGAGGTCGAGGACAACTGGGCCCGCGACAGGTCCAAGGCCGACACCGAACCCGATCAGGACCCCGCCGTCTTCCGGCAGCGCGCGGCGGCGGCCTTCCAGGCGTACTACGAACATCTGCCGCTGCGGCTGCCGAACAAGCCGAACGGCTTCGAGGCCCGGATGTACCGCAGCCTGCGCTACGGCCGGATGGCCACCTTCCATATCCTCGACACCAGGCTCTTCCGCGACGACCAGCCCTGCGGCGACGGGACCAGGAGCGGCTGCGACGAGCGGCTGGCACCCGGCCGCACGATCCTCGGACCGGAACAGGAGCAGTGGCTCCACCGCGGCCTCGGACGTTCCGACACGACGTGGAACATGATCTCCCAACAGGTTCCCGTGGCCCAGGTCGACACCGATCCCGGCCCCGGCCAGTCGTTCGTGATGGACTTCTGGGACGGCTACGTTGACGCGCGCCGACGGCTGTTCAAGGAGATCACCGCCCGCGGCGTCAGCAACCCCGTCGTCCTCACCGGCGACATGCACCGTCACCTCGCCGCCGATCTCAAGCAGGACTTCGACGACCCGGAATCACCCACGATCGGCGTCGAGTTCGTCGGTTCGTCCATCTCCACCACGAAGGACGGGACGGATCTGGATCCTTCCGGGGCCCGGCTCCTCGCGGCCAACGAACACATCAAGTTCACCAACTTCCAGCGCGGCTACGTACGCTGCGCGCTCACCCGGGAGAGCTGCCGTGCCGACTTCCGGGTCCTCCCCTACGTCACCACCCCCGGCGCCCCCGTCTCGACCCGCACCTCGCTCGTGACCGAGGCGGGCCGCCCCGGGATCCAGCCCGCCTGAGAAGCACCGGCCGCCCCCTGCCGGGAGAGCGGCAGGGGGCGGATCGTGCCGGGCGCGTCCCTCGCCCGGCACTCGGCCCCGTCACCGCCCGCGCGGACGGCGACGGGGGGCCCGGTCAGGGAGCGGTGCCCCAGGAGAGGGTGCCGCCCACGTAGACGGCGATCTTCGAGGCGTCGGCGTAGGCCGTGTTGGTGGCGTGGCTGTAGTCGTCGGCCTCGTCGAAGTTCGACCAGTCGGTCTTGTTCAGCCGCAGCTGGATCTCCCCGGTGGAGGCGCCCGCCGCGAGACTGCCGCTGCCGAACCCGACCTCCAGGTAGTGGCTGGCCCCCGTGGCGGAACCACCCGTCGAGGACACACCGTGGGTCACGTCGGAGCAGCCGGTGACCGCGTAGTCGCACGCGGTGGAGAAGGTGCTCGCCCCGGCCTCCGGCGTGAACCAGTACCGCACCTTCACCGTGGACAGGTCCACCGCGGCGGAACCGGTGTTGACCAGTTGCAGACCCATCCGGATCTGGTTGTCGGTGGCCGAGGAATCGGTGTTCTTGTACTGGACCTTGAGTGTCCCGGTCCCGGTGCCGCCGCCCTGGTCGGTCGTGGCCGGGACCGCCGCGGAAGCCGCCGAGACATTGCCGGCCGCATCCCGCGCCCTGACGGTGTAGCTGTACGCGGTCGAGGCCGTCAGGCCCGTGTCCGTGTAGGACGTCGACGCGGACGAACCCACCTTCGTTCCCGCGCGGTAGACGTCGTACGCGGTCACCCCCGTGTCGTCGGTCGACGCCGTCCAGGACAGCGACACGCTGCCACTGGTCTTCCCCGTGACCTTCAGACCCGTGGGCGCAGTGGGCGCCTGGGTGTCGTCACCGCCGCCGCTGCCGCCCAGCGGCGGGTAGGCGTTGCGTACCAGCTCCTGGAACTGCGCGGAGAACCAGTGGCCCGCGAGCGGGGAGTTCGCCAGGGCACCGGTCAGATTGTTCCCGTTGCGGCCGTTGCCGGTGTACGTGGGGTCGCACATCCGGTCGAAGCCCTTGCCCTCGTCGTTGTCGATGGGCTGGCTGTTGCCGTCCGACTCGCCCGGGGGCTTCGCCCATACGTAGGCGTCGATGCCGGGCTCGGGGGCGCCGGCGGGCCGCTCACCGATACCAGCGCCGCTCTGGTTGCACCAGTTGCCCGCGTGGATGCGCCGGTCGACACGGCCTCCGTTGACATAGTCGTCCACATTGGTCAGCGGTCCCGCGGCGGTGGGCCGGGCGGAACCGCCCCAGCCGTTGCGGGCCGTGTCGATCAGCATCCCGATGTCCGAGGCGAAGCCCTGGCTGACCAGCTCGGTGCGCAGCGCCTGCGCGAACGACAGCTCATCGACGTAGTAGTTCCAGTCCACCCACTTGGACTGGCGCACCGTGGTGCCGTTCACCGTGTCGGTGACCTTGAAGTTCGGCTCCTTCAGGGCCGAGTAGTTGGCCGTGTTGACGATGAAGCCCTGGACGTCGGCGACCGTGGCGCCCTCCGACGTCGCGGCCTTCTTGAATTCCTGCGCCGCCGGGACGAAGTTGGAGTCCCAGCCCAGCCAGCCGTGGTGGGCGGCATCGACGTAGTTGTAGACGTTGGAAATGGCACCGAGGGTGTGCAGGGCGTAGCCGACACCCTTCTCGTAGTTGCCGTTCGCCTTCATCGTCGCGCAGGCGTCGGTGGACCCGTCCGTGCCGCCGGCGTTGGTGACCAGGTTCGGCAGCGAGTCCGGCTCGATGATGGTGACGATGCGCAGACTCGCGTAGGCCGGGTCGGCCAGGATGGCGGCGATCGGATCGATGTACTCGGTCTTGTACCGGTCGATCTCGGTGGGGCCGAGCTCGCCGTTGGAGGCCAGTGCGGCGCAGTCCCGTCCGGGCAGGTCGTAGATGACCACCTGGAAGAGGTTCGCGCCCTGGTCCAGCGCGGCGTCGAGGTGCTCGCGCAGACTCATCGCGTCGCCCGAGCCCTCGATGGCCGCGATGCGGTCCATCCAGACGAAGGAGGGTTCGTCGGCGATGGCGCCGCCGCCCGGTTCTGCCGCCGCCTTGGCGGACCAGTCGGGGTTCACATACGCGGTGGCGCCCACGTAGGGGTTGTCGACCCGGGCTGCGGCCTGCGCCGTCGAGGGTATGGCCACCGCCAGCGCCGCGCCCATCGCCAGGGCGGAGAGCGCGGCCAGCTTTCGGCGTACTCCGTGCGGGGTGGTGCCTCTGGTTCTCATTGCGGCTCCGTGCTCCTCTCGTACGCCTGCGGAGGTACCCGCAGGCGGGTTCGCGGGGTGTTGAGCAGGGGCGGCGGCCCGGTCAGGGCGCGGTGCCCCACACCAGGGCCCCGTCGACATGGACGGTGACCTTCGGTGCGTCGGTGAACGAGGCGCCGGTGGTGCGGCTGTAGTCGTCGGTCTCGTCGAAGGCCGACCGGTCGGCCTTGTTGAGGTGCAGCTGGATCTCGCCGGTGGTGGCGCCCGCCGCCGGCGTGCCGCCGCCGAATCCGGCCTCCAGGTAGTGGTCGGCGCCCGGACCGGCGGCGGAAGCGGGCTGCACCCGGTGGGTGACGGTGGAGCAGCCGAGGACGGCGCAGTCGCACGAGGTGCCGTAGGCGGTGGCGCCGGATTCACCGCTGAACCGGTCGCGGACGGTGACATCGCTCAGGTCCACCGGGGCCGTGCCGGTGTTGACCAGTCGCAGTCCGGGCCCGATCCGGTTGTCGCCCGGCGCCGCGTCGTTGTTCTTGTACTGCGCCTTCAGCGCGCCGGCCGTGCCGCCGCTCCTCGCGCTCGCCTCGAAGGCGAACTCGTTCATCCCGAGCCCCTGGCCGCCCTGCCAGATCTCGAACCCGGCCTCCGCGTCGATCAGATAGTGCGCGGGATTGATGGCGCCGCGCGTGACACCGTCGTCGATCAGGCCCTTCACATCGAAGTCGGTCAGCTCGGTGGCGCCGTTCTGGAGGACGTACGAGATCACCTTCCAGCCCGAGGCGCCCGGACCCGTCCAGACGTCCCAGTTCCGGCCGTCGAGCTGCACGGTCGCGGTGCGCGCCCCGATCGGCTGCACGCCACCGCGGTGGTTCATCCAGATCATCAGCTCGGTGCCGTCCGGCTGGCCGTCCGTGACCGGTGCGGAGTCGAACCAGATGTCCATCGCCACGTTGTACGCGCCGGAAGCGACCTGGGTGGTCGACCAGTTGGTGCGCACGCTGCCCAACTCGGCGACACGCAAGGGCAGTCCGCTGTCCGTCGTGCACGCGCCCCAGTGGCAGCCCCGGTAACTGGCGGGGTACGTGGCCGGGGCGCCGTTCGTCGGGAGCGCGAACGAGGCATCGGTGACGCTCCAGGCGCCCGTCGCCGGGTCGGCCTCGACGCACTGCCGGGCTTCGGAGTTCCACTCGTTCTGCTGGTAGACGTACTCGCCTCCCCGCAGTTCAGTGGTTCCCCACTGGGTGCAGTCGGTGACCGGTGCGGCCGACGCGGGCGGGGCGCCGGTGAGCATCGAGGCCGCTGCGAGCAGCAGCGACGCCGCCGCTGCGACGAGCACCGGCAGCCGGCGGCCGGTGCGCCCGGCCGGTGTGCGGCGGCTCCTCACGGCTCGACTCCCCAGGCCAGGGCGGAGCCGAGGTACGCCGCGATCCTCGGGGCGTCGGCGTACGCGGTGTTGGCGGCGTGGCTGTAGTCGTCGGCCTCGTCGAAGTCGGACCAGTCGGTCTTGTTCAGGCGCAGCTGGAGCTCGCCCGTCGAGGCGCCCGCTGCCAGCGTGCCCGCGCCTGCGGTGAAGCCGACCTCCAGACAGCGCTCGGCACCCGCCTTCGGGGCTGCGACAGCGGCCACCCTGTGAATGACGTTGGACGAACCGAGCGCCGCGTAGTCGCAGTTGGTGCTGAACGTGCTCGCGCCGCCCTCGGAGGTGAACCAGTACCGGACCGTCACCGTGGACAGGTCCACGGGGGCGTTGCCGGTGTTCAGGAGTTGCAGACCGAGCCGGATCTGGTTGTCGGTGGCCGAGGAGTCGGTGTTCTTGTACTGGACCTTCACCGCGCCGCTGCCACCGCTGCCCGCCTTCGTGGTCGCGGACACGGCGGCGGAGAGCGCCGAGGTGTTGCCGCCCGCGTCCCGCGCGGCCACCGCATAGCTGTACTCGGTGGCCGCGGCGAGGCCCGTGTCGGTGAACGCCGGCGTCGTCGCGTTCCCGGCGAGCACCCCGTTGCGGTAGACGTCGTAGCCCGTCACCCCGACGTTGTCGGTGGCGGCCGACCAGGAGAGCGACACGCTGTTGCTCGTCGTGGCGGTCACGGTGAGTCCACCGGGCACGGTCGGCGCCTCGGTGTCCCCGCCGCTGCCGCCCCCTTCCACCAGCAGCTCGGCGTAGATCGCGAAGGCCAGCGCAAGCGCCGCCTGGGCCCAGAAGCGGTGATAGGTGAAGGTGGGCGCCGCACCGCCGTCCAGATAGGCCTGGACCTTCGGCCAGTCCGGGTCGTCCCGGTACCAGGTCCGGATGCCGGTGAAGGTGGCGCCCGGCTCGACGGTGTCGCCGTTCGGCATGGTGCCCGACCATCCCGACGGGACGTACACCTCGTCCTTGAACCGCTTGTAGTCGGCCCTGGTCTCCGGCACCGCGATGCCCTTGGCATCGGCGTTCAGCGCCATCGCGTCGAGGAGGGCCTTGGCCAGTGAGCCCGCGGCCCGGTCGCCCGACTTCGCGGCGTAGTAGGTGAGCGTCTTGACGTACGCGGCGCCCACGCCGACGTCGTTGGAGTAGTCGACCACCGACACGTGCAGCCCGGCGTTCTTCCCGGGGGACGCCGGGTTCCAGGTGTCCGGCTTCCCCGTCCAGCTCAGCGTGGAGGGGAAGCGGTAGCTGCCGTCCGCGCCGACCGTCGTCTCGCCGGAGGCCCACGCGACCCACTTGTCCAGCACGGCCCCGGCGGTCGCGTTGCCGGTGACGTAGTAGTACGCGGCGACCCGCTCCATGCCCCACGCCTGGAAGCCGAACCAGTTGTTGCTCGGCGGGTCGTGGTACACCGGCTGCCAGTCGTAGGCCATGCCGTAGAAGGTGGGGGTGCCGGCCGGCGGCGTGCCGTACTGCCCCTCCCAGCTGTTGGTGCACCCGCCCGCGAACGCGCCCTCGCCGGACTGCAGCCAGGCCAGGAACTCCAGTTGCCGGGTCAGGCTCTTCGCCCAGTCCGTCCTGGCCGTGGCCGACTTCGGAGTGAGCGCGGGTACGTTGGACAGCGCCCAGGCGGAGAGCGGGTTCTGGTACCCCTGGTGGGAGGCGCCGTCACCGATGCGCCAGGCCCAGCCGCCGCTGCTGCCGGCCGCGGCGCCGCCCCAGGCGTAGTACCAGGACAGCAGGTAGTGCTGCGAGTCACGGCCGGAGGCGGCGGGGCAGGAGTCGGGGGCGGTGCAGTCGCCGACGCGCTTGAAGTATTTGTCGAACATGGCGTAGCGGAGGTAGTCGCCCATCCTGGCGGCCTTCGCCACCGAAGCCGCGACCTCGCCCTCCTTGCCCTGCGCCGAGGCCCAGCGGTAGGCCCAGTAGGCGGCCTGGACCGCGCGGGCATCGGCGTCCGGGGCGTTGGTGTACTTCCACTGCTTGGCGTAGTTCTGGTCGCCGACGAACAGATCGAGATAGCCGTTCGGGCCGCCGTACGCGAAGAGGTCGGTGGTGGGCTGCGGGATGGTCTCCCACACCGACTCCTGCGAGCCGCGCTGGTAGGAGTTGATGAACGAAGGACCGGCGCCCGGGCCCGACTCGCCGCCGGTGCCCGGCTTGTTGCCGTAGCCGTAGGTGTTGTCCAGGTCCATCAGCCAGTGCATGCCGTCCTTGATCTTGCCGTACTGGGTGAGGAACGCCTGGGTGTACGGGTCGTCGCCCGCGGCGCGCCGGGCGGCGCCGCGGGCCGCCGGTGCGGCGGGAGCGGCTGCGACGGCGCCCTGGGCCAGGCCCAGGGTGAGCAGACCGCCGCCCAGCGCGCTGCTGAACGTTCTACGGGATATCGACACAAATCCTCCAGTGGCGGGTGTCGTGGGGGAGGGGTGGAGGGATGGGGGCGGCGGCGCGGTGGTGCGGAACGGGTCCGGGCGGCGTACGGGCCCGATGCCCCGGGCGGGGATCACCGCAGGGGCGCACGGCGGCCGTTGTGTGCAAGTCTTGATTGTGGGAGCGCTCCCAAGGTGGCGTGGTGATGCGCACCTGTCAAGGCTCAAATCACAACTGCTTTACGGCTCGGTCGACCTGAAGCCCCGGCACGGGCCCGGCCCGTGCCGCACAACCGCTGATGGCAGACGGTGCGCCCGGGCCGGAATCGTGTGGTCCGTCGGCGCGGGATCGGGCGCGTCACCGAACGGTGAGCGACCCCTTCATGTACGGATGAATAGTGCAGATGTACGGGTAGGTGCCGGGCTTGGCCGGGGCAGTGAAGGCGGCCGTCTTCCCGGGCGCGGTATCACCGGTGTCGAACGTCTTCCCGTTGGTGGCGGCCACCGGTCGAGCCCGGTTGCGGCGGGCCGGACTCGGAGGCCGCGGTTCCCGGGGCGGAGGCCGCTTCCGGCGGGGACGCCGGGGCCCGCTGTCCGCCGGTACTCCACCCGGACCCGCCGGCGGCCCCCGGAGGGTGGGACCGCGGCGCGGCGCCTTGCCCGGCGCCGACTTCCAAGATCATCTTGCCGGGTTCCCGCAGACCGGGCGTCCTGGACATGGGGGGACACCCCCAGGTCCGTTGCCGAGATCCCCCGGGCCATCGCGGGGACGCCCCGCAACCCCCGTATCCCCGGTACCCCCGAGTCACAGGAGTTCTCCGATGCGCCTGCGTGCCGCTCTCGCCGCCGCCGCCCTGCTCACCCTCACCGCCGCGGGGTCCGCCGCGGCCGCCCGGTCCGGCGCCCCGTTGCCGGAGCGCAGACTCTTCCTCACCGTCTCGGGCAGCGCGAACACCTGGATCCGCGGCGTCGAGCTGATCTGCCCGCCCGCCCCGGACACCCGGCACCCCGAGGCGGCCGCCGCCTGCGCGGCGATCGACGAAGCCGCAGGCGACCTGGACGACCTGCCCGGTGACCCGCACCTGTGCACCAAGGTGTACGACCCGGTGACGGCCACCGCCACCGGCAGGTGGGACGGGCGGCCCGTCGCCTGGCGGAAGACGTTCCCCAACGCCTGCGAGCTGGGCGTGGCCACCGGACCGGTCTTCCGCTTCTGAACCCGGTCGTTCAGCCCGGTCGTCCTGAGCCGGACGAGCCGACCGGCTCAGGATTCGCGCGTCGTGGCCATCCCCAGCGTGATCAGCCCGAGGACCACCCACCCGAACCAGAGCCAGCCACTGCTCCCCAGCGCCACCGTGTAGGCGGTGACCGCCACCAGGGCCACCACGGTGATCACGCCCATGGTCTTCGTGGATCCGGACATGCCCGCACCCTCCTCATCGGCCATATGGCCGTGGATGCCATCGTCACCCCGGAGGCATGCCCACCGCTACTGCCCGCGCGCCTGCAACGAGGCGAGATAGGCGTTGTACGCCTGCAGCTCCTGGTCCCCGTTCCGGTCGGCCGCACGGTCGGAGCGCTTGGCCGTCCGCTGCTCGGAGCGGTACCACTGGAAGACCAGCGCGATCAGCACCAGTACCGACGGGATCTCGCTGAACGCCCAGGCGATGCCGCCCGCCCAGTTCTGATCGCTCAGCGCGTCGATGCCGAGCGAGGCCGGCGGATGCTTGTACGTGTCCACCATCGGCGTCGTCGCCATCATCAGCGCGATGCCGAAGAACGCGTGGAACGGCATCCCCGCGAACAGCTCCAGCATCCGCATCACATAACCGGGCCGGTGCGGCCCCGGGTCGACGCCCATGATCGGCCAGAAGAACACCAGGCCGACCGCGAGGAAGTGCACCATCATCGCGATGTGTCCGGTCTTCGAACCCATCAGGAAATCGAAGAGCGGGGTGAAGTACAGCGCGTACAGGCTGGCGATGAAGAGCGGAATCGTGAAGACCGGATGCGTGATGACCCTCATGTACCGGCTGTGCAGCAGCATCAGCAGCAGCTCGCGCGGGCCGGTGCGGCCACGCCCCGCGACCGGGAGCGCCCGCAGCGCCAGGGTCACCGGAGCACCCAGCAGCAGCAGGATCGGCGACAGCATGCTGATCACCATGTGCTGCACCATGTGCACGCTAAACATGACCATGCCGTAGTCGTTCAGCTTGGTGCACATCACCAGGGCGATGGACAGCACACCGACGACGAAGAAGACGATCCGGCCGGTCGGCCAGCTGTCCCCGCGCCCGCGCAGCCGCAGCACGGCGTACCCGTACAGGCCGACCGCGAGAACGCAGCCGATGAGGAAGAACGGGTCCGCGGAGAATTGGAGCCCGCGCCCCAGCGTGAACGGCGGTAGATCCATGTTCATGCCGTGCCCGCTGTGATCCATCTGTTCACTCCCGCTGGGGACGTCCCCGTTTCGTGCCGGTTGTCCCGACCAGAGTAGAACTGCCCCCGGCCGCACGTGCGGCCGGGGGCAGTTCGTCGGACCGGGTGTCGCTCAGAGCACGCACTCCGCCTCGGCGTACCGCTCGGCCGGGACCGTCTTCAGGGTCTCCACGGCCTCACCCAGCGGCACCATCACGATGTCCGTGCCGCGCAGCGCCGTCATCATGCCGAACTCGCCGCGGTGCGCGGCCTCCACCGCGTGCCAGCCGAAACGGGTGGCGAGCACCCGGTCGTACGCGGTCGGGGTGCCGCCGCGCTGCACATGGCCGAGGATCACCGGGCGGGCCTCCTTGCCGAGGCGCTGCTCCAGCTCGGTGGAGAGCTGCGTCGCGACCCCGGCGAACCGCTCGTGGCCGTAGATGTCCGTGGTGCCCCGCTCGATCTCCATGGAGGAGCCCTGGCGCGGCTTGGCGCCCTCGGCGACGACCACGATCGCGAACTTCTTGCCGGCCGAGAAGCGCTTGCCGACCAGTTCGGTCAGCTCGTCGATGTCGAAGGGCCGCTCGGGCACGACGATGGCATGCGCACCGGCGGCCATGCCCGAGTGCAGGGCGATCCAGCCGGTGTGGCGGCCCATGACCTCGACGATGAGCACCCGCTGGTGCGATTCGGCGGTCGTCTTCAGCCGGTCGAGGGCTTCGGTGGCGACCCCGACGGCGGTGTCGAAGCCGAACGTCACATCGGTGGAGGCGATGTCGTTGTCGATCGTCTTCGGCACGCCGACGATCGGCAGGCCCGCCTCGGAGAGCAGGTTGGCCGCCTTCAGCGTGCCCTCGCCGCCGATCGGGATGATCGCGTCGAGACCGAGATCGGCGACATGGCCCCTGGCCTGTTCGACGCCGCCCCGCAGATGGGCGGGCTGGACCCGGGAGGAGCCGAGGATCGTACCGCCGCGGGCGAGAATGCCGCCGACCGCGTCGAGGTCGAGCTTGCGGTAGTCGCACTCGAGGAGACCCTTCCACCCGTCGTGGAAGCCGATGACCTCGTCGCCGTGGTCGACCACCGCGCGATGCACGACGGAGCGGATGACGGCATTCAGGCCGGGGCAGTCGCCGCCGGAGGTGAGCACACCAATTCGCATTGCCCGGGAAACCTTTGCAACGTGGGCCGACGACCGGACCACGTCGTCCGGTTGGATCCCCGCCACCCTACCGGCGCAGGGTGGCGGGGCCGAACCGGGCGTCCGCCTGCTGGACGCCGCTCAGCTGAGCGAAATGGGCCTCATCAGGCGGGCTGGGTCGCCGACGCGATGCGCTCGGCGCGCAGCGCCTCGTACCAGCGGTCGTCCGTCGGCGGCAGGGCGTTGACATCGAGCGCCAGCTTCAGCAGCAGATCCGCGATCAGGGGGTTCCGCGCCATCACGGGACCGTGCATGTACGTACCGAAGACGGTGTCGTTGTACGCGCCCTCGGTGCCGTCGCCGGTGCCGTTGCCCCGGCCGAACTGCACCCGGGCGAACGGGCGTGCCGTCGGGCCGAGATGGGTGACGCCCTGGTGGTTCTCGAAACCGGTCAGCGGCGGCAGGTTGAGGTGCGGGTCGATGTCGGCCAGTACGTCACCGACGCACCGGGCCCCCTCGCCTCGCGTGGAGACCACGTCGAGCAGACCGAGACCGGCCTCGCGCTCACCGAGGTCGTTGATGAACTCATGGCCGAGGATCTGGTACCCGGCGCAGACCGAGAAGATGATCGCGCCGTTGGACGCGGCCCGGCTGAGCCCGCCGTCGCGGCGCAGCCGCTCCGCGGCGAGCCGCTGCGGACGGTCCTCGCCGCCGCCGATCAGGTAGATGTCACCGGACGTCGGGACCGGCTGGTCGCTGCGGACGTCGACGCGCTGCACGTCGAGACCGCGCTGCCGGGCCCGGCGCTCCACCACGAGCGCGTTGCCCTGGTCGCCGTAGGTGCTGAGGAGGTCGGGGTAGACCCAGACCAGACGCAGACCGTTGTTGCTCATGCTTCGTCCTCTCCGGAGGTGGCCGCGGCCGGGGTCAGTTGCCGACACGACGGCGCAGGTCCTGGAAGGCGGTGTAGTTGGCGATGACCTCGATACGGCCGGGCGGGGCCTGCTGCACGGCCTCGTCGAGGTTCTCGCAGACCCGGAAGTCGAGACCGGCCACTTCGAGACGGACCGCGAGGTCCAGCTTGCGGTCGCCGAGCACGAAGATCGGGTGACCGGCGAGCTGGGTGTAGTCCACGTCCCACAGCCAGGAGGTGTCCGTACCGTCCGCGCCGCGGGCGTTGACGGAGAGGATCACCGGGGTGGGCGGCGGGTCGATCAGCGAGAACGTTTCGAGCCAGCCCGCCGGGTTCTTCGCCAGCAGCAGCCGCAGCTCACGGCCGAGGAAGCTGACCACGTCGTAGCGGCCCGCGACGGCCTGCACCTGGTACATGCGCTCCAGCGCCACCTGCGGCGGCACACCGAAGACGGCGGCCACGGCGGCGGAGCTGGTGGCATTGGCCTTGTTGGCGCGGCCGGGCAGCTGGAGGTGGATCGGCCACGCCGATCCGTGCGGGTCCAGGACGTAGTCGCCGTGCAGCACCCAGCTCGGGGCGGGGCGGCGGAATCCGCACTCGCCGCAGAACCAGTCGTCGCCGGGGCGCTGCATCACACCGCCGCAGGACGGGCAGGACCAGGCGTCGTCCTTCCACGCCTGCCCGGCCGCGACCCACACCACATTGGGGGAGGAGGACGCCGCCCAGACGATCAGCGGGTCGTCGGCGTTCGCGACGATCACGGCCTTCGAGCCGGACAGCCCCTCACGCCACTTCTCCGCGAGCATCCGGGTCTCCGCGGCGCGGTCGAGCTGGTCGCGGGAGAGGTTGAGCAGCGCGATCACCTTGGGCGTCGTGTCGCGCGCGACCCCGGCGAGGTACTTCTCGTCGACCTCTATGACGCCGTATTTCGCGTCCGAGCCGCCCGCCAGTGCCGAGGTGATGCCCGCCGGCATGTTCGCGCCGAGCGCGTTGGACACGACCGGGCCCGCGGCCCGCAGTGCCTCCGCGATCAGCCGGGTCGTCGTCGTCTTGCCGTTCGTCGCCGACACGAGGATCACGTCCAGGTGCTGCGCCAGCCGCCCCAGCAGGTCGGGGTCGAGCTTGAGCGCCACCCGGCCGCCGATCACCGATCCGCTGCCGCGCCCCGCGGCGCGGGACACCGCCGCCGCGGCCTTACCCGCCGTCACGGCCAGCTTGGCCCGCGGCGACAACGGCTCCGTGTTGCCTGCCATCGTCCTAGATCCTCCTTGCATCGGTCCATGCCCAGCCTATCGATGTCCGGCGCGGCGACCGCACCGCGGCACCGCCGGGGAGGTGGAGGTCACGTGGAACGTACGATTGCCGCCATGCGAAACCGCCCGATCCCCGGCAGTTCCGGACTGATTCGTGCCATGAGTCTGCTCGGTGATCCGGTGCTGCACGGAGCCTGCGAACCCGTCACGGACTTCGGTCCCTCGCTCGCCCGCCTCGTCGAGGACATGTACGCCACCATGTACGCGGCCCAGGGCGTCGGGCTCGCGGCCAATCAGGTCGGCGTTCCGCTGCGGGTGTTCGTCTACGACTGCCCGGACGACGACGACGTCCGGCACCTCGGACATCTCGTCAACCCGAAACTGGTCGAGGCGGACGGCATCACCGTACGCGGTCCGGAGGGCTGCCTGTCGCTGCCCGGGATCGAGGCCGGCACCCCGCGCTTCGACCGTGCCGTCGTCGAGGGCACGACCGTCGGGGGCGAGCCGGTACGGATCACCGGGACCGGCTTCTTCGCCCGTTGCCTCCAGCACGAGTGCGACCATCTCGACGGCATGGTCTACACGGACCGGCTGACCGGGCTGCGCCGGTCGAGGGCGCTGCGCGCGGCCCGCCGGGCTCCCTGGGCGAAGGGCGGCTGACCGCACGGCGCCTCAGAACCCCGGGCCGCCGGGCCGGTCGCGCGCGTCGGCCAGTCTGCCCCACAGCAGATCCGCCAGGCTGCGCACCAACTGCTCGCGGGAGCAAGGGCGTTCACCGAGCCACCAGTCGCCCGCGGCGTGCATCATGCCGACGATGCCGTGGCCCCAGATGCGGGCCATGGCCTCGTTGTCCGGGCCCAGGTCCACCCGCTCGGCTATCACCAGGGCCAGTTCCTCGCCGAGTCTGCGCAGCAGTGGCGCGGAGTGCCGTCCGACGTCGAAACCCTGCTCGGTCGAGGGCGCCGAGTCGTCGGACGGGTGCATCAGGAAGCGGTAGACCTGTGGGCGGGCCTCGATCGCCGCCAGGTAGGTGTCGAGCGTCGACTCCACGCGCCGGCGGCGCTCGGCGGGTGCGTCCAGCGCCGCCCGCAGGGCGATCAGCAGGGCGTCGGTGTGGCGCTTGGCGAGGGCCCGGTAGAGGCCGCCCTTGTCGCCGAAATGCCGGTAGAGGATGGGCTTGGTGATTCCGGCCTCCGCCGCGATGGCGTTCATCGAGGCGCCCGGTCCGTCCCTGAGCACCACGCGGTCGGCGGCTTCGAGCAGCTCGCGGCGGCGGCTCTCGGCCGCTGTCCGCTGCCGCTCGGCCTGTCGTGTGCTCTCCATGTCGTCTCTCCCCGCCCCTGGCCACGCACATTGCGTCCTGCCTGCGCAACGTAACACCCTGCCCGGCGGACTGCGGATGGGCACCCGGGCGGTTGACAGAGGCTACTTGTCGGTAACAGACTGCGGTTACCGCAAGTAACGAGTGGTTTTTCAGGGTAGTACGTGGAGGGGAACATGGCGGAGTTCACGCTCGAACTCAACGACGACCAGAAGCAGGTCCGTGACTGGCTTCACGGCTTCGCCGCGGATGTGATCCGCCCCGCGGCTTCGGAGTGGGACGAGCGTGAGGAGACGCCCTGGCCCGTCATCCAGGAGGCGGCCAAGGTCGGCATCTACTCCCTCGACTTCTACGCCCAGCAGTTCTTCGACCCGACGGGTCTCGGCATCCCGATGGCGATGGAGGAGCTCTTCTGGGGGGACGCGGGCATCGCCCTGTCGATCGTCGGTACGGGCCTGGCGGCCGTGGGCGTCCTCGCCAACGGCACCGAGGAGCAGATCGGCACCTGGATCCCGCAGATGTACGGCGACGCCGACGACGTCAAGGTCGCGGCCTTCTGCTCCTCCGAGCCGGACGCGGGTTCCGACGTCGCCTCGATGCGCACCCGTGCGGTGTACGACCGGGCCAAGGACGAGTGGGTGCTGAACGGCACCAAGACCTGGGCGACCAACGGCGGAATCGCCAACGTCCATGTCGTCGTCGCCGTGGTCGACCCGGAGCTCGGCTCCAAGGGGCACGCCTCGTTCATCGTGCCGCCGGACACCCCCGGCCTCTCCCAGGGCCAGAAGTTCAAGAAGCACGGCATCCGCGCCTCGCACACCGCCGAGGTCGTCCTCGAGGACGTCCGCGTCCCCGGCCACTGCCTGCTCGGCGGCAAGGAGAAGCTCGACCAGCGCCTGGCCCGGGCCCGCGAGCGCGCCGCGTCCGGTGGCGAGCGGGTGAAGAACGCGGCGATGGCGACCTTCGAGGCCTCCCGCCCCGCGGTCGGCGCCATGGCGGTCGGTACCGCCCGTGCGGCGTACGAGGTCGCGCTGGACTACGCGAAGACCCGCACCCAGTTCGGCCGGCCGATCATCGACAACCAGGGCATCGCCTTCCAGCTCGCCG
The DNA here is from genome assembly GCF_044742755.1 of Streptomyces sp. NPDC087845. Lineage (NCBI taxonomy): Bacteria > Bacillati > Actinomycetota > Actinomycetes > Kitasatosporales > Streptomycetaceae > Streptomyces > Streptomyces sp. NPDC087845. Next base: position 78,080 of record NZ_JBIUVC010000012.1, read on the forward strand.
ACATGCGCACGCAGATCGACGCGGCCCGGCTGCTGGTCTGGCGTGCCTCCTGGATGGCGGCCACCGGCAAGCCGTTCACCTCGGCCGAGGGCTCCATGTCCAAGCTGTACGCGAGCGAGACGGCGAAGAAGGTCACCGCGCAGGCCGTCCAGATCCTCGGCGGCAACGGCTTCACCCGTGAGTACCCGGTGGAGCGGATGCACCGGGACGCGGCGATCTACACGATCTTCGAGGGTACGAGCGAGATCCAGCGTCTGGTGATCGCCCGCACCCTCTCGGGCATGCCGATCCGCTGACGGGGTGCGCGGCGGTGGTGTGCGCGGCTCACGCCCGCAGGGCCCCCACCCCACCGTCCTCGGTGGCCGGACGGGCCGGAATTGCGGCCCGTCCGGCCACCGAGGGGAAGAGCGGTCGTCCGGTGGTGAGGACGGAACCGGTCAGGCGGGCAGCTGGGACTCGATGGCGGCGACGAGCTCCGGTGCCTCCGGCTCCGTGCGCGGGCGAAGACGCGCGACCGGCTCGCCCGCCGGCGAGATGAGGAACTTCTCGAAGTTCCACTGGACGTCACCGGCCTCGCCGTCCTCGTCCGCGAGGGCGGTCAGCTCGGCGTAGAGCGGGTGGCGTTCCGCGCCGTTCACGTCGGTCTTCTCCAGCAGCGGGAAGCTGACACCGTACGTCGTCGAGCAGAAGGTCTGGATCTCCTCCGCGCTTCCCGGCTCCTGGCCGGCGAACTGGTTGCACGGCACACCGAGCACGGTGAAGCCGCGGTCCCCGTAAGCCTTCTGGAGCCGTTCCAGGCCCGCGTACTGCGGCGTGAGCCCGCACTTCGACGCGACGTTCACCAACAGGACCGCCCGGCCGCGGTAGTCGGCCAGGGAGGTGGGCTCGCCGGTGAGCGTGCGCAGGGGGATGTCGTACAGCGTCATGAGGCTCTCCTTGTGAGGGTGGCTTCCACAGCCATTGTCGTGCCCACTGGTTGATCACCGTGAACCCGAACTCCCGAACGCCCGGCTGTTCGGATCCAGCGGCCGGGCCGCGGGTGCCCCGGGTGCGGGACAACGGCCCGTCGGCGACCCGTAGGTGCGCCTGACGATTCTGCCTACGAGGCCGCGGACGGCCCCGCCGCCCGTTTCGGCGACCCCTGCGCGGCGCCGGCCGCCTTGTAGTAGAGCGTCGTCGGTCTCAGGGTCCCGGCCGGGTCGGCGGCGTAGTCCGGAATCGATCCGCACTCCGTCCAGCCCGCCGAACGGTAGAGCCGTTCGGCGGGGCTGCCGCTCTCGGTGTCCAGCACCAGCAGTGTGATCCCCTCCTCGGCGGCCGACCGCTCGGCAGCGGCCAGCAGCGACCGGCCGAGCCCCTGACCGCGGGCCGACGGACGGACCATCAGCTTGGCGATCTCCGCCCGGTGGCGGGCGTTCGGCAGCGGAGCCCGGACCAGGCCGATGGTCCCCGCCACCCGTTCCGCGTCCCGGGCGATCCAGACCCGGAGGTCTCCGGCGTCGACGGCCCCGGCCCTCTCCCGCCACCAGGCGGCCGCCGCGCCGCGGTCCAGGGGCGCGAGGAAACCCACCGACGATCCACCGTCCACGGTCTCCACCAGAAGGGCGGCCAACTCATCGGCGTAGGTGACCAGTCCGGGCCCGGAAACCGGAACGATCTCGGTCATGAGGCAGGTCCTCTCAGGGATTTGGCGGCTTTCGCGGCCTTCAGGGATTGCACGGATGTCACGGCAGGACGATCATCAGCGCGTAGCGGACCCGATCCGGCCCGGGGCAGTGGAAACGCGAGGGGCCGCGCAGCAGGAAGCGCAGGCAGTCGCCGCTGTGCACGGTGTGCACGGTGTCGTCGACGGTGATCTCGACCGTCCCCTCCAGCACCCAGACGTGCTGCTCCACGCCGGACACGGGTGCGCTCTCGTACGCGATGGCGGCTCCCGCGTCGAGGGTGCCCTCGACGAGCTCCGCGCGCAGGCCGGTGTGGGGCGGCGAGACCGAGCGGCGTACGAAGCCCGATGCCTCGTCCCGCCACACCGGCTGCCGCGCGGCGGGGACCAGTTGCGGTGGCTCCGCCTCGACCTCCATCAGCAGCCGGGACATCGTCCGGCCGTAGACCGTGCACAACGTGCCGAGCAGGGCGGCGGTCGGGCTCAGCTCGCCCCGCTCCAGCCGGGACAGCGTGGAGCGGCTCACCCCGCTGCGCCGGGACAGTTCGTCCAGCGACCAGCCGCGTCCGGTGCGCAGTTCGCCCAGCCGCACGGCGAGCCGGGCGTCGACGGAGCCGGGCTCCGCCTCTTCGATATCTCTCACGACAGGGATGATATCTCTGGTCAGAGAAAATGCCTGGAGTGACGGCCGGGACACGGTCGTTCTGCTGACAGGACGTGCTCGTGCCACGCTGGTCCGGGAGGCCCGGCGGGCCCACTCGGGTCCACCGGGGTTGCTCTGCTACCCGAGGAGGCCGACATGGCCAGTGCCACCAGCGGGCCGAGTGTGGCGCCCGGCGCCAGCCCGCGTTCGCATCATCCCTTCCGGTACGGCTGGACCGCCTTCGCCGCGTTTCTGATGATCTTCGGCGGGGCGATGGCGATCTTCGAAGGGATCGCGGCCATCGCCAGGAGCAACATCTTCATCGCCACGCACAACTACGTGTTCCGGTTCAGCCTCACGGGCTGGGGCTGGATCCATCTCGCTCTGGGCATCGGCATCGTCCTCGCCGGCTGTGCGCTGCTCACCGGCGCGACCTGGGCGCGTGTCGTCGGCATCGTGCTGGCGGGCCTGGGCGCACTCGCCAACTTCCTGTGGCTGCCCTTCTACCCGCTCTGGTCCATTGTGCTCATCGCCATCAACGTCTTCGTCCTCTGGGCGCTGTGCGCGGCGCCGCAGCAGGAGGAGGACGGCGCCTGACGAACGGCGGCGGGCAGCGGGAGGGGGCCCTGCGGGCAGTCAGGCCGGCAGCCGCTCGGACGGCCGGGGTGCGGGTGCTCGTGACCGGCGCGAGGCGTCCGTCCGGACGGACGACGAACAGCACATCCTGCCCCGCCGGAACGGCTCCGTCGACCCGGTGGGCCACCACCCGCGCCCCGGCCTCGTACCGGCTCGGGCCCGGTCAGCCCCGCACCGAAGAGCGCTTCGCCCCCGGTGAACGGCGCCACCACGCCCTTGCTGCCGGCGGGTGGCCCGAGCCGGTGCACCGAACCCCGCCGCTCGCCTGCGACGACACCGTGGAAGACGAGCGCCCCCAGGATGCCGCCGACCGGGTCGATCAGGGAGCCTTCCCAGATGAGGATGCGTTGCAGCCGCTCGGTGCGGCTCGCACCGCTCGGCCGGGGGAGTGACCCGCCCTCAGTCCAACGGCGCAACGGGGCGGCGTTCCCCGGGGCCGCCGCCGAGATGCGTTCCGCTCCACCCGCTGCTGCAATGGCGGAGGCCGTGGCCTCCGGCGGAACCGGGGCAGTCGAGATGTCTGAGGAGCTGACGTGAGCGGCGAGAGCGACGAGACGGGACCGATCGACTACCTGGTGGTCGAATTCCCGGCGGGGAGCCGGGTGACGGGTGAAGGACTGCCCCTGCTGGTCGACCTGGTCGACCGGGGCATCATCCGGATCCTGGATCTGACGTTCGTCAGGAAGAACCGGGACGGTTCGGTCGAGGGCGTGGAACTCTCCGAGCTGACCGGGGACGGCGGTGGCGAACTCACCGTGTTCGAAGGGGTGTCCTCGGGCCTGATCGGCCGTGACGACATCGACGAGGCGAGTGCGGTCCTCGAACCCGGCAGCGCTGCCGCAATCGTCATCTACGAGAACGTGTGGGCGGCACCGTTCGCGGCCGCCCTGCGCCGTTCCGGCGGACGCCTCGTCGCCAACGGCCGGATCCCGATCCAGGAGGTCCTGGCCTCGCTCGACGCGGCCGAGTCCAGGGTCTGAACCGTTCGGGGTCCGAACCGGGCACGGAACCGTCGGGCCGGGCGTCCCGGAGGAGTTCCGCCAGGCATGCCGGCCCCCGACCCCGCAGAGCCAGTCAAAGGAGATGCACCATGCCAGGCCTTCTTCGCGGCGTCGCCCGTACAGCGGTGATCGCCGGAACCGCCACCTCGGTCTCCAACCGGGTCTCCCGGCGGCAGGCGGGCCGCTGGGCCCGGCAGGACGCAGCCCAGGCCCAGGACCGGTCCGCCCCACCGCCTCCCGCTCCCACGTCCCTCGCACCGGAGGAAGAGATGAGCAACAAGATCGCTCAGCTCAAGGAGCTCGGTGACCTCAAGGCCCGAGGAGTGCTGAGCGACAGCGAATTCGAGGCGCAGAAGGCCAGAATCCTCGCCTCCTGAGCGGTCGGGAGGCGTGCCCGGGGCCACGCCCGGGGCCATGTGCCGACCGCACCCGGTTCACCGGCGCTTGTCGTCCCAGGGAGTGCCCATCCAGCTGCCGAAGGCGCGGATCAGCGCCGGCAGCGAGCCGCCAGTCGACCCACGCGGCGTGGACATGGATCTCGTCGTCGTCCGACCGGAACTCCAGCGGGACCTCCTGGCCGGCCCGCCAGACGATGCGCCGGGGCCCGCGCGCCGCGTCGCCGCTGCCGCGGGCCTCCAGGTACGCCGGTATCCCGCCGGGCGGCAGTTCGCGCTCCACATGGGCCACCACCCGGGAATCGCCGCCGGGTCCGTCGGCGAACTCGATGACATGGCCGACGGGCGCGACCGCTCCCGGAAGGCGGTGTCCGGTTCAGCGTCTCTGCCCCTCGCCGGCCGGGGGACCGGCTTCAATGCCGGCACGCTGCCCACCGCGAACTCCTCCGCCGTGCGCCACTCGGAAGTCGCAGAGTAGACGGGCGCCCTGAGAAGATCGATTCGTGGACTCTGCCGAACCCCTCCCCGAACCCCGGCCCGGACTTTTCCCCGGGTCGGGCGTCGAGCCCCTTCCCGAGGACGGTCCGGCCGACCCGTCCGCCCGCCGGCCGGTGGTGCGCTGCCGCATGTGCGGTCGCCCGCTCACCGGTACGGAGTCACGCCGTACCGGCCTCGGACCCGCCTGCGACGCCAAACTGCACCCCGCACCCCCGGAGATCCGCACCCGCCGCCACGAGGTCGAACAGGACCCGCTCCCCGGCATCTGAGCCGGCACCCGGCTACGCGCCCAGGCTGCGGAACAGCCCCTCCTGCACCACGGACACCAGCAGATTGCCCCCGCGGTCGTAGATCCGGCCGCGCGCCAGCCCCCGTCCGCCGGTGGCGATCGGCGACTCCTGGTCGTAGAGGAACCACTCGTCCGCCCGGAACGGCCGGTGGAACCACATCGCGTGATCCAGCGACGCCATGTCGAATCCACGCGGCCCCCACAGCGGCTCCACCGGAATGCGGACCGCGTCGAGCAGCGTCATGTCGCTGGCGTACGTCAGCGCGCAGGTGTGCACCAGCGGGTCGTCGCCCAGCGGGCCGACCGCGCGCATCCAGACCGCGCTGCGCGGGTCCGCGCCCTCGACCTCCTCCCGCGTCCAGCGCAGCCGGTCCACGTACCGGATGTCGAACGGCTGCCGGCGCGCCATCCGCTCCAACGCCTCCGGAAGTGCCCCGAGGTGCTCACGCACCTCCTCGGCGACGGTCGGCAGCTCCTCGGGGTCGGGGACCTCGCGGGCGGGCGGCAGCTGGTGCTCGAACCCCGACTCCTCCGGCCGGTGGAACGACGCCGTCAGATTGAAGATCGTCCGGCCCTGCTGGACCGCCGTGACCCGGCGGGTGGTGAACGACCGGCCGTCCCGGACGCGCTCCACCTCGTAGACGATCGGCACCCCCGGACGCCCCGGACGCAGGAAGTAGGCGTGCAGCGAATGGACCGGCCGGTCCCCGTCGGCGGTACGGCCGGCCGCGACCAGCGCCTGCCCGGCCACCTGCCCGCCGAAGACCCGCTGGAGGGACTCCTGGGGGCTGCGCCCACGGAAGATGTTGACCTCGATCCGCTCCAGGTCGAGCAGATCGACCAGGCGCTCGGCGGGGTTCGTCATGCCGTTCGTCTCCACTCTCGCAGCGGCGCCGCCCCCACGGCGTACGCCCTCACAGCTGCCCCACCGAGGTGACCCGGACGACGGCCTTGCCCTCCTCGTCGGAGGCGGCCAGGTCGATCTCCGCGCTGATGCCCCAGTCGTGGTCGCCGTTCGGGTCGGCGAAGGTCTGCCGCACCCGCCACAGACCGTGCGCGGCGTCCTCGTCGATCTTCAGCAGCTTCGGCCCGCGGGCGTCCGGACCGGTGCCCAGGTCGTCGTACTCGTCCCAGTAGGCATCCATCGCCTCGCCCCACGCGTCCTCGTCCCAGCCCGCGTCGCCGTCCAGCCCACCGAGCTCGCCCACCTTGTCCAGCGCGGCCAGCTCCACCCGGCGGAACATCGCGTTGCGCACCAGCACCCGGAAGGCGCGGGCGTTGGCCGTGACCGGCTTGACCTCGTCGGCCCGCTCCTGCGCCTCCTCGGCGGTCTCCACCTCCGGGTTGGCCAGCTGCTCCCACTCGTCCAGAAGACTGGAGTCCACCTGGCGGACCATCTCGCCGAGCCAGGCGATCAGATCCTCCAGGTCGTCGGACTTGATGTCGTCCGGGATGGTGTGCTCAAGCGCCTTGTACGCGCTCGCCAGATACCGCAGCACGATGCCCTCGGTACGGGCCAGTTCGTAGTGGGAGGTGAACTCCGTGAAGGTCATGGCGCGTTCGTACATGTCACGGATCACCGACTTCGGCGAGACCGGATGGTCACCGACCCACGGGTGGCTCCTGCGGTACACGTCGTACGCGTGCCACAGCAGCTCGCTCAGCGGCTTCGGGTACGTGACGTCCTGGAGCAGCTCCATCCGCTCCTCGTACTCGACACCGTCCGCCTTCATCTGCCCGACCGCCTCGCCGCGCGCCTTGTTCTGCTGGGCGGCGAGGATCTGCCGGGGGTCGTCGAGCGTCGACTCGACGACGGAGACCATGTCCAGCGCGTACGACGGGGAGTCGGGGTCCAGCAGGTCGAACGCGGCCAACGCGAAGGTGGACAGTGGCTGGTTGAGCGCGAAGTCCTGCTGGAGATCGACGGTGAGCCGGACGATACGGCCCTCCGCGTCCGGCTCGTCGAGGCGCTCCACGACGCCGCCGTCCAGCAGCGAGCGGTAGATCGCGATGGCCCGGCGGATGTGACGCAGCTGCGCCCTGCGCGGCTCGTGGTTGTCCTCCAGCAGCCGCCGCATCGCCTCGAAGGCGTTGCCGGGACGCGCGATCACGGACAGCAGCATCGTGTGCGTGACCCGGAAGCGGGAGGTCAGCGGCTCCGGATCGGACTGGATCAGCTTGTCGAAGGTCGTCTCCGACCAGGCGACGAAGCCCTCGGGGGCCTTCTTGCGGACCACCTTGCGCTTCTTCTTCGGGTCGTCGCCCGCCTTCTTGACGGCCTTCTCGTTCTCGATGACGTGCTCGGGCGCCTGCGCCACGACGAAGCCCGCCGTGTCGAACCCGGCCCGGCCCGCGCGGCCCGCGATCTGGTGGAACTCACGGGCGCGCAGCGTACGCACGCGCGTGCCGTCGTACTTGGTGAGCGCCGTGAACAGCACAGTGCGGATGGGTACGTTGACGCCGACGCCGAGGGTGTCCGTACCGCAGATCACCTTCAGCAGACCGGCCTGGGCGAGCTTCTCCACCAGGCGCCGGTACTTCGGCAGCATGCCCGCGTGGTGCACCCCGATACCGTGCCGCACGTAGCGGGAGAGGTTCTGGCCGAACTTGGTGGTGAAGCGGAAGTTGCCGATCAGATCGGCGATCTTCTCCTTCTCCTCCTTGGTGCACATGTTGATGCTCATCAGCGACTGCGCCCGCTCGACGGCCGCGGCCTGGGTGAAGTGCACGATGTACACCGGCGACTGCCTGGTCTCCAGGAGTTCGGTGAGGGTCTCGGTGATCGGGGTCAGCCGGTACTCGTAGCTGAGCGGCACCGGCCGGGTCGCGGAGCGCACCACGGAAGTGGGGCGGCCGGTGCGGCGGGTCAGGTCCTCCTCGAACATCCTGACGTCGCCGAGCGTGGCCGACATCAGGACGAACTGGGCCTGCGGCAGCTCCAGGAGCGGGATCTGCCAGGCCCAGCCGCGGTCCGGCTCGGCGTAGAAATGGAACTCGTCCATCACGACCTGGCCGATGTCGGCGTACTTCCCGTCGCGCAGCGCGATCGAGGCCAGCACCTCGGCCGTGCAGCAGATCACCGGGGCGTCGGCGTTGACGGAGGCGTCGCCGGTGAGCATGCCGACGTTCTCCGTACCGAACAGCTTGCACAGGTCGAAGAACTTCTCCGAGACCAGTGCCTTGATGGGCGCGGTGTAGAAGGTGACCTTGTCCTGGGCCAGCGCGGTGAAGTGTGCAGCCGCCGCGACCAGGCTCTTCCCGGAGCCGGTCGGGGTGGAAAGGATCACATTCGCACCGGAGACCACCTCGATCAGCGCCTCTTCCTGAGCGGGGTAGAGGGTGATGCCCTGCGTCTCGGTCCATGACGAGAAAGCCTCGAAGAGGGCGTCGGGGTCGTCGGTCGGGGGCAGCTGATCGATAAGGGTCACGCCCCCATCTTGCCTGCCTTCCGCCCGGATGAGGGAACCGGACGACCGTATGAAGATCACGGACGATACGCTTCCCACTCAACTCGGCCGTGCCTGGGCGGCAATGGCAGCAGGACGACTTTGGGGGCGGGAAGAATCATGATGGGACCGGCACACTCTCTGTCAGGGGCAGCGGCCTGGCTGGGGGTGGGCGCGGCGGCGGCCGCCGCCGGCCACGCGATGCCGTGGCCCGTCCTGGTCGTCGGCGCCCTGATCACCGCCGGAGCCGCGCTCGCCCCGGACCTCGACCACAAGTCCGCGACCATCTCGCGCGCCTTCGGGCCGGTCTCCCGGGGACTCTGCGAGATCGTCGACAAGCTCTCGCACGCCGTCTACAAGGCGACCAAGATGCGCGGCGACTCGCACCGCAACGGCGGCCACCGGACCCTGACGCACACCTGGCTCTGGGCGGTCCTGATCGGCGGCGGGGCCTCCGCCGCGGCGATCACCGGCGGCCGGTGGGCGGTCCTGGCGATCCTCTTCGTCCACCTGGTGCTCGCCGTCGAAGGACTGCTGTGGCGGGCCGCCCGGATGTCCAGCGATGTCCTGGTGTGGCTGCTCGGCGCGACCAGCGCCTGGATACTGGCCGGAGTCCTGGACAAACCGGGGAACGGCTCGGACTGGCTGTTCAGTGCCCCCGGCCAGGAGTACCTGTGGCTCGGGCTGCCGATCGTGCTCGGCGCCCTCGTGCACGACATCGGTGACGCGCTGACCGTCTCCGGCTGCCCGATCCTGTGGCCCATCCCGCTGGGCCGCAAGCGCTGGTACCCGATAGGGCCGCCGAAGGGCATGCGGTTCCGGGCCGGCAGCTGGGTGGAGCTGAAGGTGCTGATGCCGGTCTTCATGGTGCTCGGGGGACTGGGCGGGGCGGCGGCGCTGAACTTCATCTGACCGCCGCGTCCGGCGGCCGGTGCGCTCAGGCGGACTCGCGCGGTACCAGGCGGTGGGCCAGGACGATCTCCCTGGCCGCCCCCGTACCGTCCCCGTCGAGCCGGTCGACCAGCAGCTGCGCGGCCGAACGCCCGATCTCCCGGGCCGGGTTGAGCACGGTGGTGAGCGCGGGGGAGACCAGTGAGGCCGCCTCGATGTCGTCGTACCCGGTGATCGCCACGTCGTGCGGCACCCGCAGTCCGGCGGCCCGTGCCGTGTCCAGTGCGCCGATCGCGATCAGGTCGTTGGCGCACACCACGGCGTCCGGGCGCTCCACCGCGCTCAGCACGGCCGCGGCCCCGGCCCGCCCGCCCTCGCGAGTGAAGCCGGTCCAGACGACCAGCTCGTCCGGGACCGGCAGCCCGGCCGACTCCAGGGCCTTGCGGTAGCCCGCAAACCGCTCCTCGCCCGGCTCCACCCCCGGTGTACCGCCGATGAACGCGATCCGCCGGTAGCCGCGGCCCACCAGATGGCTGACCAGGTCGTGCATTCCCTCGGTCTCGGCGGCCCTGACCACATCGCCGAGCGCCGGCTCCAGCCGCCCGCCGAGCCGCACCAGCTTCGATCCGGACGCCACGACGCGCTCCAGATCGAGCCGGGTGACGCTGTACCGGCCGATCACGATGCCGTCGATGTGGCGCGCCACCAGCTGCCGGATCACCAAGGGCAGGCGCGGGCCGTCCATGGGGGCCTCGCAGACCACCGTCAGGTACTCATGGGCCAGGGCGATCTCCTGCATGCCCGCGGCGATCGAGGTGTTGAACGGGTTGGTGATGTCCGGGACGACCAGGCCCAGGGTGCGGGTGCGCTGGGTGCGCAGTCCGCGCGCCGACGGGTCGGCCTGGTAGCCGAGGCGCTGTATGACGTCCTCGACCCGGGCGCGGGTGGCGGCCGAGACGGGCCGGCGACCGCTCAGCACATGGGAGACCGTGGTGACGCTGACGCCCGCCTCGGACGCGACATCCGTGATCTTGACCCGGCTCCCGCCCTGCACCATCGGCCTCCCGTTGTCGTCCAGGAATGCTGTCCTGGTGTTCGAGGTCACTCTATCCAATATGCAAAACGTTTTGTATGGTGCTTGCGATCGCGCCGCACACGGCCGAATCAGTGGTGCAAAACGATTTGGAGATTTGATGTCCATCGCAGACCGGAGAGCCGTATGAGGAGCTCTCCAAGCCGCAGGACGGTGCTCGGTGCCGCGCTGGGCGCGTCCTCGGCGGCCGCCCTTGCGGGCTGCTCGGGCGGTCGCCCGGCGGACGGCAGAACAGCGGTCCGGTTCCTCGGCCCGGAGACTCCCAAGACGTTCCGGGCGGTCATCCGCGGCTCCGAGCGGGCCGATTCCGACCTGCGGATCGACTCCGCCCCCGTCCCGCCGGACCGGCTCGGAGACGCCCTCCAGCTGCGGCTCTCCGCGAAGGACGACGCGATCGACGTGTACGCCGTCGACCAGCCCCGGGTGCCGGCGCTCACCGCGCGCGGCTTCCTCACCGACCTCACCCCGATCGCCGACCGGGCCAGGGCCGCCGTCACCTCCGGGCAGTACGGGGCCGGCTCCTTGCAGGGCAAGATCCGCTCGCTGCCGATCCGGACGTCCACCCAGTACCTCTTCCGCGACGCGGACCTGCTGACCAAGGCCGGCACACCCCTGCCCGGAGCGGCCTCCGCCGACCGCGCTGCTCGGGGTCCGCCTGACCCTGTCCGCTTTCCAGTGGCAGTCCTGCATGTGGCCGCTGCGCGTCGGAACCGAACCGGACAGTCGATCGCGGGCAGCGGTCTGAAGTGACCGCCGGCCGAACCGGCCGCCCGACCGGCGAAGCCCCTCCCAACGACCCGAGGAACACCGTGACTCACCCCCTCGCCGACATCCTCCTGGACACCGACATCGGCAGCGACGTCGACGACGCGCTCGCCCTCGGCGTGCTGCTCGGCTCGCCCGAGGCCAGGATCACCGGCATCACCACCGTCTACGGCGACACCCTGCTCCGGGCCCGCCTCGCGCACCGGCTCGGCGCCCTCGCCGGACACGACCTCACCGTCGTCCCCGGAGCCACCGACACTCTCTCCGGCAAGGAGGTCTGGTGGGCCGGGCACGAGGGCAAGGCCTTCACCGACCTGGCGGCCGAGCCGGTGTACGACACCGTCGCCGCCGACCGCTTCCTCGTCGACTCCGTCCTTGCCCGGCCCGGCGCGACCGATGTCATCGCCATCGCCCCGCTCGCCAACATCGCCCGTGCGATCCGCCTCGACGACCGTTTCGCCGCGGGCATACGCACCCTGTACATGATGGGCGGCAGCTTCGGGCCCGGGGCCACGGCCGAGCACAACATCGTCAGTGACATCACGGCCGCCCGTGCCGTCTTCGGCGCCGGTGTCCGCACCGTCGTCACCGGCCTGGACATCACCACGCGACTGCGGATCGAACAGCCCGGCATCGAAGCGATCCGCGAAGCCGGTGAGTACGGTGCAGCGCTCGCCCGCGAGATCGACGCCTGGACCGGCTTCACCGGCGAACCGTGGAGCGTCCCGCACGACCCGATCACCGCGCTCTCCCTGCTGCGCCCGGACCTCTACACCACCGAACGCGGCACGGTCGAGGTCACCGACGAAGGGCTGACCGTCTTCACGGCCGACCCGGACGGCCATGTGGACCTCGTCGTGGACGCGGACCTGGAAGCCATCGCGGAGGAGATCGTCGCGCGGATCGTCCGGGCCTCCCGCCACGGCTGAGGAGCCGCCGGGCGCGGCGGAACCGGCACCGGCGCGGTCATGGCCGGTCGATGGCGCGCCGGCCGGCAGGCCGGGTCGGCGCGCCGGGGACAGTTCGGCGCGCCGGGGACAGTTCGGCGCGCCGGGGTCGGTTCGGCCGGCGGGGCGCCCTACGGCACAGCGGACATGACCGCTTCTCAGCCGTGCCAGGACCGCCACAGCGCCGCATAGGCGCCGTCCGCCGCCACCAGCTCGTCATGGCTGCCCAGTTCACTGATCCGGCCGTTCTCGACGACCGCGATCACATCCGCGTCGTGGGCGGTGTGCAGCCGGTGGGCGATCGCCACGACCGTACGGCCGTCCAGCACCCTGGCCAGCGACCGCTCCAGGTGCCGGGCGGCCCGCGGATCCAGCAGCGACGTCGCCTCGTCCAGCACCAAGGTGTGCGGATCGGCCAGGACCAGCCGGGCCAGCGCGATCTGCTGGGCCTGTGCCGGTGTCAGCGCCAGACCGCCGGAGCCGACCTCGGAGTCCAGCCCCTCCTCCAGCGTCCTCGCCCAGCCGTCCGCGTCGACCGCCGCGAGCGACGCCCACAGCTCCGCGTCCTCGGCACCGGACCGGGCCAGCAGGAGGTTGTCCCGCAGCGACCCGACGAACACGTGGTGCTCCTGGTTGACCAGCGCCACATGCGTACGTACGTGCTCCGCCTTCATCCTCGACAACTCCGCACCACCGAGCGTCACTTCACCCGTGCGCGGCGCGTAGATCCCGGCCAGCAGCCGGCCCAGCGTGGACTTGCCGGCCCCGGACGGGCCGACCAGCGCCAGGCGCGTACCCGGTGCCACGTCCAACGACACCCGGTGCAGAACGTCCACTCCGGCGCGGTAGCCGAAGCGCACCTCGTCGGCCCGTACGTCCCGGCCGTCCGGGACCACCTCCGCGTCGCCCGCGTCCGGTTCGATGTCCCGCACGCCGACCAGCCGGGCCAGCGACACCTGAGCGACCTGCAACTCGTCGTACCAGCGCAGGATCAGGCCGATCGGATCGACCATCATCTGCGACAGCAGCGCCCCCGTCGTCAACTGCCCCACGGTCAGCCAGCCCTCGATGACGAACCAGCCGCCGAGCATCAGCACCGCGCCGAGAATCGTCACGTAGGTGGTGTTGATGACGGGGAAGAGCACGGAGCGGAGGAAGAGTGTGTACTGTTCCCACGCGGTCCATTGCCGGATGCGCGTGTCCGACAGCGCCACCCGGCGCGCACCCAGTCGATGCGCCTCCACGGTCCGCCCGGCGTCCACGGTCTCCGCGAGCATCGCCGCGACCGCGGCGTATCCGGCGGCCTCCGAACGGTACGCGGACGGAGCCCGTTTGAAGTACCAGCGGCAGCCGACGATCAGAACAGGCAGGGCGATCAGCACCGAGAGCGCCAGCGGCGGGGCCGTCGCGGTGAGAGCGGCCAGCAGCAGCCCCGCCCACACCACGCCGATCGCCAGTTGCGGCACGGCCTCGCGCATCGCGTTGGCCAGCCGGTCGACGTCCGTGGTGATCCTGGAGAGCAGATCACCCGTCCCGGCCCGCTCCAGCACGCCCGGCGGCAGCCCCACCGACCGTACGAGGAAGTCCTCGCGCAGATCGGCCAGCATCTCTTCGCCGAGCATCGCACTGCGCAGACGCATCATCCGGGTGAACACGGTCTGCACGATCAGAGCGAGCGCGAACACCCCGGCGGTGCGCTCCAGGTGGAGGTCGGAGACGCCGTCGGAGAGGTCCTCGACCAGCCCGCCCAGCAGATACGGGCCGGCGATCGAGGCGATCACCGCGACGGCATTGAACGAGACCAGCACGGCGAACGGCCTGCGGTGGCGCCCCAGCAGCTCTCGCACATAGCTGCGTACGGTGGTGGGGGTGCCGACCGGCAGGGTTGTCGCCGACTCCGGTGCGGCCGGGTCGTAGGCCGGTTCTGCGACGCCGATCATGCCCGTTCCTCGATTTCTTCGATCGTCCTGACGGCGCCCTGAGCGGCCGGGACAGTGATCTCGTCGTCCGTCTCGCGCGTCACGACCGCCCGGTAGCGGGGGTCCGATTGCAGCAGTTCACGGTGTGCGCCGACGGCGACGACCGTGCCCCGGTGCACCAGCACCACCCGGTCGGCCAGGTCGAGCAGCAGCGGCGACGAAGCGAACGCCACGGTGGTGCGGCCCTGGCGCAGCGCCTTGATTCCGGCGGCGACCCGGGCCTCGGTGTGCGAGTCGACGGCGGAGGTCGGTTCGTCGAGAATCAGCGCCTCCGGGTCGGTCACCAAGGAGCGGGCCAGGGCGAGCCGCTGGCGCTGGCCACCCGAGAGCGAACGCCCGCGTTCGGTGATGCGTGTCGTCATCGGGTCGCCGTCCGTGGCGACGGACGCCTGCGCCAACGAGTCCAGCACATCGCCGCACTGAGCGGCGGACAGCGCGTCCTCGGCGGACACCCGTCCCGACGACGGAACGTCGAGCAGTTCCCGCAGCGTGCCGGAGAGCAGGACCGGGTCCTTGTCCTGGACCAGCACCGCCGTCCGGGCGGAGTCGAGCGGGAGTTCGTCCAGCGGTACGCCACCGAGCAGGACGGACGGGAGCTCCGGTTCCGCGTCGACGGCGCCCGTGGAGCCGCGCCCCTTGTTCTCCGCCCCGCCCGGCGAGTCCTTCGACGCGTTCTCGTCCGTGCCCTCGCTCGCGGCCGCGTCCTCGTGGGCGTGTCCGCCCAGCCGTTCGGCCAGCCGTCCCGCCTCGTCCGGATCGCCGCAGACCACCGCGGTGAACAGGCCCGCCGGGGCCAGCAGCCCGGTGACCGGATCGTACAGATCGCCGGTCGGTGTGGCGTCGACGGTCGAGGGCTGGGCCGTGCGGTGCAGTGAGAGCACCCGGACCGCGCGCTTGGCGGAGGGCCGGGAGAAGGAGTACGCCATCGCGATCTCTTCGAAGTGGCGCAGCGGGAACAGCAGCAGCGTCGCGGCGCTGTACACCGTGACCAGCTGACCGACCCCGATCCGGCCGTCCCGTGCCAGCGTCGCCCCGTACACGACCAGCGAGATGAGCAGCACGCCCGGCAGGAGCACCTGGATCGCCGAGATCAGCGACCACATCCGCGCACTGTGCACCGCGGCCTTGCGGACCTCCTGGGAGGCGTGCCGGTAGCGGTCGAGGAACAGCTCCTCGCCACCGATCCCGCGCAGCACCCGCAGCCCGGCCACGGTGTCCGAGGCCAGCTCGGTGGCCTTGCCCGCCTTCTCGCGCTGGAGGTCGGCCCGCCGGGTGGCCCGGGGGAGCAGCGGCAGCACCGCCAGGGCCAGCAACGGCATGGCGAGTGTCACCAGGATGCCGAGCGACGGCAGATAGAGGATGAGCCCCACGCAGATCAGCACCAGGGCGGCAGCGGCCGCGACGAAGCGGGAGAGGGCCTCGACGAACCAGCCGATCTTCTCGACGTCGCCGGTGGAGACCGCGACGACCTCACCCGCGGCGACCCGGCGGGTCAGCGCCGAGCCGAGCTCCGCGGTCTTGCGGGCCAGCAGCTGCTGAACGCGCGCGGCGGCGGTGATCCAGTTGGTGACGGCGGTCCGGTGGAGCATGGTGTCGCCCAGCGCGATCAGCACACCCAGGACCGCGATCAGTCCGCCCGACCAGGCGAGCCGGCTGCCGGAACGGTCGACGACGGCCTGCACGGCGAGGCCGACGGCGGGGGGCAGCCCGGCCAGGGAGCACTGGTGCAACAGGCCCCAGGACATGGACTTGAGCTGGCCGCGGAGCTGATTGCGGCCGAGCCAGAGCAGGAAGCGTGGGCCCGACCGGACATCGGGATCGCCAGGATCCGGGTACGGAAGATCGCGAATCTGCATGACGTCCCATGGTTCGGTGTTCGGTGTGGCGGTTTGTTCGGTGAATGCCTCAAACCGTGCAAGGTTCACCCCGGAAGGCCCGCCGGAGCAATCGATTTTCTCCTCGAACGATTTTCTCCTCGAACGGCCCGCATCGCGCCAAGGGCGCGATGCGGGCGGGAGGGGGAAGTGCTGCGGGGCCGGACCCTGCGCTCCGCGCTCCGCCGCGTCGGCCGGTCAGGCCTTCCCCGGCCCCTCCGGATCCTTCGAGTCCATGCCGGAGCGGGCCTTCTTCCACTCGCCGCGCGTGAAGTCCGGGATCTGCTGCGGCGCGCCCTTCGCCTTGATGGACAGATGGCTGAGCGGCACGGGCGACGTCCAGGTCGCCGCGTCGTACACGTCGAAGTCGGGGACGAGGCCGAGCCGCATGCACTGCATCAGCCGGAACACCAGCATGTAGTCCATGCCGCCGTGACCACCGGGCGGGTTGGCATGTTCCTTCCACAACCAGTGGTCCCACTGCGTGTACTTCGAGAAATCACCCCAGTTGTCGTCGGTGTGATCGGGCTCGATGTAGATACGGGCCGGATAGTCCTCGAAGACTCCCTTCGTGCCGCCGAGGCTGTTGACGCGCGAGTACGGATGCGGAGTGGACACATCGTGCTCCAGCCGGATCACCCGCCCCTTGGCGGTCTGGACGAGACTGATCGTCCGATCGCTCTCGACATAGGTTTCCTTCCAGCTCGGATCACCGGCCGGCATGTGCTTCTCGCGGTACTCGGCGAGCCCGAGGGACGGGGAACCCACACTGGTGATGCTCACCGCACGGTCGCCGCGGTTGATGTCCATGTAGTTGGCGACCGGGCCGAAGCCGTGGTTGGGGTAGAGATCGCCACGCAGCCTGGTGTGCCACAGCCTGCGCCAGGGCCCTTCGTAGTACCCCGGATCGAACATCAGGCCACGCAGATCGTGGTTGTACGCGCCCGCGCCGTGCAGGAGATCACCGAACAGCCCGGCATGCGCCATGCGCAGCACCCGCAATTCGTTCTGCCCGTAGCAGCAGTTCTCCAGCTGCATGCAGTGGCGTCTGGTGCGCTCGGAGAGATCGACCAACTCCCACAGCTGGTCGAGCCGGAGCGCGAGGGGACACTCCACGCCGACGTGCTTGCCGTTCAGCAGGGCGGTCTTCGCCATCTCGAAGTGGAAGTCCCAGGGCGTTGCCACATAGACGAAGTCGATGTCCCCGCGCTTGCAGAGATTCTCGTAGTCGTCCTCGCCGTTGGTGTAGACGGCGGGCGACGGTTGGCCCGCGGCGGTCACCTTCGCGGCTGCCCGTTCCGCCTTGGCCCTGACCGGGTCGCAGACGGCGACGACCTGTACGCCGCTGACGGCGAGGAAGAGATCGATCATGCTGCCACCGCGGTTGCCGAGGCCGACCATGCCGACCCGCACGGTGGAACGCCGGTCGAACGGCACCCCCACCATGGTGCGTCCCTGGCGCTTCGGGGCGGCCG
Source organism: Streptomyces sp. NPDC087845 (assembly GCF_044742755.1). Classification (NCBI taxonomy): domain Bacteria; kingdom Bacillati; phylum Actinomycetota; class Actinomycetes; order Kitasatosporales; family Streptomycetaceae; genus Streptomyces; species Streptomyces sp. NPDC087845. The sequence continues at coordinate 95,675 of NZ_JBIUVC010000012.1, forward strand.
CCTGATCCATCTGTTCCGTGGCGGCGGCCTGCGGGTCCGGGACGGGGGCGGCGGCCGCGGTGCCGCTGCCGAGCCCGCCGAGCGCGAGCCCGGCACCGGCCACCGAGGCGGTCGTCCACAGGACCGAGCGGCGGCTCACCGATCCTTCGTCGCCGTCCCGCGTGCCGTCGTTCTGCTGTGCTGCGTCGTTCATCGATCCTCCAGAAGGGGGGTCTGACGTGCGCGGCTGGTGAATGAAGCTTGTCAAGGACCTTGGTAGCCGGTGCTGTTGTTGCGCAAGGGGAGTGATTGGACTCCTGCTTCGAAACCATGGACTTTCGTGGCCGCGCAAAAGCCGGGCGGGCTCGGATTCCGAGCCCGCCCGGCGATCGAGTGCAGCGGCCGACGGTCCGGGGCAGGACGATCGGCGCCGTCGGGCGGCCGAGGACGGACCAGCCCCCTGACGGCCCCGGAGATCAGCGCACGACGGCCCCCGGCCGCGTCGCCCGCTCCAGCTCCATCAGTACCGAGTAGTACGAGCGCCCCGTGGCCCGGTCCATTCCGATCTCGCACATCCGGTTGGCCGAGAGATGTGCGTCGTACTCCCGCGCGTTCACCTCGGCGGCCTCCTTTGCCGTCGCGGAGGCCGTCAGCTCCTTGTGCAGCATGCCGCGGTCACCCGCGAAGGCGCAGCACCCGGCGTCGTCAGGGATCACGACCTCGTCCGCGCAGGCCTCCGCGACCGCGCGCAGCTGCTCCACATCGTCCAGATGCTGCATGGAACACGTCGGATGCAGGACCGCCGAACCGATCTTCCGGAGGACCGTCAGCTCGGGCAGCAGTTCGTCGGCCGCCCAGACCAGGGAGTCGACAACGGTCAGTTCCTGGTGCAACTCCCGGTTTTCGTCGGTGAGATACGGCACCACCTCATGGGCGATGCCCAGGGTGCACGACGAGGCGTCGACGACCAGCGGCAGCTTTCCGCCCGCCGTCCAGCCCCAGGCCGCCTCCACCATGCGGTTGGCCATCACGGTATTGCCCGCGTCGTATCCCTTGGAGTGCCAGATCGTCGCGCAGCAGGTCCCCGCGACGTCGTCCGGGATCCATACCGGCTTTCCGGCGCGGGCGGAGACGGCGACGACCGCCTGTGGCAGCGACGGGCCGCGGTGGCCCTCGGGCCCGCCGAAGATGCGGTTCACACACGCCGGGTAGTAGACGGCGCTCGCCCCGGCACGCGAGGTGCGAGGCAGCTTGCGGCCGGCGGCGCCGGGGATCTCGGGGAGCCACTCGGGCACCATATCGGGGCGTACGGCCTTGCGGGCGAGCCCGGTGATGGTCTCCAGCGGCCCGTCGCCGATCCGGTCGCCGATCCGGTCGGCCGCGGCGACCGCGAGCCGGGCCGCCGCCTCCACCGCCTTGAAGTTCTTCGCGGTGAGCGCCGCGATCCGCTCCTCACGGGGCGAGTGCCGCTGGTGGCGGAAGTCCTTCATCATGGCGCCGGTGTCGATCCCGACCGGGCAGGCGAGCTTGCAGGTCGAGTCGCCCGCGCAGGTGTCGACGGCGTCGTAGCCGTAGGCGTCGAGCAACCGCGCCTCCACCGGGGAGCCGCCGGCCTGCCGCATCATCTCCCGGCGGAGCACGATCCGTTGGCGCGGCGAGGTGGTCAGGTCATGGCTGGGGCAGGTGGGTTCGCAGAAACCGCACTCGATGCAGGGGTCGGCGACGAGCTCGACCTTGGGAATGGTCTTCAGCCCGCGCAGATGGGCCTTCGGGTCGCGGTCGAGGACGACGCGGGGCGCCAGGACCCCGTCGGGATCGATGGTCTGCTTCGTGCGCCACATCAGCTCGGTCGCCTTCGGACCCCACTCCAGCTCCAGGAAGGGGGCGATATTGCGGCCGGTGGCGTGCTCCGCCTTCAAGGAGCCGTCGAAGCGGTCCACCGTCAGCCGGCAGAAGTCGTCCATGAAAGCGGCGTACCGGTCGACGTCGGACGGCTTCGCCGAGTCGAAGGCGAGCAGGAAGTGCAGATTGCCATGCGCCGCGTGACCGGCGACGGCGGCGTCGAAGCCGTGCTCCGCCTGGAGCCCGAGCAGAGCCTCGCAGGCGTCGGCCAGTCGGGAGGGCGGCACCGCGAAGTCCTCGGTGATCAGCGTCGTGCCCGAGGGCCGGGAGCCGCCGACCGCGGTGACGAACGCCTTGCGGGCCTTCCAGTAGCCGGAGATGACCTTGGCGTCGCGGGTGAACTCATTGGTCACCGACGCCACGGGGGCAACAAGGCCGAGCCCCTCGACGACGGCCGCCGCCTCCCGCTCGTACGCCTCCTGGCCGGCCTCGTCCGGAGCCCGGAACTCCACCAGCAGCGCCGCGGTCTTCTTGGGCAGCTCGGCCCAGTCCGCGGGTACGCCCTGGACGCTCACCGACGCGCGCAGCGTATTGCCGTCCATCAGTTCGACGGCGATCGCTCCCGCCTCGTTGAAGCGGGGCACGGCAGCCGCCGCCGCGGTCAGGGAGGGGAAGAACAGCAGGGCGGTGGTGATGCGCCGGTCCAGCGGCAGGGTGTCGAAGACGACCTCGGAGATGAAGCCGAAGGTGCCCTCGGAGCCGACCATCAGGCCGCGCAGGATCTGCACGGGCGTCGAGCCGTCCAGGAAGGCGTCGAGCCGGTAGCCGTTGGTGTTCTTGATCTCGTACTTGGCGCGGATCCGGGCGGTGAGCTCGGCATCCGCCTCGATCTCCGCCTTCAGCGCCAGCAGCCCCTCGCACAGCCGCGGCTCGGCACGGGCCAGGTCCTCGTCCGCCGTGGGGGCGCCGGTGTCGACGACCGTGCCGCTCGGCAGCACGAAGGTGAGGGAGGAGACGGTGCGATACGAATTGCGGGTCGTCCCCGCGGTCATTCCGGAGGCGTTGTTGGCGACGACTCCGCCGATGGTGCACGCGATGGCGCTGGCCGGGTCGGGCCCCAGCAGCCGGCCGTGCCGGGCGAGGGCGGCGTTGGCCCGCAGGACCGTCGTCCCCGGCCGGATGCGGGCCCGCGCGCCGCCGTCTAGGACCTCGATGCCCGTCCAGTGGTGGCGTACGTCGACGAGGATGTCCTCGCCCTGCGCCTGGCCGTTCAGACTGGTGCCGGCCGCCCGGAAGACGACCTCGCGGCCTTTGTCGTGCGCGTACGAGAGGATCGCCGAGATGTCGTCGATGTCCTCCGGGACCACGACGACCTGGGGGACGAACCGGTAAGGACTGGCGTCGGAGGCGTACTTCACCAGGTCGGAGACCTTCCACAGCACCTTCTCCCGGCCCAGCAGGTCGGTCAGCTCGCGGCGCAGCGGTTCGGGCGTCCCCGGAGCCTGCCGGTCGGGGACCCGGTCCAGGGACGGGGTGCGCACCGCACCAGGGCGGAGTGCTTCCGGCTTCGGCTCCAGCAGTGGCATGTCGAGCTCTCCTCGGCGGTTCTGTACTTGTCTGTACTTGTCTGTACTTGTCTGTACTTGTCTGTGCTTGGTGCTTGGTGCTTGTGCTTGTGCTTGTTCGGTACGGCGACGGCGCGCACGTGGCACCCATCGGGCGAACGTGTGTGCCTACAGGTTTAGCAGTGACGCTCGGGCATTCCGTTGACCAGGGCGGACAACAGCCCGCCGAGCACCTCGCGCTGGTCGGCGGTCAACGGAGCCAGGATCTCTTCTGCGGCGGCCCGGCGCGCGTCGCGCAGCGAGCGGAGGGTGGCGAGTCCCTCCTCGGTGATCTCGATGCGGACCACTCGGCGGCTGTCCGGATCGGGCGCGCGGCGCACCCGGCCGCTCGCCTCCAGACCGTCGACCAGGCTGGTCACGGCGCGCGGGACGACGTCCAGCCGCTGAGCGAGGTCGGCCATCCGGGGCGGTCCGTCGTAATGCGCGACGGTGCGGAGCAGCCGGAACTGCGCGGGAGTGATACCGATCGGTTCCAGCTGGCGGCTCTGAATCCGCTGGAGCCTGCGGGTCACCCGCAGCAACTGCTCGGCGAGCACGCCGTCGGCGTCGGAGGAGTCCATGGCGGAACAATATCAGGACCTTGTACATTGTGAGCATAGGTAACAATGAGCTATGCTCTCAAAATTCGAGTCCCCGGACCGGATTCGAGACCGAGTTGCCGCACGCCCGACGAAGGAGCCCATGAAACCCGACGAAATCACCTGGACACCCCCGCCCCGGGACGGGAGCAGTCCGCCCGCCGAGCTGCGCCGCGTCCTGCGCCTCTTCCATCCCTACCGAGGCCGGCTCGCCCTGGTCGGACTGCTGGTCGGCGCCTCGTCGCTGGTGTCGGTCGCCTCGCCGTTCCTGCTGCGCGAAATCCTGGACACGGCCATCCCACAGGGGCGTACGGGGCTGCTGTCGCTGCTCGCCCTCGGCATGATCCTCACCGCCGTGATGAACAGCGTCTTCGGCGTCCTGCAGACTCTCATCTCCACCACGGTCGGCCAGCGCGTCATGCACGATCTGCGCACCGCCGTCTACGCCCAGTTGCAGCGGATGCCGCTCGCGTTCTTCACCAGGACCCGCACCGGCGAGGTGCAGTCCCGCATCGCCAACGACATCGGCGGCATGCAGGCGACGGTCACCTCCACCGCGACGTCGCTGGTCTCCAATCTCACCGCCGTCATCGCCACGGTCGTCGCCATGCTGGCGCTCGACTGGAGGCTCACCCTCGTCTCGCTCCTCCTGCTGCCGGTCTTCGTCTGGATCAGCCGCCGGGTCGGCCGTGAGCGGAAGAAGATCACCACCCGGCGCCAGAAGCAGATGGCGGCCATGGCGGCCACGGTCACCGAGTCGCTCTCCGTCAGCGGCATCCTGCTCGGCCGGACGATGGGCCGGGCGGACTCCCTCACCAAGGGCTTCGCGGAGGAGTCCGAGAGACTGGTCGACCTCGAAGTGCGCTCCAGCATGGCCGGGCGGTGGCGGATGTCGACGATCGGCATCGTCATGGCCGCCATGCCCGCAGTCATCTACTGGGCGGCGGGCCTCGCCCTGCAGTCCGGCGGCCCCGCCGTCTCCATCGGCACACTCGTCGCCTTCGTCTCCCTCCAGCAGGGGCTCTTCCGGCCCGCCGTGAGCCTGCTCTCCACCGGCGTGCAGATGCAGACGTCCCTCGCACTCTTCCAGCGGATCTTCGAGTACCTCGACCTCGAAGTGGACATCACCGAGCCCGAGAATCCCGTCCGGCTGGAGAAGATCCGCGGTGAGATCCGCTTCGAAGGCGTCGACTTCAGCTACGACGAGAAGAGCGGCCCGACCCTCAGCGGCATCGATGTGACCGTGCCGGCCGGCGGCAGCCTGGCGGTCGTCGGCCCCACCGGGTCCGGCAAGTCCACACTCAGCTATCTGGTGCCCAGGCTCTACGACGTCACCGGCGGCCGGGTCACGCTCGACGGTGTCGACGTACGCGATCTGGACTTCGATACCCTGGCGCGGGCCGTGGGCGTGGTCTCCCAGGAGACCTACCTCTTCCACGCCTCGGTCGCCGACAACCTGCGCTTCGCCAAACCGGACGCGACCGACGCCGAAATCGAGGCGGCTTCCCGTGCGGCGCAGATCCACGATCACATCGCCTCACTCCCCGACGGGTACGACACCATGGTCGGCGAGCGCGGCTACCGCTTCTCGGGAGGCGAGAAACAGCGCCTCGCCATCGCGCGTACGATCCTGCGCGATCCGCCCGTCCTGGTGCTCGACGAGGCGACGAGTGCCCTCGACACCCGTACGGAATTCGCCGTGCAGGAAGCGATCGACGCGCTCTCCGCGGGGCGCACCACGATCACCATCGCGCACCGGCTTTCCACCGTCCGCGACGCCGACCAGATCGTCGTTCTGGACGGTGGCCGAACCGCAGAGCGCGGCAGCCATGACGAACTCCTCCGACAGGACGGCCGCTACGCCGCTCTGGTCCGGCGCGACACCCAACTCGCGCCGGTGACGGGCTGATCGGCGGGGCCGGGTGTTGTCCGCCGAGGTTCCACAGACGACGACGCCGCCGCTCCCGTGGGACGGGGAGCGACGGCGCCGGGGGAAGCAAGGGTCAGATGAGCCAACCCACGAAGTGGACGATGCCGGCGAGCAGGTTGGTGATGAGGTTCATCCGGTGTTTCTCCTTGTACATGGTGTATCTGCGGGACAGCGCAGTCGCGGTCTGCAGCCCTTCGCTTGCGCCCTGTAATCATCATCTGCCGCGGGGGAGTTGAGCAACGAATAGCGCAACGATCACGCGTTCTAGCGAACACCCGATCCCTTGTTCGTGTGTTCTGTTCGTGAGGCGTGGGCCTGTCGTCCAGGTGGGGGTTCCGGATGGCGGGATAGCGTGCGCGCATGGTGAACCAGCCCCCGGACACCCCGCCCCGCCTCACTCTCCGCCCGCCCCGGCGCGGCCGTCTGGTGCTGCTCATCGGCATTGTTTTCGTTCTCGCCGTCGCAGCCGCCGTCCTCGTACCACTGCTGATGCGGGGGCCCGAGGTCGAACGGGTCCGCCCGCTCGTGGTCCCCGAGGGCCGGCGGGCCTCCCAGGTGTACGCCGCAGTCGACAAGAGCCTGGCCGTCGCATCCGGCACCACCGAGAAGGCAGTCGGCACGGCGGAGCTGCCGCTCCCGGTCGAGGCGAAGGGCAATCCCGAGGGCTACCTCTTCCCGGCGACGTACCCCATCACCTCCGACACCACCCCGCAGAGCCTGCTCAGGTACATGGTCGACACGGCGGTCGAGCGATTCGGGGCGGACCACATCACCGCGGGTGCGCGGCGCAATGGCGTCTCGGTGTATCAGACGGTGACGATCGCGAGCATCGTGCAGGCCGAGGCGGACACCGGGCGCGACATGGGCAGAGTCGCCAGAGTCATCTACAACCGGCTCGACCGGGGCATGCCGCTCCAGATGGACTCCACGCTCAACTACGCCCTGAACCGCAGCACCCTGCACACCACCACCGGTGACACGAAGATCGACAGTCCCTACAACAGCTACGAGCGCAAGGGGCTGCCGCCCACCCCCATCGGGAATCCGGGGGAGCAGGCGATGGTGGCGGCAATCACCCCCACGCCCGGACCGTGGCTGTACTTCGTCACGGTGGCGCCGGGAGACACCCGCTTCACCAGTAGCTATACGGAACAGCAGAGAAACGTGGAGGAGTTCAACCGCAACCGTCGCAGCGCGTCCGGCGGTTGAGCGCCCGCACCGTCACACTGCGGCGGACACGAGATCCTCGACCGTCCCCGCCACCGTCCGTGTACCCATACCCGTACGTGTACGTGCACCTGTACCCGTCTCGGCCGCTGTCTCCGTCCCCGCCTCTGCCTCTGCCTCCGCCTCCGCTTCGGAATCGGTCTCGTGCAGCACATGGGTGATCGCGCGCACCGCGGCCCGCCCGGCCCGGTTGGCGCCGATCGTGCTGGCGGACGGCCCGTACCCGACGAGATGGATGCGCGCGTCCCGCACTGCCTGAGTGCCCTCGACCCGGATGCCACCGCCCGGCTCGCGGAGTTTCAGCGGCGAGAGGTGATCGATGGCCGCCCGGAACCCGGTCGCCCAGAGGATGACGTCCGCCTCGACGGTACGGCCGTCGCCCCAGGCGACTCCGGCCGGCGTGATCCGGTCGAACATCGGCAGCCGGTCGAGCACCCCCTCCGCGCGGGCACGCCGGACCGAGTCGGTGAGCGGAAGCCCGGTCACGCTCACGACGCTCTGCGGCGGCAGCCCGCGCCGTACTCGTTCCTCCACCCTCGCCACGGCTGCCCGCCCCTGGTCCGCGTCGAACGGCCCCTCCCGGAAGACCGGCGGCCGACGCGTCACCCAGTACGTCTCGGCCGCCACCTCGGCGATCTCCATCAGATGCTGCGTACCGGATGCGCCGCCACCGACCACCACCACGCGCTTCCCGGTGAACTCCGCGGGCCCCGGGTAGTTCGCGGTGTGCAACTGCCGCCCGCGGAAGCTCTCCTGGCCCGGGTAGCGCGGCCAGAACGGCTTGTCCCACGTACCGGTCGCGTTGATCAGGGCACGGGTGGCATACGTGCCCTCGGATGTTTCGACGAGCAGCCGTCCGCCGTCGCCCTCGCGTACGGCCTTCACGTCGACCGACCGGTGAACCCGCAGGTCGAAGGTGCGCTCGTACGTGTCGAAGTACGCACCGATCACCTCGGAGGAGGGACGGTTGTCGTCGGCTCCGGCGAGTTCCATGCCGGGCAGCGCGTGCATGCCGTGCACCTTGCCGTACGTCAGCGAGGGCCATCGGAACTGCCAGGCGCCACCGGGGTACGGAGCATGGTCAAGCACGACGAAGTCGCGGTCCGGCTCCAGACCCGCGCGTCGCAGATGGTAGGCGCCCGACAGCCCTGCCTGTCCGGCGCCTATCACGACGACATCGACCGTGTCCGTTGCGACCGCCCCAAAGTTGTTCACGCTTCTACTAACTTCTCCGAGGGTGAGGATCTTCCCGCGATCCGCCGCGATCAGCCGCGATGCTCGCGCACAGGCGCACAGGCGCACAGACCCGCGGGGGCTCGGCGTGTGCGCGCGGGTCCACGGGCTTTCCGGATCGGCACGCCGGCACGCTCTCCCGCTCGCCTCCCCGCCCCGGCTCAGCGGCCGCCCGCGACGAGCAGTGGAGCCCCGCCCGGCGCGGACGCCGGCCGGCCGCTCGCGGCGGGCGTCCCGAGGAGCGGAGACGCCGGTACGGTCGGCAGCAGGCCACGTGCCGCCAGCTCGGGAGTCACGCCCTCGCCGAACCAGTACGCCTCCTCCAGATGCGGATATCCGGACAACACGAAGTGCTCCACACCCAGCTCGTGGTACTCCTCGATCCGATCCGCGACCTCCGCGTGACTCCCGACCAGCGCGGTGCCCGCACCGCCCCGTACCAGGCCCACACCCGCCCACAGATTCGGCGCGATCTCCAGCTTGTCGCGGGAGCCGCCGTGCAGCGCCAGCATCCGTTGCTGCCCGACCGACTCGCTCCGCCCCAGCGCCTGCTGCGCGGCGGCCACCGTCTCGGCATCGAGATCGCCCAGCAGGCGCTCGGCCGTCGCCCACGCCTGCCGCGAGGCGTCACGGGAAATCGTGTGCAGCCGGATGCCGAAGCGGACCGTACGGCCCTGCTCCTCCGCCAGCCCGCGAATCCAGCCGATCTTCTCCTTCACGGCCGTCGGCGGCTCGCCCCAGGTCAGATAGACATCGGCATGCGCGGCGGCCACCGGCCCTGCCGCCGCAGAGGACCCGCCGAAGAAGATGTCCGGCAGCGGGTCCGGCGGCAGCGCGGTCAGACCGCCCTCCACCTGGTAGTGCTCACCGTCGAAGTCGAACGGCTGTCCGCTCCACGCACCCCGCACCACGGAGAGGAACTCGGCGGTCCGGGCGTAGCGCCGGTCGTGGTCCAGGTAGTCACCGAAGCGCCGCTGCTCCGTCGAGTCGCCGCCCGTCACCACATTGAGCAGCAGCCGCCCCCGGGTGATCCGTTGGTACGTCGCGGCCATCTGCGCGGCGAGTACCGGCGAGATCACGCCCGGCCGGAACGCCACCAGGAACTTCAGCCGTTCGGTGTGCTGAGCCAGTGCCACCGTTGTCAGCCAGGCATCCTCGCACCAGGTTCCGGTGGGCGTCAGCACAGCCTCGAACCCCAGCTGTTCGGCGGCCTTGGCGATCTGCGCCAGATATTCGATGTCGGGCGCGCGCACCCCGCTCACCGGCGTGATCCGGTCCCGCCTGATCCCGCCGTCGGTGTACGCGTGCCGGTCGACGAGCGTGCGTCCGTCACCGCCGGTGGGCAGGAACCAGTGCAGATGGACATTCATGACGATGCCTTTCCGTACGAGCGGGGAGTGGTCGAGGACGGGGGCAGACCGCGGTTGAAACGGGTATCGACGTACTTCTTGAAGGAGAAGCGCTGCGGAATGAGCTTCAGGTCGGCGAAAGTGTCGGCGATCGCCTGCTCGGAAGCGATCGCGGCAGGGTCGACGGCAACGGGGACCCGGGTTCCGTAGCTGCGCTTGACCGCGTCCAGGGCCACCTCGTACGGCAGCCCGGTCTCCTTCGCCCAAGCTTCCGGGTGTGTGAACACCCAGGTCTGCGCCCGGTGCAGTCGCACCAACAGGTCGGCGATGGCCTCGGACTTCTCGACGTCCTTCAGCGCGGGGGGCGAGGCCACCTGGAAACTGAGGCCGTTCACGACGCCCTCACCGGTGGTCAGTACCCGGGCCTTCGTGCTGCGGAGCACCTGCGAGGTGTACGGATCCCAGATGGCCCAGGCGTCGACTTTGCCACGGCTGAACGCGGCCAGGGCGTCGGCCGGCTGGAGGTACTTCAGCTTCACGTCCGTGATGCCGAGCCCCGCCTTCTTCAGTGAGGCCACCAACTGGTAGTGGGCCGAGCTGCCCTGTGCCACAGCGATCGACCTGCCCTTGAGCTGGGCCGGATCGCGCAGCGGGGAGTCCTTCGGGACAACGATCGCCTCGCCCGCGGAGGAGCCATGGGCGGCGCCCACCACGACGAGGGCGACGAGGGCGGAAAGGGTGGCGAGATGGCGCGACGGCCCGACCGCCGACCGCCGGGTGGCACGCGACGAGGTGGTCACACGGCTTTCGCGGGTGCGGCAGCGCTCTCGACACCCAGCTCGGTCAGCAGCCGGGAGCGCAGCGCGGCGAATTCGGGGCCGCTCACGGCGCGCGGCCGGTCCAGGGCGACGGGTGTCTCGTACGCGATCGTTCCGTCCCGCATCACCAGCGCGCGGTCGGCCAGCAGCAACGCCTCGTCCACGTCGTGCGTGACCAGCAGCACCGCGCAGCCGCGCCGCTGCCAGAGCTCGGCCACCAAGTGCTGAACCCTGATCCGGGTCAACGCGTCGAGTGCGCCGAACGGTTCGTCGAGCAGCAGCAGATCGGGCTCACGCACCAGCGCTCGGGCCAGCGAGGCGCGTTGTGCCTCGCCCCCGGAGAGCGTCTTGGGCCATGCCCCCGACCGGGCTCCGAGCCCGACCTCCTCCAACGCGCGCTCGGCGACCGCCCGTTCGGGCTTTCCGGGTAGGCCCAGCAACACATTGCGCCAGACCCGCTTCCACGGCATCAGCCGGGGCGCCTGAAAGGCGACAGCCCGTCGCTTCGGTACGAGCACGGTGCCCTCGATCTCGCGGTCCAGCCCGGCCAGCACCCGCAGCAGGGTCGACTTCCCGCAGCCGCTCCGGCCGAGGAGCGCGGTGAACTCCCCGGCGTTCAGGGTGAGATCAAGCCCGTCGACGACGGGCCCGCCGTCGAAGGAACGAGTCAGCCCCTCGACCCGTACGGCGGGCTCCGGCCGGTCGGCCGGAGCGGAGGAGCTCACTGTCCCGTGAAGGTCGGTCGCCATTGCAGCAGCAGCCTTTCGAGTACGCGGACGATGACATCGGCGGCGAGGCCGAGGAAGGCATAGACGACGAGGCAGACGATGATGACGTCGGTACGGAAGAACTCCCGGGCCTGATTCATCAGGAAGCCGATCCCGGCATCGGCATTGACGGACTCGCCGAAGACCAGCGCCAGCCACGCGGTGGCGAGGGAGTAGCGCAGCCCCGTCATCGCTCCGGGCAGCGCGCCCGGCAGCACCACATGCCGAATCAGCCCCCATCGCCGGAGTCCCAACGAATGGCCGGCTTCGACGAGTTGGGCATCGAACTCGCGAATGCCCGCATACACATTGAGATACAGATGGAAGGCCACACCGAGCGCGATGAGCGCGACCTTCGGCGCTTCACCGATCCCGAGCCAGATGATGAACAGCGGGATCAGCCCGACCCAGGGAACGGTGCGCAGCATCTGTACGCTCGCGTCCACGAGATCCTCGCCGAGCCGCGAGAGCCCGGAAACCAGCGCGAGTGCCGTTCCGACGACGCCCCCGAGCACCAGCCCCACGGCAACCCGCCGCAGGGAGATCCCCATCGCCGACGGCAGTGTCCCGTCCGCGACCAGATCCGATCCGGCGCGGACGATGCGAGCACCTCGGGATGCAGGACACCGGTGGCGCTGAGCACCTGCCACAACAGGAGGAGCAGCAGCGGCCCGACCGTACGCCGTATCCAACGGGGCACCGCCCGCAGACGCACACCCCGGGCGGAAGGCAGAACCACCGGCTCAAGATCGAGCGGTCGGCGAGCGGACGAAGCAGAAGGTATACCGGATTCAGGTGATATATCCGGTGGGGTGGGAGCATGGCCGGTGGTCATGAGGGCTCCACGAGCAGTCCACGGACAAGGAGTGGGGGAGACCACCTCGGCCGCACGCGTGTGCGAACTACTGTCGGTGTTGTGGCACAGGGGCTACGATACGCGGCCGACGGGGCGGGGCACCGCCGGGGCGTAGGTGATCAGGCACATCCGGCGGCGTGGGCAGGTGACCGAAGTACTCCGTCACCGGCGGGACATGTGCTGAAAGGACGTCAGCAGCCGGTGCGACACGCGGCCGAAGCCACCCGCAGCAGGTCGATGTGACCGCGCGAAGTGAGCAGAGCTGAACGGAACATGGCATTGAACGTAGCGATCCATGACTGAGACGGTCAATGGTGTCTCGGCACGTGGACGCGCAATCTCGCAGCGCGGGCGAGAGAATGAAGGCATGCCCCATGCCTTCACCACCAGCGTCCTGCACATCACCACCGGAGCGTCGGAGACCGTCACCGACCTGACGCACGACTGCGAAGAGTTCCTCGACCGGGCGGCCGCCGCCAGGGACGGCCTGCTCAACATCTTCGTACCGCACGCAACCGCCGGCATCGCCATCCTGGAAACCGGGTCGGGCAGCGACGACGACCTCCTGGCCGCCCTCCACGTCCTGCTCCCCGCCGACGAACGCTGGCAACACCGCCACGGCAGTCCCGGCCACGGCCGTGACCACGTGATCCCGGCCCTGGTCGCACCGCACGCAACACTGCCGGTGATCGGGGGCCGACTGGAACTGGGGACGTGGCAGTCGGTGTGCCTGGTCGACACGAACATCAGCAATACCAACCGTAACGTCCGTTTGAGCTTCTTCGGTCAGTGAGTCGCGTCGGTGGCACTGTAGAGGGGAAGCCCGGCCGTACGGTCCGAGAAGTCGTCACCGCACTCGTCGGACCGCTCTGCGACAGAGCCGGTGAGCGCCGCCGCCAGGACGATGAACGCTCGGGGCTGTGGCCCTGGTTGGCCGGTCATGAAACGGTATGGGCGCTAACCGGTGTTCGCCGACTGGGCCGCTTCCTGTCGGGTCGAAGCCCTGGTCGCGGCTCGGCGGAACGTACCCGTATGCTGCTCACCGACGCGCTCAATGTGCTCGCCGAACTCCTCTGTCAGGCCGAACCCCTGCCCGTCTTCGCTGCCCGGGTTCTGAACAGACACGCGCATGATCTCGGCGACGACACACCTCTTGCCACGCTCGTCCTGCGCGCCCTGGCGACCCTGTACGGCACTGTGCCACCGGCAGTCCGCGGCGGAACGGCGCGCCTTGTGGAGCCGCGCGGGCGTAGCCGATGACGAGCTGTCCACCACCGTCGTCGTCGGCGGACTGCGCCTCGTCAGCGACGGTCTGCTCGCCCGTGTGGCCCGCCTGTGCACCGAGGCAGGTCAGGCAGCCAGCCCCTCGCCCACGTCCGGAAGCCGGGTGAGCTCACCTTGCCCGCCGCCCTTGCCCCACTCGTTGTCCACGTGGTGGAGAACCCCAGCATCCTCGCCCTTCGCCGCTTCGGCCCCGGCTGTCCGCCGCTTGTCTGCACGTCTGGCTGGCCCAACACTGCCGCGATCCAGCTCCTGTGCCTACTCGTCGACCGGGTGCCGCGACTTCGATGGCGAGGACATCCGCATTGCCGCATACGTCCTGGACAAGACGCGGGCGCACCCCTGGCGCATGACGGCAGCGGACTACCGGGCCGCGGTCGTCCGCAACGCACACGGTCTGCTACCCGGGGCATCACCGGAGCGCCGTGGGACCCCGCGTTGGCCGCCGAGGCCATGGCTGAGTACGGCACCGCCGTGGTCGAGGAACCGGTGGCCGATGTGCTGTTGGAAGACCTCACTGCCATCGCCCCGGGGCAATGGCCGCTGGGCTGGTTCAGCTCCCGAGTTCGGCGTAGCGGACGACCTGGACCGCCAAGACGATGACCATGGCTGTCTCGGTCAGCGAGATCACCATCAGCGGCCAAGGTGTCGGGCCGAGCAGCCAGTAGACGGCCAGTGCCGCAAGCGGTGCCCCGCAGAACGTCATCAGGTCCACGGTGAGCTGGAATCGTTTCCGAGAGCCGCGGCGTGCGTCGCGACGGTGTGCGGATTCCCAGCCGAAGACATCTGTCTGGACTGACGTCAACTCCTTGAGGCGAGGGGACAGGTCGTCGCGTATGTACCGGCCGACGGCGGAAATTTTCTCGTCGTTGACCAGGTAGGTCCACCCCAGGACTACGGACAACGGGGGGAGCAGCAGCAACATTTCGAGGTGGCCGCCCCGTGCGAGCGTGGAGCCGATGACCGCCGCCACGACGCCGAGGGTGGCGTAGATGAGGTTGTCGCGGAAGCCGATCCTGGCTCGTTGCTCCTGCTTGATCTGCTCGTACTCGGCAAGCAGGAGTTGGCCGATGTCGATCACAGTTTTTCCTTCTCCAGACGAGCCAGTTGGGCTTCCAGACCGCTGAGGCCGTTCCTCTCCGCGCCGCTGCGGACAAGGGACACATCGGGGATCTCCAAGCGTAGTTGGAGGGCCAGGCGAGTGATGAGTTCTTCCGCTTCCTGTCGAGTGACCTGCCGGCGCGAGCCCATCCTCTGGTCCAGTCGGTCAAGAAAGGCATGCTTCCGTGGTGTTTCCTCCGGGCACCAGACACGGAAGAAGCGGCTGCCCGCCATGCGATAGCTCCCGATGCGGGAGAACGGGATCCCCTTCTCGCCGAAGGCGGAGGAAGGCAGAGAGACCGACCAGGTGCCGTCGTCGTCCTGTTCCGGGGCAACCGTTTCGAGGCCCTGCTCGCGGAGCCACTTCAGGGCGGACCGCAGGAGGCGCTCGTCCGCCTCCGTGTCCAGCTCCTCGTTGTCGAGCGCGTTGATCAGCTCCGGCGTACCGGCGCAAAGCGCACTGAGCTCCGGGTCGTGTGCTGTCCCCGCCTCGGCCTGGCCGTAGACCAGAAGCCGCTCCCGGCCACGCACCAGGTAGACGGGCAGGAAGACGAGTGTCTCGCTCAGACACTCCACAGCGTTCAGCGCGACGGGGAGGTTGAACCGGGCCCGGTCCTTGCGGCTCGTGAGGCGGTCGAGGGCTGAGCGGTCGAAGCCGGATGCCACAGCGACCGGTGTGAAGCGTGGGTAGTGCTTGCTGCGCTGCGCCCGGTCCATCTCTTCGGCGGACAGCAGCGTCACGACCTCGTCGTCGTAGTGGGCCCGGGTCAGCGGGCCGCAGCTCAGTGCCTCGAAGTACAGCTGGCGTCGGTCCTGGCGGGTGACCACGTAGCGGATGTCGTCGTCCACGGAGCGCTGTCCCAGCGGCGTCAGGTGCAGCCGGCCTCCGGGCCCTTCCTGGGTGTGGCCGATCGCGGTCAGGAAACGCACGGCCTGCGCGACCAGGGCGCGGTCCAGTGCGAAGAACGCCGCGAGTTCGTCCACGGTGTCCAAGGAACCGTGGCGCAGCCCGCGCTCCAAAAATCGGTCGATCAGGAAGAAGGCCTCGCCCTCGGTGATGTCGGCGCGGATCTCCACCTTCCACACCGGCAACAGCAGTGCGTAGAGCCGGGTGGGCACGATGCCCTGTCCGAAGGCGGCGTCCTCCAGAACTCGCTCTTCAGGGAAGTTCATCAGGCGAGGTGCAGTGGTCATGGCCGGCCTCCTTCCCGGGCCAGGCGGGCGGCATCGCCCAGGTCCGGGACGGTTTCGTCGAGGGCGGCCATGACCTCCCGGTAGTCCCGCAGATCGCCACGTTCGAGCAGATGCTGATGAAGGTCGCCGATGAGAGTGCGGAATCCTGGATCGTCCGCACGCATCAGAGTGCTCAGATCGCCGGTCAGGACGAGCTGGCTCTTGGCCCGTGTGAAGGCGACGTTGGCACGGCGCAATTCCTTGAGGAAGCCGATCCGGCCCTCCGGATTACTGCGGGTGAAGCCGTACAGGACGACGTCGCGCTCTCCACCCTGGTAGGAGTCGACGCTGCCGACCGAAGCATCCGCGAGCTGAGAGTCACCGATCAGCGGGGTGAGGTAGCGGACGACCTCCAGCCGCTGAGCGAGGTAGGGGACGATCACCATCCACTCGGCGCCGCGGCGGTGGTAGAAGGCGGCGAGCCGGGCCAGAAGGCGCGCTTCGCAGGGGTTGAAGGGGCCTTTGCGGCTGCGGCCTTCGGTGTGCCCGCGCCCCGACTCACGACGCACGCGGTCGGGCAGCGCGGCAGTGTCGACGAAGGCCATCGGGCTCGCGAACAGGGGATCGCGGTGACTGTGGTCCTTCTCCGTGAGCAGTTCTCCCCGGTAGAAGGCGGCCGAGATGAAGTCGGCGATCTCGGCGGGCATGCGACGCTGGCGGGTCAGCTGCACGACGTGCGAAGAGGGCAGCCCGGCACGCAAGCGTTCCAAGGCGCTCTGTGACATCAGCCGGATCAGTTCGGGATCACCGATGTCCTGGGCCCACTCGTCCACGTCGGCATCGCGGAAGGGCGGCAGTTGCCGGTCATCGCCGACCAGGACACCACGGCGGACCCGGGCCAGAGGCACCAGTGTGTCCGCGATTCCGATCTGGCCGGCCTCGTCGACGATTCCCAAGTCGAAGTCGACGCCGGCCAGTTCGGCGCGTGACGCGGTGCCGATGCAGGTGGCGCCGACCACCTGGGCGTAGCGGACGAGTTCGGGCACCAGCTGCCCCGGGTCCTGGCCGATGGCGGCTCGCCACTGCTGGGTCAGTTCCTGGCGTCGCGAAAGGACCGGGAGCCAGTCCTTCAGCTGCCCGTGCAGGGCGCGCAGCGCGGTCGCCCCATCGGCCGGATCCAGCAGGCGAGCCGGCAGCGCCGCGCCCGGCACGACCGAGCGCAGCGCGTGGACGGCCGTGTCGGCTGCCTCGTAGGCGGACTGGACGCTCTTGGCGACGTGGCCTTCCGCCGTCTGAAGTGTGGTTCGGGCGGCGATGACTGCGGGGTCCTCGCGGATCGTGCGTTCCGCCTCGGCGCTCGCCGCCTCGGTCCGCCGGAGGATGCCGAGGGCGAGCGCGTTCAGCTTCTCGATCTCGGCTGTCTCGGTGGCGAGCTTTTCTTCCCGCCGGCGAGCCCGGGTGCGGTGCAGGCGACCGGTGAACAGGGCGTTGGAACGCTGCCGTTCGGAGTGGGCCTTCGCCCGGAGCCACTCGGCACGCTCGGTGCGGTCCTCCAGGATCGACCGCCGTTGTTGTTCCTCGAGCCGGAGCGCCGCCAAATGCTCCTGGGCCGGTGCGGCCGCGGCCCGGATCGCCGCGTGCAGGCGCAGGTCCGCGGTCCGCGCCTCCTCGGCGTGGCTGTCGACCTGCTGAACGCGCGTGGCGAGCTCGGCTGTCCACGGTTCTACGGCTGCTGCCTCCTGGTAGGCCTGCGTACGCTGGGCCATTGCGTGCCGGATCTCTTCGGAGAGGCTCTCCGACTGTTCCTCCAGGAGTAACGGTTTGACGTCGGCGTGAACCTTGCTCTCGTCCCCGACCCGGATCACCACGAGATCTTGCGGGAGCCGGGCTAACACGTTGTCCACGGCGCGGTTGGTGTGGGACGTGACAAGCACTCGGCCGATGTCCGCGGCGGACGTGGTTGCGGCGGTGTGGGCGATCTCCGTGATGGTCCGGGTCTTGCCCGTGCCGGGCGGGCCGAGCACCACCAGCAGGTCCTCGGTGGTCAACGCCTTGCGGAACGCCAGGAGTTGTTCGGGGTCGAGTTCCTGGTGCGGTTGCGCGCCAGTCGCCGGGATCGGGCGCACCTGGTGTTCGACCATGGCAGGGAGGAGGCCAGGGTTCTTGGAATCGCGTGCGCGGAGGCGCGCCACGGCCTGCCGCTGCTTGTTGAAGATCACATTGCTGGGGATGAGCTCCAGAGCGCCGCGCGTCGGCAGCCGGTCCCATGACGCGGGCTGATCGAATCGGACGGTGACGCACGGGCCCGCTGCCCGGCCCACTTTGCCACGGGACTCCGTGTCGCCCTGAATGCGGACGAAGGCGCCGGACGGCGGCAGCTCCGGTCCGATGAGCTCGAATTCGTAGACGGACTGCGGGGCTCTGCCGCGCTTGCCACCAGTGGCCGTGAAGCTCTGATACGGGAAGGGGGCGGCTTGGCGTGCCTCCCGCGTGGTGATCTCCTCGGTGGCGTCGATGAGGCGGTCCACCGAGTCGAGAAAATCCGACTGGGCATCGCCGGTAGACTGGACTTCCGGCTGATCCGCCCGCGCCTGACCGAGACGCTGCCAAGCCTGTTCGAGGACCTGCCACTGGGCGTCCGAGCCTGTGGGTACAGCCCGCAGCTCAAACACCATGTGCCAGACAGGCGGGCGCACCACAAGGCAGGACCTGGCGAGTCGCGCGTGGTCGGTGAGGCGCAGCGGATCGATGTGCTTGACGAGGTAGCCGGTCCCTCGGTTCGTCGCTTCGAGGCGTATCCGGTACGCGCGTGTATGAACCAGCAAGGACGGTTTGTACTTGCCGCCAGCCGGGTTGACGATCACGGCCACGCCGGCTTTCAGCTGGTTCAGGTCGTGAACGATCTGTGAGGCGTCCGGTGGCAGACCGGCGCTGGATTCGGCCTTCGAGCGAAGCTGTTCATCGAGACCGAAGCCGGGTACGAGAACCAGCGGGGCGCGCAGGGCGATGGTGGTGACGGGCATCGGCGGCGCTCCTCAGCGCTGGGGCGGCGGGACGGATGCCAGCTCGCGTGCGGCGGAGAGCAGAGCGAGGCGGAGCGTACGCGCCTCCGGGCGGGCCCCCGGATCCTCCCGCAGCGCACCGGCGACCGCGTGGACGAGACTGTCCGGTACGGAGTCTGAGCCGCGGTAGGCAGGCAGCCTGGGGTCGGGGATACGGCCGGTCAGCGCGCGGTGGAGCAGCGCGCCCAGCTGGTAGACGTCGGTGGCCGGCCCGGGGCGGCCACGAGAGCCGTGCCGCTGCTCGGGTGCCTGGTAGGGCCCGGCGTTCTCGCCCGGGCGGGGCGGCACGGTGGCCAGACCGAAGTCGCGCAGCACCATCTGGGGCCGGTGCATGACGACCGCGGTCGGCCGGAGCGCGCGGTGCGAGAAGCCCGCGCCGCTCAACCGTTCGAGGACGTGGGCCACGTCGGCGGTCCCTCTCACGATGGACCACAGGCGCTGCGGGTCCGTCGGCGTCGGCGACTCGGGCAGCAGTTCATGGACAGTCCCCATGGGGCTGCCGAGCCTCGCGTCGCCAGGCCAGGCCAGAGCGAGCGTGGAGGTCTTCCCGCTGCGGGTCAGCTGTACGACGTCGGGGCCACGGAGCCTGCGGCACAGCTCGGCTTCCTGTTCGAGCGCGGCCAGCGGGTCGAATTGGTTCGGGCCGGGAAGCGGCCCTGTCCGTTCGACCTGGCGCAGCCAGGCGTAGGCGCCGCGACCACCCCCGTCGGGCACCACGCGTGCCACTGCCTGACGTCGCAGCACGTCGCCGTCCCGCGACTCGTGAACGAGATCACCGGGGCTTTCGTACAGCAGGTACTGCTGTCCCGCGACATCGACGACGGGCCGGCTGTCCCAGGCGGCCGGCTCGGGGGAGCGGTCGGGGGCGGACACCACGACCACGGCGGGTGCGCTGCGCGGCTCCTGGGCAACCTGCCGTTTCGGGCGCAGGTCGCGCAGCACCCGCATGGCGAAGGCGGCGGCGTGCCGCGCCGCCGTCTCCTGCGAGCCCGTGGCGTCGCGTGTGGATTTGTCCGGGTTGGTGAAGTCGCTGATGCCGCGGATGGACAGGGCCCGCACCGCGCTGTTCATCCTGGTCGCGTGGGTGACGCCGTGGCTCTCCATGTCGACGGCCACCGCGTCGTTGTAGTGCCGGCGGATCCGTCGGGCTGTCTCGGAGTCGCGGAAGCCGAGCAGCACGTCACCTGACGCGATCGGCTCGAAATGAACCTTGGGTGGTGTGGAGAGGCGGGTGTCCGGGCGGAGATAAGCCCAGGGTTCGTTGCGACGGGCGGAGCGTACCAGCTGTTCCATGTCGTGCTCCGGCGACCAGGTGTCAGGGCGGGCGGCGAATCCGTCCACGCTCTCGCGTCCACCGTGATAGCCGTGAACCTTGCTGGCGACGACGACATCACCGAGGTGGATATCGTCCCTGAGCGCACCGGCGACGCCGACGAACAGCACAGCCTCGGCGTCGAAGTGCTCGATCGTGGACTGCGCGACGAGGGCCGCACGGGTGTTGGTGGGGCCCGTCTCCGCCAGCGCCACCTCCCAGTTGAGGCCTGGCATCCGGCCGACGTCGAGAAGGGTGCCTTGTGGCAGTTCGACCTCGTGGACGTCCACCATGTGCTGGCGCACCGCCTCGTATTCCACCTGCAAAGCAGTGAGCACAACCACAGTGGGTCGTCGCCTGCTCGCTCCCCCCAACAGAAACCCTCACCTTCACAGGTCTGAGACTGAACCTCATCACTCCCGGCTGTCGTCCCGCTCAGCGTGGGAAGCAGCAAGAACGAGCACTCTAGCCTGGCCCATCGAAGCGTATTCGTGAGTCGGTCTCGCCTGATGACGCCCGCTGCCGGAACAGTAAGGAACGAGCCAATCCAGCGCCTCGTCGACGGTTGCCTCAAGGGAGACTCACGGAGTCGAGGGTTAGCAACTTCGCTTGGCGTTTAAGCGCGGCAAAACCGTTTCTTGTTGGGGTTCGCCGTTCGCCGGGACTGTAAATCGCTCGGCTCTGGCACGTAGTCGGTGGTGACGCTGGGTGTCCGTCAGGGCAGGAGGATGCGGTGGCGGAGGAGTTCGATTCCGGCGCGTCCGTGCATCTGTCTCGTGAGCCTCTTGGTGCGGGTGTTGACGCCTTCGGTGCGGCCGTTGTGGTACGGCAAGGTGAGGCCGGCATCCACGGCGGCCTGGTCGATTTCGAGGTCGTTGGTGAGACTGCGCAGGTGCGGCAGGTCGACGGTGCGGGCGCGGTGATCCACCCGGTAAGTTTCACATCGTTGCCCTCGGCCGGTTTCAGCGGGGCGGCGAAGCCGCGTACGAGATCGGCGAGCGCCGTCATCTCCGGGCAGGTCGCGGCGATTTTCTCCAACAGGGCCAATTCCTTCGGGCGCAGATTCTCGGGGTCGGTGAGTAGGAGACGGCTGGGCATGACGCGGCGTGGTTATGGGGCGGTCGCCTTCGGCACGACCCTGGTTGAGGTAGCGAACCAACAAGTTGGCGCTGCCGGTGTAGTCCAACTCTTGTATCTCTCACAGCAGTTGGGTGACGGGGACTGCGGGGTCGGCCTGGCGCCGTTCGCGGGGATGGTCGCGGTAGGGGTCGACGAGGGTGGGACGGTAGGCGGGGGCGATGCGCAGGGCCTGGGGTTCGGGCATGCGGGCATACCGTTTGACGGTATTCAGGGCCAGGTTGAGGCGGCGGGAGCAGTCGAGCAGGCCGACGCCCTGGCCGAGGAGATCGTGGACCTTGTTCCAGCGTTCGCGGGTGGTCTGCTCGCGTACTCCGCCGGGGCGGGGTGGGTTGATGGTAGCCCAGCAGCCGGCGTGCGCGCGGACCTCGAGCAGGACTTTGGCGCAGAGGTTGTGTCAGAGGTGCCATCGGTCGCTGACCTGCACCGCGTCGGGCAGAGCGCGACGGACGGCCTCGGCGTAGGTGGCTGATCCGTCCCGGCATACGACCTCGACACCGCTGCCGTGCTCCCGCAGCCAGGACTCCAGGGTGGCCGCCTCACGGTCGGGCAGGACCGCGACGCGTCCGCCGGTCTCGGCGTCCGTGATGATCGTGGCGTATCGATGCCGGCGGCGCAGGGTGAAGTCGTCCACGCCGATCACCCGCAGGACCGCTTGCTGCGGCAGCGGCAGGCGCCGCAGATAGCGCAGCGCAGTGCTGCGGGAAACGGGCACAGCCAGCAGACCGGCAAGGCGCGCGGCCGGCCGGCTGCATAACTCCCGCGTGCACCTTCGCCGTCGGCGTCCCGCACCCCGGACATGGCACCGCCACATCCGGGGTGCGGGCCGTGATCACCACCGCGTCACCGCCGTCCGCCACGTCCTCGACGACCAGCACCGACAGCCCGGAAAACACCGTGACCATAAGGGAGTTGACATCCATCACAAGATCATGATCACGGATAGCTACTCAACGTCACCACCGACTACGGTCCAGAGCCGTTCGTTTGACAGACCCTCTCCAGCACACCTGGAGGACGGAGCTCGCCTGCGCCGTCGTGGGACCCCGGCGGGGGCGTAGCTCGTCTACCCGATGCCGTCCGAGAGAGGACCGAGGTGGACGGACTTCGGCTCCGACAGGAGTGCTCCTCTGACCGGTTGTGAACGCTCCAGATGCCCGAAAGGGCGCTTGGCGCGGCCGCATACCTTCGTTGACCTGCAGCTATGTTCGTACCCGCTTAATGCGTCATCTTCTCGATGAGGCGCCACGTCGAGGGTGCGATCGAGTACCTTGGCAGTTGCCTTAACGGAGGTTGGTGGATACGAACAGGGACAATCCAAACCGGAAGGTCCGCCTGTCGTTCCTGGGTTGAGGTGGCGCGGTGTGGCGACTGCAGACCTGATGTCCGGCCGCTCCAAGCGAGCCTGGGGGCAGTGCGGAAGGACCGTTCGCGGGGACGGTCTGGTCTCGCTTCCTTCGATCGCCCCGAGGGCGGTTCGTCCTCGGCATTTACTGCACCGCATGCGTGGGGACGACCTACTTGCCATGTCACCCGACAGGCTCGTCGGCGCGGCAGATGCGGCCACCGCTCGCGTCGACGAGACCGCACCCGTCGTCCAGGCGCTGTTTCTCGGATCTTGTTCGGAGCCAGATAGTGAGGGCTGCGAGTGTGACGGTACCGAGGTGGATATAGGCGCGTTTCTCGTAGCGGGTGGCGACGGCGCGGAAGCCTTTGAGGCGGTTGATGGTGCGTTCTACGGTGTTGCGTTTCTTGTAGCGCTCGCTGTCGAAACCAGTGGGCCGACCGCCTCGGGAACCTCGGTTCTTGCGATGATTCTGCTGGTCGGGAATCCGCAGTTGGTTCGACGGGGATCCGCGCCGCCTGCTGATCCTGGGAGGCCTGGTGGCGGGAGGGATGCGAGCAGCTCGACGCCGAGTAATTCCGGGCCTGTCTTTGGCGGAAATGAATCGAGATGATCCGGGTCGAGAGGTACGATGGACTTTCCTCGGGCAAAGAAAGAGCCGTCGAGGCCAGGTGCTCGTCGCTGGAGAGGACGAGTTCTCATCGGTCGCCCTTGAGTAATCTGAAAATTCGCCTCCGGTATGTACTCGAGTTGGCGCCGGCTGGCATATTGATCCGGTGCTGCCGCGAGGCTGAGGATTTACGTCACGAGTGAAAGTAGTCCGGATTTCTCTGCCGTGCTAGAATTGCTTGTAGTTGCAGTTGTGGTTCCCGAAACTTCAAATGCCTTGGCGACTGTATGTCGTCGGGCATTTTCTGTATCTCCGGTGCTTATCCGGATGGGGTTCATTGTGGCAACGCAGGGGTTCACACGGCGTGGGCCCGCGGGCACTGCCCCCAAGGAGATGTGACATGGCTACTGGCACCGTCAAGTGGTTCAACTCGGAAAAAGGCTTCGGCTTCATAGAGCAGGACGGCGGCGGCCCGGATGTCTTCGCCCACTACTCGAACATCGCCACACAGGGCTTCCGTGAGCTTCAGGAAGGCCAGAAGGTGAATTTCGACGTCGTGCAGGGTCAGAAGGGTCCGCAGGCGGAGAACATCACTCCCGCCTGACGTCGAAGCGTATGAGATGGCTGGGGCCCCGCCTTGCGTCGGGGCCCGGCTTTCTATATTCCGGTGGATTTTTTTAGTTTCACATTCGGCTCGTTCTTGCAATTCATCCGGCTCATCCTGTCGGGAATTCCTCGATGCGCGCCCTGTCGAGGAAGGTTCTCCATGAGCCGTTCAGCTCGCACGAACGACCGTTTCCGTCCACAGGACCAGAGGCGCCCTGGCGCCAGTCCAGGCGATACCGGGCGCCGCTCCTCCGCACCACAGGGGGAGTTCGCGCTGCCGGTCACCGTCACCCCGGCCCTCCCCGCAGCCGCGACCTTCGGTGAACTAGACATGCCAGTCGAGTTGCTGAAGATGCTCACCAGCCTCGGCCTGAACGAGCCGTTCCCGATCCAGGCCGCCACGTTGCCGAACTCCCTCGCAGGGCGTGACGTCCTGGGCCGCGGGCGCACCGGATCGGGCAAGACGCTCGCTTTCGGTCTGGCGCTCCTCGTGCGGACGGCCGGGCAGCGTGCCGAGCCGCGGAAGCCACTGGCCCTGATCCTCGTCCCCACGCGCGAGCTGGCCCAGCAGGTCACCGATGCGCTCGCCCCGTACGCCCGGTTGCTGAAGCTGCGGCTGGCCACTGTGGTCGGCGGCATGTCGATCGGCAGGCAGGCCGGCGCACTGCGTGCCGGGGCCGAGGTGGTCGTTGCGACTCCTGGCCGCCTCGCGGATCTCATCGAGCGCAAGGGCTGCCGCCTGGACCGGGTGAACATCACCGTCCTGGACGAGGCCGACCAGATGGCGGACATGGGCTTCATGCCGCAGGTCACCGAATTGCTGGAACAGGTACGTCCCGACGGCCAGCGCATGCTGTTCTCGGCCACACTGGACCGCAACATCGACCTTCTTGTCCGTCGTCACCTCCATGACCCGGTGGTCCATTCGGTCGACCCGTCGGCGGGTGCGGTCACCACGATGGAGCATCACGTGCTGCAGGTGCACGGCGCCGACAAGTACGCCACCGCCACCGAGATCGCTGCCCGCGACGGGCGCGTGATCATGTTCCTGGACACCAAGCATGCTGTCGACCAGTTCACCAAGCACCTGCTGAGCAGCGGCGTGAAAGCCGCGGCGCTGCACGGCGGCAAGCCGCAGCCCCAGCGCACCCGCACCCTGGCACAGTTCAAGACCGGCGACGTCACGGCGCTCGTGGCCACCAACGTCGCGGCTCGGGGCATCCACATCGACGACCTCGATCTCGTAGTCAACGTCGACCCGCCCGGCGACCACAAGGACTACCTGCACCGCGGCGGCCGTACAGCCCGCGCCGGCGCGTCCGGCAGTGTCGTCACGCTGGTCCTCCCCGGCCAGCGCCGGGACATGGCCCGTCTCATGTCCGACGCGGGCATCAGGCCGCAGATCACACAGGTCCGCTCCGGCGAGGCCGAGCTGAGCCGCATCACTGGCGCCCAGGCTCCCTCCGGTGTCCCCGTCGGCGGCAGCGGGCCGGTCGCGGAGCGCCCGAAGCGCGGCGGCGCCCCCTTCCGCGGTCTGGGCACCCGCCCGGGGCGGGCCGGCGGCGGTGGCGAGTCCCGCCGGTCTGCTGAGGCCCGCCGGATTGACGAGGCCCGCAAGGCCGCCCGGGTCCGTCGTGGCGCATAGCTGAGGGCTGTCCCGTGGTCCCTGGCGGGCGTGCGACGGCAGCTGCGGCACCTCGCCGCGTTGTCGGAACGCCCGAATACCTCCAGTATTCGGGCGCCCCTCCGCCTTGCGATGCACCGCATCCGACGCCGCACACTGATCCACCAGGGACTACGGGACAGCCGTTAGGCAACGGTGCCCTCGTACGCTGTGTGCGTGGCTCAAGCCGACTTGCGCCACACGGAGATGTGCTTCGCGGAGTCCTGGGTGAACGGCGCCCCGTCCCAGTCCGCGACGCGCCGTTCCAGCTCGAGCCCTGCGATCCGTGCCATGAGGTCGAGCTCCGCCGGCCACGCGTACCGGTGCCGGGAGATGTCGCGGCGGTAGCGGCCGTCGCCGCCGTCGTGGGTGAGGTGGTGCGAGACGAGGATCTGTTCGACCAGGTCGAAGGTGTCGAAGCCGAGATGCCGCTCGGAGACGTCGAACGGCACCGCGACTTGCCCCGGCGGCAGGAACCGCAGCGGAGGCACGCCCAGCTCGATGACGAATCGGCCGCCAGGCGCCAGGTGCCGCGCGGCGTTGCGGAAGCACTCGACCTGTTCGTCCTGCGTGAGCAGGTTCGTGATGGTGTTGTAGACGAGATAGACCAGGGTGAACTCGCCGGGGACGGTGGTCGTGGCCATGTCTCCGATGGTGACCGGGAGTGTGTCCTCGTCGGCCTTGCGCCGCAGGACCGCCGCCATGTGCTCGGAGAGTTCGATGCCCGCCACCGGCACGCCACGTTCCCGGAGGGGGACACCCACGCGTCCGGTTCCGATGGCGAATTCCAGTGCTCGGCCGTCTCCGGCGAGTTCGGCGAGGAAGGCGAGAGTCGGTCCGAGAACGGCGGCCGAGGACATCTCGCTCTCCTCGGAGTCGTAGCGGTCGGCGGTCGCACGGGTCCATAGCTCACTGCTCGTCACGGGCGGCCACTTTGCCGGGCACGGCGGGGCGCTGTCGACGTATTTACGTTCTGCCCTGTACCGGCTCCTTGGCGAGGAACGTGCCGCGGCCGAGAACTACCCAGGAACTACGTGCGATCTGCTCATCAACCAGGCTTCTCAAGTGGGGTGTGTGCCGGTCTGCCTGCTCCACAACCACACGATGTGGGATGTGGACCGCGCGGCTGGGAAATGGCTATGCAGTCACACCTTGGCCGACGGCTCCCACCACGGCGGCAGTCTCGTGTCCGCCTACCAGGTGCAGAGCCGGCTCTTCGACCTGGCCACGGGAACCTGCCGTAACCTCGACCATGTACGCCTGCGGAACGCATCGTTGCCCTGGAACAGGGTGTTGTGCGACGAGCGGGTACCAGCCGCACCTGATCCGCGAGGCACCGCTGTCCTTACGGAAATGCTGACGGCGGTGCACGCTCCGGACAAATCCGGGCGCGCCATACTCCCTTCGGCTCTTCCCTTTCGCACTCCCAGCCATGCATGGAGCGAAGACCCCGAATTTCAGCTGGTACGACCGCTCTTCGGCGACCATGGCGAGGAGTCGGTACCGGAAGGTCCTCCAAGGCTCAAGCCGCTGCCGATGCATGTCCGCACTTTGCTCACAATGGACCCTCATGAGCGGCCCCGTGCGCTGGACGTACCCACCCGAGGCGTCGTCCTGTACGACGTCACTGGCGTTGACGAACCGACGTTTCCAGATCGGGAAGAGGGGTGCGTGCGTCGCCGGCGACAGCCGTGAGCACGCCCACCTGGATCCTGGTCGTAGCCCTTCGCCCGCGAGACCCCAGCACCTTGGAAGCCTCCTCCACGCTCTCCGTTCCGTCCCAGGTGGCGCGGACGCGTGTGGGGCTGCACTGGGCACCCTGCGGCTCGTCGTTCTGTCCGTGCGTTCGGAGGGGGTTACTCAGCGGGCAGCCGGTGTGCGGTTGCGCCGGCGTGATCGTCGTGGTGATGGACATCTCTGTCGTCAACGTCGCGCCACGCGGGCCGGAGCCATCGGCGTGTTCGGCTCGACGACCGGCCTGTCGCTGGTACTGGGTCCCATCATCGGGGGCGCCCTGGTCGACGGCCTCGGCTGGCACTCCGTCTTCTGGGTCAACGTGCCGATCGTGGCCGCCGCGATCGTGTGCACCGCGCTGTTCGTGCCCGAGTCCCGCGCCTCGCGGGTGCGCCGGTTCGACCCGGTGGGCCAGACTGTGGTGATCCTCGTATTGGGTGGTGTCGTCTTCGCGATCACCGAGTCCAAGGGCTTGGGCCGGACCTCGCCGGTCATCCTGGGCCTGCTCGCCGTGTCCGTCCTCGGAGTGCTGGGCATCCTCGGCTACGAATCACGCCGCGTCGACCCGCTGCTGGAGCTGCGCCTGTTTCGCAGCGTGCCGTTCAGCTCGGCGATCCTGATGGCGCTCTTCGCTCTGTGCGGGTTCAGCGCATTCCTCTTCATGACCACCCAGTACCTGCAGAACGTGCGCGGCATGTCAGCGCTCACGGCCGGACTGTGCCTGCTCCCGGTCGGGGCGCTGGTCGTTGTGCTTTCCCCGTTCACCGGCCGGCTGGTAGCCGCGCGCGGTCCCAGGATGCCGCTGGTGGTCGCCGGGAGCGCGCTGGCGCTGGGCGGCGGCATGTCGCTCCGGCTCGCACCGGCCACCCCACTGCCTGCCGTGCTCGCGATCTACCTGCTGTTCGGCATCTTCCTGAGCACGGTCAACCCGCCTATCACCAACACAGCGGTCTCCGGAATGCCCTGCTCGATGGCCGGGGTGGCTACCTCGTTGGCCTCCGCAGGACGGCAGACCGGCACCACCCTGGGAGTCGCCATCTCCGGAACGATCGTGGGATCGGCCTTGACCCGCGGCGGAACAGCGTTCATCAGCGCGGAGCACGGCGTGTGGTGGATGGTGCTCGGGCTGGGCCTCGGCATTGCGGTCTTGGGGCTGCTCAGCACCGGGCGCTGGGCCTTGGGCACCGCCGCGCTCACGGCGGCATTGTTCGAGGAGGTGGACCGTGGCACGGACCGAACGGCCCCTGTCGGCCGCCGGTAATCGGCAGAGCGGCACGCCGTATACCAAGACCACCGCGTACCGAGACCGCCGCGGCCGACGCTGTTGACCTCAGCGGGTTCCGACCCAACGGGCGATCGGGACTGCTGACATTCCGTCAAGTACCGCGTGAAAACCGTCGAACAAAGGCTCAGCGGGCCATCCGGGTTCGGTCAACTCCCCTGGGAATGAGCGGTCCTTGGGCAGGTCGGGGTGCGGACTCTCGCGGGTTCCGTCGAGGTGCTCGCTCGCGAAGTCCTCCAGGTGGCTGGCCATATATACCCCTAGGGGGTATGTTGCGAGGCGTCGATACCCCCCTGCGGTATAGGAGTGCTCCCAATGACCGCATCAGCCGCACCAAACGCACCAACCGATTCGCGGAGATGGTCCGCGCTCGCCTTGATCGCCCTGGCTCAGTTCATCGTCATCATGGACACGTCGATCATTGGCGTGGCCCTACCCGAGATGCAGGCCGACCTGGGCTTCTCCCAGGAGAACCTGTCGTGGGTTTTCAACGCCTACGTCGTCGCCTTCGGGGGGCTGCTGCTGCTCGGCGGACGGCTCTCGGACCTGCTCGGTGCCAGACGCCTCTTCAGCGCCGGATGGGTCGTCCTCGCCGCAGGTTCCCTGACCGCGGGCCTCGCGGGTGAGGGCTGGGTCGAACTGGCCGGGCGGGCCCTGCAGGGCGTGGGCGCCGCGCTGATCGCCCCGTCCGCCCTCACCCTGCTGATGACGCTGTTCGGCTCGCGGCCCCAGGAGCTGGGGAAGGCCTTCGCCCTGTACGGCGCGGCCGCCCCGGCCGGCGGTACCGCCGGAGTCTTCCTCGGCGGGGTCATCACCCAATTCGCCAGCTGGCCCTGGGTGTTCTACATCAACATCCCCGTGGCCCTGATCGTCCTGGCCGCCACGCCCGTTGTCATGCCTTCGGGCGCGGGACGACGCGGGTCGATCGACCTCGCCGGCGCGGTCACCGTCACGGGGGGCCTCGCCGCTGCCGTCTACGCCATCGTCCGGGCACCCAAGGCCGGTTGGGGTTCCGCCGAGACCTGGCTGGTCCTCCTGGCAGGTGTGGCGCTGATCGCAGCGTTCGCCGCGATCCAGTCCAAGCGGCGCGAACCGCTGATGCGGCTGGGAATCTGGCGGGCACCCAACCTGGCCGGTGCCAACATCGCCCAGCTGCTCATGGCCGCCGCGTGGATACCCATGTGGTTCTTCCTCAACCTCTACCTGCAGCAGGTCCTGGGACTGGACGCCTTCGCCTCCGGCTCCGCGCTGCTGCCCATGACGGTCGCCATCATGATCATGATGATCGTCCTGGCACCGCGTCTGATCTCGCGGTTCGGGCCCAAGCCCCTCATCGTCCTCGGGCTGTTCGCGCTCGGCGCCGGCATGTTCTGGCTCTCGCTCGCCCGCCCGGACGGAAACTTCTGGGTCGACGTCCTGCCCGCCTCCCTGCTCTCGGCGGTGGGCATGTCGCTGGCGTTCATCCCGTCGCTCGGCACCGCGCTGTCCAGCGCTCGCCCGGAGGAGGGCGGCCTCGCCTCGGGGATCGTCAACACCAGCTACCAGGTCGGCTCCGCCCTCGGCCTCGCCGCGATGACCGCACTCGCCGCCGCGCACGGCGCCCGCGAACCCGCGGACCCGGTGGCCCTCACCCACGGCTTCTCCGCCGCCTTCCTCGGTGCCGCGGCCCTCGCGGTGGTCGGCGCCCTCGCCGCCCTGCTGACCCTGCGCACCGCACCCGCCGCCGAGAGCGCGGGCAGCGGCGACCAGCCGGAAAAGGCCACAGCCTGAAAAGGGGCCAATGTTCTCCGGCGACTGCGGCCGGGCGGCGCCCGCTGCCGGGGGCGGGTGTCCGCCCCGGTCTTGGTGCCTCACAGGACATGTCGTAACGACCGTCCAAGGCGTCCAGCCCGTCCATGAGCGGTGCTTGATGTCCAGTTCGGGGTGCCTTTGTCCGGGGGGTGCGCATGCTTGGTGAGGAGTGTGTGAGAACTACGTGAAAGTGCGTGAGGCAGGAAGCCCCGCCATGTCCTGGCGGGGCTTCGTCGTGTGCGGCACGGGAGCAGCCCCGGGCTCCCTGTTCGTCACCCGCTTTGCTCTGCCGTACTGCCCTGCGGCTAGTTTGTGTGCAGGACAGGTACGCAGGCCCGTGGCGGCAGAGGTGCACGGGGGACGGGAGGTCGGGAAGAGTGTCGCTGCGCGGAGGTGATCCAGCCGAGATCGGCGGTTATCCGCTTGAGGCGCGGCTCGGTTCGGGTGGCATGGGCACGGTCTTTCTGGCCCGTACGAGCTCGGGGCGACCTGTCGCGATCAAACTGATCCACCAGCAGTTCGCGGGGGACGACGAGTTCCGCATCCGTTTCCGGCAGGAGGTGGCTGCGGCGAGGCGGGTGAGCGGCGCGTTCACCGCCGCCGTGGTCGACGCTGCCCCTGAGGCCGAGCAGCCGTGGATGGCGACGACCTACATCGAGGGGCACACGCTCGCCCAGCGCATCGCGACGGAAGGCCCGCTGAACGGAGCGGAGCTGAGGAGGCTCGCCATCGGGCTGGCGGAGGCGCTGCGCGACATCCACCGGGTGGGGGTCGTCCACCGTGACCTGAAGCCCTCGAACGTCGTGCTCTCGCCCGAGGGCCCGCGCGTCATCGACTTCGGCATTTCGCGCGCCGTGGACCAGCAGACGCTGACGATGACAGGGCGGGTCATCGGTACGCCGCCCTTCATGTCGCCGGAGCAGTTGCAGGCGCCGCGTGGTGTGGGGCCGCGGTCCGATGTCTTCTCGCTGGGGACGCTGCTCGTGTACGCAGCGACGGGCCACGGGCCCTTCGACGCGGACAGCCCATACATGACGGCTTATCAGGTGGTGCACGAGGAGCCGTCGCTGGGTGCCGTGCCGGTGGCCTTGCGCGCGGTCGTCGAGTCGTGCCTGGCCAAGGAGCCCGAGGGACGCCCCTCGGCGGACGAACTCCTCGTGCTGCTGCGGGACCTGCCGGCCGACCTCGGCGGGACCGACGCGAACGGGGTTGGCGCGGGCCGCACCCGCGACATGCTCACCCAGCATCACTTCGCGATGACGGACACCCCGGCGCCGACTGCCCCGACCACCGCCCCGGCCGGTCCCGATACAGGGAGCACTGGCACCCCCATCGGCCGCCGTCTGCGTCGCCGATGGCGTCCCGTGCTCGCGGCCGCGGTTGCGGTGGCAGCGATCGGCGGGGGAGTCGCCGCGCTGAAGGCGGGCGGCTTCGGGGGGAACAGCGGCGGCAACAAGGGCAACAGCGTCGCGGCGCCGGGTGCCGCACTTCCGGACGGCTTCGTGCCGTGGCACACGACGGTGCAGGGCGGTCGTGAGGACATCCCCGACGAGCTGCGTTGCGTCGCGCGCGGCGACGCGCTGTTCTGCGGGGGCGGCGGCGTTGTCGCGACCCGTATCAGGGCCTCGGACGGCTCGCGGGTGTGGACGGCGAAGAGTCCGGGCGTCCCCGTCCAGGGCATGCACCTGGTGGGCGCCACCGACGACACGGTGCTCGGTTACCGCTTCGCCGCCCAGGACGCCCCGCAGGACCCTCCCAGTGAGGTGGTGGCCATCGACGCGAACAATGGCCGGGAGCTGTGGTCCGTGCCGTCCGGCGCCCAGTCGAGGGCCGTCACGGGGCGGACCCAGGACGCCATTGTGATCGGCTCCGCCGTTGTGACGGTCGACGCCTCCAACTCCCGCTTCGAGGCCCGGGACGCGCACAGCGGTACGGTTGCCTGGAAGACGCCGTTCCCCGCGGGCACACAGTGCGCACCTGTCCCGGTGGGCCCGCAGTTCTTCGCGATGTGCGCGACGGATGCGGAGGTGGATGCCTCAGAGGTGCGCCACCCCACCCTGTACACGGTCGACCGCGCCTCGGGGACACTGGGCAGGCCCATCGCGGTCAACGGCCCCGCCGTGCCGATGGGCGTCGCCAACGGCAGGCTCGTACTCTTTCAGGCGCACATGGAGGGAACGGCGCCGGCCGGCTACGACGGGGTGGCGCGGGTCCACCCGGCCTCGCGGAAGGTCACGTATTCCCGGCTGGCCAAGACATACTCGGGGACGCCCGGCATGGCGGACGGCACCCTCTACGTGAGCACGCAGATCGGTCTCGTCACGGCGCTCGACCCCGCGACCGGCCGGGAGAAGTGGTCCCGGCAGACGGGCGTGGAGGGAGCGTCGGGCCCCGCGGCGGGAGCCGACGCGCTGTATTTCAGCTCGGCCACCGGCCGGGTGGTCGCGCTGTCGCCGTACGATGGCAAACCCCTGTGGACAACAGATCCGCAGGCCGATGGTTTGACGGGCGAGCAGGGCGCAAGCCCGCGTGTGACCGTCGCGGGGCGCGCAGTGATCGTCGCCGCGGCCAAGAACACTCTCTTCGCCTTCGACGCGCAGAAGCCGCCGAAGTCGGGCTGACCACGGCGGAACCGGCCGCCGGCCGCCTTCCTTGCCGTGCGGACACTTCAGCGGCTCACTCGGTCGCCTACGCAGCGCGGTCGCGTCTTGTGCGAGTGCGCCGCGCCCGTAAGGTTTCTGGTGCCAGTGACCTGAGTCGGTGATTCGGTGGCAGTGGGCGGCGACCTTGTCGAGGATGTCGTCGGTTGTCTTCGTCCATACGAAGGGTCGTGGGTGGTCGTTCCAGTCGGCGAGCCAGGACCGGATATCGCGTTCGAGTGCCTGGACAGAGCGGTGGACGCCGCGCTTGAGCTTCTTCTGTGCGAGCTCGGCGAACCACCGCTCCACCAGGTTCAGCCAGGACGAGATGGTGGGTGTGAAGTGCGCGCTTGGCGCGATCCTCATCGTCCGCTCACACCGGCCATTCCCGCTGCTCGTGGGCGCCGGCGCCCTCGATGTCGCAGCCGCCGTCCGGGCCGGCGCCCCGTGGTGGCGGGCCCCGTGCCTCGTCGTTCACGGCACGGCGGACACCTCGACCGACCCCCGCGCCAGCCGTCGCCTGGCCGGTCTGGACGAGTTCGGACCGTTCAATCTGCTGCTCCACCCAGGCCGTTAGCGGGCCGAGCGCGAAGGCAAGCACAAAGACCCCGAGCGCTAACCACGCCGCAGGCGGCGGGCGACCTACAACCATTGCACACCAGCTCGTCTTCGAACCTCCGTCTGTGCCGCACAGCAACCTCCGTCTGTGCCGCACAGCGCGGACAGCGGCTTCGGACGGCGTCAATCCGGCTGACAATCTTCGGGGACCTGCGGGCGCCTTGGTGAGACGGCATCGCTGCCGATCACGTGGATGGAGAAAGCTGTTCGCGCACCCATTCAGGATCCGGGTTGACATGGGACCGGCCCGCCACGACGACAGTCGGCACGGTCTCATTGCCGTCGTTGGCCGCCCTCACCACTGCCGCTCCATCCGGGTCGCGCCAGATGTCGACCCAATGCAACTGGCGGGCGCTATGGCCCAACCGGATACGCAGTCGCAGGCAGTACTTGCAGCCCGACCGCCAGAAGACGACCGGCCGGCCGTCGACCGCGCTGCGGCGTTGTGCCTCCAGCGCGCCGATCGACCTCGGAAAGATCAGAGGCGAGTTCACGCCTGCGAGCAGCACGAACACCAGCAGGATTGCTGCGGCTTCCCCAGGGTTTCCCCGGAGGATCAGCCCGGTCGCAACGACTGAGCCGCAGAGCACAAGCAGTATCGGCAAAATCCACGCGCGCATCATGATGACGCAGGCTATCGATGAGTCGAGATACTCCTCGAACCAGGGCGCTCAGCTGGGCGTTCGCAGGGCGCTGGAGCGGCCTTCGTCTGATCATGTGCTCCGGCCGGGGAAGCACGTGACCATGGCGAAGGCCGCGGGGGTGAGTCTGCTGCCGCTGCCCGACGCGCCATCAGCAGCCCACGTCCGCAGCCCGGTTGTGGACGCCTCGCCCATTGCCGTACTGCTCCGGCAGGCGCGCCCACTGCGATCCGGTCCGGAACTTCCAGGCGATCGCGTCGATCACCTCACGGTGGTCCCGTCACCGGCCACCCCGCTTCGGGGTCCGATCCGGCGACATGCTGCCTCTGGCTCAATGGCGGGTTGCGGCGCCCGCAGCCGCTCAGCATGTGCTTGCAGACGTCCGAATGCCTTGGTGAGGGTGGAAAGGGGTCCCGATGGCCGGAGTACGCGTGGTGATCGTAGGCGGTGGCATCGGCGGTCTGGCCGCGGCGGTGGCGCTGCGGGCCAAGGGTGTCCAGGCAGACGTGTACGAACAGGCACACCGGCTCAGCGAGGTCGGAGCGGGATTCATGCTCGCGCCCAACAGTCTGCGGGTGCTGGAGCGGCTCGGTCTCCACGACAAGGTCACCCGGGCCGGGGCGCCCTTCACCGGATTCGCGGTCTGCGATGCGGACGGCACTGAGGTGTCCTCGTTGTCGCTCGGTGGAGGCGACGGGTACACCATGTTCGGTATGCACCGCGCGGACATGGTGGACTTGCTGGTCTCCAGTCTTCCGGGCGACGCATTGCACATCAATCACCGGTGTGTGGCGTTCACGCAGGACGACGACCGCGCCGTGGTGACGTTCGAGAACGGGGAGAGCGCCGAGGGCGATGTCGTGGTCGGTGCCGACGGCATCCACTCGGTGCTGCAGCGGTATGTCGTGGAGCCCCGCGACCCGGTGTTCTCCGGCCTTACGGCATACCGTGGCGTGATGCCCGCGGAGCGGGTGCCCGACTGGCCCGACGGTGCTGTGCGGTTCTGGAACGACGGCACCAAGAACCTGCTGGTCTACCCCGTGCGCAGGGGTGAGCTGCTGAACTTCGTGGCAT
The DNA here is from genome assembly GCF_044742755.1 of Streptomyces sp. NPDC087845. NCBI lineage: Bacteria > Bacillati > Actinomycetota > Actinomycetes > Kitasatosporales > Streptomycetaceae > Streptomyces > Streptomyces sp. NPDC087845. The sequence continues at coordinate 130,948 of NZ_JBIUVC010000012.1, forward strand.
TTACCGTGGCCGATGAGCAGATGCGTGAGTCCTGGTCGGCGCCGGGCGACCCACAGCAGCTGGCCGCCGATTTCGGCGACGGCTGGGATTCGCTGGCACGCAAGGTCATCTCGCAGGTCGACACGACCTTCCGATGGGGTATCTACGACCGGGAAACACTGCGGCAATGGTGGCAAGGGCGGCTGGCGCTGCTGGGCGACGCGGCCCATCCGATGCTGCCATATATGGGGCAGGGCGCCAACCAGGCCATTGAGGACGGGATGGGGCTGGCCACGCTGCTGGAGGGGGTGAGTACCGCCGACGTGCCCCATGTCCTGGTCCGCTACCAGACGCTGCGGCGCGATCGTGCGGCCCGGTTCCAGCAGGGCTCCCGGTTCAACGTTGAACTCATGGCTGCGGGCAAAGCCCCGATCCTCGGCATGCCCTGGATGTACGACTACGACGTCGAGGCCGAGGCCCGCACCCTGCGCTGAGGACGGAGCAGGCGACACGGAGCCGAATGTGCAGCCCCAGGAGTCACCCCCTGTGCGCCTGAAGGTGGCAACCCTTCATCGACGGAAAGGGCTCGTGGTCCAGCCCTGACCCCATGGTGGAACCGGCCCCTTCATGCCCGAGCGACGGCGGGGCCCAGCCCTGCCCCCGCTGCCCGGGTCCGGCTGCTTTCGACGCGGTCCCGGCCGTTGCGGCGCCGCAGAACTCGGCCTCCAGCACTCCGCCCATACCAGCGGAACTCCAGTCCCCGTTGAGGTTGAAGGCGAAGGCATGGCTGCCGTCATCCGTCGTCGCCGCGTAGGAGAGCGAGCCGGCCCAGCCGCCGCCGTGACCCCATACCGTGGTGCCGCAGCTCGTCGTCAGCTGTTCGATCCCGAGACCGTAGCCGGAGTCGAAAACGGTGGTCTTCATCTCCTTCAGCTGCTTCGGGGCGAGCAGTCTGCCCCGCATGAGGGCGCTGAAGAAACGATTGAGATCGCCCGCGTCGGAGATCACGTCGCCCTCGGCCCATGTCTGGGACGCGTTCTGGACGGTCACGTCATGGACCCTGGCTCCCTCGGTGTCGTCATCGAGTGCCGAGTACGCCCTGCTGCCCGGCTTCGGCATGCGCGAGCTGTCACCCGGCATGAGAGTGGCGTGCAGCTTGAGCGGCTTGATGATCCGCGTGCGGATCTCGTGCTCATAGGTATGGCCCGTGACCTTCTCCATGATCAATCCGGCGAGCACATAGTTGGTGTTGGAGTACGCGTACCGGGTGCCGGGTTCGAAGGCCGGGGCGTGCGCCATGGCAGCGTCCACCGCCACCTTCGGGGGCCTGATGTCGTAGCGGTGCTTGAGGAAGCCGGTGCCGAGATACCTCCTTGCGTATCCCGGGTCGTCGGTGAAGTCGAAGATGCCACTCGTGTGGTTGAGCAGCTGCCGGACGGTGATCTTCCGGCCGTCGTGGCCGTGGCCGCGCACCATTCCGGGAAGCCAGGATTCCACCGTCCCGTCGAGATCGAGCCGTCTCTCGGCTTCCAGCTGGAGCATGACGGTCGCGACGAAGGTCTTGGTGATGCTGGCGATCCGGAACCGGTCGTCGGCCCCGCGCGGTGCGCCGGTTCTGAGGTTGCCCACGCCCGCCGCCCCCTTCCAGATGCCGTCCTCGGACCGCGCCTGGGCAGTGACCCCGGGGATGCCCGTCCGCACGACGGCGTCCAGCGCCTGCTGGGTTTCCTCATGGCCGGTGCGGTCGGCGGGCTGAGCGGGGCTGCCGACCGATGACGCCCGCGCAGGCGCCGTGAACGCGGTCGTGCCCATCGCCAGCACCACCGCGAACCCCACCACGTACCGGCGCGACCTGGACCGACGTGCAGTCATGTGTGCTCCTCGTCATCCCCGGCACCGCCCCCGCACGGACCACGGCGGTCGCAGTGCTCAGTCCGTCATCTCACGCTCGCGATCCGCGCTCGGGGATATAGACCGCAAGCGGTGCGGCCATGGTTGACCTCAGGCTCCGGCACGCGCCGCCGACGGTCCGCCGACACCTGCGTAGGGCTATGTGTACAGGCCAACCTGCGCCTCGTCGCCCGCCGCCCGGATCCTGAGGACGGCCGACGCCAGTGTTCTTCGTCACCGACAGTGGCCACGCCTTCCCCGAAGACCGCCGGAGCGCCGGCGAGGGCCGGCTCACCCGCGCCCCGGAGGACCAGTGCACGGAGGCGGAACGCCACACCCTTCTCACGGCGATGGCCCTGCTGGACCGCATCGTGCGGTCATGACGGGCACCACGGCCTGCGTCCTGCGCCGACTGCCCCCCGGCGGGGCCAAACGCTCGGGCGGACAGTTTCGACCGACGCCTGCTGGCTCCGATGATGCTGGGACCGATACTCAACCCGGTCAACTCCTCCGTCATCTCCGTCTCCCTGGGACCGATCGGCGCCGCCTCCGGCGCACCGCCCTCCCGGACGGCCCGGCTCAGCTCCGCCCTCTACCTGGCCACCTCCATCGGCCAACCCGTCGTGGGACGACCGATCGACCTCTTCGGGCCCCGCCGCCTGTTCCTGGTCGGGACGGCACTGCCCGGCGTCGCCGGCGTCGTCGGCATGGCTCGCCCCCGACCTCGGCGCCGTCGTCGCCTCCCGGCGCCTACTTCGGACAGCGCGCCGACACCGGCGGCCTGCACCACCTCGCCTGGTTGCTGCTTGCTGTCAGCGCCCTGTCCCTGGCGGTGACCGTCGTCGACCGCTCCCTGCGCCGCATCGGAGCCCCGCCCGACGACGACATCACCACCGAGACCGAACCCCAGGATTCCCACCGCTGACCGAGACGGTCCGAGTCCCATTCGACAGGACTCGCCCCGCGACGCCCGTCAGGAAGTGGCCACGGGCGCGTAGAAACGCGGAGAGGCGGCTCCTCCCGGTCGGGCAGGAGGAGAGGCGGCTTTTCCTGGTCGGGAGAAGGAGAGGAGCGAGAAGCCGCTGGCGCCCTATGGGCTTGCAGATGAACAACCTGCGCGCGAGCATCGCGCTGACCTGGGACGTCAAGTCCCAGAGCAGGCAAGTTAATTCTCTGCAAGCCCTAACCGAGCCTGCGGTCGAGATTGAAAGCCGCGCTGATCAAGCCCAGGTGGGTGAAGGCCTGCGGGAAATTCCCGCGCTGCTCCCCGGTGTGGCCGATCTCCTCGGCGTACAGACCGAGGTGGTTGGCGTACGTGAGCATCTTCTCGAACGCGAGCCGGGCCTCGTCCAGGCGGCCCGCGCGGGTCAGCGCCTCGACGTACCAGAACGAGCAGATCGAGAACGTGCCCTCGTCGCCCCGCAGCCCGTCCGGGCTGGCCTGCGGGTCGTAGCGGTAGACCAGCGAGTCGGACACCAGGTCCTCGCCCAGCGCGTCCAGTGTGGCGAGCCACCTCGGGTCGGTGGGGGAGATGAACTTCGCCAGCGGCATCATCAGCAGGGACGCGTCCAGGACGTGGCCGTCCTCGTACTGGACGAAGGCGTGCCGCTCGTCGGACCAGCCATGGCTCATGATCCGGCGGTAGATCGCGTCCCGGGCCCGCCCCCACCGCACGACGTCGACGGGCAGGCCGCGGTGCCGGGCCAGTCGCATGGCACGTTCGATGGCCACCCAGCACATCAATCGCGAGTAGAGGAAGTTCTTGCGCCCGCCGCGGGACTCCCATATCCCCTGGTCGGGCTGGTCCCAATGGGTGCAGAGCCAGTCGACCAACTCGGTGATGCTGTCCCAGTGCGCGCTGGAGATGGGCTGTCCCCACTTGTCGTAGAGGTAGAGGGCATCGACGAGCGCCCCGTAGATGTCCAGCTGCAACTGGCCGACGGCGCCGTTGCCGACACGTACGGGGGCCGAGCCCCGGTAGCCTTCGAGGTGGGTCAGCTTGCGTTCGGGCAGCTCACGGCGCCCGTCGATGCCGTACATGATCTGCAGCGGGCCGGTGGCACTGTTCGCGCCGGCCGTTTCGAGGCGGACATGCTCGGTGAGGAAGCCCATGAATGCCTCGGCCTCATCCGTGAACCCGAGCCTGAGCAGCGCATACACACAGAACGCGGCGTCACGGATCCATACGTATCGGTAGTCCCAGTTGCGCTCACCGCCGATGCGTTCAGGCAGGCTGGTGGTCGGCGCGGCGATGATGGCTCCGGTCGGGGCATAGGTGAGCAGCTTGAGGGTGAGGGCGGAGCGGTGCACCATCTCCCGCCAGCGACCGCGGTACCGCGACTGGGACAGCCACCGCCGCCAGTACCCCACGGTGGCATTGAACTGCTGCTCCGCCTCGGACAACGGGCAGAACCGGGGCACCACGCTGCCGCCGACCCGATCGAGGGCGAAGACGGCGGACTGGCCCTCGTGCAGCTTGAACAACGACCACACGTCCGGGCCGGCGACCTCGATCGGCACACTCGAGGTCAGGGCGAGAGTGAGTGAGGGCGATTCGAAGATCGCCTGACCGTGCTGGGCGCGCACGGTGTGCGGCTGCGCCCCGTACTCGAAGCGGGGGGCGACACGGGCGCGGAACGGCAGCGATCCGCGCACGCACACCACGCGGCGGATCAGCCGGTGCCGGTCGGCCTCGCGCGAATCGTCGACGACCGGCATGAAGTCCTGGACCTCGCCCACTCCGTCCTCCGCGAAGAAGCGGGTGATGAGCACATTGGTGTCGGGGAAGTAGAACTGTTTGGTGCTCGTCGGGGCGTCCGCGGCGAGCTCGAAATATCCGCCCCGGTCGGCGTCGAGGATCGAAGCGAAGATGCTGGGCGCGTCGAAGCGCGCACAGCAGTACCAGTCGATGGTGCCGGTGCTGTCCACCAGCGCCGCGCTGCGCAGATCGCCGATCAGGCCGTGCTCGGCAACCGGCACGTAGCGGGGCGCACCGGCGCCCGGGGATCCGTCGAAGGCGCCGAACGCCCCGGGGTTCGTGTTGGCCTCCCTGGTCACATCCGGACCTCCCTGTGCCACTGCCCCGTCCTTCAGGCTTACCAGTCGTCGACGTACAGGACAACGGGAGCGGGCTTGACACCCTGCCCGGCCGTGCCGCTCGGCGAGGGGGACGTCATCCTGTACCCGCATCCGAGTGCGGGCCAGGACTTCGCCGAGTCGGTGGGGAAGTGGGGGCAGAACCGCGGTGTACAGGGGTTCGTGCCGGCATCCTTCGCCACTGCCGGGCGCGATCTCCGCGGCCGGGGCACGCGGGGAGAACGGTCCGGTCTGCGCAAGCGCGTGCGTGGTGCACCGATCGGCCGAGGGCCGTGTTCCCGCCCTTTCCCGCCCTGGCGTCAGCGAGGGTCTTCCCCGACGTCGGCGGGCACGTCGCCGAGCCTGTCGGCGACGTCGGCCCGCAGCCGCTCAGGATTCAGGGCCGCAGCGGTCGGTTCCCTTCGAAGACGGCTCGGGTGCTGGTGACGGCCGCGCATTTGCCGGCCGCCCAGCGCAGTGCCATCGCATGGTCCTCGGCGGAGAAGTCGGCCACCGCGTCGGCCACCACGAAGGCCTGGATGTCCTGCATCCAGGCGTCGCACGCGGTCATGAGGACGCCGATGTGGGCATAGACGCCGGTGATGACGATCTGGTCGCGGCCTTGTTCGCGCAGCAGCTTCAGGAGGTCGGTGCGGACGAAGCCGCTGTACTTCCACTTGGTGAGCACCGTGTCACCCTCGTCGGGTGCGACGGCATCCGCGATGGCGGCGGCGTACGGGTCGGCCGGCAGGCCCGGTCCCCAGAAGTCCTGCTGCAGACCGCGCTCGTCCGGGCTCTGGCCGCCGGGCTGCGCGGTATAGAGCACCGGTACGCCGATGCGCGCAGCTTCCTTCCTCAACTCCGCCACATGCGAGAGCAGTTCGGGAATCGGTGAGGACTGGAGGTCGTAGGCCGACAGGAAGTAGTTCTGCAGATCGTGGACGAGGAGTACCGCGCGTGACGGGTCCACGGTCCACTCGACCCGGTTGGCGGGCATCTCGTCGGCGGCCGGCATGGGGTACGGGGCGATGGCGGGCAGGGCCATGATGCTGGTATTCCGTTCAGGGTTGGGAAGCCGGGCCGGTGTGGCGGGCCCGGGGAGCTTCAGACGTTCGGGGAGACGGATGTGCTGCGGGCCGCGGCGGTCCGCAGGTCCTTCTTGGAGATCTTTCCCACGCCGGTCTGCGGGAACGTGTCCACGAACTCGACCCGGTCCGGCACCTTGTACGCGGCCAGGCCCCGTTCCCGTACGAACCGCTTGATGTCCACCGGCTTCAGCGGACCCGCTCCCGGGCGCAGGATCACGTACGCGCAGACGCGTTCGCCCAGATACGGGTCGGGCTCGGCCACCACGTTGGCGTCGTGCACGGACAGGTGGGCGAGGATGTGGTTCTCCACCTCCTCTGCGGCGATCTTCTCGCCACCCCGGTTGATCTGGTCCTTGGCGCGTCCCTCGACGACGATGTGCCCGCTCCGGGTGACCCGGACGACGTCGCCCGTACGGTAGAAACCGTCCTCGGTGAAGGAGCGGGCGTTGTGTTCCGGCGCCCTCCAGTAGCCGCGGATCGTGTAGGGCCCCCGCGTCAGCAAGTGACCCGTTTCGCCCGGCGCGACCTCGCGGTCCTCGTCGTCGACGACGAGGATCTCGTCGTCCGGCGAGATGGGCCGCCCCTGGGTGGTGACGATCACCTCGGCCGGGTCGTCCAGCCGGGTGTAGTTGACCAGCCCCTCGGCCATCCCGAAGACCTGCTGCAGGGTGCAGCCGAGCGTCGGCCCGACCCGCCGCGCCGCCTTCTCGCTGAACTTGGCGCCACCCACCAGCAGGACGTCCAGGCTGCTGAGGTCGTGCGCGGTGGCGGTGGCCGCTTCGCTCCACAACAGGGCCAGCGGCGGGACCAGCCCGGTGATGGTGACGCCCTCTTGCTCGATCAGCGGGAAGGCCACCTGGGGGGAGGGTTGCGGGCACAGCACCACGCGGCCGCCGGCGTGGAGCGCGCCGAGCGAACCGGGCGAGGAGAGCGGGAAGTTGTGTGCCGCGGGCAGCACACAGAGGTAGACGCTGTCCTCGTCGACCCCGCAGATCTCGTTGGAACCGCGCAGCGAGTAGATGTAGTCGTCGTGGGTGCGCGGGATCAGTTTCGGTACGCCGGTGCTGCCGCCGGAGAGCTGGAGGAAGGCCAGGTCGCCCGGGCCCGGGACGCCGTGGCCGACCGGCTCCTCCGCCACGTCGGACAGCGCCTCGAACTCGCCCGGGTCCCCGGCGGCGACGAACACGTGCCGCAGTGTGCCCGCGTCGGCGCGGGCCTTCGCCGCCAGTTCGCGGTAGTCGTAGCCGCCGTGTTCTGCCGCGATGACGTACGCGACCGCCTCGGTGAACTCGCAGAAGTACGAGATCTCCGTCTCGCGGTGGGCCGGCAGCGCGAAGACGGGCAGCGCGCCGATCCGGAACAGTGCGAAGACGACCTCGAAGAACTCCGCGATATTGGGCAGTTGCACCACCACGCGGTCGCCCTTGGTGATGTTCCGGGCGAGGAAGCCCGCAGCCAGCCGGTCGGCGCGCCGGTCCAGTTCCGCGTAGCTCCATCGGGTTCCCGCGACGGGATCGACCACGGCGATCCGGTCCGGGTGTGCCTGGGCACGTTCCCGGAGTACGGAGCCGAAGGTCTCTCCGCGCCACCAGCCTGCCGCCCGGTACCGTTCGGCGAAATCGGACGGCCAGGTGGGTGCGTCGTCGTCCAGGCTCACAGTTCGGCCCCCACTGCGCTGAGGAAGGTACGGAACTTGGCTGCCGTCTCGGCGGTCTCCGCCTCGGGCTCGGATGCTGCCACGATGCCGGCGCCCGCGTAGAGGCGCAGGGTGCGCTCCTCGGCCTCGGCGCAGCGGATCGTGACGATCCACTCGCCGTCGCCCCGGGCGTTGCCCCAGCCCACCACTCCGGTGAAGAAACCGCGGTCGAACGGCTCGGTCTCCGCGATGACCTGACGGGCTGTCGTGGTGGGGGTCCCGCACACGGCGGGGGTCGGATGCAGGGCGCAGGCGAGTGCCAGGGCCGAGGTGTCGGGGGAGGCGAGCGTGCCGGTCACCGTGGTGGACAGGTGCCACATGGTGGCGGTGCGGATCAGTGTCGGCCGCGCGGGGACGGTCAGCTCGGTGCAGTGCGGGGCCAGGGCCTGGTGGACGGCGTCCACGACGACGGCGTGCTCGTGCAGGTCCTTGGCGGACTCCAGCAGCGTGGCGGCACGGCGTACGTCCTCGGCGAGGTCGGTGCTGCGGGGGGTGGACCCGGCGAGCGGATTGGCGACCACCCGCTGCCCCTGCCGGGAGACCAGCAGTTCCGGACTGGCGCCGATGAGGGTGCGGCCGGCCCCGGTCGGCAGGGCGAAGGTATGGCCGAGGGGGTCGCGGCGGGCCAGGCGCTGGAGCATCGCGGGCAGGTCGAGAGGGGTGCGGGAGGTGAGTTCGAGGGTGCGGGCGAGCACCACCTTGCTGAACTCCCCGCGCCACATGCGCTTTACGGCCGCGGCTACGCCCGCTCCGTAGGCCTCGGGTTCGGGCACCGGGCGTATCCGCCAGTCCGCCGAGCCGGACACGCCGACGGGCAGGGCGATCAGTGGGTCGGAGGCGAGCGGCGGCGCGATGCGCAGTGCTGCCGGCACGCTCAGGGCGGCCGGTGCCGCGTGGTCGAACGGGATGGCGCCGATGACCACCGGCGATTCCTGTCCGGCTGCGCCGGCTTCGGCCAGGGTGGCGTTCACCCGCTCGTGCAAGGGCCTTTCGTCGTGCGGTACGTGGCGTCCCGCGCCGTGTGCCAGCAGGGTGCGGCCAGGGGTGGCGAGGAAGCGGGCGCCCGGTGTGTAGGCGTCCAGAAGCGAGGTGGCCGCTCCTACGGCCGGATGGGCCGGATCGGCCGGGGGTACGTGCGTGGCGACCTGGGGTGCCGTCGACACGGGGACTCCATTCTCGATGGTTCCGTCAGCGGGTGCGGGTGCGGGTGCGGGTGCGGGTGCGGGGGATCGGGGGGTACGGAGGAGTCGAGGACGGCTCAGCGCAGGGTCGCGCCGCCGTCGACGTACAGCTCCTGCAGGGTGATGTGGCGGGCGCGGTCGGAGGCGAGGAAGGCGACGGCGTCGGCGATGTCCTCGGGAGCGGCGATCCGGCCCAGCGGTATGCCGGTGCGGTAGGTCGCCGGGTCCCCGTCGACGACGCGCTGCTCGGCGCCGGAGTCGGTCCACAGGGCGCGTTGCATCGCCGTGTCGGTGGACCCGGGTGCGACGACGTTGCAACGTACGCCGCTGCGGGCGAGTTCGAGGCCCAGACATTTGGTGAACATGACGGCCGCCGCCTTCGACGCGGCGTAGGCGGCCATACCGGTGCGCGGAATCCCGGCGGCGTTGGAACCGACGGTGATGATGCAGCCGTTGCCCCGGTCGGCCATCAGCGGTGCGACGGTCTGCGAGACGTGGAAGACGCCGGTGGTGTTCACCGCGAAGGTGTCAGACCAGTCCTCGGCGGAGAGTTCGGCCGCGGGGCCGGTGCGCAGGATGCCCGCGACGTTCACGAGCACGTCGACGGGGCCGAGTTCGTGCTCGGCGCGTGCCACGGTGCGCTCCACCGAGGGCCGGTCGGTGACGTCCATGGCGTACGGCTCCAGACGACCTGCCGAGCGCTCGCTCCCCGGTTTCTTCGCCTGCCGCCGCTTCCATTCCGCGGCCCGGGTGCCGATGCCGTCCTGCGCGCGGTCGGTGGCGGCCACCCGGGCGCCGAGGGTGGCGAACAGGTCGGCGACGGCCGCCCCGATGCCTTGTGCGGCACCGGTCACCAGGACAGTGCGGCCGTCGAACTCACCACTTCTGCCCGGTATGTGCTCAGGCATGAGCAACCTCCTACGGGATGTTAGGTAAGGGTAACCTAACCTGCATCGGCCCCTTGGGGGTGATGGGCCGCCGGAATCGCTCGGCACGGCCTTGTCGTTGCCCCGGCCGGCCTCGCCCCCTGGGTGCCGGGTGTGGGGGCTGCGGTCCCGTCTTCTGAACGCAGCTTCCGTGCCGCCCGGTTGGGCGAGGGGGAGCGTGTCGGTGGGTGGAGGCGCCGCCCCCTGGTCTCGGTGCACCCGCCCCGGCGTTGCGCTTCCCCTCCGCGGTGGTCGACCCCGGGCCGCCGCGCCGCAGCTCCGTAGTGCTCGCCGTGTGTGGCCGCTCCGGCCGGGGCCGATCGGCGGAACTGTGCAGCGATATGACGAGGAGTCACATGAGGCGGAGTGGGTCGTGGCGGGGGCGCGCGACGCCGGGCCTGCTTTCATCTGCCCGGCACCCATAGGTTAGGTTAGCCTTGCCTGAGCTTGGGCGGGGGAGTCCATGCCGGCCTGGAGGTCGCCCGCCACGACATCCGATACAACACGCTCTCGCCCGGCTCCACCGGCACTCCGGTACCCCGACGCAGCGTCGGGCGGGCGAGGGCGACCGTGCGCGGGTGACCGGCATCCCCGAACGGCTCCGGCGGCCGACGCGGTCGCCGCATTCTCCCGCGCACGCCACGGCACCGGGCGTGCGCGTACGCCGCCCGGTGCCGTGGCGGCGTAACCACCACCACCGCCGGCGCGTCGACCGCGCTGTCGGCACCCATCCCCGCAGGAGGTATCCGATGAACCAGACCTTGTCGCCCGAACGTGTCCGCGCCGACGTCGCGGAGCTGCTCGGCTGCGACCCCGCCGAGATCGCCCCCGAGGAGAACCTGGTCGACCTCGGCCTGGACTCGATGCGGATGATGACCCTGGTCGAGCGCTGGCGCGCCGCAGGGGCGGCCGCGCTGGACTTTGCCGACCTGGCCGAGCAGCCCGAACTGGCGCACTGGACGGCGCTGCTGACGGGCGGGACCGCATGAGCCGGGTCGACCACCGCCACCGGCACCTGGACCGGATCGCGGAGGTCCGGGCGGGCCTCCATGCCGAGAAGGTGGGCTACCCGATCGGCATCCGGGAGACCGAGGTCGTGCGCACCGCCATGGTCGGCGCCGGCCTGCTCCGGGTGACCCTGGGCGGGGCGGGCACCGAGGGGTTCGAGGCGCACTCGCCGGATGAACACGTGAAACTGATCTTCCCGGATCCGGACGGCTCGCTGCGGCTGCCCGAGCCCAACGGGGCGATGCTGCGCTGGCCGCGGCCGGCGCTCGTCTCGCGGGAGTACACCGTGCGCCGCTACGACCCGGTCGCGGGCGAGATCGATATCGACATCGCCCCGCACGACGGCGGCCTCGCGTCGGACTGGGCGCGTGAGGCCCGGCCGGGCGCCGTCATGCATGTCGCGGGGCCGCCCGGCGGGCTGATCGTCCCGCACACCTATGACCGCTACCTGCTCGCGGGCGACATCACGGCTCTGCCCGCGATCGCGCGCTGGCTGGAGGAGCTGCCCAGGGGTGCGCGGGGCTGGGCATTCGTCGAAGTCGCCGACGCCGCAGAGGAGATCGAGCTGTCCGCGCCCGAGGGGGTCGAGGTGCGCTGGCTGCACCGCGGCGACCTGCCGGCAGGAACCGGCGACGCGCTGGCGCGGGCCGTGGCCGCGGTGACCGTGCCCGAGGGGGAGCGGGTGTACGTGTGGGCAGCGGGCGAGGCGGGGCAGATCAAGCCGCTGCGCCGCTGGGCCCGCGACGAGCTGCGGCTGGAGAAGGCCGACCACGACATCACCGGTTACTGGAAGCGCGGCGTCGCCGACTTCGACGAGGACGACCACTGACCGACCGGCCGGACAGGGGCAGGTGCGAGCCGCTCCCCGATTGTCCTGCCGAAAGGCCATCAACTAAGGTGAGCCTTACCTAAGTAACAAGGAGTGTTGCATGTCCATACGCAGATCGTCCGGCCTGGTCGGTGCCGTATCGCTGGCCCTGATCCTGACCGGGTGCGGGTTCTCGTCCGAGGGCGGATCGGAGGCCTCGGAGAAGGGCGGTACCCGGGTGTTCGCCGCCGACAACGGCAAGATCACCATCCCGGCCGACCCGAAGCGTGTGGTGGCCACCGGCTATGCCGTGCCCGTCATGATCGAGGCCGACGCGCCACTGGTCGGAATCTCGTCGTGGAAGCGCGGTGAGCCGATGATGACCAAGGAAGACCTGGCCACGTACAAGAAGCTCACCAAGGTGGCGGGCGAGCAGGCCGCCGAGACCAACTACGAGGCCGTCGCCGAGGCCGATCCCGACCTGATCGTCATCGGTGTGCCCGCCCCGGTGCTCGGCGACATCGACATCAAGCGGCTGGAGTCCATCGCCCCGGTCGTGGCGATCGGCCCGACCGTGCCCTCTGCGTGGCGCGAGCTGTCCCACAAGCAGGCCGACGCCGCGGGCGCGCTCAAGGAGTTCGACGTCGCGAAGGACAAGTACGAGGCCAAGGCGGCGGAGCTGGCCAAGAAGTACAAGGACGTGCTGCCGCAGCTCAAGCTGGGTCACGTCGGCGCGTACGGTGAGGTCGCCAAGGGCACCTTCCAGCGCGAGTTCAACGGTTCGTGGGGCACCAACATCGCCGAGGACCTCGGCGCGAAGTACTACGGCAAGGTCAAGGAGCCCGGCCCCGGCTCGCGTTCGGTCAGCGAATACCCGTCCATCGAGGAGCTCCCGGCCGCGTTCGGCGAGGCCGACGTCATGACCTACTCGGTCAACGCCGACGGCAGCATCCCCAAGTCCGTCCAGTACGTCCTGGATTCGAAGCTCTGGAAGAACCTGCCCGCCGTGAAGGCCGGGAAGGCGTTCCCGTTCCGCTACACCGAGGCCGCGACCTACGGCGAGGCCGTTCAGACCCTGGACGCGATCGACAAGTCGCTCGCTCCGCTGCTCGACCGGTGACCGTCGCGGGCCGCGCGTCCCAGGCGGCGAGATCCGGGCGGGCCGTGCCGCAGATCGGCCTGCTCGTCGGCGGACTGGTGCTGCTGGCAGTGGTCGCCGTGCTCAGCATGGGCGTCGGGGCCCGCCACGTTCCGCCCGCCGAGGTCGTGCGGGCACTGCTCGACTACCGGGGCACCGACGACCACGTGATCGTCCGCGACGTCCGGGCGCCGCGCGCGCTGCTGGCCATCGCGGTGGGCGCCGCGCTCGCGGTGGCCGGCGCGCTGATCCAGACGCTGGCCCGCAACCCGCTGGCCGAGCCCGGCATCCTCGGGGTCACCGCGGGCGCCGGGTTCGCCGTCACCGTCGGCTCGGCGCTCGGGCTGGCCGCCGGGCAGGCCGGCGAACTGGGCTTCGCGATCGCCGGATCCGTGCTCGCGGCGCTGCTGGTCGCCGCGGTCGGGCAGCGCTCACCGCTGCGCCTGGTGCTCACCGGCGTGGCTCTGACCGCGGTGCTGGGCGGCGTCGCGCTGGGTATGCGGCTGATGCTCCCGGACGTCTTCGACGCCTACCGGTTCTGGTCGGTCGGGTCGCTCGCGGCCCGTGAACAGGCACCGCTGGCACTGCCGTTGGCCGCGATCGCCGTGTCCCTGCTCGGCGCGCTGCTGCTCAGCCGGGCACTCAACGCCCTGACGCTGGGCGAGAACGTGGCGCAGACACTGGGGGCGGGCGTCGGCCGGGTACGGGCCGCCGCCCTGGTGCTGATCACCGTGCTCAGTGGGGCGGCGACGGCGGTGGCCGGGCCGATCCTGTTCGTCGGGCTGATCGTGCCGCACCTGGCACGCAAGCCGGCGGCGGGCTCGGTGCCGTGGCTGATCCTCTACACGATGGTGCTGGGCCCGATCCTGCTGCTGGTCGCCGACATCGGGTCGCGGGTGCTGCTGCCCACCGGCGAGGTGCCGGTGGCCATCGTGACCGCGTTCCTCGGCGGCCCCATGCTGATCTGGGCCGTGCGCCGCTACGGGGCGGGATCGCTGTGACCGCGCTCGGACTGAGGGCCGAACGCCGCACGGTGGCGCTCGGCGCGGTGCTGGTGACCCTGATGCTGGGCCTGGGCCTGCTCGGACTGTGCTACGGGGCGTCATGGTCCTCCCCCGGCAAGGTGTTCGCCGTGCTGACCGGGTCGGATCACTCCGTGGTGATCCGGGACTGGCGGTTGCCGCGGGTGCTGGCCGGGCTGGTCTTCGGCGCCGCGCTCGGTGTGGCGGGGGCGATCTTCCAGAACCTCACCCGCAACCCGATGGGCAGCCCCGACGTCATCGGCCTCGACGCGGGCGCCTACACCGGCGCCCTGGCCGCCATCACCGTGCTGTCGGGCACATCCGCCCAACTGGCCGTCGGCTCGGTACTCGGCGGGCTGGCCGTCGCGGCCGCGATCTATCTGCTGTCCTTCGAACGGGGCTTCTCCGGGCTGCGGTTGGTGGTGATCGGCATCGCGTTCAACGCGATGGTGACCGCGATCAACTCGTGGATCGTGCTGCGCGCCGAGCTGGAGGTGGCGATCGCCGCCGTCGGCTGGAGCGCGGGTTCACTCAACGGCGTGGGCTGGGCCGACCTGGGAATTCCGTTCTCGGTGATCGCCGTGCTGCTGATCCTGATGACCACGCGGGCGCACGCCATGCACCAGGCATCACTCGGCGACGCGATCGCGGTGACCACCGGGGTCGGGCTCGACCGGCTGCGGCTGCTGATGGTGCTGGTCGGCGTCGGCTGTACGGCCACGGTGACCGCGGTGGCCGGGCCGATCGCGTTCATCGCCCTGGCCGCCCCGCAGATCGGCCGCAGGCTCGCGGGCGCGGCCGGCGTGCCACTGCTCCCGGCCGCGCTGACCGGAGCGGTGCTGCTCCAGGGCGCCGACCTGATCGCCCAGATGCTGCTGGCGCCCGTCGCGCTGCCCGTCGGCGTGGTGAGTACCGCGATCGGCGGTTGCTATCTGATCTGGCTGCTGACCAAGGAGGTGAGGCGCGCGTGACCGCACGCCTGACGGCGCGGGAGATCACCCTGCGCTACGGAGACCGGATCGTGGCCACACGGCTGAGCCTCGACATCCCCGACGGCGCGTTCACCGCCGTCGTGGGCCCCAACGGCTGTGGCAAGTCGACCCTGTTGAGCGCGCTGGTCCGGCTGCTGCGCCCGGACTCCGGGCACGTGGAACTCGACGGCCGAGAGGTCGGCGGCTACGCGACCAAGGCACTGGCCAAGAAACTCGGCTTCCTGCCGCAGGACCCGCTGGCACCCGACGACATCAAGGTCCGGCAGCTGGTGGGCCGGGGACGGTTCCCGCACCAGTCGATGCTGGCGCTGTGGTCGGCGGACGACGAGGAGGCCGTCGACGAGGCGATGGCCGCCGCCGGTGTCGAGGACCTGTCCGACCGGCCGGTGCAGGAGCTGTCCGGCGGACAGCGGCAGCGGGTGTGGATGGCCATGGTGCTCGCCCAGCAGACGCCCTACCTGCTGCTCGACGAACCGACGTCGTTTCTCGACATCACTCACCAGTACCAGCTGCTCGGCCTGCTGGCGAGGCTGCGCAACGAGGGCCGCACGGTGGTCGCGGTCCTGCACGACATCAACCAGGCGTGCCGGTTCGCCGACCACCTGGTCGCCATGAAGGACGGCCGGGTGGTCGCCGAAGGAGACCCCGGGGACATCGTGGACGCCGCGCTGATCAAGGACGTATTCGATCTGCCGAGCGTCGTCGTCCCCGACCCGGTGACCGGCACACCGATGGTCGTTCCCACACTTCTAGGAGAGTAAGTTGAGCCCCGCAAGCGTGTCCCCGGACGGCCTCCTCGCCCTGACCAGTGCCCAGTTGGGCATCTGGAACGCGCAGCGCCTGGAGCCCGACTCGCCGTACTACCTGGTCGGCGACGTGGTGGAGATATCCGGCGGCGAACCGGTCGACGTGGACACGTTGGCCGAGGCGGTCCGGGCGACCACCGAGGAGGCCGAGACCCTGCGGCTGCGGGTGTACGACACCCCGGACGGGCCACGCCAGGCGGTGAGTGAGGAACCGGTCGAGCTGCCCGAGGTGGTCGACGTCGGCGGCGCGGCCGATCCCGTGGCCGCGGCCCACGCGCTCGTCGACGCCGAGCGGGCGCGGGCGGCCGAGGCATGCCGGGGGATGGTGGACCGGGCGCTTTACGCACGCACCGTCATCAGGCTGTCCGACCGCGAGGTCTGGTACACCCAGCTCGGCCACCATCTGGTCTTCGACGGCTACACCGCCGCGATGCTCGCCCGCCGCACCGCGGCCCGCTACACCGCCCTGGTGCGCGGGACCGAGCCGCCGCGGCCGGCCTTCGGCGGATTCGCCGACCTCGTCGCCGCCGACCGGGCCTACCGGGACAGCGACCGGTTCGCCGAGGACCGCGCGTACTGGGTCGAGCGGTTCACCCCGCTGCCTGAACTCGACTCCCTCGACGAACTGGACCCGGCCGCCGGTGCGCCCGACCGGACCCTGACCGCCCGCGCCGTCGTCACACCCGACGAGACGGGCCGGCTGCGCGCGTTCGCCGACCGGGAGGGCGTCACCTGGGGCGAGGCGCTGATCGCCGGCTACGCCGCCTTCCTGCACCGCATGCTGGGCCGCACCGACGTGGTGTTCGCCATGCCGCTGATGTGCCGGGCGGGCTCGACGGAGCTGCGCACCCCCGCCATGGCCGTCAATGTGCTGCCGCTGCGGGTGACCGTGCGCGGCGGAGACGGGCTCGGGGAGCTGAGCCGGCGGGTCGCCTCCGCCATGCGCGAGATGCGCGACCACCAGCGGTACCGGGGCGAGGATCTGCCGCGGGACCTCAACGTGCCCGGCGCGGGCGCGCTGTTGCACGGGCGCGGGATCAACCTCAAGGCGTTCGACCTGGCGATCGACTTCGCCGGGGCCGGCGGTGTGATGCGCAACGTCGCGGGCGGTCCGCCGGAGGACATGGGCCTGAGCGTCCTGCCGACCCGTGACGGCGGGCTGCTGCTCGGCTTCGAGGTCGACGCCCGGTCCAAGGACCAGGCCGCCGTCGACGGCTTGCTGTCCGGGCTGCGGGCACTGCTCTCCGGGCTGACCGACGGCCTGCCCGTCGGGCGGATCGCCCTGACCGACGACGCGGACCGGCTGCCGGCGGACTGGTGCCCGCCCGCGCTGCCCGGCACGCCGGTGGACGTGCCGACCGCGTTCGACACGATGGCCGCCGCCGGTCCCGACCGTACGGCTCTGGTGTGCGGTGACGACCGGCTGTCCGCGGCGGAGCTGGCGGGCCGGGTGCACCGGCTGGCCCGTGCGCTGCGGGCCCGCGGGATCGGCGCCGACGATGTCGTGGCGCTCGCGCTGCCGCGCTCGGCCGACTCGGTGGTCGCGCTGCTCGCGGTGCTGGACGCGGGCGCCGCGTTCCTGCCCCTGGACGCCGCGCACCCGCCCGAGCGGCTGCGCGAGCTGATCGACGACGCCCGCCCGGCGCTGGTACTGACCGCCGGCGCGGTCGACGGTCTGCCGTGGAGCACCCTGCTCGGCGAGGCCGCCGGGCTGTCCGGCGCGCCCCTGACGGCCGATGAGCCGGCCGAGCCCCGGCACCCCGAGCACCTCGCCTACGTCATCCACACCTCCGGGTCGACCGGACGCCCCAAGGGCGTGCTCGGCCGGGTCGGCGGCCTGGCTGCGCTGCTGCACCACCAGCGGTCGACGGTCGTCGCCGAGGCCGAGCGGGCCGCGGGCAGGCGGCTGCGCGCCGCGCACACGTACTCGTTCGCCTTCGACTCCGCGTTCGACCACCTGGTGTGGCTGCTGTGCGGTCACGCACTGTACGTCTACGACGCCGAGACCGCCCGCGACGCCGACGCCCTGCTCGCCGCGTACGCCCGCGACGGCATCGACATCGTCGACACCACGCCGTCGATGGCCGCGCCGCTGGTCGACGGCGGGCTGCTGGACCGGCGGCCGACGCTGCTGGTCCTCGGCGGCGAAGCCACCCCGCCCGCGCTGTGGCGGCGGGTGGCCGAGTCGGGGATCACCGCGCGCAACATGTACGGGCCGACCGAGGCGACCGTGGACAGCACCACCGCGCCGATCGACGGCGGCGAGCCGACGATCGGCCACCCGCTCGCGGGCACCCGGACCTACGTGCTGGACAGCGCGCTGCAGCCGGTGCCGCACGGCACGGCGGGCGAGCTGTACCTGGCCGGGCCGCACCTGGCCCGCGGCTACCTCCGCAGGCCCGGGGCGACCGCCGAGCGCTTCGTCGCCGACCCGTTCGGCGCGCCGGGCGAGCGGATGTACCGCACCGGCGACCTGGCCCGATGGGTGCCCGGCCGGGGCCTGGAGTACCGGGGCCGGGGCGACGGGCAGGTCAAGATCCGCGGCCACCGGGTGGAGACCGGCGAGGTCGAGGCGGCGCTCGCCGCAGTGCCCGGGGTCACCGCGGCGGCCGCCGCGGTGCGGTCGTCCCGGCTGGTCGGCTACGCCGTGTCCACCTCGGTCACCGGGGACGAGGTACGTGCCCACCTGGCCGAGCGGCTGCCCGAGCACATGGTGCCCGCGGCGGTGGTGGTGCTGGCAGGACTGCCGGTCACACCCAACGGCAAGCTCGACCGCGCCGCCCTGCCCGCGCCCGCGCTGCCCCGCGGTGGCCGGGAGCCGAGGACCGAGCGGGAGCGGCTGCTGTGCGCGGTCCTCGCCGAGGCGCTCGACGTCGAGCGGGTCGGCGTGGACGACGACTTCTTCGCCCTCGGCGGGGACAGCATCACCGCGATCACCGTCAGCAGCAGGCTGCGGGCGGTGGGTCTCGGGCTGCGGCCACGGGATCTGCTGGCACGCCGCAGCTTCGCCGCTCTGGCAGCCTCCGCCGACCTGTTGGAGGAGGTTCCCGAGCCGGTGGACGACCCGATCGGGCCCGTTCCCGCACCGCCGATCGCGCGCGGCCTGCTCGACCCGCATCCGGACGTGGACACCGTCGCCGGATACGCGCAGTGGACCGCCCTGCGGGTCGACGGACTCGACCACGCCGACCTGGTCACGGGCGTCCGGGCGGTGCTCGACCACCACGACGCACTGCGGCTGCGGGCAGGCGACGGCCTGGAGGTACTGCCCCGCGGCGCAGTGCGGGCCGTCGTCGGCGAGGTCCACGGCGAGGACGTGACCGCCCTCGCCCGGCGGCTGGCGGCGGAACTCGACCCGCGGTCGGGCGACCTGCTGCGGGCAGCCCTGCTCCGTACCGGCGACGACGCATCGGACCGGCTGGTCGTCGTCGTGCACCACCTCGCCATGGACGGCGTGTCCTGGCGGATCCTGCTGCCCGACCTGTACACGGCCTGCACGGGCGGCACTCTCGATCCGGTCGGGACGTCATGGCGGCGGCACGCCGTGCTCCTTGCCGATCAGGGGGAATCCGGTGCGCGACGGGGCGAACTCGACTACTGGCGGACCGCGCTCGGCTCCGCGTCCCGGCTGGGCGCCCGCCCGCTGGACCAGACGCGGGACACCGTGTCGACCGCCCACCGGTCGGTGACGGTGGCCTCGGCCGAGGCCACCGAGGCGCTGCTGACCACTCTGCCCGCGGCGTATCGCGCCGGTGTCGACGAGGTGCTGCTGGCCGCGCTCGTGCTCGCCCTGCGGGGCTGGGGCCTGCGCGGCGACGCGGTGACCGTTTCGATGGAGGGCCACGGCCGCGAACACCTCGACCTGTCCCGCACCGTCGGCTGGTTCACCAGCGAGTACCCGGTGCGCGTTCCCGCGTCCGACGACGTGGGGCAGGCGCTGCGCGCCGCCAAGGAGGCCCGGCGCGGCGTCCCCGACGGCGGTGTCGGCTACGGCGTCCTGCGCCACCTCGACCCGGAGGCCGGCAGCGAGCTCGCGGCCACCCCGCCACCGGACGTGCTGCTGAACTACCTGGGCCGGTTCGCCCCGTTGACCGGAACCGGATGGCGCCTGCCGGAGCACGACGCCTTCTCGGTGACAGAGCCCGGCGCCAAGGCCCTGGAGCAGGTGCTGGCGCTCAACTGCTTCGTCCACGAGGAGGGCGCGCCACGCCTCGCCGTCGAGTGGACGGCCGCGACCGGGGTGCTCGACACCGAAGCGGTGGAGGATCTCCAGCAGGCCTGGGCCGCGGCTCTGGACGCGTTGGCCGCGCACGCGCTCCACACCCCCGGCGGGCTCACCCCGTCGGACCTGCCGCTGGTCGGCCTCGACCAGGCCGCCATCGACGCCCTCGAACGCACCGGCCGCGTCACCGACGTCCTGCCCGCCACCCCGCTGCAGGTCGGGCTGTCCTTCCACACCCTGGTTCGCGACGACCATGACACCGACGTCTACGTCGTCCAGGCCGTGACCACCCTGGCCGGTGAGCTGGAACCGGACCGGATGGCCGAGGCCGCACGCGAACTGCTGCGCCGCCACCCCGCCCTGCGCGTGTACCTGGGCACGGCCGGCGACGACGTGGTGCAGGTGATCCCCGCGGACGTCGCCCTGGACTGGCGGGAGGACGACCGGTTCCCCGAGGCGGCCCGCGCCGAACTGGAGCGCCCGTTCGACCCGGCCCGGCCGCCGTTGATCCGCTTCCTGCTGTCCCGGGCCGGGCCCGCCGAGCACAAGCTGGTGATCACGAACCACCACGCCCTGCTCGACGGCTGGTCGATGCCGCTGGTCGGCCGCACCCTGCTCGCCATCTACGCCGAGCTGAGCGGCGGCCCCGCCGCACCCGCCGCCCCGCCGCTGTCGGAGTACTTCCGCTGGCTGGCGGGCCGGGACCGTGAGGCATCGCTCACCGCCTGGCGGGACGCGCTGGCCGGCGTCGACGACGCGACGAGGCTGGCACCCGCGACCACCGGGACCGGCGTCGAGCGGCCCGGCCGCGAGACCGTCGGGCTGGGCCGTGAGTTCAGCGACCGGTTGCGCGCGTTCGCCCGCGAACAGGGCGTCACCCTGACGACGGTGCTCCAGACGGCATGGGGCCTGCTGCTGGGCAGGCTCACCGGGCGCCGCGACGTCGTGTTCGGCTGCCCGGTGTCCGGGCGGCCCGCCGAGGTCGACGGCGTGGAGTCGATGATCGGCCAACTCGGCACCACGATCCCGGTGCGCGTCCGGCACAGCCAGGACCGGACCGCTCTGGACCTCATGGCACACGTGCACGCCGAGAGCGTCGCACTGGCCGAGCACCACCACGTCGGCCTGCCCGAGATCCAGCGGGCGGTGGGCATCGGCGAGCTGTTCGACACGATGCTGGTCATGGAGAACTTCCCGCTGTCCAGCCGGAAGCGCACTCCGCTCGCCCCCGGGCTCGACCTGGCCGGGGTGGACATCACCGACGCCACGCACTACGCGCTGACCGTCATCGTGATTCCGGACGAGGAGATCACGATCGGCCTCGGCTACCAGCCGCGCGCCTTCGCCGCGGCGACCGTGCGCGACTACGGCCGCTGGCTGCACAACCTCCTGCGGGAGATCGTCGACGACCCGGCACGGCCCGCGATCCGGCTGCCCGCGCTCGACCCCGACGAGCGGGCGCGAATGCTGCGTACCGGCACCGGAGCCGTCCCCGCCAGGGCCCGCGGCCACTGGCTGGACGAGTTCGCCGCCTGGGTGCGGCGCAAGCCCGACGCCGAGGCACTGGTCTGCCGCGACCGCAGCCTCGGCTACGCCGAACTGGACCGGCAGGCCAACCGGCTCGCCCGAGCGCTGATCGCGCGCGGGGTACGGCCCCAGGACCCGGTCGCGGTCCTGCTCGGACGCGACATCGAGATGACCGTGGCGCTGTTCGGCGTGGCCAAGGCGGGCGCGGTGTACGTACCGATGGACGCGAGCTACCCGCGCGAGCGGCTGGCCTACATGTTCGACGACATCGCCCCGGCGGCCGCCGTGACGACCGGCACCGAACTGCCCGTCGACCGCGAGATCCCGGTACTGCGGCTGGACGACCCCGCCACCCTTGCTTCCGTGCCGGACACCGACCCGGCCGAGGCACGCGCCAGGCTCACCGAGGACGCGCTCGCCTACGTCATCTACACCTCGGGCACCACGGGGCGGCCCAAGGGCGTCGGTGTGACCCACCGGGGCGTGCCCGACCTGATCGCGCTGCAGGAGGAGGTCGTCGGGGTCACCGAGCACGACCGGTACCTGCACTTCGCGTCGACCGGCTTCGACGTCGCGTTCTGGCAGACCATGGTGCCGCTGCTCTCCGGCGGCACGTCCGTGATCGCGCCCGAGGAGGTGCGCGTCCCCGGCGACGAACTGCTCGACTACATCGTCGAGCACCGGGTGACCGGAGTGAACCTGCTCCCGTCGTTCCTGGCCGCGATGCCCGACGACCGCACCGTCGACCCCGACGTGTTCTTCGTCGTCGGCGCCGAGCGCCTCGACCCGGAGCTGGCGCGACGCTGGGGCGAGGGCCGCAGGGCGCTGTTCAACGCCTACGGGCCGACCGAGGTCACGATCAACTCCACGACCTGGCACTACGACCCGGACGACGCCGGGCCGCTGCCGATCGGCCGCCCCGACCCCCATGTCCGCGCCTACGTCCTCGACGGCGGGCTCCAGCCGGTCGGCGTCGGTGTGACGGGCGAGCTGTACCTCGCCGGGCCGAGCCTGGCGCGCGGTTACCTCGGCCGACCCGCCCTGACCGCCGCCACGTTCGTGGCCGACCCGTTCGGCCCGCCGGGCGAGCGGATGTACCGCACGGGCGACCTGGTGCGGTGGCGGCCGGACGGACAGCTGGTGTTCCTCGGCCGCGCCGACCACCAGGTGAAGGTCCGCGGTTTCCGGGTCGAGCTGGGCGAGATCGAGTCCACTCTGACCAGCCATCCCGACGTGCGCGCCTGCGCCGTGATCATGCGGGAGGGCAGGCTCGTCGGCTACGTCATCCCGACCGACGACGCCGACCTGGACACCGCACGGGTACGTACGTACCTGGCGGAGGAACTGCCCGACCACATGGTGCCGACGGCGCTCGTGCCGATCGACCGGCTGCCGCTGAGCCCCAGTGGCAAGCTCGACACCGCCGCACTGCCTGCTCCCGAGACCGCGGCCGCCGCGCGGCGCGAACCCGCCACCGAGGCCGAAGCGCTGCTGCTCGGCGTGTTCCGGGACGTCCTGGGCACCGACGAGATCGGCCCCGACGACGACTTCTTCGCCATCGGCGGGGACAGCATCGTGTCGCTGCAAGTGGTGTCGCGGGCCCGGCGCCGAGGGCTCGGCCTGAGTGCGCGGGACGTGTTCGAGGGAGAGACGGTCGCCGGGATCGCGGCGCGGGCTCGCGCCCTCGACGGCGGCGAGGCACCCGCGGCCGGGGACGCGCCGCTGACCCCGATCATGCGGGACCTGCTGCGCCGCGCGGGGGCCGCCGCGGACAGTTTCTGCCAATGGGTGGAGATCTGCGTCCCGCCGGGCGGCGACGAGACGGCCTGGCGGGCCGTGCTCGACGCGCTCCTGGCCCGTCACGACGTGCTGCGGGCCCACCTGGCCGACGACATGCTGCGCATCCCGCCGGTCGGCGCGGTGACCGGCGCCGAGGTGCTGACCTGCGTAAAGGCGGCGGACGACCTGCGGGCCCCGGTCGACTCCGAGATCGCCGCGACCCGGGAGTCGATGGACCCGCGCACCGGTCCTCTGCTGCGCGCGGTGTGGGTGGACGCCGGGCCGGACCGGCCGGGCCGACTCGTCCTGATCGCGCACCACCTGGTTGTCGACGGAGTGTCCTGGCGCGTCCTGCTGGACGACCTGGAGCACGCGTACTCCGGTGGATCACTGGCCCGGCACGGCCAGTCGTTCCTCGGCTGGGCGCGCTCGCTGCGCGACGCCGACCGGCGGGCCGAACTGCCGCACTGGCAGCGGATGAACGCCACACAGGCTCTCGCCCGCCCGCTCGATCCCGCCCGGGACACCGTGGCCACCGCGGCCCACCACGAGATCCGGCTCGACGCCGACTCGACCCGCGCCCTGATCACGACCCTGCCGGCTGCCTACCGCACGACGCCGGACGCCGTGCTGCTGACGGCGCTCGCGCAGGCGGTACGGGCCTGGCGCGGGACCCCGGAGGTGCTGGTCGCGCTGGAGAGCCACGGCCGCCCGCGGCAGGTCGACCTGTCCCAGACCGTCGGCTGGTTCACCGCCGTCCACCCCGTGCGGCTCGATGCGGGCGACGACGTGAAGGCGGTCGGGGAGCGGCTGCGCGCGCAGGGCGACGGCCTCGGTTACGGCATTCTCACCGCGGCGGGTCTGCTGGACCCCGTGCAACCGGAGATCGCCTGGAACTACCTCGGCCAGTACCCCGGCGCCCCGGCTCAGGAGACGCCGTGGCAGGCACCTCCGGACGCCGACCCACTCGGCTCGAACGGCTCCGACGCGATGCCCCTGCCGTACAGCCTGATGGTCAACGCCCTGGTACGCGACGACGCGCTGGGGGTCCGGATCACCTGGCCGTCCGCGCTGTTCACCGCCGCCGAGGTCGAGGAGCTGGCCGAGAACCTGCGGACCGCGCTCCTGCGCACCGCCGCCGCACCGGAGATCGGGGCGCTCGACCGCGACCGCCCGGTCGCCGACGTGCAGCCGCTCACCCCGTTGCAGGAGGTGATGCTGCGGCACTCGCGCGCCGAGCGCCCCGACCCGTACACCGTGCAGTCGGCGTTCTCCCTCGCCGGCCGGCTCGACCTCGACGCCCTGCGCGCCGCGGGCGCCGACCTGCTGGCCCGTCACCCGAACCTGGGCGCTGTGTTCCCCGCCTCCCTGGCGGTGATCCCCACGTCGCCCCGGCCGGACTTCCGCGTCTGCGACGGGCCGGCCGAGGAGGTGCTGGCGGCCGACCGCGCCGAGCCGTTCGATCTCGCCCGGGGCCCGCTCCTCCGCCTCACCGTGATCCGGTGCGGCCCCGAGCGCGCCGACCTGGTCCTGACCAGCCATCACGTGCTCTCCGACGGCTGGTCGGCCCCGCGCATCCTGACCGAGCTGTTCGCCCTCTACACGGCGAGGGTCCACGGCGAGGCCCCGGACCTGCCCGCCCCCGTGCCGTTCGCCGACTACCTGCGCTGGTGCGCCGACCACGAGCCCGACCTCGGCGCCTGGGCGGCCGAGCTGGACGGTCTGCCCGAGGGCGACTATCTGGGCGACGGCGAACCCGGTCCGGCCTGGCAGGAACCCGAGGTCATCGAGTTCGACGCGGCACTGGTGGCCGACCTCACCGGCCTCGCCGCCCGGCGCGGCCTGACCCGGAACACGCTGGTGCAGGGCGCGTGGGCGGTGCTGCTCGCGCGGCGATCCGGTCACGCGGACGTCTGCTTCGGCGCCATGGTCTCCTGCCGTCCCCCGGAGTTGGAGGGCGTCGAGGAGATCATCGGACTGCTGGCCAACACGGTGCCCGTACGGGCACGGCTCGGTGGCACGTTCGCCGACACACTCGCCGACCTGCAGGCCCGGCAGCGGGCCCTGGTCGAGCACCACCACGTCGCCCTGTCCGACCTGGAGCGGCTGACCGGGCGGCGCAGGCTGTTCGACAGCATGGTGGTGTTCGAGAACTACCCGGTCGACCCGGACCGCCTCCGTGAACCCGCCCCCGGGCTCACGGTCGTCGGAACCCGCTTCCGTGAGGCCACGCACCACCCGGTGACCTTGACCGTCATGCCGGACGGCGACGGCTGGACCGGCGTGCTCGCCCACCGGGCCGGTGCGGATGTCGACGGGCTCGCCGGGGAACTGCTCGACCTGCTCCGAGCCCTGGACAAGCACCTGGACAACGACGTGCTCGACCTCCTGGAGGGCCGATGAGCGGGGACGTCGCGCCGCCCGCCGAGCGGGTGGACCGACAACTGCTGCGGGTCGCGTTCATCCTGGTACTCGGCACCTTCATGGCCACACTGGACGCCACCATCGTCAGCGTCGGCATCGACAGCCTGAGCCACGAGTTCGGCGCCTCTGTCGCCGAGATCCAGTGGGTCACCACGGCCTACCTGCTGGCCGTCGTCGCCGCCGTGCCCGCGTCCGGTTGGCTGGCCGACCGCTTCGGCGGCCGGCGGACGTGGCTCGTCGCCGTGGGCGTGTTCCTGCTCGGCTCGGTGCTGTGCGCGTCCGCCTGGTCGGTGGCCGGCCTGATCGTGTTCCGGGTGGTCCAGGGCCTCGGCGGCGGACTGCTGCCCGCGACCGGGCAGGCGCTGCTGGCCCGAATAGCGGGCCCCGGCCACACCGGGCGGGTGATCAGCGTCGTCGCGGTCGTCCCGCTGCTGTCACCGGTGTTCGGCCCGCTGATCGGCGGCTCCATCCTCGCGGTAGCGCCATGGCCATGGCTGTTCCTGGTCAATCTGCCGATCGGCGCGGTCGCGGTCCTGCTCGCCCGCCGCCACGTGCCCGTGGTGCCGCCGTCGACCCGGCGGACGGCATTCGATCTGCGAGGAGCCCTGCTGCTCTCGCCCGGCCTGGCCATGCTGGTGTTCGGGCTGACCGAGGTCGCCCACGGCCGCACCCTTCCGGCCACGGCCGGCGTGTCTGCGGGGCTGGCGATGCTGGCAGGCTTCACCGTGCACGGGCTGCGGACCCGCCGCACACCGCTGGTCGACCCCCGGCTGTTCGCCCGGCCGCCCTTCGGCGCCGCCGCCGTCGCCCTGCTCGTACTGGGCGCGTCGGTGTTCGGCACGATGTTCCTGCTGCCGCTGTACTTCCAGACCGGCCGCGGCATGTCGGCGTGGGAGGCCGGGCTGCTCCTCGCCCCCCAGGGGCTGGGCGCGGCGGCCGGGTCGGTGCTGGTCAACCGCACCATCAACAAGGTCGCGCCGCGGACCCTGGTGGTCACAGGCATCGTGCTGATCCTCGCGGGCACGGTTCCGTTCACCCAGCTCGGCCACGAGCTCCCGGACGCCGTGATCGCCTCGGCGCTCGCGGTCCGCGGCTTCGGGATGGCCATGGTCGGCGCGCCCGTGATGAACATCGTCTACAGCCGCATCGAGCCCGAGCAGCTCCCGCGTGCGTCCGGAGTGCTCAACCTGCTCAACACCGTGGGCGGTTCGGTCGGCACCGCGGCCCTCGCCGTGGTCCTGCAGAACCGGCTGTCCGCCCGCGGCCCGGACATCTCCGGGGCGTTCGGCGACACCTTCTGGTGGGTGCTCGGTTTCTGCCTGTTCGCCGCCGCCGGGGCCACGAGGCTGCCCCGGACCCAGGCCGGGAAGCCATGATGTGACCGCTGACCGCTGACCGCTGACCGCTGACCGCTGACCGCTGACCGCTGACCGCTGACCGCTGACCGCTGACCGCCGCCGACGCCGGCCGGCGCCGGCGGCGCCGGACGCTACTGGATGAACCGCGGCAGCCACTTGGCCCGGTAGTCGGGGTGGCCGGCGTGCTCTGCGGCCATCTGCCGGACGGCGAAGCCCAGCCCGACGGCGCGGCCGGACGAGAAGTCGTGCTCGGGGCGGTCGGTGTCCCTGTCGGCGACCTCCGCGTACTCGTTGAGGAGAACCCTGCTCGTCTCGATGCGGCGACAGGTGCGCGCGGGGTCCTGCAGGGCGATGTGCTCGTCGAAGCCGAGATTCCGCACGGTGAACGCGATGCCGCCGGAGCGGTCGTGGATTTCGCCGGGCACGTCGGCCGGGCGCCGCCAGTTCTCTCCGCCCGCCGCTTGCGCGATCTGTTCTTCCTCGGCCAGGCGCGCCCGAACAAAATCGATCATGTCGGAGTTGTCTGTCATCGCGGGTTCGAGTCCTTCTCCGTCTTGGCTCCCTGCCGGGAACTGCACCTACAGTCCGCTCAAGTGCTGTTCGTCCGCCTCGTTCACCGGGGCTGCCGGACGACGATACCGATTCGGAAGACCGGCATATCGTCCACAACGGCGTGTCCGGTCGTGGCCGGTCGTGGCCGGTCACACCGGTCAAGGCGTTGCCGGCCGTCTACGATCACTGACCGCAACCGCGCCCCTCCTGCCCTGGGTACGGAGGAGCACCAGCCGAGAGAAGAGAGCCCGCCCATGCCCTCCGTGCGTGGAACATCCGTGGACATCCCCACACAGGACGGTGTCGCCGACGCCTACCTGGCCCATCCCGACGACGGGAGCCCCCACCCGGCGGTCCTGCTCTACATGGACGCATTCGGACTCCGCCCCCACCTGAGGAAGATGGCCGACCGTCTCGCCGGAGCCGGCTACACCGTCCTGCTCCCCAACGTCTTCTACCGCCATGGGCGAGCGCCGGTGGTCGAGCTGCCCGACTTCATCGACCCGGCCCGACGCCCCGAGATCTTCGAGCGTATCGGCCCGATCCTGCAGTCACTGACACCCGATGCGGCGATGCGCGACGCCGGCGCCTACCTGGACTGGCTCGCCGACTGTCCCCTGGCCGCCGACGGGCCGGTCGGTGCCACCGGCTACTGCATGGGCGCCGGCCTCGCCCTGCGCACCGCGGGCACGTACCCGGAGCGGATCGCGGCAGCGGCCGGCTTCCACGGCGCGCGCCTGGCCACCGACTCCGCCGACAGCCCGCACCTGCTCGCCGACCGGATCACCGCGGAGCTGTACTTCGGCCACGCCGACCAGGACCCCTCGCTGCCTCCCGAGCAGATCGACCGCCTCGACGAGGCCCTCACCGCATCGGGCGTGCGCCACCGCAGTGAGGTCTACACCGGCGCACATCACGGTTTCACCCAGGCCGACACCGCCGCGTACGACAGCACGGCGGACGATCGCCACTGGGCGGCCCTGACCTCGCTCCTGGACCGCACCATCGGACCGGCACGCGCCTGAATCGCGGCCCCCGCGCCATGGACATACGGTCGGCAGGGGGCACAGACGCCGCGCGCAGCCCCTGCGCGCGGCCCGCGAGCCCGCGGCCGTCGAACGCCCGGACCAGCGCAGGCAGGACGAGAGAGGAGGCCGCGATGACGGCCCAGAACACCCACACCGTGTCCCTCGGGCCCGACAGCGGCCTCGACCAGGTCTTCCAGCTGGCTCAGCAACTGCGAGTGGACTCCGTCCGCGCCAGCACCGCTGTCGGTTCGGGCCATCCCACCTCCAGTCTGTCCGCGGCGGATCTGATGGCCGTCCTCATGACACGCCACCTGCGTTACGACTGGCAGAACCCGAAGAATCCGGACAACGATCACCTGATCTTCTCCAAGGGCCACGCCTCCCCCCTGCTGTACGCGATGTTCCTCGCCGCCGGGGCGATCGGCGAAGAGGAACTGATGACCACCTACCGCCGCAACGGCGCCCGGTTGCAGGGCCATCCCACCCCGGTCCTGCCCTGGGTGGACGCCGCCACCGGTTCGCTGGGCCAGGGGATCGCGTACGGCGTCGGCATCGCGCTCGCCGGACGCGACCTGGAACACCGGCCGTACCGCGTGTGGGTGCTGTGCGGCGACAGCGAAATGACCGAAGGGTCGGTGTGGGAAGCCCTGGACAAGGCGGGCCGCCACCGCTTGGCCAACTTCGTCGCGATCATCGATGTGAACCGTCTCGGCCAGCGGGGCCCCACGGAGCTGGGCTGGGACACCGGCGCCTACGCCCGCCGAGCCGAAGCCTTCGGCTGCCGCGCCCTCGTCGTCGACGGCCACGACCTCGCGGACATCGAGCAGGCCCTGGTCACGGCGGGCGACGGCCAGGCTCCCACCGTCGTCGTCGCCAGGACCGTCAAGGGCCAGGGTGTCTCCGAGGTCGCGGACGCCGAGGGCTGGCACGGCAAGGCGCTGCCCGACGACCTCGCCGCACGCGCCGTCACCGAACTGGGCGGCGTACGCCACCTCACCGTTCGCGGCCCCCGCCCACCCGCCGCCCCCGCCCCGGCCCCGGCCGCTCCTGTGCAGGTGACGCTGCCGCGATTCCGTACGGGCGAATCCGTCGCCACCCGTGTCGCCTTCGGGAAGGCGCTCGCCGCGATCGGAGCCAGGCCCGACATCGTGGCCCTGGACGCCGAGGTGGGCAACTCCACCCACGCGGAGGACTTCGGCAAGGCGCACCCCGAGCGGTACTTCCAGACGTACATCGCCGAGCAGCAGATGATCGCCAGTGCCGTGGGCATGGCCGCACGCGGCTACCGGCCCTATGCCACCACCTTCGCGGCCTTCCTCACCCGAGCCCATGACTTCATCCGCATGGCGGCCGTCTCCCAGATCTCCATGAGTCTGTGCGGCACCCACTGCGGTGTCGAGATCGGCGCGGACGGCCCCTCCCAGATGGGCCTGGAAGACCTCGCCATGATGCGTGCCGTCCACGGATCGACCGTGCTCTACCCCAGTGACGCCACATCCACCGCCGCCCTGACCGCCGCCATGGCCTACCTGGACGGCATTTCCTATCTGCGCACCACCCGGGGCTCCTATCCCGTCCTCTACGGACCCGACGAGACGTTTCCCGTCGGCGGGTCCAAGACCCTGCGCGCGAGCGACGACGACCGGGTCACTCTCATCGGCGCCGGTGTCACCGTCCACGAATGTCTCGCAGCCGCCGACCAGTTGGCCGCCGACGGCGTCCCCGTCCGGGTGATCGACCTGTACTCCGTCAAGCCACTGGACCGCGACACGCTCGCCCGCGCCGCCCGGGAGACGGGCGCCCTGGTCGTCGTCGAGGACCACCACCCCGAGGGGGGGATCGGCGAGGCCGTGCTGTCCGCACTCGCCGCACAGCGACTCGCTCCCGCCGTCGTCCACCTCGCCGTACGCAACCTGCCGGGCTCCGGCACGACGTCCGAACTCCTCGACGCCGCGGGCATCTCACGTGCCCACATCGTCCGGACCGCCCAGGACCTCGCCCGTCGCTGAGCGCTGCTGCCCCGGGCGTGTGCGGGAGCGGGGCGCGGCGCGGACGTGCATGCGTTCCCCCTGGCGGCCGAAGAGATTGAGGATCTCGACGGGGGAGTCGCCCGTGGGACCGAACCAGTGCGGCAGGCGGGTGTCGAACTCGGCTGCCTCGCCCGGACCCATGACCAGGTCGTGGTCGGCCACGACCAGCCGCAGGCGCCCGGACAGGACGTACAACCACTCGTAACCCTCGTGGGTGCACGGCTCGGGCCGGTTCTGCTCGGCGGGGATGACCGACTTCCAGGCTTGCAGAGGCCCCGGATGGGCGGTCAGGGGGATCACCGTGCGTCCGTTGCGGACGCGGGGCGTGGACCGGATCCGCGGGTCGCCCACCTCGGGCGCCCCCACCAATTCGTCCAGCGGCACCTGGTGGGCCTGCGCGAGGGGCAGCAGAAGTTCCAGACTCGGGCGGCGCTGCCCCGACTCCAGCCTCGACAGCGTGCTCTTGGAGATGCCCGTGGCCTCGGCCAGCGCCGACAGCGTCACGCCGCGCCGGGTGCGGATGTGCTTGAGGCGGGGGCCGACCTGGGCCAGCGCGGCGGCGATCGGGGAGTGTTCTTCCATGCCCCCATTCCACCTCCCATTTCCCGAAAATGGCAACAGGAGTTGTCGATATGCCAACAGGGGACGCAGCATCGGGCTCGGAGGTGATCGTCATGACCAAGGTGACGAACGAACAGAACGACGACACGCAGCGGGCCGGCGACGAGGTCCACGACGTGGTGGTGATCGGCGCCGGCGCGGCCGGCCTGAACGCGGCCCTGCTCCTGGGGAGGGCCCGCCGCAAGGTCGCGGTGATCGACGCCGGCGAGCCGCGCAACGCGCCCGCATCGCACATGCACGGCTTCCTGTCCCGGGACGGTCTGTCCCCGGCGACCCTGCTCGAACTCGGCCGCGCCGAGATCGCCCGGTACGGCGTACGGCTCATCCGGGGCCGGGTGGAACAGATCGACCACGGCTACCACGTCCGCCTGGAGGGCGGGCCGGTGCTGAGGGCGCGCCGCGTCCTTGTCGCCACCGGGCTGCGCGACGAGCTGCCCGGCATCCCCGGAGTGCGTGAACGGTGGGGCAAGGATCTGCTGCACTGCGCGTACTGCCACGCCTACGAAGTCCGGGACCAGCCCTTCGCCGTGCTCGGCACCCACCCGGGGGCGGTGCACCAGGCCCTGCTCCTGCGCCAGTGGAGCGACGACATCGTCCTCCTGCGGCACACCCTGGATCTGACGGCGGACGACGCGGAACGGCTGGCGGCGCGCGGCGTGCGCACCGTCGAGGGGGAGATCGAGCATCTCGTCGTCGACGGCGGCCGGCTGCGCGGCATCGGGCTCACCGACGGCCGTATCGTCCCCCGTGCCGTCGCCTTCCTCTTCCCGCGCGCGGTCCCCAACGACGCGTTGCTGACCCGCCTGGGCTGCGACAAGGACGACAACGGCTGGGTCGCCACCGACCGCACCGGCCGTACCAGCGTCTTCGGCGTCTGGGCCGCCGGCAACGTCATCGACCCGCGCGCCCAGGTCGTCACCGCCGCCGGCATGGGGTCGGCCGCGGCCTTCGCCCTCAACGCCGACCTGCTGGAGGAGGACGTCGACCGCGCCGTGGAGCGGCGCCGCGCCGGCACAGCGGGTGCTTGAGGCCGCCACGCCGCCGTCGTCGGCCTGTCCCGGCCGGCACCCCGTCCGCGCCCCCGCGCCCCGGGGCCCCTGGAAGCCCGGCTCGTGCTGCCACGCCGACGCCGTTCCCGGGTGAGCACATCCGCCCAGGTGCGGAGACCGCTCCGCGTGCCCGCGGCCCGGACGACCCCGCGTGCTGCGACCGGCGAGTGCCACGGTCTCGTTCGCGCGGGAGTCGGCCGGGGCGGCCGGGCGGGGCGGGGGCTCTCCGCCGTACGGTGCTCTCCGGCCGTCACGCGCCCGCGCTGTTGCCCTCGGGGGCGGCCGCCACGCGATTGCGGAGCGTGCCGATGTGCTCGACCTCGACCTCGACGACGTCGCCGGGGCGCAGATGGCGACCGGAGAACACGCCGGCGCCGCGCGGCGTTCCGGTGAGGATCACGTCGCCGGGTTCGAGGGTCTGGTAGTGCGAGAGGCAGGAGATCAACTCGGCCACGCCATGGATGAAACCGCTGGTGCGATCGTCCTGGCGTACCTCGCCGTTGACCACTGTGCGCAGCCGTAGATCGAGCGGCTCGGCGAATTCGTCCGGGTGACCAGACAGGGGCCGAGTGGCTTGAAGGTGTCGAAGCTCTTGGCCACGCCGATGGAGGCGGTCGGATCGCCCGACATCGCGCGCTGCTGGATGTCGCGTGCCGAGACGTCGTTGGCGATGGTCAGGCCGGCCAGGTGGCCCGCCGCGTCGGCGGTGCCGACGCCGCGCGCGGGCCGGCCGATGACGGCCGCCACCTCGCCCTCGTAGTCGACCTGTCCGGCCGCGGCCGCGGGGAGGTGGATGTCGTCGCCGGGGCCGGTGACCGCGGAACCGGCGACCACCTGGAAATTCGGCTCCGTGGGCAGGGTGATGCCGGGCCGACCCATCGCGGCGAACATCTCCAGCGCCTCCTCCGCGTGGCTGGGGTAGTTGAGGCCGACGATCAGGATCTTTCCGGGCCGGGGAACGGGGGCATGCACACGGACCTCGTCGAGAGCGACGCGCCGGACGACCGCGGCCGCGCGGGCCGCCTCGATGCCGGGTCCGCGCAGGAGGGCACCCAGGTCGGTCAAGGGGAGATCGAGCAGGGAGAGCTCGCCGGGGCTCTCCTCCCTGGCGATGCCCAGGGCTGTGCTGTACAGACGCATCACGGACTCCCGAGTGGGGGAGAAGCGCACGTTCTCTTGCTCAAGAGTCAAGAGTTTTCTTGTCTGGAAGTCAAGAGTTCATCGGCTGCCGGGCCACTGCTTTCCGATGCCGTGGATGGGGGTGGCGGGGTGCCGCCCAGGGGTTGTCCCGTAGTCCCTGGTGGATCGGCGTGCGGCGTCGGATGCGGTGCATCGCAAGGCGGAGGGGTGCCCGAATGCTGGATGTATTCGGGCGTTCCGGCAACGCGGCGAGGTGCCTCAGCTGTCGTCGCATGCCCGCCAGGGGTTGCGGGGCAGCCCCTAGGCTGGGTTGCTATGCCACGGAACCGTCAACAGATCCCGAAAGCCGAGCGTGAGGCCGTCCTGGTCGACAGCGCCTGGGAGCTCTTCGCCGTCAAGGGGTACAAGGGGACCAGCCTGGCCGAGGTCGGCAAGGCGGCCGGCGTCGCGGCCAACGCCGTGCGCTGGTACTTCCCGACCAAGGACGACCTTTTCGCCGCCACGCTGGACCGCCTCTTCCTGCGCGAGCGGGAGCGCGTCGAGGCGGATCCCGTGATCGGGGACGACCCGAGGCGGCAACTGGTCACGTTCCTGGTCGATCTGGAGGCGTATCGCGGTCTGCACCGGGAGGCGTACGACCGCATGGACGAGTCGCCCGCCCTCGCCGATGTCTACTCCCGCCTGCGGGAGTGGCTGGAGGGCCGCCTGCTCGCGGCCGTCGCGGACGGGTTGCCCGAGGGGTTCGATGCCGCTCCTGTGGCGGACATGGCCCATGTGCTCTTCGAGGGGCTGCTGGTCAGCGTCCGGGGGCTGGACCGGCCGACCGAGGAGTTCATTGACCTCCTCGTGGAGGCGCTGGTGGCCGTCGCGGCGGCACGCTGACCACGATCTCTTAACTGCCATACAAGAAGCCGCCTACGGTTATCTTGTATGGCAGTCAAGAGGGCTGCCGTGCCCTCGACAAGGGAGGTCGCCGCCCATGGCTTCTCCAGGCAAACTTGCCCACATCGTCCTGCGCACCGGCCGTCTGCCGGTCATGACCGCGTGGTACGTACGCGTCCTCGAAGGCCGTGTCACCTTCGCCAACGAAGCCCTCGCCTTCCTGACCTACGACGACGAGCACCACCGTGTCGCGCTGGTCGCCACCGGAGCGTCCGAGCGTCCGACGGACGCGCACACCGGTCTGCACCACGCGGCCTTCACCTACGAAACGATCGGAGATCTGCTCGGCACGTACCGGCGGCTGAAGGACGAGGGCATCGTGCCCTTCTGGTGCATCAACCACGGGCCGACCGCCTCGATGTACTTCGAGGACCCCGACGGCAATCACATCGAGCTCCAGATCGACAACTTCGCCACCGCGGAAGCCCTCGACGAGTGGTTCCGGTCCGGAGCCTTCGAAGCCAATCCGATCGGGGTCGAGTTCGACCCCGACGAGCTGGTGCGCCGCTTCGACTCGGGTGAGTCCTTCGCCGAACTGGTCAGGCGCGCATGACCGGCATCGACGCCCCGGTGGTCATCGTCGGAGCCGGCCCCGTGGGGCTGGCCACCGCGCTCGTCCTGGGCCGGCACGGCGTCCGCAGCGTGATCTTCGAACAGTACGGCGGGATCAATCCGCACCCCCGGGCCCATGTCGTCAACACCCGGTCCATGGAGCTGTTCCGCACCTGGGGCATCGCGGACGCCGTCCGTGCGGACGCGGTCGACCCGGCATGGGCCGGCACCATCCTGTGGAAGCAGACCCTCGCCGGGGAACCACTGGGCCGGATCGACGTCGGCGAAGGCCCGGAGGACCAGCTCCTGCGCCGGCTCCACGCCTCCGCCGAGCAGCTCACCTCCTGCGCCCAGGACCGTGTGCAGCAACACCTTCTCGACGCGGTCCTCACCCAGGGCATGGCCGACGTCCGCTACAGCACCACCGTCGTGGAGGTGACCGACCACGGCAATCTCGTCGACGTCACCGTGGAAGGCGTGGGCGGGCGGCAGGTCCTGCGCACCTGTTACGCCGTGGCGGCGGACGGGGCGACCGGCGGCATGCGCGACAGGCTCGGCATCGCCACGGACGGCTCTCCGGTCCTCGGCCACCAGCTGAACATCTACTTCCACGCCGATCTGTCCCCGTGGACGCGGCAGGATCCGCCCTGCTGATCTGGTTGATCAACAGTGCCTCCCCGGGGCTGCTGATCGGGATGGACGGCATCCGGAGGTGGACCTTCCAGCGGAGCTTCGACCCGGCTGTCGAATCGCCGCAGGACTATCCGCCCGAACGGTGCGCCCGAATCGTCCGGGACGCCGTCGGAGCCGGCGAACTCGATGTGGACATCCGCTCCGTGGGGTCGTGGACCATGACGGCCCGGACCGCCGAGACATACCGCAGCGGCCGCGTGTTCCTCGTGGGCGACGCGGCGCACCAGTTCCCGCCGACAGGCGGCCTGGGTATGAACAGCGGCCTCGCCGACGCGGACAACCTCGGCTGGAAACTCGCCGCGGTGCTGGGAGGCTACGCCTCCGACACCCTGCTCGACAGCTACGAGAGGGAACGCCGCCCCGTCGCCGTCGACAACGCCCGCCACAGCATGGCCAACGCCGTCAGGATGGCAGAGGTCGGGACAGGGCCCGAGACGGACGGGATCGCCGCACTCCTCGCAAGCCCGGACCCGGTGGTCGCCGCGGCGGAACGCCGACGGATCGCGGCGGCCATCCCCGCGCAGCGCCCGCACTTCGACGCGCTCAACCAGGAGATCGGGTACGTCTACGGAGCGGCCCGGCACGCCGGCGGCGCCCCGCTCGCGGCCACTGATTTAGTCGGGTCATATGGAGACCACGTCTTCGGTGGCGACGGGCACCGGGGTTGGGCTGTTCGGGGCGAGGATGTACTCGACAGTGCTCCGTGGTTTTCGGTGGGAACGGGCGCCATTTCGGTGAATTCGGGAGCCACTGATCGGGTGGCCTGCCGGTCGTGGGCGGAGTGTCCGGGGGGTGCCACCGCTGAGTGTCGATAGCTTCTGGGTGCGGGCCCTGTGGCTGCCTCCCTGACAAGATGCGGCCAGGGGCTCGCACCTGGTTATGCCTCGGGGTGGAGCCTGTGTTGGGTATCAGGTGTCGGTGTAGGCAGGAATGCTCGGAGCTGCACACGCGCGTGTGCACGGCCCGCCATGCGGGGTCCTGGTTCCAAGGTCGCTGTGGGGGTTAGGTCCATCGGCCGATGCGTGACCCGTGACGGCCCGGCCAATCTGGTGGGCCTGGGCATCGTCACCGCGACGCCGGTCGACGTGTCCTCCAGCTGATCATCTCGTAATGGGAGAACGCGCTCGTGATCCTCGTGACCGGAAGTACTGGAAACATAGGCAGGGCACTGCTGAACGAGCTGCATGCGTGCGCTGCCGGGCCGCTGAGAGGGCTCACTCGTGATGCCGCACATGCCGCTTTCCCCGAAGGGGTCGAAGTCGTGCAGGGCGACTTGGCGGAGCCGGCGTCGTTGAAGCCCGCGTTGGAGGGGGTGCGCTCGCTGTTTCTTGTGTCGCGTCTGGGTTCGGATGCCGACGTCCTCGAAGTCGCCCGGCAGGCCGGAGTGGAATACGTGGTGCTGGTCTCCTCGATTACTGTCCAGACCCATCCGCGCCTGGGCCCGGCCGGCGAGAACCTGGCGGTGGAGGAGCTGCTCAAGGAAAGCGGCATGGCCTGGACGATCCTGCGGCCGACGCAGTTCGCCTCGAACACCCTGATGTGGGCGGCTTCCATTCGCAAGCACGAGACCGTCCAGGCGCCTTATGCGGACACCGCTCTGCCGACCATTCACCCCGCAGACATCGCGTCAGTGGCTCGGGTGGCGCTGACCGAGCCCGGCCATCAGGGGCGCACGTATGCGTTGACCGGCCCGGAACCGGTGACCGCCCGGCAGCAGGTCGGGGCCATCGCGACAGCGCTCGGTCGGGAGGTGCCCTTCGCCGAGATCACCCGCCAGCAGGCCCACGCACAGATGGCCGCTGTCTTCGGGGCCGAGGCCGCAGACGCGGTGCTCGACGTCATGGGCGGAGACGTCAACGACGAGCTGCTGACGGTGCGCGACACTGTCTCACAGGTCACCGGCACCCCGGCCCGACCGTTCCAGCAGTGGGCCACGGAGAACGTCACCGCCTTCCAATGAGTCATCTGGGCCTGTGTACGTTCGTGGGCTATTGGGTCGTCATTTCGTTGCTGGGAAGAGGGATTCCTGGGTGGTCTGGAAGCGGTAGGACTCGGTGCCGGTCTGGATGAGGGTGCAGCGGAAGGTGATCCGGTCGGCGATGGCCGCGCAGAGGCGGGCGTCCCCGAAGGTCTTGTCCCACTCGGTGAACGGGGAGTTCGTGGCGACCGCGGTGGCCTTGCACTCCTCGCGTTCGGTGAAGATCTGGAACAGCAGCTTGGCGCCTTTGCGGTCCAGGGCCAGATACCCGAACTCGTCCAGGCACAGAAGGTCGATCTTGCTGTAGCGGGCGATCACCGAGGAGAGCCGCCGTCCGGCGTCGGCCTCTGCGAGCTCGTTCACCAGGGCCGAGGTCGTGGTGTAGCGGACCGACAGGCCGGCCTCCGCGATCGCGGTGCCGATCCCGATCAGCAGATGGGACTTGCCGGTGCCGGAGTCCCCGATCAGCACCAGCGGGCGGCCCTCGCGGACCCAGGCGGTGGACTTCAGGTCGGCGACGACCTCCGGGGTGACATTCGGGTTCTTGGCGAAGTCGAAGTCCTCCAGCCGCTTGGGGCGAGGGAAGCGGGCCAGGTGCAGGAGCCGCTGCTGGCGGCGCACGTCGCGGTCGGCAAGCTCGACCTGCAGAAGGTCGAGGAGGAACTGCTTGTAGGTGGCCTGCTCGCGTCGGGCGGTGCTGGCGAGTTCGATGAACCGCTCGCGAAATGCGGGCAGCTTCAGGTCCCGGCATGCCTCGTCGATGAGCATGTCCTCCGGGTCGGGCAGGCGAGCCGTGCGGCGGCGAACCCGCCCCCTACCTCTCATACTTCAGAACTACGCAGAGGGTTCACTCCCCGGCGGGACGCCGACTACGAGGTGTGATCCATAGCTTCGGTACCGGAAGCACGAAAGACATCCGGTACGGAAGGAACCATCTGCCATGGCGTCCCGCCCACGCAGAAGCCGCCTGTGCCGCGCCCTGCTCACGGCACTGGTCGTCGCCTCGGTGACCGTGCCGGTATCGGGGGCGGTCAGGCCCGCCGACGTACCGGCGCCCGCACCGACCGTCCCGGGCGCGCTGCCCGCCGCCACCCCGACCGCCCTCGCCGAGCGGTACGCCGCGACCCGGGCGGACATCGGAGCGGCCGCGCGGATGGCCGACGACCACGGCGACGCCAAACGGGCCGGAGCGCTGCGCGTCATGGCGGACCCCGCACGCCACCTCCTCTCCTTCGACGGACGCCACGGAGGCCGCACCGTCGAAGTGGTCGGCGACCTGTCGCGGGCCGACCGGATCGCCGTGCTGGTCCCGGGCGCCGGCATAAGCGTCGACAACTACTGGCGGTTGAAGGGCGGCGCCCAGGCGCTGCGCAGAGAACTGGGCGACCGGGCCGCCGTCGTCGCCTGGCTCGGCTACGAGACCCCGGCCACGGTGAGCCTGGCTGCCGCGACCTCACGGCGCGCCGACCGTGCGGCTCCCGGACTCCGTGAATTCCTGGACGAGTTGAGAAGGGTCAGACCCGCCGCCCGGACCTCCCTGCTCTGCCACTCCTACGGTTCCGTCGTCTGCGCACGGGCCGCCGCCGGAGTCCGGGTCGCGGACATCGTGCTGTACGGCAGCCCCGGCGTCGGGGTCGACGACGTGGCCGCTCTGCACACCCCGGCCGCCGTCTGGGCGGGCCGGGGCAGTGACGACTGGATCGCCGACGTACCGCACGTACGCCTGCAACTCCCCGACACGGACGTCGGTTTCGGTGCGGACCCGGTCTCCGACGGTTTCGGAGCCCACGTCTTCGAGGCGGGCTCCGGTGGCCACAGCGACTACCTGAAGCCCGGTTCCGTCTCCCTGAGGAACCTCGCCCGGATCGTGGACGGGCGGACCCCCGATGCCCCTCGTGCCTGATCCGCCCGGCCTGCCACGGTGTGTCTAGGGTGGTGCCCATGAAGAAGTCGGACATCGTGGAACGACCGGCCGGGGGCCTGCGAGCGGTGTCGCGAAACCTGCGCGAGGACCTCTGGACGGGAGTCGCCGACGCGGCCCCCCGCACGGTGGGGCCCCGCTGGCTCCGGGTCGCCGCCGTCTCCGGGCTCGTGCTGCTGGCGGCGATACTGTTCGTCTTCAACGCGCTCAAGTACGGGGCCGGGGATCAGATCGGCGCGATCGGTCTTCTCCTCACGGGAATCCAGACAGCGGCGCTCGTTTCCGCGCCCTACCGCCCGGTCCCGGCCTGGTGGGCGGCGACGACGGCGCAGACGGCCGTCGGGATCGCCATGTTCGAGGCGCACGGCCTCAGCGGTGGAAGGCCCCTCTGGAACAGCTCCGAACTCGCCCTTCAGGCCTGGGTGCTCTTCATGCTCGCGCTGCGGTCCCGTCTCCGCGCCGCGGTCGAGGCGCTGGTGATCAGTCTGCTGACGAGCCTGTTTCTCGTCGTCGCCCTCGACCAGATCGGCTACGCCCCGCTCACCGTGGTGGTCCTCGCGATCGCCACCCTGGTCGGCGCCGCGCTGCGCGGCCGCAACGTGGCCCGTACCCAACTGGTCGCACTGGAGGAGCAGACCGCCGAGGAACGCAACCGGCGCGCCCTTCTGGAGGAACGCAACCGGATCGCCCGCGAACTGCACGACGTCGTCGCCCACCACATGTCCGTCATCTCCATCCAGGCGCAGGCGGCCCCGCACCTGGTGGAGAACCCGTCCGCGGAGCTGAAGGAGAACCTGGCGAGCATCCGCGAGAACGCCAAGGAGGCACTCACCGAACTGCGCCAGGTACTCGGCGTACTGCGCTCCGAGCACACGGTGTCGGAGAGCGAGTGGCACGCCCCGCAGCCCACCCTCGACCGGCTGGACGAACTGGTCGCCAATGTGCGCAGCGCCGGGCTCACGGTCCGTACCCACACCACCGGCGAGCCCGCCCACCTGGCACCGGGCATCGAGTTGTCGGCGTTCCGCATCATCCAGGAGGCGCTCAGCAACGCGATGCGGCACGCGCCCGGGGCGGAGGTACGGGTGGAGATCTCCCATCGCCCCTCCGACCTGACCGTCAGGGTCGCCAACACCGCGCCGACCGGGCCCGCCCAGCCCTCGCCGGGCGCCGGCCACGGCCTGCTCGGGATGCGGGAACGCACCGCGATGCTGCGTGGCACGCTGGCCTTCGGCGCCACCCCCGACGGAGGATACGAAGTGTTCGCGACGCTGCCCACGCAGCTTCCCGCCGAACCCGCCGAACTTGTGGAGGACAACCAGTGACGACCACCCGCGTGCTGATCGCCGACGACCAAGTGATGGTCCGTCAGGGCTTCACGGTGCTGCTCAATGCCGAACCCGGCATGGAGGTCGTCGGCCAGGCCGTGGATGGGATCGACGCCGTTGCCAAGGTCGCCGAACTGAGCCCCGACGTCGTACTGATGGACATAAGGATGCCCGGGGTCGGCGGCATCGAGGCGACGCGCCGCATCATGGCGTCGCCCGCCGTCACCACCAAGGTCCTCGTGCTGACCACGTTCGACCTCGACGAGTACGTCTACGAGGCGCTGCGCGCCGGGGCGTCCGGGTTTCTGTTGAAGGACGCGTCCGCGACGGAACTCGCCCATGCGGTACGGGTGGTGGCGGCCGGCGAGGCCCTGCTCGCACCGAACATCACCAAACGCCTCATCGCCGAGTTCTCCCGGATGTCCGACGCCCCCCGCGGCCCGGTCAAGGGCCGCACCGGCAACCTCACGGAACGTGAGACCGAGGTCCTGTCACTGATCGCGCAGGGCCTGTCGAACGCGGAGATCGCCGAGCGCCTGGTGGTGGCGGAGCAGACCGTCAAGACCCATGTGAGCCGGATCCTGGTCAAGCTGAGCCTGCGCGACCGGACCCAGGCCGCCATCCACGCGTACGAGACGGGCCTGGTCCGCCCGGGAGGGTACTGACCCACACACACCGGGCAGGGGCGGAACAGCGGCCCGCCCGGTTCAGACGCTGCCGAGAACGACGACCGCGTTGTGGCCGCCGAAGCCGAAGGAATTGCTGACGGCGAGCGGAACGGGAGCGTGCCGGGGCGCGCCGTGGACGATGTCGATCCCGCCGGCGCCGGCGCCGGCTCCGGCGGAGTGGAAGTTGGCGGTGGGCGGGATCACTCCCCGGTCGAACGACAGGGCGGTGAACGCGGCCTCGACGGCGCCCGCGGCACCGAGCATGTGGCCGGTCACACCCTTGGTGGAGGTGACCGCGGTATCCGGTCCGAAGACCCGCTCGACGAGCCGGGCCTCGATGGCGTCGCCCTGCGGCGTGCCGGTCGCGTGGGCGTTGACGAGCACGACGTCCGACGCCCCGACCCGGGCGTCGTCGAGCGCCTGCCGCACGGCCAGCCGCGCGTAGTGCCCGTCGGCATCGGGTGCGGTGAGGTGATGGGCGTCCGAGGACGCCCCGTACCCCAGAACCCGCGCATAGCCGCGCCGGCCGCGGGCCCGGGCATCGTCCGCGCGCTCCAGGACGAGCACGGCAGCGCCTTCGCCCAGGACGAAGCCGTCGCGCTGCTCGTCGAAGGGCCGGGACGCGGCCGAGGGGTCGTCACCGCGCCGCGACAGCGCCCTCAGCCGGTCGAAGGCCGTGGACACGAGAGGCGTCACGGCGGCTTCCGTACCACCGGCCAGTACCACGTCTCAGCGTCCCGCACGCAGCAGGTCCAGCGCGAGGCCGAGCGCGGTGGTG
Source organism: Streptomyces sp. NPDC087845 (assembly GCF_044742755.1). Lineage (NCBI taxonomy): Bacteria > Bacillati > Actinomycetota > Actinomycetes > Kitasatosporales > Streptomycetaceae > Streptomyces > Streptomyces sp. NPDC087845. The sequence goes on from NZ_JBIUVC010000012.1 coordinate 173,147, forward strand.
CCCGCCGCACAGGCGGTGGAGAGGGTGAACGAGGGCCCGTGCACGCCGAGATCCATGGTCACCGAGGCCGCGGCGATGTTGCCGATGGCCTTGGGGACGGTCAGCGGGTTGACCGCGCGCGGCCCCCTGTCCCGCAGCCGCTGCGCCTGTTCCTCCCGGGTCCCCTGACCGCCGACCGCGGTGCCCATGACGACACCGACTCTGGCCGCGTCCCAGGAGCCGCTTGCCGGCGCCGCGTCGGCGACGGCCTCGCGGGCCGCGGCGACGGCGAACCGCGTGAAGGGATCCATCCGGCGGGGGTCGCCGCCGAGAACCCGCTCCGGATCGAAACCGGTCACGGCGCAGGAGAAGTCGACTCCCAGGCCCGCGAGCCGCGGATCGGCCGCGGCAGCGGGCTGCCCGGCACACGTCGCCTTCCAGGCCGTCGCGGTGTCGGTCCCGGCCGGGGTGACCATGCCGATCCCGGTGATCACCACGTCCGGGCGGCGGAATCCGTCGGCGGTCATGCCGGGACGACCGCCCCGCTGGTCTCCAGCAGCTCGGCGAGTTCGGCCACGGTGGTCTCGGAGGTCAGATCCTCCTCCTCGATGGTCACGCCGAGGTCTTCCTCCAGCTGTGCGCCGAGTTCGGCCAGGGACAGCGAATCCACCTCAAGTTCCTGGAAGGACCGTGTGGGCTCGATGGTGCCGGGGACCTTGTAGGCCGTGCCGAGGATGGTGGAGAGGTAGTCGACGAACATGAGCGGATTCCCTTCACTCAGATCTCTGAACGCACGGCTGCCAGTTGCGGCCATGCCAGTGCGGCCGAAGCCCAGGTCAGACCGCCGCCGAAGGCGGTGAGCACGGTACGGGCACCGGGCCTCAGCCGGTGGGCGGCGAGTGCCTCGGCCAGCGCCAGGGGGGATGGAGGCCGCCGCCGTGTTGCCGACGCGGGACAGCTCGCACACCGCACTCCCGGGCGGCACGCCGAGCCGGTCCGCGACCGCCCGGATGATGCGGGCATTCGCCTGGTGCGGTACCAGGGTGTCGACCTGTTCCGGGCTCCACGAGCAGTCCTTCATCACCCGCGGTGCCGAGACCGTCATCTGCTCGACGGCCCGCAGACACACCTTTCGGCCCGCGATGGTGAACCAGCGCCGGCCCTCGGGCTGTTCGCGCACCCCCGGGACGTGGATCAGGGCATCGCCCGAACCGTCGCTGCCGAGGTCGAACGCGAGCAGTGCGCCCTGCTCCGCCGGAGAGCCGCGGCGCAGCACCACCGCGCCTGCGCCGTCGCCGAAGATCACGGCCGTGGACCGGTCCGTCGGATCCACGATGCGGGAGTAGGTCTCGGCCGCCACGACCAGGACGCTGTCCACGACCCGCTCGTGATCAGAGCCGCGGCGGTCGCCGTGGCTTAGAGGAAGCCACTGCAGACGGCGGACAGGTCGAAGGCGGGAACCTGCCCGAGACCGAGGAGCTGCGCCACTTCCGGGGCGGCCGCCGGACAGGGGCGGTCCGGCGTCGTGGTGGCGAGGATCAGACCGCCGACCGTGTCGAGACCGGCCGAGCTCAGGGCGTTGGCGGCGGCCGCGCGGGCGAGATCCCGCATGGAGACGTCGGGGGCGACCCGGCGGCGTGCGGCGATGCCCGTACGGGTGCGAATCCACTCGTCACTGGTGTTCAGGCGGGCTGCGAGCGACGCGAACTCCGCGGCCGGCAGACACGTTCCGAGGCCGGCGACCACTGCCGCCGCCCCCACGTCCGATCCCCTCCGAGCTGCCGCAACGAGCTCCGGTGTGTACATCTGGCAGCCCCTCCGAGGTCCCCGTTCCGACAGCAGGACCTCGCGGACGAAGAGTGGACCTGTCTGCCCAAGGCTCCCACCCACGGCATCCGGGGCGCCGACATCAGCGGCATCGCCTTCCACGGCGCGCGGGTTCCCGGCACAGCACGCGTGGGCGAGGTGGGCGACGGGATCGAGACCGTCCTCAAGGCGTTGCAGCTCACGCGTACGGTCTGTGTGTCACTGTCCCTCGGCGCCGCGGACACGGCACTGCGGATCGCGGTGGACTACGCGCGCGACCGGATCCTGTACGGCCGCCGACTGATCGAACTGCCGTGAATCCGCCGCATCCTGGGACAGATCAGCGCCACGCGGCTCGTGGCGGAGGCGACCGGCACCGTGGCAGCACGCAGCATTCACGCGCTGACCGGGGAGATGAGCGTGACCTCCGCGGTGGCCAAGGCCCTCGTGCCCGAGCTGGTGCAGGGCGCCGTGGACCGGGTCGCCGAACTGCTCGGCGTCAGAGGATTCCTCACGGAGGAGTTCGCCGACGGCGTCTTCGCCAAGCTGGAGCGCGACCACCGGGTCGTCGCCATCTTCGACGGCAACACGGTGGTCAACCGGAACGCGCTCATCGACCAGTTCCCGCTGCTCGCCGCCGGCTACCGACGAGGGGTGTACGACGAAGCGGGCGTCCGGTTCGCCACCGGTCTCGACGCCCAGCCGCCCGAGTTCGCGCCGGCATGCAGCCGGAATCCGCCGATGGCCGTCCGGCATCCCGGGACGGAGACCCGGCATTCCCGGACGGAGATCCAGCATCCCGGGACGGAGACATGGCATCCCCCGACGGGCCTCCGACGGCATGGCGGGACGGACTGTGGCTGGAGGCATGCCTGCGCACCATCGCCACCGGTCTCGGCCTCCCTCACGACGATGCCGACGACGAGGTCTACGACCGGCTCGTCGAACACTCCCTGGACGGCCGGTTGCCGACTCTCCTTCCGTACGGTCACGACGAAGCGACCAGGAGCGCGTCATGACGAGTCCGGCCACCTCGTCCCCGCGCGGCCCGTACCCGCACCGGGCCGACGCACTGGAACAGCACCTCGGTGACCCCGGGGACCCCGGCAACCCCCCGGGCTTCCCTCATATCCTCGCCGCGGACGAGCGATCCGAGATGTTCGCGGACGGGGAGCGCGCGCTGGACGCCTACGGCCTCGGCGCCGAGTTCGTACCCGCCGGTACGGCGGGCGCCTGACCCGTCTCTGGACGAGCTCATCGAGATCATGCGCTCCGTCTACCGCCGCGACCCCTGCCTGGGCCTCGGCTACGGCGTCAGCTCCTTCATCACCGCGGTCAACGTCTGGGCCGCGGGCAGCGAGGAGCAGTGCCGTCAGGTCGCCGGCCTGCTGCTGAAGAACCGCAAAGTGGCCGTCGCTCATCACGAGCTGGCGCACGGCAACGACATGGTCGGCACGGAGTTCGAGGCCATGCCCGGACCCGACGGCCGCCTCCTGCTCAACGGGCGCAAGGAGGTGGTGACCAACATCCGACGCGCCGACGCGGTCGTCATGTTCGCGCGCACCGATTGCGGCCCGGGCAGCCGGAGCCATTCGCAGATCCTGGTCGACAAGGCCCGGATCCCGGACGGCCGCATGCGCTACCTGCCCCGCTACTCCACCGTCGGCATGCGCGGGGTCCAACTCGGCGGTATGGAGTTCCAGGACTGCCCGCTGCCCGCCGACACCATGGTCGGCCCGCAGGGGCACGGACTTGAGACGGCACTGAAGTCCTTCCAGGTCACGCGCACCACGTTGGTGGCCATGTTCACCGGCATACTCGACACCGCTCTTCGCACCACTCTGCGCCATCTCGCCTCGCGCAGACTGTACGGACGGCCGGTGACCGAACTCCCCGAAGTCCACTCGGTGCTGGCCGCGACCCACGCCGACCTGCTGCTGTGCGACGCCTTCTCCACCGTCGCGGCACGGGCGATCCACCTCGCCCCGGCCGAGACCGCGATCTACTCGTCGGCCGTCAAGTTCTTCGTCTCCAAGGTCCTCATGGACGCCATGCACCGCCTCTCCACCCTTCTCGGCGCCCACTTCTACGTGCGTGAGGGCGACCACGCCATCTTCCAGAAGCTGCTGCGGGACAACCAGCTCGCGGGCTTCGGCCGCGCCGCCCGCGCGGCCTGCCAGATGCAGCTGCTTCCGCAACTCCCCCTGCTGGCACGGCGGTCCTGGCGAGGAGCCGAGGCGCTCCCGGAGGAGCTCTTCCGTCTCGACGCGGAACTGCCGCCGGTCCCCTTCGAACGCCTGGCGGTCAGCGCCGGAGGCCGTGAGAGGCTCAGCTTCTCGCTGGCGGGCGGCTTGTCCGCGGAGCCCGGAATCGGCCGCAGCCACCCAGAGATCCAGCGGGTCGGCGACCACCTCACGGCCGAACTGCGGGCACTCGCCGACGAGTGCGAGCGCCTCCCCGCCACCGAACTGACCGTCGCGGCGAGCTCCGCCACCTACGACCTCACGCACCGCTACGTGAACGTCCTGGTGGCCGCCGCGTGCGTCGGACTGTGGCGCGGAAACCAGAACCACCACGACCCGTTCCTCAAGGATCCGGCCTGGCTGGCGGCCGTCCTCGCCAGAATCCCCGTGCGGCCGGGCAGCCCGCCCGCACGGCTTCCCGGCTACCTCGAACAGCTTCTCTTCGACGAGTTGACGGAACGTCATGAATCCGCGATTGGCCTCCGTCTCGTGAGACGAAGGCTCGCCGACCGCAACCAGAGGGAGAACCGACCATGTCCGACTCCGCCGTCGGGAAGGCCGCAGCGAGTCTCTCCGAGGAGGAACTGGCGTCCTGGCTGAAGGAACGCATCGCCGGGCACGTGGAGTTGCCCGCGGACGAGATTCGCACGGACGTGGTGTTCGCGAGCTACGGACTCGACTCCGTCTACGCCTTCGTCGTCATCGCCGGGATCGAGGACCACCTCGGCATCAGAGCCTGCGCAGATAGGCGGGTGGGGTACCCGGGCAGCGAGGCGGGGACTGGTCTTTGTGATCATAGAGTTGCGACGCTCTGTGATCACTGGGGAGACCTGTGCCCGTCCTTCCAGCATGGCTGACCGACCCGCTGTGGGACCAATTCGCGGCGCTGCTGCCCGAGCGTCCCACGGTCGATCCGGCCCACCCGTTGGGGTGTCACCGGCCCCGCATCGGCGACCGGATCGTGTTCGACAAGCTACTGCAACTGCTGCGGTTCGGCTGCTCGTACCAGGCGATCGCCGACACCACCTGCTCGGCGACCACCATCCGCAACCGCCGCGACGAGTGGATCTCCCTCGGCGTCTTCGCCCGGCTCAAGCAGATCGCGCTGGAGTCCTACGACCGGATCGTCGGACTCGTGCTCGACCAGATCGCCATCGACGGCTCCATCACCAAGGCCCCCGGCGGCGGCGAGGTCGCCGGGCGCTCACCGGTCGACCGCGGCAAGCAAGGCCTCAAACGCTCGGGCATGACCGATGGTTACGGAATCCCGCTCGGCAGGGTCCTCGCCGGAGCGAACCGCCACGACTTCCCACTGCTCGCCCCGACCCTGGACTTGCTGGAGCACCTGGGACCGCTGCCCGACGACATCACCCGTGCACCTGGACGCCGGCTACGACTCGGACAAGACCCGCACTGAACTCGCTGCCCGCAACCTGCACGGCCGCATCGCGCACAAGGGCGAGAAGGCGCCGATCCAGGCCAGCGATCGGTGGCACGTCGAGCGCACCCACGCCTGGCAGAACGCCTTCCACCGCCTTGCCCGCTGCTACGAGCGTCGTGCGACCGTCGCCAACGCCTTCTTCGACCTCGCAGACACGATCATCACCGTCCGTAGCCTGATCCGCCGAGCCTGGACCACCCACCGCTGGGACGACCGCCCCAAGCGACGTCCTTGAGCCCCGTCCATCTACCCGGCCTCTTACGCGCAGACGGTTCGGCGCTGATGAGCAACCCTGGCGTGGTTCAGGCGACGCGGGTGTCGTAGGTCTCGCGGTTGGCAAGCACATCGTCCATGTGCGTCTCGGCCCAGGCCTTGAGGCCCCGCATCATCTCGTACAGCGACAGGCCGAGGTCGGTCAGCTCGTAGGAGACCGTGACCGGCACGGTCGGCACCACAGTGCGGGACACCAGGCCGTCGCGCTCCAGGGAGCGCAGCGTCTGGGTGAGCATCTTCTGGCTGACGCCGGCCAGCAGGCGCTGCAGCTCCGAGTAGCGCATCACCCGGGGCCCGCCGGCGCAGTCGGCGCCGGGCTGATGCGCACTGTCGCTGCCGAGCGCGGCCAGGATCAGCGTGACCCACTTGTCCGAGATCCGGTCGAGCAGCTTGCGGCTGGGGCAGGCCGCCACGAAGGCGTCGTACTCCACCTTGGCCTGTGCCCTTTGCTGGGCTGCCGTCATCGTCGCCATGGATCATTCCTCTCACCCGTGGGTGCCTTACGCACTTCGAAGTGCCTACTTCCCGACAAGAAGCTACGCACCAATAGTGGTGCAAGGCGCCGTCAGGCACCATCACCTGGCTCAACACGAAAGGCACACCATGGGCACCCCCTCCGCCTCGCTTCCCGGCGGCACCTGGACCCTGGGCGACCTGACCGTCACCCGGTTCGGCTACGGCGCCATGCAGCTCGCCGGCCCCTGGGTCATGGGTCCGTCTGCCGACCGCGAGGGCGCATTCGCCGTTCTCCGCGAGGCCTTCGGCCTCGGCATCACCCACATCGACACCGCCGACGCCTACGGGCCACACATCACCAACCAGCTGATCCGCGAAGCGCTGCACCCGTACTCCGACTCGCTGCACATCGTGACCAAGGTCGGGGCGACTCGCGACGAGGAGGGAGGCTGGCCCCCGGCACGCAAGCCTGAAGAGCTGCGCCGGGCCGTCACCGAGAACCTGGAGAACCTCGGCCTCGACACGCTGGACGTGGTCAACCTCCGGCTCGGCGACGCCCAGGGCCCCGTGCCCGGTTCGCTCGCGGAGGCGTTCGGGGCGCTCGTCGACCTCCAGCGGCAGGGCCTCATCCGGCACCTCGGCGTGAGCAACGCGACGGCGGAACAGGTCGCCGAAGCACGCTCGATCGCGCCGATCGTGTGCGTGCAGAACATGTACAACCTCGCCCACCGCCACGACGACGACCTGATCGACGAGCTCGCAGAGCAGGGCATCGCCTACGTGCCTTTCTTCCCCCTCGGCGGCTTCAGCCCGCTGCAGTCCTCGGCACTCACGGCCGTAGCCACCCGGTTGGACGCGACGCCCATGTCGGTCGCCCTGGCCTGGCTCCTGCAGCGGTCGCCGAACATCCTGCTGATCCCCGGCACCTCATCGGTGGCACACCTGCGCGAGAACGCCGCCGGCGCGGGACTCCCGCTGTCCGACGACGATCTCGCCGAGCTCGACAAGATCGGCCGCTAACCCTACGGCGCTCACCAGCGGCTGGGCCGGATCGACCGCGGGACGTTCGGGCAGCAGCGCCGCGAATTGGTCCCACAGCAGGTCGGTCAGCCATGCTGGAAGAACGGGCACAGGTCTCCCCAGTGATCACAGAGCGTCGCAACTCCATGATCAGGGACACCTGTGCTCGCCTCACTGCCTGGGCGCCCCACCCGCCAATCTGCGCGAGCTCTCAGTCTCGATCCCACCGTCATGTGGGACCACCCCACCCTCAACGCCCTTGTCGCGGTCATTGCCGAGGAGCTGCGGACCAGGGGCTGGCCGCCCGCCCCACCGCAGGCACGACCGGCCCGTGGACACGCGGTCCACAACAACAAGCGAAGCTCGTCCGAAGAGAACTTGGGTAGGTGTCCAGTGTCTGAGCATGGGTCGGTTCGTTTGCCTGTTTCGGCCGCGCAGATGGGTGTTTGGGTGGCCCAGCAGCTGTCCCCCGACAGCCCGCTGTACAACTGCGCGACCTGCTTCGAGATCTCCGGGCGGCTGGACGCCGAGCTCCTGACCGAGGCGGTTCGCCGCACCGTCGCGGAGACCGAGGCACTGCGTGTGCGATTCGCCGACGACGGCGACGACGGCGACGAACTGAGCCAGATCGTGGCACCGGCCGGCGACGACATCCCCGTACCCGATGCAGGCCGCCCTTGTTGACTCGCCGACCGTGCCCTGGTTCATAGTGAATCTCCAGTGGGGCCGACCGGTGCACGAGGCAGCCACTTCACAAGAGGAACGGCGCGAGCCGGGGCCTGCCCGCTGCCCGCCACCGACACGAACCACATCACGAACCCGAGAGAGGACGACGTGGTGACGAATCCGTTCGAAGACCCCGATGCCAACTACCTGGTCCTGATCAACGAGGAGAACCAGCACTCCCTCTGGCCGGTCTTCGTCGATGTGCCCGACGGCTGGACTTCGGTCTTCGGTGAGGCGGGGCGTCAGGAATGCCTCGACTCCATCGAGGAGAACTGGACCGACATGCGGCCCAAGAGCCTGATCGACGCCATGGCACAGAAGTAGCAGCCATCCCGAGCGACTTCGCACCCCGCTGTCCCGGGCGGGGTGCGAAGCCATGTTCTGCGTTCTTTCGTGACGTTTTCGCACCTGCGAGTACAGACCTGAGATGTACATCTCAGGTCTGACATGCCGGCCAATCTGCTTCTGGAGAAGGATGGGATCACACCGCATCCGATGATGCGATGGAACGCCGACCGCGTGTGGCGTCGCTCCGGCAACAGAACCCGTGCGCCCGTGCAGGCTGAAAGGCGTTTGATGAGCGGCAGGTTGACCCGTCGGCCGGATCCCTCGCGCCCTCGGCCCGGCGGCCGCCCGCGGCCGGGGCTGCGCGTGCGGTCGGTCGCGCTCGCGCTGCGCTGGGCATCCTCGCGCTGGGACTTCGTGGAAGAAGAAGTGGCGGGACTGCGCCCGTTGGTGCGGCCGGGGGCCGTCTGCCTCGACATCGGGGCCGAATACGGCCTCTACACCTGGAGCCTGTCCGCGCTGGCCGGACCGTCGGGGAAGGTGCACAGCGTCGAACCGCTGCACGGTCCCGCGCAATGGCTCAGGACCGCGGCCGCCGCTCTCGGCTGCGACAACGTCACCGTGCACCGCATGGCCCTCGGCGAGCGGGCGCACGAAGGAACGATGAGTCTGCCCCGGCGCCGTCTGCTGCCCGTCCACGGACGCGCCTACCTCACCGACGGCGCCTCGGGCCCCGGCCCCAACGTCGAATTCGCCACCGCCCGCCCCGTGACCACACCGGTGCGGACGGTGGACGGCCTCTGCCACCACATGGGCCTGGACCGGGTCGACTTCATCAAGGCCGATGTCGAAGGGGCGGAGGCGGCCGTGCTGTCCGGTGCCCGCCGTACGCTGCTGCGCCACCGGCCCGCCCTCCTGCTGGAGATCGAGGACCGCCATCTCGAGAAGTACGACATGGCGGCGGAGCACCTCGTAGGCCGGCTCGCCCGACTCGACTACGACATGTACCGCTGGCAGAACCGGGGTTGGGCGCGTGTGGCCGACGTGACCGACGACTGCCGCAACTACCTCTTCACGGCCCGCTCGACCCCACTCAGCTGAAGGATCCAACACATTCATGGGCTCCACCCTCGTCATCACCAACGACTTCCCGCCGCGCCAGGGAGGCATCGAGACCTTCGTGCACGCGATGGCGACGCGGATACCGGACGACGACGTGGTGGTCTACACGTCGCGCGAGCCGGGTGACGCCGCCTACGACGCGGCGCTCCCGTTTCCTGTCGTGCGTGACACCAGCGGCATGCTGCTGCCGACCGGGCGGGTCACCCGCAGGGCGGTCGAGATAGCCCGGGCCCACGGTTGTGACCGGGTCTGGTTCGGGGCCGCCGCACCGCTCGCCATGATGGCGCCGGCCCTGCGCCGCAGCGGCATCCGACGCATGGTGGCGACCACCCACGGCCATGAGATCTGGTGGGCCAGGACCCCCGGCGCGCGCCGGATGATGCGCCGTATCGGTGAGGGCGTGGACGTCGTCACGTACCTCGGCCAGTACACGCGCGCCCGGATCGAGCCGTCCCTCGGCCCGCGTGCGCGGATGAGCCGTCTGGTGCCGGGGGTCGACGCGCAGGTGTACCGGCCCGACGCGGGCGCCGGGCTGGACCTGCGGACCGAGCTCGGCCTGCGGGACGAGCGGGTGATCCTGTGCATGGCCCGGCTGGTCCCGCGCAAGGGCCAGGACATGCTGATCCAGGCGATGCCGCTGATCCGCCGGGAGGTGCCCGACGCGGTGCTCGTCGTGGTCGGACGGGGACCGGACGAGGCCCGGCTGCGCAAGCTGGCGCTGCGCCATGGCGAGGGGGCGGTCCGCTTCGTGGGCGGGAAGTCGCACACCGAGACGCCGGCGTACTACGCGGCGGCGGACGTCTTCGCGATGCCGTGCCGTACCCGGAAGGCGGGCCTGGAGGCGGAGGGGCTGGGGATTGTGTTCCTGGAGGCGGCGGCGAGCGGTCTGCCGGTGGTCGCCGGCGACTCGGGCGGTGCTCCGGACACGGTGCTCGACGGCCGGACCGGCCGCATCGTCGACGGCACCGACACCACGGCGATCGCCGGTGCGCTGACCCGGATACTGCTCGACGCCGACCTGGCCGCGGAGATGGGTGCCGCGGGCCGTGCATGGGCGCGGGAATCCTGGTCCTGGGACGCGTCGGCCCGCCATCTGACGCAGCTGCTGGATCCCGAGAGCGTTCCGGTGGCCGCGCCGGGTCAGGAGTAGGCCCCTGGCGGCGGCAGTGGTGCCGCGGGGAGCGGAGCGGGGCCCGGCGACCCACCGGACGGGAAGGACCGGCGGCCCGCGCCTTCTCGGGCTGCCCTCCGGCGCACGGCGCGAGCCGTAGAAGCGTGTCAGCGGGGTTCGAGGTCGAGAGCGCCCGTGTCCGCCTCCGCGTCCGTCGTTGCCTGTGGGACGAATTGGGTGTGGTAGAGGTCGGCGCAGAGGCCGCCGGTGGTGAGGAGCTGGTGGTGGGTTCCTTGTTCGCGGATGTGGCCGGCTTCGATGACGAGGATCTGATCGGCTCCGCGGATGGTGGAGAGGTGGTGGGCGATGACGAGTGAGGTGCGTCCGGTGAGGGCGTTTTTGAGGGCGTGTTGGATGGCGGCTTCGGATTCGGAGTCGAGGTGTGCGGTGGCTTCGTCGAGGATGACGAGGGGTGGGGCTTTGATGAGGATTCGGGCGAGGGCGATGCGTTGTTCTTCGCCGCCGGAGAGTCGGTGGCCGCGGTCGCCGACGACGGTGTCGAGTCCGTCGGGGAGGGCGTGGACGGTGTCCCAGATGAGTGCGGCCCGGCAGGCGTCGACGAGTTCTTGTTCGGTGGCGTCGGGGCGGGCGTATGCGAGGTTGGCGCGCAGGGTGTCGTGGAAGAGGTGGGCGTTCTGGCTGACGACGCCGACGGTGCCGCGCAGGGATTCCAGTGGACCTCGAAGACCCGGTCGAAGCTGACCAGCGCCGTCAGCACGGCTCCCTGCAGCTTCGACAGCTGGCCGACCGGTGAGTAGAGCCGCTTCAGCAAGGTCGCCATGGCCACGAGAGTGCCGAGCTCCAGCGTGCCGTCGATGGTCAGGACGCCGCCGAGGCCGTACACCAGAGCGGTCGTGAGCGCCGTCAGCAGACCCACGATGATTGCGGGTATCCGTCCGTAGACGGTTGCCAGGACGGAGATGCCGCGGACCCGGCCCGCCTTGTCCGCGAACAGGCCGGACTCGCTCTCCTGGTGACCGTGGAGCTTGGCGAGCAGGGCGCCCGACACGTTGAACCGCTCGTTCATCATCGAGCCCATTGCGGCGTCGAGTTGCATCCGCTCGCGGGTGAGCCGCTGGAGCCTGCGCGCGACGAACCTCGTGGGCAGGAGGAAGAACGGGTTGATCAGCAGTACCGCGAGGGAGATCTGCCACGACAGCCAGAACATCGCGACGAGTACGAGGACCAGGGTGAGGACGGTGGACACCGCCTGGGACAGCAGGCTCGTCATGGCATCCCTGGCCCCGATGATGTCGGTGTTGAGCCTGCTGACCAGCGAGCCGGTCTGCGCGCGGGTGAAGAAGGCCAGCGACTGCTTCCGCACGTGCGTGAACACCTTGTTGCGCAGGTCGTAGACGACCCCCTCGCCGATCCGGCCCGAGGCCTGGCCTGCAGGTACATGAGTGCCGCTTCGGCCATGGCGGCCGCGGCCACGGCCCCGCACAGCCACAGCACCGTCCCGGTCCGTCCGGGCAGAATGCCGTCGTCGGTGATCGCCTTGAGGATCAGCGGGCTCGCGGCCGTGATGACGGCCGTCGTCACCGTGGCCGTCAGCAGCAGGACCACGGGCCCTCGGTAGTGCATGGCGTACGGGAGGATCCGCCGCACCGTTCCCCGCTTGACCTGCTGGCGGGTGATCGAGCCAAGGCCCTGGGCTTCACCCCGAACCAAGTGGTCGCGGTCTACCTCACGATGGTCTCCGTGCCCGCGATCGCCGGCTGCGTGCTCGGCGCCCTGCTCGGCACCGCGCTGGCGCAACCCATCCTGAGCATCGTCTTCTCCGGGATCGAGACCGGCAGCGCCGTCCTCACCATCAGCCCCTGGGTCTCCGTCGTCAGCCTCGCGGACACCCCCGTGGTCGTCCTCCTCGCCGCGCTGATCCCCGCGCTGCGCGCGCACCGGCTGCCCGCGACGCGGGCGATCACCGCGGGCAGCGTGCCGCGGACCGGGCGCGGACTGCGCGTCCAGCGCAAGCTCGGCGGCACCCGGCTGCCGCGCTCCGTCAGCCTGGGCCTGGGCCAGCCGTTCGCCCGCCCGGGGCGCACCCTGCTGACCATGGCGGCCATCGTCCTCGGCGTCACCACCCGTGACCCTGACGACCGGCCTGACCAGCACCATGGTCGCCTACGGGGACACGGCGGCCGGCAACGGCGCCGCCCAGGTCGAGGTGCGGGCGGGATCACCCGCGAACCGTGAGACCGCGCCGAAGCTGAGCGACGCCCGGACGGAAGAGCTGCTGCGCTCCCTTCCCGGCGCGGAGCAACTGACCGCCAACGCGCTGGTCCAGGTGAATCTCGTCGGGTACACGCAGCTCACCTCCGCCTTCTTCTTCCGCGGGGACCCGCCGCCCGCCGCCTCCCGGATCGTCCAGGGGCGTTGGCCGGACGGGCCGGGCGAGGCCGTGGTCGGGCCGTCGTTCCTGAAGCAGCACGGTCTGTCGGTCGGCGACCGGATCACCCTGGCCACGGGCGGCAGGAAGGCGGCCGCGACCATCGTCGGCGAAAGCATGGACGGGGACGCCCGGGGCCTGAACGCCTCCCGGCAGACCCTGACCGAGCTCTCCCCGCACCGGAGGGCGGGCGTCTACGCGGTCACGCTCGCGCCCGGCACCGACGCCAAGGCCTACATCAAGGCCGTCAAGGCGGCCGCCCCGGGTCTCCATCCCTCGCTGGTGGAGTCCGGGAGCGGTGCGACCACGGCCATCGTCGGCTTCTCGTCGGTGTTCACCGTGCTGCTGACCGTCGTCGCCGCCCTCGGGGTCTTCAACACCGTCCTCCTGAGCGTCCGGGAGCGCCGCCGCGACCTTGGCATGCTCAAGTCGATCGGGATGACGCCACGCCAGATCGTGGCAATGACGGTGACGTCCGTGGCGGGCCTCGGAGTGGTCAGCGGGCTGGTCGGCATCCCCCTGGGGATGCTGGCGCACCGGCTCCTCGTGGACAACGTCGGCGTGGTCGTGTTCCCGGAATCCATGAAGGACGTCTGGCACGCACCGCAGCCGGCCGCGCTGGCCCTCGCGGGCGTCACGATCGCCGTCCTCGGCGCGCTGGTTCCGGCACGGTCGGCCGCGCGCCTCACCATCGCCACGGTGCTGCACAACGAATAGCCCCGTGGCCCCGAAGCGGCCGGCCCGTGGCAACCGATGTCATCCACCGTCGTCGGTCCACGGGTCGGCCATCACCCCGTGGTGGCGCCGCCGGTGTCACCCGGGAGCCGGCCCCCCGATACCGGGGGGCGCGGCAACCGCCCCACGCCATCGGCCGAGGCGCGGCATGAGGTGAACGGCGGGCCGTACGTCCGAGGGCACCGCTCAGGCCCGGAAGGCCGAGGCGAACACGGCGGGCACCCGCGCCCAGGACCGCCGCTGCGCCAGCCGGGTGAGCCGACGGCCGGTCGCGGCGGCACTCCGCGCGGTGACGAACCACGGCGGCTTGGGGAAGAGCGCGAGCTCACCTCCCGCGATCGACCTCGGGAAGGGCCGGAACGGACCTCGTACGACGGTCCGCTCCGGCGCGTCGATCAGCAGGGCGTTGTGCACGACGCCGATCCCGCTCTGGGCATCCGTGACGGTGTGACCGGGGAAGGCGCCCCACGGAGCCGTCGCGGTGAGGAAGCCCACCGCGGTCCAGGCGTTGACGGCGATCGTCCCGTAGCGCAGCGCGGTCACCGCGTCGTCGAACGCCCGGCCGAGGCGCTTCATGGTGGCCGGGTCGACGACGATGTTCGCCCCGAGGGTGCCGGCGAGGTCGCGGTTGGCGGTCTCGACGGCCCGGTTCAGGAACTCCGCGCCCGCGCCCGGCAGCGTGAGGACACCGAGCACCGGCGCGAAGTACTCGGTCGTCCCCAGCTCCGCCGCCTCCTGGCCGTCGCCGAGTTCGACCAGCAGGCGTGATCCTTCGGCGCCCTGCCACTCGGCCCCCGGATGGTGGCGCGCCGCGTCCGCGAGCCGTTCCGCGCTGCCCGGGTACCAGGCGGGCCGGGCCGGGGCGGTCCGCAGGGCCTCGCGGAGCAGACCGAGGAAGGCCTCGCGCTGCGGCCAGTCGCCGCTGACCACGACCACCTGCGAGGCGATGCAGTTGTGGCCGCTGTTGTGCAGGCGCTGGGTCGCGATGTGCTCGGCCTGGTAGCGGAGGTCGGCGGCGCTCCAGACACCCGGGACCACGATGACGGGGGAGACGCCGCCGAGTTCGCTGGTCATCGGCTTGTCGAGGAGCGGGGTGCCGGCGGCCTTGCGGGCGCGGCCCTTCGCACCCGGGCCGAAGGCGACGATGTCGTGAGTGGCGAGGCTGCCGGTGATGTGGACGTGTGCGACGCCCGGATGGCGGGCGAGATATTCGCCGACATCGCCACCGCCGGGGACGATGCGCACGACGCCGTGCTCGATCAGCGGGGCGAGAACACGCCGGTAGACCGGCTCCAGGTCCCCCAGGACGGGGTTGAGCTTCAGCACGACGACACGGTTGTGCGCGATCAGTTCGTACAGCACGTCGAGCGGTGCGATGGAGGTGACGTTGCCCGCGCCCAGCACGAGACCGATGCCCGTGGTGTGCTCGGGCCGCCGTGCGCCGAGACCCGCGTGGCGCCGCACGGTGTCCGCGTCGACCCCCGGCCGCATCCACACCTCGGCGCTGAAGCCGTTCAGGAGCAGGCGGTCGTAGGCGCCGAGCGGGAGCACGGGGACGCTCACCCGTCCGCCCGGCGCGCGCCCGAGCTTCGCGGCGTCGAGCGGGCCGCGCCCCGAGGCGAGTGTCCGGAGCGTGCGGACGAGCGCCTCCAGGGAGGTCAGCAGCGCGTAGGGGCCGGAGAGCCACTCCTCACCGGCGAGCGGGGATCCGTCCGGCAGGAGCTTGATCCGGCTCGCCGTCCGCACCCAGTTCTCGGCCTCGGCGGAGACCGCGGCATGGACCCGGGCGAGGAGGGCGGCCCGTTCGGCCGACGAGGTCGCCGCCCAGCGCAGCTCGCCCTCCGCGAGCTCGGAGAGCACCGCGTCGAGTTCGGGCATCCTCCGGGTGTTGCCTGCGGGGGCTGCAGCGGTCATGGTGATCTCCCTGGATCGCGACCACACGGACGGGCGCCGTGCTGTGGAATTGGTCCCCGGCACAAGGGCCCCGGGCCACACCAAGATGACGGATACCAGAGCCCCTTGCTATGGGCGGGCATCGCGAGTTCCCTCGAACTGCTTTGTGCGGCAGCACAATTGAGGTGAGGAGGGCGAGTACCTTTGCGAGATGCGTGACACCACGGGCTGCGAACACGTCTTCGCCGAGATCCTCGCCTCGATCGGTGAACTCACCGAGGTGACGGTCCGCAAGATCACCGAGGACGAGTCCTTCTATACGCGCAGCCGGCTCCCCGCGGACCTGCTCCGTGACATCGTCCACGCCAACATCGAGGCCCTCCTGCGCATGGAGACCGGCGGCCCGGACCTCGGCGACGAGTCGGCCCGCCGGGCCGGGCGGATCAAGGCCGAGCACGGCATCCCGCTCCCCGCGCTGCTGCACGCCTTCCGGCTCGGCGGACTGGAGATCTGGGAGTGGGCGATCGCCCGCGCCACGACCGGCGAGCAGTCCGCCGCGCTGCTGCGCCGCTCGTCGCACTTCTGGGGCGTGCTCGACCGCTTCTCCACGGCCGCGACCGAGGCGTACCGGCAGGTCGCCGACGACCGGGAACGCCAGGAGCGGGTGTCGCGGCGGGTCACACTGCTCAGCGTCTTCGAGGGAGCGAACGGTGTCCGGTTCGGGAGCGCCGCAGGCATCCAGCGCGCCCTGGGCCTGCCGGAACGGGCGTCGTACCGCGTGGTGGCGGGCGAGGTCGGGCGCAATGGCGAGGACCCGCTGCCCGGCATCACCGCCCGGCTGGCGAGCGCCGATGTGGCATCCGTCTGGACCACCGAACTGGGCGAGCGGCTGGGCCTGGTCGCCCCGACCGGTGACACCGAGTCCGCCGCGGCGCTGCGGGTCGTGAAGCGGGCGGCGACTTCGCGGGTGGGGGTGAGCCGGCCGTTCACCGTCCTCGCCGCCGCGCCGGAGGCGGTACGTCAGGCGCGCATCGCCCTGGAGTGCGTGGCCCCGGCCGGTGTGGGTGTCCACTGCTACGGCGCCGCGCCGATCGACACCCTCGTCGCGGCGCACGCCGAGTCCGCGGCCGAGCTCAGCGAGAGCGTGCTGGGGCCACTGCTGTCCGGCGAGGGCGGCGATGCCGCTCTGCTCGACACCCTCGACGCATGGTTCGCCGCGGACGGTTCGACCGCCGAGGCGGCACGGCGGCTCCACTGCCACCGCAACACGGTGCTGTACCGGATCACCCGCATCGCGGAGCTGACCGGCCGCGCCCCGACGCGGCCGGTGGACGCCGCGGAGCTCTATGTCGCCCTGCGGGCGCGGCGGCTCGCGGGCGACGGGCGGTAGCGCCGCGTACGGAGACCGGTCACCGCTCCCGCCGCCGGTCCGGGCGCGCGGCAGTCCGGGAATCCGGTCCTGGCCGGGCGGACCCGCGCGGACCGGGACCGGACCTGGCGCCGGCGTCCCGGCGGTCGGCGGCGTCGCCGCGGATGACTCCGCCCGTCGGGGCGAGCGGAACGCCGGGCCCCGGCACGCGCGGTTCCTTGATGCGGCGGGGGTCGCCGAACGTGCCGGCCGGAAGGACCTTCACCGCGTCGGCGCCGTGCCGGTACACCCTGTCGATCCCGGTCGGTGCCGGCGCTTCCGCGGGCCGTGGGCCGTGGTGGCGCCGGCGTCCCGGCGGTGGCCGGAGTCTCCGGGCGCGGCGGCAGAAGTCAGGAACGCGGTCCGCGGGGCTGCTCGCCCTGGGCTGCGTCCTGCTCCTTCTGCTCCTTCTTCTCCTTGATGCGCACCGCTTCCTTCCGGACCTCGGCCTGGGTGGTGCGCTCCTGCTGCAACCAGTCGGGGCTTTCGTTCTTCAGCGCTTCGATCTGCTCCGTGGTGAGCGCGTCCGTGATTCCGCCACGGGCGAGACCCGAGATGGAAATGCCCAGCTTCGCCGCGACCACCGGCCGGGGGTGCGGGCCGTTGCGTCGCAGCTCCCGCAGCCACTCGGGCGGATCGGACTGCAGTGCGTTCAGCTCGGTGCGCGAGACGACACCCTCCTGGAACTCGGCGGGGGTGGCCTCTAGGTACACACCCAGCTTCTTTGCCGCGGTCGCGGGCTTCATCGTCTGGGCGGTCTTGTGCGACGTCATGGGGTCAAGGGTATCGAGCATGTGCGCTACCTCTGACCAGGGCCGGTAACCTGGCGGAGTGACAAGCTCGGAAGAAACCCCGTCGTTCCGGCTCGCCTACGTCCCGGGGGTGACGCCCACCAAGTGGGTGCGGATCTGGAACGAGCGGCTGCCCGACGTCCCCCTGACCCTCATCGGGGTGTCGGCCGCCGAGGCGCCCGACGTGCTGCGGGGCGGCGGCGCCGACGCGGGTCTCGTGCGGCTGCCGATCGACCGGACGGGCCTCAGCGCGATTCCCCTCTACACCGAGACGACGGTCGTCGTGATCCCGAAGGACCATGTCGTCGCCTCGGCCGACGAGGTCTCCGCCGGGGATCTCGCCGACGACATCGTGCTCCATCCGCTCGACGACACCCTCGAATGGGAGCAGCGGCCGGGACGGCCCGCGATCGAGCGTCCCGCCACGACGGCGGACGCCGTCGAGCTGGTGGCGGCAGGTGTGGGCCTCCTCGTCGTCCCGCAGTCGCTCGCCCGCCTGCACCACCGCAAGGACCTCACATACCGGCCGGTTTCGGACGCCCCCGAGTCGGGCGTCGCGCTGTCGTGGCTGGAGGACGAGACCACGGACCTGGTGGAGGACTTCATCGGGATCGTCCGGGGCCGGACCGTCAACAGTTCACGGGGCCGCCCCAAGACCCCGGCACAGCCGAAGGCCAAGCGTCCCGATGCGGGCGCCGCACGGCGCAAGCCCGCCGCCGGGAAGGCGGCCGGCAAGTCGTCCGGGAAGGGCGCGCGGAGCGGTTCCGGCAGCGTCAGGGGCGGCAAGCGCGGAAAGCCCCGCCGACGGTCGTAGCCACGGGCCTCCCGCGCCGTCCGCGGACCGTCATCGCCGACGTCGCACCTTCGGTTCCGGCACGAGACGCACGGCCCCGTTGAGCAGATGGTCGATCAGATCGTGCGAGGGCTTGTCCGTGAGGTTGGTGAGCAGCCGGGCCAGGGTGTCGAGCAGGAACGGCGATCCCATGACGTAGCGGTTGAGGACCGGCTGGAAGCCCGAGCGACTGAAGACGAGGTCGGCGGCCGTGTTCCCGAGCCGGTAGTAGCGTCCCCAGCGGCGGTTCATCTCGACGGGGTAGCCGCGCAGCACCTGCTCCCGCCGGGGCCCCCGGGGGAGAGCGAGGGCGAGCGTGGCGGTCTCGGCCGCGACCTCACCGGCTTCCATGGCCTGGCTGATGCCCTCGCCGTTCCAGGGGCTGATCATGCCTCCGGAGTCGCCGACGAGGAGGAGTCCCCGGGCGTACAGGGGGTGGCGGTTGAAGCCCAGCGGGAGAGCCGCGCTCCGGACGGGGCCCTCGGCGTTCTCCTCGCGCAGTCCCCATGCCTCCGGGGTACGGGCCAGCCACTCGTCCAGCGTGGCGCGCAGGTCCGCCTTTCCGTGCCGTCGGTGGGGCAGCGCACCGAGACCGACGTTGACGCGGCCGTCGCCCATGGGAAAGATCCAGCCGTATCCGGGCAGGTAGTGACGGCTGCCCGGGAAACGGAGGTCGGCCCACAGCTCCAGGTACTCCTCCCGGGAACGTTCCGGGCTGTGGTAGTAGCGGCGGGCGGCCGTCGCGATCTGCCTCTTCGTGTCCCGTTGCAGGCCCATCGCGAGTGCGAGGCGGGCGGAGGCGCCGTCGGCGGCGACGACGACCGGTGCGTGGAAGGCAAGTGGTTCCTTCGCTTCGCCCGTGGCGGCGACGCCGGTGATACGGCCGGCGCGGTCGGTCAGGGGCCGGGTCACCTTCACGCCGCTGCGCAGCCGGGCTCCGGCGGCGACGGCGTGCCGGGCCAGGATGTCGTCGAAGTCGTGCCGGCTGCGCGAGAGGCCGAAATCCGGATAGCCCCCGAGCGCGGGCCAGTCGATGTGCACCTGATGGTTCCCGGCCACCCATCGCATCCCGCGCGAGCGCGTCCACCCCGGAGCCTCGATGTCGACGCCCATCCTGATGAGCTGGTGCACGGCCCGTGGAGTCAAGCCGTCCCCGCACACCTTCTCCCGAGGGAAGCGGGACTTCTCCAGGAGCAGGACATCGACGCCCGCCCTGGCGAGGTGGAAGGCCGTGGCCGAGCCCGCCGGCCCCGCGCCCACCACGATCACCTGGGCTTCCTCGTCCGGGCCGTGCACGGCCGGATCGTCCGACGGAGACCGGTCGTCCGACGGAGACCGGTCCGGAGTCGTTTCCCGCATCGGGAACCCCTTCCTGTTCCTGGGACAGCGGGTGCCGTACCGAGGACGGCGGCCCTGGGCCTCATCATCGATCAAGGAGAGCCGGTACGGAACCAGGCCTGGGCGCCCCGTGTCCGCCTGACGCGTGGTCAATCACCATGTGCTGGACCCCGGGTGCGATGCCGGGTGCGCCGGGTTCGAGATGCGACAGTGCTGAAATCACGACAATTTACCCTTGCTGACCAGCTGCTCGGTTGAAGGGACACTCTGATGGAGCATCGTCCGGCGTGTCGAGGACGTCCTCGTGATCTCGAATCCCCGGTGAGGGCACCGGTGCTCCCTCCCGGACCGTCCGGTCCCGCCCGGAGCACCGACCGTGCTGCTGTACTGCCACTACCGCGGAGCTGAGCGGGGACGAAACCGCCGGCGGTCCTGTGCCCGCGCCTACGACTCCAGGTAGCGCAGGACCGCCAGCACGCGTCTGCTGTATCCCGTGGTCCGTGCCAGATCGAGCTTTTCGAAGATGGAGTTGAGGTGCTTCTCCACCGAACTGAGCGAGATGTGCAGGTGCTGTGCGATGGCCGTGTTGGTGCGGCCCTGCGCCAGCTCCTCCAGGACATCGCGCTCCCGGGGCGTCAGCCTGGCCAGCGGGTCGACGTGCGTGCTCCGGACCACCAACTGCCGTACGACTTCGGCATCGATGGCCGCACCACCCGCGTGGATCCGCTCCAGCGAGTCCAGGAACTCGTCGACCTGCGCCACCCGGTCCTTGAGCAGATAGCCGACCCGCTCGGCGTTCGCGGACAGCAGCCGGACCGCGTAGTTGCGCTCCACGTGCTGGGAGAGCACCAGCACGCCGACCAGGGGCAGGCGCTCGCGGATCTCCAGCGCGGCCCGCAGCCCCTCGTCGGTGTGGGTGGGCGGCATCCGGATGTCGACGACGACGAGGTCCGGCGGGTCCGCCTCGACCGCCCGGACGAGCGACGTCCCGTCACCCACGGCGGCGAGCACCTCATGCCCCTCCTCGGCGAGCAGACGGACCAGGCCTTCCCTGAGCAGGGTCGAGTCCTCGGCGAGCATTACGCGCACAGCAACTCCGCGATGATGGTGGTGGGTCCCCCGGAAGGGCTGTCGATGTGCAGGCGGCCGTCGAGCGCGTCCACCCGGCTGCGCAGCCCGGCCAGTCCGCTGCCCGCGGGATCCGCGCCACCGCCGCCGTTGTCCCGGACGCACAGTGACACCCCCCTGCCGTCGCCCTTGACGCTGACGGAGATCTGGGTGGCACCGGAGTGCTTGGCCGCGTTGGTCACGGCCTCCGACACCACGAAGTAGGCGGCCGTCTCCACGTTCCGGGGCAACGGCAGCGGCAGATCGAACTCGATGTGCAGGGGGATGGCGCAGCGCTGGGCCACCCCGCCGAGCGCCTCTTCCAGGCCCAGGTTGTCGAGCGCCGACGGATAGACGCGCCAGGCCACTTCCCGCAGTTCGGTGAGGACCTCCTGGGACTCCTGGTGCGCCTGCTGGAGCAGCAGACCGGCCTGCTCGGGCGTACGGTTGCGGCGGGCCCGGCCCAGCAGCATGGCCAGTGCCACGAGCCGTTGCTGCACGCCGTCGTGCAGATCGCGCTCGATGCGCCTGCGCTCCGCGTCGACGGCCCGGAGGACCTCGGCACGGCTGGCGGCCAGTTCCGCGATGCGCCGTTCCAGCAACTCCCGCTCGGAGGGGCCGAAATGCTCGCGTGCCAGCCGCGCGTCGAGGGCACCCAGGGAGTAGAGCCCCTGGAGGTTGAGGAAGAGAAGGACACCGCCGAGGACCCCTTGGGTCAGCAGGGTCTGCCAGCTCGTGGTGGCGCGGGCCACCCCGACGGCCAGCAGTCCGGCCAGGACGGCCCCGCATGCCAGGAACGCGGCCACGACACCGAGCAGCATGCCCGCGCACGTGCGGACGGCGAGGTAGCGGAGGACTTCCGGGTCGGACGCCCGGTGCTCGGGGAACAGGTCGCCGAAGAAGGCCCTGCGGCGCCTGCGCTCCAGCTCCGTGAGCCGACGGGCTCCGGCACTCAGCACGGCGAGGGAGCGCCGGCGCGTGCGGGGCCACAGGACGAACGGGCCCGACAGCACCCCCGGCACGACGAAATACAGCAGCCCGAGCAGAGCGGTGCAGCAGCCGAGAAGGGCGCCGACGGCTCTGCGGTGCCAGGGGGACCTGTGCACCACCGGTACGCCCCCTTCCACGGACTCCTGGCCGAACGGTTCCGGACGACGACCGGTCGCACTGTCCGCGGAGTCCCCCTGCACGGACGCCGAGGCTAGCCGCACGCCGTGGACACGGCAAGATCGTTCCTGACGGGCGGGGGAGACCGGACGGGTGGAGGACGGTGGCCGAAGGCTCATGACGTACGACGGTGCTGACCCCGGGAACGGGAGCGCAACCGCAGGCCCACGTACCCGGCGGCGGCGACCAGGACCAGGACGACGACGGCCTTGGAGAGGACCCCGACATACGTCTCCACCAGGTTCCACCGGTCGCCGAGCCAGTACCCGGCCATCACCAGCACCGTGTTCCACAGCAGGCTGCCCAGAGCCGTCAGGGTCACGAAGAGCGGCAGTGACATGCGCTCCACGCCGGCCGGCACGGAGATGAGACTCCGGAAGACCGGCACCATCCGCCCGAGGAGGACGGCCTTGGTGCCGTGCTCGGCGAACCACTGCTCCGTACGCTCCAGATCGGAACTCCTGACCAGCGGCAGCTTCGCCCAGATCGCATGCATGCGGTCGCGGCCGAAGAGCATGCCGATCCAGTACAGGGCGATCGCGCCCACCACCGAACCGAGCGTGGTCCAGAAGAGCGCGGAGGCCAGGCTGATGACGCCCTGCCCCGCCGCGAACCCGGTCAGCGGGAGAATGACCTCGCTGGGCAGTGGCGGAAAGAGATTCTCCAGCGCGATGGCGAGGCCGGCTCCCGGGCCTCCCATGGTGCCGACGAGATCGGCGGCCCAGCCCGCGACACCGCCCGCGGGTTCCTGGGGGAGGCCCAGAATGACGAAATCCATGAACTGGCTCCTGGCCGGTGGGGGAGGGGCGCGCGAAGTCCGTCGCGCCTCACCGGCAACGCTAGAAAGCTGCGACCGGCGGCGGTACGAGGAACGCCGCCGAACCGGATGGGGCAATCCGCACCCGCCACCCTGCGGTTTTCCTCAATTCCCGGACCCCGCGCCGGTCGTACCGGCACCGGTCGCGTCACGTCGGCGCGCGGACGATCCGGACCCGGCCCGGGTCGAAGGCCGTCTCCCTGCCGACCGGGCCGGTGAAGGAGGTCGTGGAATCGGCCCTGCGCCGCGGCCGGCCGATGTCGTATTCCTCGCCGCCCCGCACCATGGGCGCGGGGCCGGATCCCGCGGCGGTCAGTGGGTCGACCGGCGCCGCGCCGATGGCCGGGAGGAGCTCGGCGAGGGCGCCGGAGGAGGCGAGCGCCGGCCGAACCGGCGGGGCGGCTCCGGGTCCGCCTCTTCGACGCCGCGCTCCGGACGGATCGCCGGTCGCGGCGGCGGGCTCAGTACGGCAGCGGGCGGCCGGACGGGGTCCGCAGGTCGAGCGGCCGTGGCCGCGACGGCAGCTGGGGGCGTCGAACGATCCTGATGCGGCCCACTGCCACCACCTCCTGGCGATTACCCGTCATATGCCCGGTGAGCCGTGCCTTCATGCGCATTCGGTCCGCCCAACCGGTGGACGGGGAAGGGGTGTTGGGCGATCGGGGCCGCGGGGCGTGGCAACTTCCGGCAGGGCGCGGGAAGGCGCCATCTTCCCGCCGCACCGGGGACAGCGCACACACACGCTCGCTATTCTCCCGGCTATGAGCCATGAGCACGGCACGGGTGGGGGATCCGGTGGGGCTCCGCGGAGTTCCGGGTGACCGAGGGCATGGGCCCGCTGCCGGACGTCCGTACCGCAGAGGTGTGGAGAGCCTTCGGGACCCGGCTGCGCCAGTGGCGCAGGCGCGCCGGGCTCACCCAGGCCCAGGTGGGTGCCCGCGTCGGATACGACCACACCGCCATCAGCAAACTGGAGCACGGCACCCGGAAGGCACCGCTGCCGCTCGCCCGCAGGCTGGACGACCTGCTGACGGCCGGCGGCGACCTCCTCGACGCCTGCGAGGCGGCCGAGGCCGAAGGGCCGGGCGGTACGGGCGAGGAGAGCGGGGCCGTACGTCCCACGACGACCGCCGCACGGACGGGACCCCTGCCAGGGGAACCCGCGGGCGGCGCCCTGCTCTCCATGCTGCCGCCGGACACCGTCCTGCCCACGGGCCTGCCCACCTACGGGCTGATGTGCCCGGCGCACGGCCGTGACGGCTGCACCGTCCCGGCGCTGGCCGACGTCATCGCCCTGCACTCCGCCTTCTGCGCCCTGGGCCCTGCCACCGTCCCGTGCCCGCCGCTGGACATCGACACGGTGCACGCCCTGACGGCGCTGCTCGCCGTCTGCCTGCGCGCCGACGAGGAGCGCGCCTGGCCGGGGGCGACCGTCGTGGTCGAGCGCACCCTGCACGCGATGCTCCGCTGGATGGCCCTGCCCGCGGCTCCGTACCAACGCCAACTCGCCCCACTGGCAGCGGAGTACGCGCAGTCGGCCGGCTGCCTTCGGTTGCTGTGGGGCCGCAACGCGACCGCGATGGCCTGGCTGGACCGGTCGTTGGGCTGGGCGGGCCTGGCCGGTCACGTCGGAACCGAGGTGGCCGCGCTCAGCGACATGAGCACACTGGCACGGCTGGAGGGCGACAGCCCCTCCGCCCTCGCCTACGGCGGGGCGATCCGGCAGGCGGCCGCCGGCCGGTACTGGGCGGGCGCCATGAGCGATCTGTACCAGGCGCGCGGGCATGCGGTACGCGGCGACGTCCGGCAGACCCTGCGCCATATCGACCGTGCCTGGTCGCAGATGGACCGGGCCGGTGAGCAGGACGAGACGGAGGCGCCCTGGCTGTCCGTTGCCTCCGTGCGCCTGCGGGTGGAGTCCGGGGCCGCCGGGGCGCTGCGGGATCTCGCCGCCGCGACCGGGGACCGCCGGCTGGCACTGCGCGCGGTCACGGCGACCCGTACCGCACTGGATCTGCTTCCGCCCGGGATGCACTCGGCACGGATGCTGTTCCTGGTGCGGATGGCCGATGCCCATGCCTGCGCCCACGACCCCCAGGCGGCGATCGCCATCGCCGGACCCGTACTGGACACCACCGAGGTGACCGCCTCGACGCTGCTGGGCCAGGAACTGCGCGGCCTGCACGGCAGGTTGGCGGCGGGGTACGGCGGCGGGCCGGAGACCGACGACTTCACCCGTCGGCTGGCAGCCGTCGTACGCTGACACAGCGGAGGCGGGGCGTGTGTGCGTACACGCCCCGCCCGGAACATTCCTGACGAATGATCAGCTCGCGTTCAGCGCCACGTCGTCGATGACGAAGCTGGTCTGCAGATAGGCGTCCTCACTGCTGGTGAATCCGAGGGTGACCGTCTGACCGGCGAACTCGGCGACGTCGAAGGTCTTCTGGACGTAGGAGCCGGTGGCGTCCACGTTCGAGTACGTCGCGAGGGTCTTGGTGCCCAGCTTGACGGTGAACGTGTCGTACGCGGTCGGGTCGCCCGCCGACTCATTCGTGTCGGTGCGCAGATGGAACGACAGCTTGTACGTCGAGCAGCCCGCCGGAACGGTCAGAGACTGCGCGACGGTGTCGGAGTGCGTGGAACCCCAGCCGCCGAGCCAGGCCATGTACGCGCCGCTGTGCGCGGGCTTCTCCGACGTCCGGTTGTTGATCACGCCGTCCGTCTGGGTCCACGGCGCGACGCCCTCCTCGAAGCCGCCATTGGCGACCGCCTGCCGCGCCTGGCAAGTCCCGCCGCCACCGACGACGAGCGAGTACGTGGTGGCGTGGGTGGCCGTACCCGTCCCGGTCACCGTGAGGGTGTACGTACCCGGCGCGGTCTGGGCCCCGGCGGAGACGGTCATGGACGACGACGAACCCGACTGCACGGAGGCCGGGTCGAAGGAGACCGTGACACCGCTCGGCGCCCCGGAGGCCGTCAGCTTCACGGTCTGGGCGGAGCCGCTGGTGGTCGCCGTCGACACACTCGCGGTGAGCGAGCCACCGGGCTGGACGCTGCCGGAGACCGGCTTCACCGACACGGAGAAGTCGTCGGCCGGAGCGGTGGTCCCGACGGAGGTCTTCCACACCGTGTAGGCGACCCCGTCGGCGCTGCGGTCGAGCGCGGTCGCGTTGATGTTGGCCGTGGTGTCGCAGGACGAGTGGTAGCAGGAGTCGTAGGAACGGCCCGCCGTGCCGCCCCACTTGGCGGCCTGCGCCGACGTCTTGGTGTCGCTGGCGCCGGTCGCGTAACCGGAGGTGGGGATGCCGCCCTGCTGGAAGGAGTAGTCGTCGGACCGTCCCTGGCCCTCGACGTTCTCCTCCGGCGCGAGGTTCAGCGAGTCCCAGTACTCCTTCATCGGTGCCGAGGCGGCCGAGTTCACGTTGTTGATGAAGTAGCCGGCGTTGGTCGAGGCGACCATGTCGAAGTTGTAGTACGCCTTGATCGCGCTGCGCTGGGCCGCGCTGAGCTGGCCGACGTAGTACTCGGAACCCTGCAGCCCCTGCTCCTCGCCGTTCCACCAGGCGAAGCGGACGTGCTTGGTCATGGTCGGGTTCTGCTGCGCCAGGGCGAGCGCGTTCTCCAGCAGGGTGGCGGAGCCGGAGCCGTTGTCATTGATCCCGGGGCCGGCCGCGACGCCGTCCAGGTGGGCGCCGAACATGACCGTCTGGTCGGACGGGCCGCCCGGCCAGTCGGCGATCAGATTGTTCCCGCGGTACGTGCAGCTGGTGCAGGTCTGCTCGCTGACGGTGTAGCCGGCTGCCTGCAGCTTGCCCTTCACATAGGCGAGGGAGGCCGTGTAACCGGCGCTGCCGGCCCGGCGGTTGCCGCCGTTCTGCGTGGCGATGGTGTTCAGCTGCGCGAGGTGCGACTGCACGTTGGCGATGCTGATGTCCGGCGCCTTGCCGCCCGGATTGCCGCCCCCGTTGTCGACGGTCAGGGTGTACTGCGCGGTGTGGCTCTGGGTGCCGTCACCCTTCACCGTGAAGGTGTACGCGCCGGGTGCGGCGCTCGACGATGCGGACAGGGTCATCGTCGAGGACGCTCCGGACTGCACCGACGACGGGCTGAAGGACGCGGTGACACCGCTCGGCAGACCGCTCGCCGTGAGGTTCACGGCCTGCGCGCTCCCGGAGCTGACCGCGGTCCGCACCGTCGCCGTCGCCGAGCTGCCCGGCTTCACGGAGCCGGACGCCGGGTCCAGCGACATCGTGAAGTCGTTGTTGCCGCTGGGCGTGCAGGTCGGGTCGCCGCTCTGGGCGGGGACGCTGATCGCGTCCCAGGCGGCCTTGGTCCGGTCGAAGAGCACGCAGCCGGCGTCGAGGTTCTTGGCGGCGGTGAGCGTGGCCGTGCGGTAGCGCTTGTAGGTCATCCCGCTCGTCTTGAGCAGCATCCCGCCGTAGAAGACCTTGCCGGCGCTCTGGATGCCGACACCGGTGACCGAGGAGCTGTTGCACGTCGGGCTGGACGGCTTGCCACCGCCGGGGTTCGAGCCCTCGGCCAGCAGGTAGAACCAGTGGTTCAGCGGACCGGCCGCCGCGTGCTCCTCGGTGTTGGGTATCGAGGAGCTGTAGCAGTTGGGGTCGCCGATCTGCCCCGGGTTGTACATGATGCGGATCGGCCCGCTGCCGACCAGGTTGATCTTCTCGCCGACGGTGTAGTCCGGGTCGTCGTACGGAGCGGGCTCATTGGTGTACGCCTCGGTGAGGGCGCCCATGATGTCGCCGGTGGCCTCGCCGAGACCGGACTCGTTGTTGGCGCCGCCGGGCGTGTACTGGTCGATGCCGTGGCCGAACTCATGGCCCACCACGTCCATCGCGCCGATCCACTGGTTGGCGTTGTTGTGGCCGATGGAGACCGAGGAGCCGTCCCAGTAGGCGTTGACGTCGTTCAGCCCGACCTCGACCGGCCAGCTGCCGCCGTTGCCGTTGTGTCCGTTGCGGCCCAGCCAGTCCCGCAGCATGTTCCACTCGTGCTGCGCCGCCCACATGACGTCGACGCAGCCGGTCTCCTTGCTGGAGGGGTTGCCGGTGCCCCAGGAGTCGCTCGACTTGGTGAAGACACTGCCCGTGCTGTAGTCGGCGCAGCTCAGACCGGGACGGTTCGGGTCGCGCAGCGAGTAGCTGCTCCCGGAGGCGGTGGTGTCGATGGCCAGCGGGGACGGACCGTTCCACTGGCTGTTGCCGGTGCCCGCCTTGACGTCGTCGTAGCTGTCGAGCACCTTGCCGGTGCCCGCGTCGACGAAGACGTGCAGCCGGCTGGGGGCCTTGGCGCTGCGTCCGGTGAGCACCGTCTCCCAGGCCAGCCGGGAGGTCCTGTCCGTGGCTCGCACCACCAGGCGGTGCGACTCCACCCGCTTCACGGTGGTGAGCCTCTTGCGGGCGGTGGTCTCGGCGGCCTCGGCGGAAACGGTCGGGGTCGTCGGTACGTTGATCCGCCGGGACACCGCCGACTGGGTGCCGCGGACCCGGCCCTGGGAGTCGGCCACCACGACGGCGTCCCCGCCGACGACGGGGAGCCCGCGGTAGGTGCGCTGGTACGCGACGGAGTACATGCCCTTGACCCAGGGGGTCACCATCTGCCGCTCGTACCGCTCGTCGGGCCCCTTCGCCAGGGTGTCGAGGCCACTGGCGACGGCCCGGTCGGCGGCCGACACCGCGGTGGAGAGTGCGGTCGGGGCGGGCGGGGACGGTTCGGCAGCTGCTGTTCCGCCGCTGACGGCGACCAGCATTCCGGCGAGGACGGCCAGGGTTGTCCCGGCCGTCATCGGTCTGCGTTTCATCGAGGCTCCTTGAGTCGGGGGGGCCTCGATCACGGGCAGTTGACGTACGGTGACGTACCTGCTTCGGCCGCCGTCGGCCGCCCGCACTGCCGTCGTCCGTGATCGAGCGACCGAACACTCACATGTCGTCATGGCCTCGTCAACGAACTGCGGGGGCTGCCGGGGGACTTGGCAAGTTTGGTCAAGCCGCGGTGGTGGGATCGCACAACGATTCCGGAGTGCGGACCGGCTACTCCAGGCCGGAGATCGTGAACACCGTACGCGCCGTCCGGCGGTCGATGCGGTCGGACAGCTGCCGCAGTGCCGTCACCCCGCAGCGCAGCGTGCCGCGCTTCACGCAGGCGCGGGCATCGCCGTCCAGCCGGTGCCACAGCGCGGGATTCGCCACGAGCACCTGAGGGTCGACCTCGACCCGGCCGCCCTCCGCGTCGCGGAGCACCAGACGCTGGGAGACACCGTCCGACCAGCGCACCGACACGAGCCGGTCGGTGCGCACGATCCGTTCACGCACCAGGCCCCGGCAGGAGAGCCACCCCGCACCCGCGCGGACCCGGGGCGGTACCAGCACCATGAGCAGCAGGGCGGCCAGGCCCGTCCACAACAGGGCGCGCGACGCGGCGAGGTGACCGGCCGTCGCATCGACGGCCAGGAGCAGCCCGAGGAGCGTCAGGGCGCAGCGGACCGCGAACCGCAGGTCCCCGGCCCAGCCGTGGTCGTACGCGGTCGTGCCGGGCGGAGGGTGAGCCCGGCCGGTGCGAGGACCGGGCACGGCTCGGATGTCACGTCTTCCCATGGCTGCGACGTTAGGGAAGATCGTCGGCCCGTCGGCGTCCGTTGACGAACCGCTGACGCCCGGACGGCCGGTCCTGACGACTGCTTGACGGCCATCCGACGAGCCCTGCCGCGATCGGACGGTACCGTCGTCGGGCAGGGCAGGGCAGGGCAGGACAGGGCAGGGCAGGACAGGACAGCGGCGGAGAGCGGCTCAGTCCTGCTCGTCGTCTCCGCTGTCCCCGTTGTCCCCGTTGTCCCCGTTGTTTCCGGCGTTTCCGCCGTTCTGTGCCGGCTGGCCGGGCGCCGGTGATTCGGGTCCGGTGGTCGCGGTGGAGCCGGTGTCCGGTGTGCCGGCCGAGCTGGAATCCGGTGAGAACAGACTCATCCCCAGGTACACGGCCGCGAGGAAGGCGACCGTACCGGCGATGGCGCTCGCCACCCGGGGCCGGCGCCTGATCGCCTCGCGGGCACCGGTGCGCCGCCGGACGGGGGCGGACCGCTCCGCCGGGCGCCGCCTGTGTCCACCGGCCTGCGGCAGGCGGTACGTCGACACCCCTTCGGCCTGCTGCGCGGTGGCAGGCGCCGGGGCCGGGTCGAACGCGGCAGCGGATGCCGGGGGACGAGGAGTTCTCGGGGCGGTCGGAGGAGGGGTGGGGGCGTACATCGGCAGGGGCTCCGGCTGCCCCCGCCACGCGTCGCTCTGGAACCAGTCGGCGACCTGCTGGGCGCTGGGCCGGTCCTCGGGCTGCTTCGCGAGCAGTCCGAGCAGATAGGAGTCGAAGGCCGGGGACAGGTCGACGCCGCGCTGCCCGAGCGGCACAGGCGCCGTGTCGACATGTTGATAGAGCGTCGCGGTGGCCGTGTCGGAGCGGAACGGTGGCTCACCCAGCAGGAGTTGGTAGATCACGCAGCCGAGGGAGTACATGTCGGACGCCGCACCGGCCGTACGGCCCAGGGCGCGCTCCGGCGCCAGATAGAGACTGGTCCCGACGATCTGTCCCGTGGTGGTCAGCGCGGCGGAGGGATCGTCGACGAACTGGGCGATGCCGAAGTCGCCGATCTTGACGGACCCCTCGGCGTCCAGCATCAGGTTCCCGGGCTTGATGTCGCGGTGCACGATGCCCTGCCGGTGGGCGGCGGCGAGCCCCGCGGCCGCCTGGCCGGCGATCCGGGCGACCTGCTCGGCTCCGAGCCGCTCCTCGGCCGCGAGCAGATCGCCCAGGCTTCTGCCCTCGACGAGCTCCATCACGAGGAAGAAGCGGTTCTCCCAGGACCCGAAGTCGAACACGGCCACCAGATGAGGGTGACTCAGGCGGGCCGCGGTCTGCGCCTCCAGCCGGAACCGGGCGGTCGCCGACTCGTCCGCGTGGTCGCCCAGCAGCAGCTTCACGGCCACCGCTCGGCCGAGCACTTCGTCGGAGGCGCGCCACACCTCGCCCATGCCGCCACGGCCGATGGGGGACGTCAAGCGGTACCGACCAGCTACCAGCACCTTTGCACCAATCTCGAATTGTGGGCCGCTTCGACTGCCACGGCGGCGACCCGACGGGGATCGGGGCGGGGTGGGGGGCGCGCGGCATGATCAGGATATCGGGCCGCCGGACCTCGGCGGCACGCCGAGTGGTCGCCCCGCTGTCCGCGCGGGCTTCCCGGAGCTGCCGCGCCGCGGATTCCTCACCGGCTGCCGGGACGCCGGCGGCCGGCCGGTACGGGGACACCCGGGGCGGAGGCGGCCCACACGTTTCCGGTGAACGGCACGGGCCGGATCAGGAAGACGGGTCCGGCCGGGCGGGCACGGACCCGGAACGCGGGAACAGCCAGTCGTACGCGGCCTGCGCCGTGAATTCGTCCTGCCCGCCGGGGAAGAGCAGATCCGCCGCGGCGAACACCGGGGCGGAGGCCGTGGCGGCCACATAGGGAACAGCGATGCAGCGCATGCCCGCCGCACGCGCCGCCGTCGCACCGGGAACGGCGTCCTCCACGACCACGCAGTCGGCGGGCGCCGAGCCGAGGCGCCGGGCCGCCTCCAGGAACACGTCCGGCTCCGGCTTGCCGCGCGCCACCTCGTCGGCCGAGACGCAGAGGGTGAAGCAGGCGTCGAGTCCCGTGCCCGCGAGCACGGCCTCGATGGCCGCCGGGGACGACCCCGAAGCCACCGCCATCGCGACTCCCTCTCCGTGCAGCCGCTCCACGAACTTCCGCATCTGCGGGAAGACCTCGGTCGACGACCGCGCCAGCTCCAGATACAGGGCGTCCTGACCCGCCACCAGTTCGTCGACGGACGCCCCGAGCCCGTACTCGGCACGCAGGACCGTCAGCGCCTCGCGGTTGCTGATGCCGAGGAACCGGGCGTTCTGCTCCCAGGTGAAGTCGGCCACGCCATACCGTTCGAGCAGCCGACGCGCCGACTCGTACGCGTTGGGCTCGCTGTCCACCAGGGTGCCGTCGAGGTCGAAGAGGACCGAAGGAGCGGAATCACGCCGTGAGTTCATGGCATCCAGCATGCCAATACGGTGATCACTTAGGGTGGCCGGGGGTCGTGCGGCCCACCGACTCGACCAGGGGCAGCAGCCGGTGCGGCACCCGCTCTCGCAGCGCCACCTCGGTACGCGTCCTGACCACGCCGGGCAGTCGGATCAGCCGCTGGATCACATCCTCCAGGTGGCCGTTGTCGCGGGCCACCACCCGGGCCAGCAGATCGCCGCCGCCCGTGGTCGAGAAGGCCTCGACGATCTCCGGCACCGCGGCGAGCGCCTCACCGACCTCGTCCAGATGCCCCTGGGTGACCTCCAGATGAACGAAGGCCAGCACCGGGTGCCCCAGCGCCGCGGGAGACAGGACCGGTCCCGTGCCGGTGATCACACCGTCCCGCTCCAGCCGGTCGATACGGGCCTGGAGGGTGCCCCGGGCGACGGAGAGGATGCGCGCGTACTCGCGGACGCTGGTACGCGGCTGCTCGATGAGCAACCGCAGGATACGGGTGTCGAGGGCATCCACCGCCATGGTCCGTTGGTCACTTCCTGGTAGGCCGATCCGGCCTGCGACTGTACCAATGGCCGGCAGTTGCCCATTCGTGCCGATCAGGCACAGCCCCGGTACCCATCTCATACCCGTAGTCCTGCAGAGCTACAAAACAGGTTCACACCCCGGCGGGACGCGGACTACGGGGCTCCGTCCATAGCTTCTGTATCCGAAGCGCTGGAAGCTGTCCGGCACGGAAGGAGCCCCGCGCCATGCCGTCCCGAACGCACAGAATCCGCCTGGCCGCCGTGCTGGTGGCCGCCTCGGGGCGGGCCGCCGAGGCCGTGCCCGAACCGCGCGGGCCCATGGGGGAGTTGCGCGAGCCGCGCCCTGCGGCCCCGGCCTCCCGCGTCAGTGCCGGGGCCACGCACGTGCCGCGGGTCGCGGACGTCGTCCTGTACGCAGGCCCCGGCCGCGCCGCCACCGTCCGGCACGCCCGGGTCACCGTCCGCGCGGGCCGCGCCGGCATCGACCGGATCGCCGACGTGCCGCACGTCGAGCTCCAACCCGTCCCGGTGGACATCGAGTTCGGCAGGGACTCCCTTTCGTCCGAGTCCGAGTCCGGGTCCGAGTCCGGGTCCGGGTCCGAGTCCGGCGCCGGCGACTTCGCGGCGGGCGGCGGCCACCGCGACTGCCTGAAGCCCCATTCCGTACCGCTGAAGAACATCCCCCGGAGCGTGGCCGGAACGGCCACGTTCGCAGAGCTCTCGGGAGAGTGCCATGCGTGACTTCGTCCGGCGGATCGAATCCGCCACTCCCGCCGGCCGCGACCGCGCCGTCGACGCCCTGCGGGCCATCGCCATCCTCGGCGTCGTTCTCGGCCACTGGATGGTGACCGCGCTGGTCGTCGACAGCGGCACCATGCACGGTTCGAGCCCGCTCCAGTACATGCCCCGATTCACCCCGGTCTCCTGGGTGCTCCAGACCCTTGCCGTCTTCTTCCTGGTCGGCGGACAGGTCGGTGCGAAGAGCTACGCCTCCGCCTGCGCGCGTGGCGAGAGCTACGGACGGTGGCTGAGGTCAAGGATGACCCGGCTGCTGCGGCCGGTGGTCGTCGTGCTGCTCGTATGGACCGTGGCGGCATGCGTGATGCTCGCCGCGGGGGCGGACCAGGACACCGTGCGCGCGCTGTGCAAGCTCGTGTGGTCCCCGCTCTGGTTCCTGCTGGTCTTCGCGGTGCTGACCGCGGCGACCCCGCTCGTGGCGAGGCTGCATCCGCTGTGGCCGTTCGCCGTCGTGCTGATCACCGACGTCTACCGGTTCGGCCTGGACACCCCCGGCGAGTTCGCCTCCGTCAACGTGGTGGCCGGCTGGCTGGTTCCGTACTGCCTGGGCGCGGCCTGGGCCCGGGGTGATCTGTGCGGCCGGAGGTCCGGCTGGCTGCTGCTGATCGGCGGAGCCGCCGCCACCGCCGGACTCGTCCTCTGGGGCGGCTATCCCGCGGCCATGGTCGGAGTGCCCGGCCTGGAGATCTCCAACCTCGACCCGCCGACGCTCGCCGTGGTCACCTTCGGCCTCGCCCAGTGCGGAGCGGCGCTGCTGCTGCTCGGCCCGCTGCGCCGGGTGCTCCGGCGCCCGGCGGTCTGGGCGGCGGTGGCGACGGTCAATCTCTCCGCGATGACGGTCTTCCTGTGGCACCAGACCGCGATGATCGCGGTCACCGCCACCGGCCTGCTGGTGGGCGGGACCCTGCCGGGCCTGCACACCGTCCCCGACGCCCCCGGCTGGGTACTCGCCCGGCTGGCCTGGCTGCCCGTGTTCATCACGGCGCTGATGATCTGCTGGCTGGCGTTCCGCGGCTACGAACAGGGGCGGTCGCCGAAGAAGAGCGTGGTCATCCGCAAGGGGCGCCCATCGAGGTCGGCGGCGCGACGTGTGTGACACGAGGCATGTGAGGCGGGACGAGACGGCGAAGCGGTCTGCCAAGGCCCTGCGGGCGTCGTCCCGTGCCCTGCGGGCGCTGCCGCGCACCCTGCGCGAGGACCTGGTGACCTCGGGGGCCGACTCGCCCCGGTACCCGGGGCGGCCGAGGCGGCTGGAGTGGCGGCCGGTATGGGTGGTGCCGCCGACGCTGTTCGCGGTGGCGATGTTCGTCCTCGACGTGAACGAGTACGCCTTCCGGCACGGGATGGGGGCCGGGCTCGGCGTCCTGTTCGCCGGGATCCCGTCGGTGGCTGTCGTCGTCGCGCTGTTCCGTCCGCTTCCGGCCTGGTGGGCCTCGACGGTCGTCATGTTCCTGGCCGTGCCCGTCGCGGAGGCCGCCGGCCCCGCGGGCCGGATGCCGTCCCCGACCGGGGCCGGGATCGCGCTGCAGGCCGGGGTGCTGTTCCTGCTCGCTCTGCGGGTCCGCCCCCGGACCGCCGCCGAGGCACTGGCCATCGGCGTGGCGGCCGGACTCGTCGGCGGCGCGATCGACCCCGTGCGCCGCAGCGACCGGGCCGGCCTCGGGGCCGCGGCCCTCGTCGTCGCCGTGGTGACCGGCGCCGTGCTGCGCGGCCTCGGGCTGGCCCGTACCCAGCTGGCCGCACAGGAGGAGCAGACCGCCGAGGAGCGGTCCCGGCGCACCCTTCTGGCGGTCCCGGCGCACCCTTCTGGAGGAGCGCAACCGGATCGCCCGCGAACTGCACGACATCGTCGCGCACCACATGTCGGCCGTCTCCATCCAGGCACAGGTCGCCCCGCACCTGGTGGAGAATCCGTCCGACGAGCTGAAGGAGAACCTCGCGGGCATCCGCGAGAACGCGCTCGAGGCGCTCACCGAACTGCGCCGGGTGCTCGGCGTACTGCGCTCCGAGGACGCCCTGTCACCAGCCGCCCGGCACGCCCCGCAGCCCACCCTCGACCGGCTGGACGAACTGATCGGCACCGCGCGCGACGCCGGTCTGGAGGTCACCGCCGAGACCACCGGGCAGCCGCACCCACTGCCGCCCGGCGTCGAACTGTCGGCGTTCCGCATCGTGCAGGAGGCGCTCGGCAACGCGATGCGTCACGCACCGGGTGCCCAGGTGGCGGTGGAGGTCGGCCGCCGGGCCGCCGGAGTCACGGTACGGGTCACCAACACCGCACCGGAGCGGGCGGCCCCGCACCCGACGGGCGCGGGACACGGCCTGCTCGGCATGCGCGAGCGCACCGCGATGCTGGGGGGCCGGCTGGCCGCCGGCGCCACCGCCGACGGCGGCTACGAAGTGGCCGCGACACTGCCCGCACGACCCCTGCCCCGGACGCCCGGCGAGGACCCGGTGCGCCCCGCCCGCCGCGACCGGACGCCGGGGCGGCTGCGGCACGGCCGCACGGCGCCGCCCACCGCCGGACTCGCCCCCGGCGTCCTTCCGACGGACATCCGTATGCCCTGGCCCGGGGCCTGAACGGCTCCGCCTGCCGCGCAGGCGGAGCGCCGGCACCGGGTGGGCCGGGCGGCCCCGAGCCGCGGGACCCGTGCCGGGACGTGAGAACCGAGCCGGGGCCCGGCCCCATCCCGGTCCGTTGGCCTACCCCTGGTGCACACCTTCGCTGATTCATTGGGCCAATGGCTCAGTGAATCGTCTCCGATTTGAGCCACGGGCCGCAGGGATGTTGTGATGTACCCGTCGATGGCGCTGCGGATCCCCGCGGCGCCTTTTTCATGCCGGTGCACAGGGCCGGTGTGCGCAGAAGCGGGAGCATGCCGTGCTGAAGAGGATGTTCGTTTCCCCGGACCCGGGCCGACTGCGGCTGCGCAGCGGTGTCCGGGCCGTCCTCGGCATCGGACTGGCCGTCGTGGTGTGCGGACTGGCCGGTCACTCCCTCGTCGCGGCGATCACCGGCGGTCTCGCCGCGCTGCTGGCCCTGTTCACGGTGCTGGACACCACGGTGCGCGCCCAGGCGATCACCACCGCCCTGCTGCCGGCCGTGGGCTTTCCCGTGCTCGCCCTCGCCGCAGGGCTGCACGACCACCCGCGGGTGCGGGACGTGGCCTTTCTCGCGGTGATGGGCCTGGGCGTGTACGCCAGGCGATGGGGACCGCGCGGTCACTCACTGGGCGTCTTCGCCTTCATGGCCTTCTTCACCACGCAGTTCCTCCACACCCTGCCAGGACAACTGCCCGAGCTGTACTCCGCGGTCGCCCTCTCCCTGCTCGCCTCGTCGACCGTGCGTTTCGGGCTGTGGTGCTACGAGCGACGGCGGTCCCCCGCCGCCGTGCCCGCCCCGGTGACCGGTGAGGGACTGGCCCGCGCGACCACACGCCAGGCGATTCAGGCGACCGCCGGGGGAGCCCTGGCGCTGGCGGCGGGACTGCTCCTGTCCGAGCAGCGCTGGTACTGGGCCGTGGGTGCCACCTGGTGGGTCTTCGTGAACACCGCCTCGCGCGGCGAGACCCTGGTACGTGGCTTCCGCAGGATCCTGGGCACACTGATCGGCATCCCCATCGGCCTGGCCGCCGTCGTCCCGCTGCACGGGGCTGCCGTACCCAGCGCGATCCTCGTCGCGATCGGGGTCTTCGGGATCTTCTACACCGCCGCGGTCTCCTACACCTGGATGGTGTTCTCGGTGACGGTGATGGCCGGAGCGCTCTACGGACTCCTCGGCGTGCTGGACCCGGCCCTGCTCGTGCTGCGGCTCACCGAGACCGCCGCCGGTGCGCTCGGTGCGATGCTCGCGGTGCTCCTCGTGCTGCCGGTCACCACACACGCCACGACCGACGCGTGGATCCAGCGGGCCCTGCGCTGCGTACACACCTGTACGGCGGAAGCCGCAGCGCGGCTCTCGGGGTCGCCGACCGCCGATCCCGCGCCCCGGATCGCCGAACTGGAGGCGCTCCTCGGACGAGTACGGCTGTCCCTGGCTCCGCTGGTGCACCCGCTGAGCCCCTTGCGCGCCCGCCGGGCCCGTGCCCGACAGGTAGTCGCCCTGCTGGACACCTGCGCACGGGAGGTGCGCGGACTGGCCTCGGTCGCCGCGGACCCGGAAGCCTCCCACGACGCCCGCCTCGCTGCCGCCTGCTGGCGCGTCGAGGCAGCCGTCGAGGCACTGACGGCCCCGGACCTGCCGCAGCGGGCGTGCTCACCGGGCATCCCGTCGCACCCGGCCGCCGCGGAACCCGCCCTCGCCCATCTGCACGGTCTGGAGCGGGCGCTCGCCGAACTCGCCGCACCGCTGCGCAGCGATCCGCGGGCCCCGCTGATCGGTGTGTGACGCCGTCGCGCAGAGCCGGCCGACGGCCGGGGGTTCTGGTATAGACCGGAAGGGTCCGACTGCTACCGTCGCCCCGGAAGATCACGGCGGCGACACCGCCGTGATCAGTCGGCGGAGAGGGGCTATGCGGTGACGAGCAGTGCGGTGGACAGCGGCAACGGCGCGGAGCGGGCATTCATCGGGTCGTTCACCTCGGCGGGCGGGCGGGGAATCACCGTCGCCGCCGTGGACCGGGAGACCGGGGCGCTGACCTTCCTCGGCGCGACGGACACGGTCCCCGATCCCTCGTATCTCGTCCTGGGTCACGGACCGGGACCGGGCGGCAGGGTGCTCTACACGGTCAGTGAGACCGAGCACGGCGCGGCCGCCGCCCTCGACGTCACCGGCGACGTGCCGCGGCCGATCGGCGAGATCCGACCGGTCGAAGGCAGCGGCCCGACCCATCTCGCGCTCGCGGGCGGCCACCTGCTCACCGCCAACTACGACTCGGGCAGCGTGTCCGCCCTGTCGGTACGGGCCGACGGTTCCCTCGGGGACGTCACCGCGGTGCTCCGGCACGAGGGCAGCGGTCCGAACGCCGACCGCCAGCAGGCCCCGCACGCCCACCAGGTACTGCCGGACCCCTCGGGGAACTGGGTGCTCGGCGTGGACCTCGGCACCGACTCCGTACGGATCTGCGTGCTCGACACGGCCACCGGGGCGCTGCGGCTGCACGGCGAGACGGCCCTGCGACCGGGAACGGGCCCGCGCCACCTGGCGTTCCATCCGGCGGGCGGCCACGCCTACGTCCTGAACGAACTCGAACCGACCGTCACCGTGTGCAGCTGGGACGCCACCGCGGGAGTCCTCGAACCGGTCGGTGAGACGTCCGTGCTGCCCGAGGAACCGGCGGGCGGCGCGGACACGGCTACGTACCCGTCCGAGGTGGTCGTCTCGCACGACGGGCGGTTCCTGTGGACCGCGAACCGGGGCCACGACAGCATCTCCGTCCTCGCGCTCGACGCGACGGGTGGGACGGCGACCCTGGTCACGACCGTGGACTGCGGCGGGCACTGGCCCCGCGACCTCGCGCTCGACCCCACCGGCCGATGGCTGTACGCGGCCAACGAGCGGTCCGGGAACGTCAGCTGGTTCGCCGTCGACCCGGCGACCGGCGTGCCGCACCGCGCGGGCGCGCTGGAGGCCCCTGCCGCGTCCTGCGTGATCTTCGCCTGACGCCCCGGCACCGCGAGATCCCGACCGGGCGGGATCGCGGCCCATGCCGCCGCACACAGCGCGACCGCCGGACGGGCCGGGAGAACCGAGCCCGCCCGGCGGTCGAGGGCGGTGCGCTGCCGGGCGGACCGGCGCCGGGTCAGTGCGCCTGAGCACCCTGCGGCGTCGCCGGCGCGATGCCGAGCGCCGTCGTGTACATCGACAGCACGAGCTTGCCGATCGCCGGATACGCGCCGAGCGGCTCGGCCGTCGCACAGCCCGCCTCCTTCGCGGCGGCGTCCAGCAGGCCCTCGGGCACCTCGGGGCCGACGAGGTACGGGGCGAGCGCGAGCTGCGCCGAGCCGGAGCCCGTCAGCTGCTCGGCGATCGAGGCGACCGACCCCTCCACATCGAGTGCGGCGGCCATCACCGGTACGGCGAGCCGGGCGGCGAGCAGCATGCCGGTGATCCCGGCGGCCTGCACCGCCTCCTCGCCGCCCACCGTGGCCAGCACGATGCCGTCGGCGGCCGTTGCCACGGTGAAGAGCCTGGCGCGGTCGGCGCGGGCCAGCCCGGCCTCGGAGAGCCGTACGTGCAGCGCCTCGGCGAGCAGCGGGTGGGGGCCGAGCACGTCGGTCAGCTCGACCTGCGTACCGCTGTCCATCACGGCCTGCCGTATCCGCCGGATCAGGGCGCTGTCCGGCCCCGCGAGCAGCGGCACCACGACGGCTGCCGGGCCTTCGGGCTCGGCGACCTCACGGCCGGCGGCCTGCGCCTGCTCGTAGCGCGCGATGCGCTCGGCGGCGCTGTGGGTGAGTACGGACGAGAGCGCCGGGTACTCGGCGTCGTCGCCGTCGAGGTAGCCGATCAGGGCGTTGAGGCCGGGCAGCTCGGAACGGGCGATGCTGATGACCTCTTCGGCCAGACTGCGCGTGGCCGAAGTGGGGGTACCGGGAACGGCGAGAACGAGCGCGGCGGCGCCCTCGGGTGCGACCACGGGCTCCGGGCGGCGGTGCCGTCCGGACTGGCGAGGTCGCGGCATTCGTACAGGCAGGCCGGAAGCGGGCCCAGTGGGGGTGCTCATGGCGCCGCATGCTACTGGTTTTGGGTACCTCTCCGTTCGGGGAGGGGGTAGTCGGGCGTCATCTGTCCGCTTTTATCCGATGAGAGGCTTACCGGCTGACTGTCCTGCTCTGTCGGCACCTGGCCGAGCGCCTGTCCAGGCTCCTCCGCAGGCCCGTCACCGGGTACGCAGAGCAGCGTCGGATGACGGGGCAGCAGGAGATCCCCGGTGGCCAATGCCTGGGCGATGGACAGCGCGCCGGTCAATGGATCACCCGAACCGGGGACTGTCCGCGCCTGCGGGACCTGCCGGGCCAACTCCTCACGCAGCGGTACGAGCAGCGGATCGCCCATCCGGAACAGACCGCCCGTCAGGGCCACTTCGCACGGTTCGTCGTCGGCCCCGGCCTTCGGGCAGACCGCCGCGGCCGCCTCGGCGATATGTCCGGCGGCTTCGCGCAGAATGCCCGCGGCAACCGGATCGTGCCCGGCGCACGCGGCGACCTCGGGCGCGAACGAGGCCAGCACGGCAGGCCGGTCGGTACGCGGATAGAGCAGCCCCGGCAGCTCCGGCGCAGGTCCGAACACCGCCTCCAGCCGGGCCAGCAGCGCGGCGGACCCGCCGCGCCGCCCGTCATGGGCGCGCATGGCCGCATCGAGACCGGCCCGCCCGATCCAGGCCCCGCCACCGCTGTCACCCAGCAGATGTCCCCAGCCGTCGGCACGGTGCCAGCTCGTCAGATCCGTACCCAGCGCGATCATGCCCGTGCCGGCCGCGACGACCGCCCCCGGACGCTGACCGACCGCACCCGCGTACGCGGTCACCGCATCGGCGGCGAGAGCCAGCCGTCGCACCCCGAGCGCCTGCTCCAGGGCAGGGGGCAGTTCGGTGCGCAACTGCCCGCCGAGCGTCGCCATGCCGGCGGCGCCGATCGCCACGGCTGCGATCGCGGAGCCTTGCGCACCGCCGCTGCTTCCACCGCTGCCGTGCCGCTCAAGCAGCAGGCGGGCGGCGGGCAGCAGTTGTTCCAGCAGATGGCCCGCGTCGATCCCTCCGGGTCCGGTGCGTACCGGCGCGGCGCAGACCGTCGTACCCACCGGGGCGGACCTGCCGAGCGTGCCCAGCGCCACCCGCAGCCCGGAGCCGCCCGAGTCCACGCCGAGGACGAACGGCCCCGGCGTATCCGTCTCCGCGCCCGGACGCACGCCGTCACCGCTGCTTTCCGGCGAATGCCCGCGTGAGCTCATGGACCGGCTCCAGGAAGAAGGGGAATGACGGCGGCAGCCTATCCCTAGTTCCGTTGACCGGGGCCAGGGGTGCCGGAGACCGGCCGCACCGGCCGACGCCGGGGCGGTGAGGGTCGCATACGCCGGTAGAGTGATGTTCCGTGGCACCACGACCGTTGAATGAAGTAGTCGAGCCCGGATGGGCCGAGGCGCTCGCCCCCGTGGCCGGACGCGTCGCCGCGATGGGCGATTTCCTGCGCGCGGAGGTTGCGGCCGGCCGTACCTATCTGCCGGCCGGAGCCAACGTCCTGCGCGCGTTCCAGCAGCCCTTCGACGAGGTACGAGTCCTGATCGTCGGTCAGGACCCCTACCCGACGCCGGGGATGGCGATGGGGCTGAGTTTCTCAGTGGCCCCCGAGGTGCGTCAGCTGCCCGGCAGTCTGGAGAACATCTTCCGCGAACTGCACACCGACCTGGGGCTGCCGCGGCCGTCCAACGGCGATCTGACGCCCTGGACCCGTCAGGGCGTGCTGCTGCTGAACAGGGCGCTCACCACGGCGCCGCGCAAGCCGGGCGCGCACCGCGGCAAGGGCTGGGAGGAAGTGACCGAGCAGGCCATCCGGGCCCTTGCCGCGCGCGGCAAGCCCCTGGTGTCCGTCCTGTGGGGGCGCGACGCCCGCAACCTGCGGCCGTTCCTCGACGGCTTCCCGGCGATCGAGTCCGCGCATCCCTCACCCATGTCGGCGGACCGCGGTTTCTTCGGCTCGCGCCCGTTCAGCCGTACCAATGAACTCCTGCTCGGCCAGGGCGCCCAGCCGGTTGACTGGCAACTGCCGTAGAAACGGGCCGACCGCCGGCCCGGGGGAGTGGCGGGCTGGTCCCAAACAGTGCCCGACAGGCGGCGGATACGCGACGGAATCGCGGAGGGTCCGCGTCCGGCGAGGATGCCGTCCGGGCCCGCTCCGTGCCACGAACCCGGCCGGAACGCGGTCGTGCGCCGCGGCGCGCCGCCGACCGGCGCGAGTGCGTCGCCGCGATGGCAGGCCCGGCCCAACCGCTCGGCCGGGCGTGCCGCCCGGGTCGATCGTCGGTGGTCAGGGAGCGATGACCGCCGCCCGGACGCAGAGGACATCCGGCAGATGCGCGGCGAGCTGCTGCCAGCTGTCCCCGTCGTCCGCGCTCGCGTACACCTCGCCGTTGCGGTTGCCGAAGTAGACGCCCGCCGGGTCGGCCTCGTCCGTACAGAGCGCGTCGCGCAGCACCGTGCCGTAATGCGTCTCCTCGGGCAGGCCCGCCGACAGCGGCTCCCAGCTGCGGCCCGCGTCCTCGGTGCGGAACACCCGGCAGCGGTGCTCGGCCGGGACGCGGTCGGCGTCGGCGTTGATCGGGAAGAGGTATGCCGTGTTCGCGCGGTGCGGGTGCGCGGCCACGGCGAAACCGAAATCGGAGGGCAGGCCGCGGCCGATGTCCGTCCAGCCGTCCCCGGAATCGTCGCTCCGGAAGACCCCCCAGTGGTTCTGGAGGTAGAGCCGGTCGCGATCGACCGCGTCCCGGGCCACCTTGTGGACGCACTGGCCGAACTCCGGGTTCGGGTCGGGGAGGAACACCGCCGACACCCCCTTGTTCGACGGAGCCCAGCTCGCACCGCCGTCCTTGGTGCGGAACACCCCGGCCGTGGAGACCGCGACCGTCACCGCGCGGGCGTCCCTCGGGTCCGTGAGGATGGTGTGCAGACCCTCGCCGCCGCCGCCCGGCACCCACTTCGACCGCGTCGGATGCTCCCACAGCGGGCGGACCAGCTCGAAGGACTTCCCGCCGTCCTGAGAACGGAACAGCGCGGCCGGCTCCGTACCCGCGTACACGACATCGGGCGCCTCGGGACCTGCCGGGTGCAACTGCCAGACCCGTTCCAGCGAGGCTTCGGTGAACTGCGGGAACTTCACAGCCGGTTGCTTCGGTTCGACCCAGGTGGTGCCCAGGTCGTCGGAGTGGAAGACCGAGGGGCCCCAGTGCGCACTGTCCCCGCCGACCAGCAGCCTGGGCACCCGCTTGCGGGTGTCGATGGCGATCGAATAGATCGCCTGGGCGTTGAAATGCGGGCTGCCGAACTCCCATGTGCCGGCGCGCCTGCGGCCGATGAAGAGTCCCTTGCGGGTGCCCACGGTGAGCAGTACGTCGGTCATGGCCGAACCTCCCGAAACGCCTTTGTGCCGGATACGGGCCAGTCTGCACCCCGCCACTGACAGAGGTCCGCAGGGCGGCCCGGACATCCGGACCCTGTTGCTCCCGCGGTCGGCGAAGGTACGGTGCAGTACGGATGGAAAGCGCTTGCCGAGCGTTTTCGCGGAGACGCTTGGGAGTATCTGTGCCGACCTTCGAAGGGCTGCCCGGCGCCGTCGCCGTCTCCCACCTGCGGGTCTACGACTGGCCCACCGCGGACGGGCTGCGCGGCGGGACGCCCCATCTCCATCTCGCCTGCTCCGAGGGGTATGTGGTGGTCGGTGGCACGGGCTCGGTGCAGACCCTCACCGCGTCGGGGTTCCGGCAGACGCCACTGACTCCGGGGGCCCTGGTCTGGTTCACCCCCGGCACGATCCACCGCCTCGTCAACGAGGACGGGCTGCGGATCGTCGTCCTCATGGAGAACAGCGGACTGCCCGAGGCCGGTGACGCCGTGCTCACTCTGCCGCCCCGCCATCTGGCGGATCCCGACGCCTACCGGGCGGCGGTCGCCCTGCCCGCCGACGGCCCGGAGGAGGAACAGGAACGGGCCGCACGTGCCCGCCGTGATCTCGCCGTCGAAGGCTTCCTCGCGCTGCGCCGGGCCACCGAGGCGGGCGACCCCGGACCGCTCGCCGCCTTCCATCGAGCCGCCGCCGCACTCGTGCGCCCGAGGGCCGAGGACTGGCGGGGGCGCTGGCGGACGGGGGCCGCCGCCGCGTCCGAGGTGACCGGCGGCCAGCTCGACGCTCTGGCACGCGGCGACGGCGGATACCTCGCCGACGCCTGTGTGCATGCCGAACAGCCCTCTGCCTACGGGAAGTTCGGTATGTGCGGGCGTC
The DNA here is from genome assembly GCF_044742755.1 of Streptomyces sp. NPDC087845. Taxonomy (NCBI): domain Bacteria; kingdom Bacillati; phylum Actinomycetota; class Actinomycetes; order Kitasatosporales; family Streptomycetaceae; genus Streptomyces; species Streptomyces sp. NPDC087845. Next base: position 217,479 of record NZ_JBIUVC010000012.1, read on the forward strand.
TGGACGTCTACCGGGGCTGACCGGCCCCGCCGAGGCCGCCAGCCGCGGTGCGTGTGAGGACCCGGGTCGTGCTGCCGTCGTCCTCCACCGCGTCCCGGACATACCGGAATCCGATCCGGCCCAGCAGCGCCAGGGACGCGGCGTTCTCGGCGGCCACCGTCGCGTGCACCTCGGTGAGGCCCAGCGTGTCGAAGCCGTGCGAGGTCAGGGCCCGCGCGATCTCGGTACCGAACCCCTGCCCCCACACGGCCGGAGCCAGGGCGTAGACGATCTCGTGACCGTCCCCTTCGGGGGACGGGGACGGTTTGATCTCCGCATGGCCGACCGGGCGGCCGGTTCGGCATTCACGCCCTCGCCCACGAGGAGTGCCTGGCGGGCTTCACCGCGTGGGGCGCCACCGCCTACCCCGTACCGCTGTCGTGGGGCGCAGCCTGGGAACCCGGAACTGGTGACGGACATGGCCGGCCGGATCGGCCGCGACATGCGGTCGGTCGGGGTCCACCAGGGACTGGCCCCCGTCCTGGACGTGGTCCGTTATCTGCGCTGGGGGCGCGTCGAGGAGACCATCGGCGAGGACCCGTACCTCGTCGCCGCCCTCGGCACCGCCTGTGTCCGCGGCCTGGAGTCCGCCGGTATCGTCGCCACCCTCAAGCACTTCGCCGGCTACGCCTCATCGGCAGGGGCCCGCAACCTCGCGCCGGTCCGGGCAGGGGCGCGCGAGCCGGCCGGTGTCGTCCTGCCGCCCTTCGAGATGGCCCTGCGCGAAGGCGGCGCACGCGCGGTGATGCATTCCTACGCGGAGATCGACGGCGTGCCCGCGGTGACCGGCCCGGCCCTGCTCACCGCACTCCTCCGGGACGCCTGGGGCTTCACCGGCACCGTCGTCGCCGACTACTTCGGCATCGGCTTCCTGGAGACCCTGCACAAGATCGCCGCCGACCGCGCCGACGCGGCCCGTCTCGCGCCGGCCGCCGGGGGCGACGTGGAGCTGCCGACCGTCCGCAGCTACGGCGATGTGCTCGTGGCCGCCGTACGGGACGGCGCCGTGACCGAGGAACTGGTCGACCGGGCACTGCACCGGGTGCCCGCTCCGGCCGAGATCCCCACCGACGGCTCCGCCGACATCGAGGTCACCGTACGCAACACCGGCGACCGCCAAGGGGCCGAGGTCGTACAGCTCTACGTGCACGACCCGGTCGCCCAGACCACCCGCCCGCAGGCCCGGCTGATCGGTTGTGCCCGGGTGGAACTCGCGGCCGGGCAGGCCCGGAAGGTCTGCTTCCGATTCCATGCCGATCTGGTGTCCTTCACCGGCATCGGCGGCCGGCGGGTCGTCGAACCCGGCGACCTGGAACTGCGGCTCGCCGCGTCGAGTGCCGTCCGTGACATCCGGCAGACGGTACGGCTGAGGCTCGCCCCTTCCCAGAGGCCCGCTTCCGTCGGTGAACCGCGCACCGGATCGGCCGGCCCGGTGTGCATGTGCTCAAATTCTGGATGGCCGGCCCGGCGGTGGTGCTGCGGGACCCGGTGGTCGGCACCGGCGGTCTCGTCTCCGGCCGTCCGGGCCTGCCGGAGAGTCTCCGGCTGCGCCGAGCCGGAGAGTGCGGCCGGGTGGACGAAAGGGGAGGGCAGAGCGATGACGAATGGGATTCAGGACCGCGACGGAGGCGGTGCGGCCCTGGAGGTGACCGCCGTCGGGGCAGGGGTCGAGATCAGGGGTGTGGCACCGTCGGGAGAGCTCACCGTGGTCTGCACCCCTGCCCGCGCCCGGGAACTGGCCGAGGCTCTCGCCCTCGCGGCGGACGAGGCCGAGAGCGCGCAGTCGACGGAGCTCGTCACCGTCAAGGCGGGCGAGCTGCGCCGGGGGGATGTACGGGACGGCGACCGGGCCATGACGGTGGAGAGCGTCAGGGTCGACGGCGCGACCGCCCATGTCACCTGGAAGTCGGGCGCCGGACGCAGCTGGACCCAGGGGTACGACGCGGACGCCGCCCTCACGCTCAGGCGGCGCGGTTGACCGCGTACGGCGGCACTCTTGTACGAGGAACGTCGTAATTTGACGAACGTCGTAGTACGAGATGTATCGTACTAGCGATTCTTCCGTACCCGTCGAAACGGAGTCCGACGTGAGTGCCCTCTTCGAGCCCTACACCCTGCGGTCGCTCGTCATTCCCAACCGGGTGTGGATGGCGCCGATGTGCCAGTACAGTGCGGAACCGGTGGGGCCGAACGCGGGCGTCGCGACCGACTGGCACTTCGCGCACCTCGCGGCACGCGCCATCGGCGGAACCGGACTCATCCTCACCGAGGCGACGGCCGTCAGCCCCGAGGGCCGGATCAGCCCGGCGGACCTCGGCATCTGGAACGACACGCAGGTGGCGGCTTTCCGGCGGATCACCGATTTCCTCAAGGGGCAGGGATCGGTTCCGGGCATCCAACTCGCCCACGCCGGGCGCAAGGGGTCGACCGCGGCCCCCTGGCTGGGCGGTGGCCCCGTCGGCCCGGACGCGCACGGCTGGACGCCCGTCGCGCCCAGCCCGCTGCCGTTCGACGACGGCCACCCCGTGCCGCACGAGCTGACGGCGGACGAGATCCAGGGCGTCGTCGGCCAGTTCCGCGAGGCCGCGCGCCGCGCGCTCGACGCGGGTTTCGAGGTCGCCGAGGTGCACGGGGCCCACGGATACCTCATCGGACAGTTCCTTTCCTCGCACAGCAACCGGCGTGACGACGAGTACGGCGGCAGCTTCGAGAACCGCGTCCGCTTCGCACTGCAGGTCGTCGACGCGGTGCGGGAGGTCTGGCCGGAGGAGTTGCCCGTCCTCTTCCGGATCTCCGCGACGGACTGGCTCACGGAGAACGACGAGGACGAGCGCGAGGGCTGGACCGTCGAAGAGACCGTGCGACTTGCCGAGCAGCTCCAGGCCCATGGCGTCGACCTGCTGGACGTCTCCAGCGGCGGAAACGCCCCGCGCGCCCGCATCGAGACCGGGCCGGGCTACCAGGTTCCCTTCGCCGCGCGGGTCAAGGCCGAGACCTCGCTGCCCGTGGCGGCCGTGGGCCTGATCACCGAGCCGCAGCAGGCCGAGAAGATCATCACCGAGGGCCGCGCGGACGCGGTCCTTCTCGGCCGCGAACTGCTGCGGAGCCCGTCGTGGGCCCAGTACGCGGCCCGCGAACTGGGCGGTGAGCTCCGGACACCGGAGCAGTACCTCCGCGCGGTCTGACCAGGAGGCGCCGCGGCGACCGGGCGCTGCGGCGCCGTTCCCGAGCCGTGAGCGCGGTCGGCGGCGCCGGGCGCGGAAGAGGTCGCGTGGCAGGGCGGTCCCGGCTCCGTGGTGCAGGAGAGCAACGGCCCTACCCGCGACCGCTCCTCGGCGGACGCGGGCCCGGATCGTCCGCGACCCCGGGCGCGGGGAATGACGGAATCCTCCGTGATGTTGGGACGTCCATGACCTTTTCTGTTGACGTGACCGTCCGGGGCTACGAGCTCGACACCCAGGGGCATCTGAACCAGGCCGTCTATCTCCAGTACGCCGAGCACGCACGCTGGGAACTGCTGCGCGCCGCCGGTCTGCCGCAGGAGAAGCTGCTGGCCAGCGGCGTGGGGCCGGTGGCCCTCGAAACGACGGTGAAGTTCCTGCGGGAGCTCCGGGGCGGGGACCGGGTGCGGGTGACCTGTCAGTTCGTATACGGCGAGGGAAAGACCTTCAAGGTCGCACAACAGATCCTCAAGGAGGACGGCACGGTCGCGGCGCAGGTCACGGGCGTGGCGGGGATGCTCGACCTGGAGGCCCGCAAGCTGATCGAGGATCCTGCGGGGCACCTCGCCTCGCTCTCCGAGAACCCGGACCTGCTCAGCGGCTGACCGGTCGCCGGACGGCTACTCGGTGCCGGATCCGGTGCCGGTGCGGTGACCGTGCCGCCGCTCGGGCCGGCCCGCCGGCACGGGGCGAATCCGGCGTACGGTGAAGCTCGAACTACGATGGATCTCGTATTATGGGAGGTCGGACCGTACCAGGAAGTGGAGCCCTCGTGACCCCAGCCGGCGCCCCCGCCGCCAGCGCAGCTGCGGTCGGCGGCCGCGCGCTCGACCACCCCACGCGGGACGAGATCCGCGTCGAGGGAGTGCTCCACGCGCTCTCCGACCCGATGCGGCTGCGCGTGGTCCGCGAGCTGGCCGCCGCCGACGCGGAGCTCACCTGCTCCCGCTTCGACCTTCCGGTGTCCAAGTCGACGAGCACACACCACTTCCGAGTGCTGCGCGAGAGCGGCATCGTGCAGCAGGTCTACCGCGGTACGGCCAAGATGAACGGGCTGCGCCGCGACGATCTGGAAGCGCTGTTCCCCGGGCTTCTCGACAGCATCCTCGATGCCGCGAACCGGCAGGCGCGGCGCGTCGGCGAGGGCGGATAGCCTCGCGCTCCGCGCCCGTCGCCACTCCGCGCGGCGCCCGGCGACCCCGGCCGGCCCGGGATCCTCGCCGGCCTCCGACTTCGGCGCGGCCTCCCCGTACGACGCACAGCAGTCGGCCGTCCCACCCTCACCGGGCGCCCTTCCCGGCGCCCGCAACGCGGCGGCCCCGGGGCAGGCCGCCCACGGGTGCGCGGCGAGCGGCGCGGCGTCGTCAGGACGACATCGCGCGCATTCTGTCGATCTCGACCGTCTGCTGGGCGACGACGTCCCCGGCCATCTCCTCCACCTGCACGTTGTTCCCCTGCGAGAGCACGTCGGTCGCCATCGTGACCGCCCCTTGGTGGTGGGTGATCATCAGCTTCAGGAAGAGCTTGTCGAAGGCCGCACCGTCCGCCGTCCGCAACTGCTCCAGCTGCGCCGGGGTCGCCATCCCGGGCATCGCCGAGTGATCGTGGCCGTTCTTGCGCTTCTCTCCGCCGTTGTGCTTGAGCCATCCCTCCATGGCGCCGATCTCCGGCTTCTGGCCCGCGATGATGCGCTCGGCGAGGCGCTTGAGGGCAGTGGAGCCGGAGCGTGCGGGGGCAAGTCCGGCCATCTCCAGTGCCTGGGCGTGGTGCTGGATCATCATCTGCGCGTAGCGGAAGTCGGCCGAGTTGGGGGTGTCGTCCCCGGCGGCCTCCACGGCCTCCTCCGCGGACAGGGTCCGCGCGGGCTCGCCCGGCTTTCCCGGCGCCACCACCGAAGGGCCCCCGTCCGCCCGGTCCTTCGTACGGCTGTCGCCGCTTCCCCCGTCGCATGCCGCCAGGGTGAGGACGAGGGACACGACGGCCGCGACGAGCACGGCTCGGCCGGCACACATGGTCTGACGGCGGATCAACAAGTGGACCTCCATTGCCATATGGGGCGGTTGCCAGTGTGCTGACACCCTTCCGCACGACAGCGATCAGAAACTTTCATTGCGTCTCTGTTGCCATCTGTTGGGACAGCCATGAGAAGGACGATACTGCCGGGGTCCGTGAACCGTTCAACTACGTTCGGATACATGGGAGGACGCAGTGATTTCGTTGCACACGAGCCCGGTGCGGCGCAGACGCCTGGGCGTGGCGGCAGCGGCCGCCGGCCTGCTGGCCACTCTGCTGACGGCCGGTCCCGCGGCCGCGACCCCCGACCCGGGTGACGTGGCCGCCGCCCGTACCGATGTCTCCGCCGCCCAGGAGGCCGAAGCCGCGGCCGCCATCCGGAGCGGCGGGATACCCGGCGTGGACGAGATCGTCCACAGTGACAACATCACCCACCTGGCCAACGTCCCGAAGGACGCGCTCAAGGGGCTGAACACGGACCTGGCCTTCCAGGGGAAGTACGCCTACGCCGGAAACTACGACGGTTTCCGGATCTTCGACATCAGCAATCCGAAGTCCCCGAAGACGGTCGCACAGGTCCTCTGCCCCGGCTCGCAGAACGACATCTCGGTCTCGGGGAACCTGCTCTTCCTGTCCACCGACTCCTCCCGCAGCGACAACTCCTGCACGAGCACCACCCAGCCCGCCACGGAGAAGTCGTCCTGGGAGGGCATGAAGGTCTTCGACATCAGCGACAAGCGCGACCCGAAGTACGTCGCAGCCGTCGAGACCGCCTGCGGATCGCACACCCACACGCTGGTCCCCGACCGCAAGGACGTGTACGTGTACGTCTCCTCGTACGCGCCGAGCGAGGCGTTCCCCGACTGCAAGCCGCCGCACGACGGGATCTCCGTCATCAAGGTGCCGCGCAAGGCACCCGAGAAGGCCGCGGTCGTGAACTTCCCGGTCCTCTTCCCGGACGGCGGCAACCCGGGCGCGCCGACCAATCCGGGTGTCTCCCAGACCACCGGCTGCCACGACATCACCGTGCTGCCCTCCAAGGACCTGGCCGCCGGGGCCTGCATGGGCGACGGTCTGCTGTTCTCCATCAAGGACCCGGAGAACCCGAAGATCATCGACCGGGTGCAGGACAATGTGAACTTCGCGTTCTGGCACTCCGCGACGTTCAACCAGAGCGCGGACAAGGTCGTCTTCACCGATGAGCTCGGCGGCGGTGGCGCGGCCACCTGCAACGAGGAGGTCGGCCCGAAGCGGGGCGCCGACGGCATCTACGACATCGTCGGCAGGGGAGACCACCGCAGACTGGTCTTCCGCAGCTACTTCAAGATCGACCGCCCGCAGGCCGACACCGAGGTCTGCGTCGCGCACAACGGTTCGCTGATCCCGGTCAAGGGCCGTGACGTGATGGTCCAGGCCTGGTACCAGGGCGGGGTCTCGGTGTGGGACTTCACCGATTCCTCGAAGCCGAAGGAGATCGGCTACTTCGAGCGTGGCCCCGTCAGCACGGACGAGGTCACCACGGCCGGCCCCTGGTCGGCGTACTACTACAACGGCTACATCTACTCCAACGACATCGCCAAGGGCTTCGACGTCCTGAAGCTCGACGACCGGCGGACCGACCCCGCGAAGCGGGTGCGGCTGGACGAGCTCAACGTTCAGACGCAGCCGGACTACTTCGACCGCTGATCCGGCCCGTTCCACCGCTCGACCGGCACTGCCTCGCTCCACCCCGCACCGCGTGCGTCCCGCCGGACCGATCGCGCCGCCCGGCGGGACGCGCCGCGGCCGACGTCGCCCGACATCCGCATGCGGCACGCGGCGCCGGGGTCAGGCAGCGGACCTGGCGCTCCCGCCGGTCGCCGCCGCCCACTCCACGAGCAACCGCTGGTATTGCTCCTCGTCCTCCGGGGACAGGCAGCCGCCCGAGCGCTGCCACAGGTCGCGGATCTCTTTGTTCACCACGGCAGCGGTTCGCACGGAATCGGAGGAGCGGGGAGAACAGGACATGGTTACAGGCTAAGGCCCCGATGTGACAATCCGACCCATTGCGCGTCAGGGACATCTCTCACATGTCTCTCAGGCAACGCCCTGCACCAGTCCGAGCGTCCGCAGTCCATCGGGCCGCTCCTCCACCGGCAGATGGTGCACAAAGCGTACGTCGCAGCCCAGGGCTGCCGCCCCGCCGTCTGCGCGCCGGTCGTCACCGACCATCACCACATCCGTCGGATCCTGCCCGAGAAGCGTGCAGGCGGTGTGGAAGAGCCGTGTGTCCGGCTTCTGGACGCCGTGCTCGTACGACAGCACGTAGGCGTCGATCAGCGCGTCCAGGCCGTGCGCCCGGAAGACCGGCCGCAGGTCCCAGCCGATGTTGCTGACGACGCCGATACGGGCGCCGCTGTCGCGCAGGGCGCCGAGCACCTCCGCCGCGTCCGGATACGGCCGCCAGGCGGCGGGTGATCTGTGCCGCTCGTACAACGCGTCGTAGAGCCCCGGATCCGGCAGGGCCACCTGCCGCGCCAGGCCGGTGAACGCCTCGCGGTGGTGTTCCGCGCTCTCGTCGCGGGTGGCCCACACGGAGGCGAGCCGGGCGGGAACATCGTGGGGAGGCGGGCCGCCCGGCAGCGCCCCGGCGGCCTCCAGCCCCCGCGCGTACCGTTCGAAGTCGGCCTCGCTCACCCTCACCGCCCGCTCGGCGAGGACCTCGCGCAACCAGGACCGGACCGATTCGATCCGGAAGAGGGTCCCGGAGAAGTCGAAAAGCACGCCCTTGATCTGCATGAACGCGATCCTCCCCGGTTCAGGAGCGCCGCGGCAAGACCGGTCCGCCGCGCCCCTCGTACCTGGCGAACCCGGCGATCGAGAACCCGACCAGAGCCGCCCCCAGCAGCCAGCCCCCCAGGACGTCGCTCAACCAGTGCACCCCCAGGTAGAGCCGGGTGACCCCGACCCCGATCACCGAGACCCAAGCCGCCACCAGCGCCGCCCGCCACACCCCGGTGCCCGCGCCGTGCCGGCGCAGCAGCCAGAGCAGCAGACCGCAGCTCACCGTCGCCGTCATCGCGTGACCGGACGGGAACGCCGCGTAATGCGCGGAATCCACCGGATTCGGCCACTGGGGTCGCTCCCGGCCGACTGCGGACTTCAGTCCCTGCTGCAGAAGAGCCGACAGCACGCTCGTGGCCGCGACCCACATCGCGAGTGCCCGAGCCCCGCGCCACCACAGCACCACCACGGCGACCGTGATCAGGGCGCGCATCGTCCACGGATCCCATGCCCAGTCGGTCAGGATCCGGTTGGCGTGGACGAGGCCGGGTTCGGTGACCGCCCTTCGGTGCAGGGCGTCCGCGACCGTACGGTCCAGCGTCATCAGCGGCGACCAGCGCGCGGCGACCAGGATCAGCAGGACCAGGGCGAGAGCGGCGCAGGCCACGGCCGTGTGGAAGGGGGAGGGGCGGGAGGGGCGGCGGGCCGGTGGGACCGGCGGCGAGGACGGCATGGGGTGATCTTCGCGGAAGTCCCGCGCCCCCGGCTATCCCAGCGCTCTGAGTCCCGGAAGGAAGGCCACCAGAAGCGGAACCACCGGCACCAGGGCAGCCGCCGCGGTCAGTCGGAGACGGCGGCCCGCGGTGAGCCGCTCCATCGGAGTCAGCAGCCGGTTCACCCGCAGCGGAAGCTGGGTGTCCGGCGTCGAACCGGGGCCGAACACGCCCCGGTCCTCGTTGAGTTCGACCAGGGCCAGGGCGATCGTCAGCCGGCCGAATCGCCTCGACGCCACGTCGTCCGCGGCCAGTTCGACCAGCCGGTGCATCTCGTCACGGAAGGCCGCGAACACCGGAACCTGCGGAAACCCGTTCGCGAGTGCGCCGGAACAGTGCAGCAGCCAGTCGTGGCGGGCCTTCGCGTGGCCCTGCTCGTGAGCCAGCACCGCATCCAGCTGACGGCCCTTCAGGCGACCGAGTGCCGTGGTGGTGATGACCAGTTGAGGCGCCGACCCCGGCAGCCACCAGGCACCCGGACGGTCTCCCTCCAGCACGACGAGCCGACCGCTGCCGGGCTCCTCGCCGGGCATCAGCGGGGAACGCACCAGCAATTCGGCCCGGCGCTGCCTGCGGCGGGTCCGGGCGCGATGGATCTCCCGGGTCAGCATCGCCGCCGTCCACACCCCGCCGAGCGCCAGCAGCACGGCCATGGCCGCGGACCACTGCCCGTGCCCGCCCAGCGCATACGCCTCCACCACGGCACGCGGTGCCGGTGCGAACACATGACCGCGCACCGCCTGCCAGGCCGCGGCCGCGCTGAACGTCATGGAGAGCGCGAAACAGAGCAGCACCCCGGCCACCACGCATTGCCACACCCACAGCGCGACAACGGGCTCACGCTCCGGCCATCGCGCCCGCGCCATCAGACGCGGGGTCACGACGGCGGCCAGTGCACCGAGCAACAGCAGCGCGAGGGAGACCAACATGGCGTCAGCCTATGAGCGGTGGGGTACCCACGGGTATGGCTCTGCGCGGCAAGTGATGTACGCCACGGTTTGGACCGCTCGCCGTCTCACAGGGCGAGCAGCATCGCGAACATGGCAATGCCCATGGTCAGCCGGCAGGCGAGAGCCAGCTCGGGCCGTGCGCCCCAGCCATGACCGGCCGGCCCGCCTCCGGTCGGTCCACCCCCGCGTGTCCCGCCTCCGGCCGGTCCGCCACCGCCCGCCGCGGCGGCCACCGGTATCAACCGGCTCCCCGACCTCAGTACATAGGCGGCGTAGTACGCCAGCAGCAGTCCGGTCAGCAGGGGGAGGCCCCCGGCCGTCGCCGCGACACCGTGGCCCGCGTGTCCGCCGTGCTCACCGTGGGCCCCGCCGCCGCCCGGTGCCATCGTCACCGCCATGTACACCATCGCCGACGATCCGACCAGATGGTGCAGATGGTGGGCGCTGCGCCGGGAGAACCACAGCGCGCGCAAGGAGGCAAGGCCGAACAGCACCGCGTACACCGCCCACCCCCACTCCGGTGGTGTCACGACGGCAGCCGGCACCGCCATGGCGGCCATACCGAAACCCATCAGCGCCTCCGCACGCGCCGCCCTGCGCTCCTCCCCGGTTTCGCTGCGCGTGCGAAGCAGGCAGTACGCGCCCGTCACCCCGCACAACGCCATGAGCAACCAGCCGGACACCACCGGTCCGTGCACAGCGCACCTCCCCCTGGACGTACGACGTCGGTCCCCCCTGGTCGATGCCCGGGCCGGGGCCGTCGTACGCGGCGCACTGAGGTACAGGGGAGCGCGCGGGGGGAGTGTTTCCCGCCGCGCGCTCCCCTGCACCCGCTTCGGCCCGGTCAGCCGAGCGTGAGGGACTTGAAGGCGCGTGCCTGGTCGGTGATGGCGCGTTCGGTGGGGAGGCGTTCCATGGACGAGGCACCGAAGAAGCCGGCGATCCCCGAGGTGTGCGCCAGGACGTAGCGGGCGTCCTCGGGCTCGGCGATCGGTCCGCCGTGGCAGAGCACGATGATGTCGGGGTTGACGCGTTTGGCGGCGTCGTGCATCTCCTGCACGGCCGTCGCGGCCTGATCGAGGGTGAGCGCGGTGGAGGCGCCGATGGATCCCTTGGTGGTCAGCCCGACATGGGGTACGAGGACGTCCGCGCCGGCCCGCGCCATGTCGGCGGCCTGCTCGGGGTCGAAGACGTAGGGCGCGGTCAGCAGGTCGCGTTCGTGGGCCTGGCGGATCATGTCGATCTCCAGGCCGAAGCCCATACCGGTCTCTTCCAGATTCTCGCGGAACCTGCCGTCGTACAGACCGACCGTGGGGAAGTTCTGTACGCCGGTGAACCCGACGGCCTTCAACTGGTCGAGGAAGTTGCCCATGATCCGGAAAGGATCGGTCCCGCATACTCCGGCGAGTACGGGGACGTCGCGGACAACGGGGAGAACCTCGCCGGCCATGTCCAGCACGATGGCGTTGGCGTCGCCGTACGGCAGCAGGCCCGCCAGCGAGCCCCGGCCGGCCATGCGGTAGCGGCCGGAGTTGTAGATGATCAGCAGGTCGACGCCGCCGGCCTCCGCGCACTTGGCGGACAGGCCGGTGCCTGCGCCTGCGCCGATGACGGCCTTGCCCGCGCTGACCTGGGCGGTCAGGCGTGCCAGGGCTTGATTGCGGTTCACGGAAGGACTCCTGTTCGGTGGGTGCGTGACTCGGACGCGGTGCGGCTCGGCGGTTGGGTGGTTCGGGTGCCGTGCGGCTCGGGGGTTGTACGGCTCGGACGCCGACGGGGGTGCGTGACCTGGAAGGGGCCCGGCTCAGACGGTGCCGGACTCGGAGACCGCGTGCGAACGGTCATGAGCGGTGATCAGCCGGTGAAGGTGGTCGGCGGCGGCCGCGGCGAAGGCCGGGTCGTTCAGATGGGCGTCGATCTCGCGCAGCTCGACAGCGCTGCCCTCCAGGGCGGTGCGCAGGGCCGCCAGCCCGGCCGCGTCGGCTTCCGGGTCGCGGAACGGGCCGTCCGGCGCGTCCACGGCGGAGACGCCGCCCAGCGGCCAGAAGACCGCCGCCGGGCCGCGCGCCGAGGCGAGCTTCCGTCCCATGAGGGTGCCGAGCTCCGCCATCTCGTCGGCCGTGGTGCGCATCAGGGTGACGGTGGGGTTGTGCACGAGGAGCCGACGTTCGGCGAAGCGCTCCGGGACGGTTTCCGCGGCGCCGAAGTTGACCATGTCCAGCGCGCCGGGCGCGACGACCTGCGCGAGGCCGGCCCGCCCTGCCGCGGTGAGCCGGTCGGGCCCGGCGCTGAGCACACCACCGATCAGATCGTCCGCGAGTTCGGTGGTGGTCAGGTCCAGCACACCGGCGAGGAACCCGCCGGCGGCGAGCTTCTCCAGAGCCTGGCCGCCCGCCCCCGTGGCGTGGAAGACCAGTACCTCGTAACCCAGCTCTTCCAGGCGCTGCCGGGCGGCGTCGACCGCGGGCGTGGTGACACCGAACATGCTGGCGGCGACCAGCGGCCGGCCACCGGGGTGCGGAAGGTTCACGCTCCGCTCGCGGTGGACGGCCATTCCCGCTGCCGCCGCCACCGCGTTCCCCAGGATCTGGGACGACACGGAATTGATGCCCGCGACATCGACCACGCTGTACATCATGGTGATATCGCTGCTGCCCACGTACGGCGACACATCCCCGCTGGCCATGGTGGACACCAGCAGCTTCGGGACGCCGACGGGCAGCGCCTGCATGGCACGGGCGGCGATGAACGACCCACCGCTGCCGGCCACCGCCAGCACCGCGTGCAGCCGGTCCTCCCGGAGCAGGTCGCCGACGACCAGTTCGACGCCTTCCGCCATGGCGGCCACTGCCGCACCCCGGTCCCCGGCGGCGCGCAGCGCCTCCAGGTCGTGCCCGGCGCGGGCCGCGACGGCGGCGGCGTCGACGTCACCCGCGGGGGTGCCCGCGGGCGGCGGCATCACCCCGGCGTCGACGAGCACGACGTCGCAGCCCGATTCGCGCAGTCGCGCCGAGAGCCACGCGTACTCCGCTCCCTTGGTGTCCAGTGTCCCGACGAGCACCACGGTCGCCATGTTCTTGCTCCTTTGCAACGGCGTTCTCCCGATCATGTGTCAGGCGACGAAGGGCGGCAAAGGCCACTTGACGGCAATTGGTCTGCGGCGGGTGATGATGGGTGCATGGACCGGATTCCTCCCACCCGCCTGTCGCGTCTGCTGACCGGATGGTCCAAGGGCGGCGCGGAGGCGATGCCGCAGCTGCTTGCGGAGGCGCTGCGCGAGTTGACGCAACGGGGAGACGTCGCCCCCGGCACCGTGCTCCCCTCGCAGCGGGCCCTCGCAGCGGCGCTCGGTGTCAGCCGCAGCACGGTGACGGCCGCGTACGGGCTGCTGGAGGCCGAGGGATGGCTGGAGAGCCGGCAGGGCAGCGGCTCCCGGCTGCGGGGTTCCGGGGCGGTGGGGGAGCCCGCGACCGAGGGGCGCCTGGCCAGTTTCGGGACACGGGACGGGGGCATCGACCTGTCCAGCGGTGCGCTGGACGGCCTGCCCGCGGTCGCGGCGGCGGCCGGCGCCCTGTCCGCCCGGGACCTCACCGCCGCGCTGGCGGGCGACGGGTACCTGCCGTACGGGCTGCCCGAACTGCGCGAGGGGATAGCCCAGTACCACCGCTCGGCCGGCCTGCCGACATCCCCCGAACAGATCCTGGTGACCGCCGGATCCCAGCAGGCCGTCTGGCTGATCACCCAGGGGCTGGTCGAGCCGGGTGACACCGTGATCGTGGAGGACCCGACCTACCGCGGCGCTCTTGAGGCACTGCGGGCCCGCGGCGCCCGTCTGGTCCCGCTGCCTGCGGACGCCGCGCACGGCGCCAACGCCGCCGCACTCGCGCGGCTGGCCGGCCACATCCGGCCCCGCCTCGTCTATCTGCAGCCGTCCGTCCACAACCCCACCGGGCGCAGCATGGACGAGCACACCCGCCGGGCCTGGGCCGCCGTCCTGGCGGAGCAGGGCCTGTACGCGGTGGAGGACAACGCCTACGCGGAACTGTCACTGCACCACGACTCCGCACCGGTCTCCCTCGCCGCCCAGCTGCCGCCCGCCGCCACCGCCACCATCGGCACGCTGTCCAAGCTCTTCTGGGGCGGGCTCCGGCTGGGCTGGATCCGCGCCTCCACCACCGTCATCCGCCGCCTGGCCGACATCAAGAAGTCCGTCGACCTGTCATGCCCGGTGGTGGACCAGATGCTGGCCGTGAAGCTGCTCCAGGAACTGCCCGAGGCCCGTGCCCGACGCCGCTCCCGGCTGCGTGAACGCCTGGCGGAGACCGAACGGATCCTGCGCGACCAGCGGACCGGATGGAAATGGGAACGGCCCGCGGGAGGCTCCGCCCTCTGGGTGGAGATCCCCGGCGCCGACGCCGAGGCCACCGCCCAACTGGCCCGCCGCGCGGGCGTACTGATCGTTCCCGGCCCCGCCTTCTCCGCGGTGGACGGCTTCCGCCACCACCTGCGCCTCCCGTTCGCGGACCGCGACGGCAGCCTGGAAAAGGCCCTGCCCGTGCTCGTCGACTGCGCGGAAAGAAGCCGCACCGCGCACTGAGGCGAGCCGCGCCCCGCACCGGGGGAAGCCGGGCTGCGCACTCGGACGGGCCGCGCCCCGCACCGTCGGCGCCCGCCAGGGACCACGGGACAGCCCTTAGGGGCGGTAGCGCAGCGGATGATCCGCCGGTACCTCCACCATGGCGATCCGGTGCCCGTCCGGATCGCGGATCCACATCTCGACGAGCCCCCACGGCTCGCGCACCGGCGGCCTCAGCACCTCGACGCCCCGGGCCGACACCTCCTCGTGCGCCGTCCGGACGTCCGCGACCTGCATCCACAGTTCGAGACCGGGCACCGGCGGCGTGGCAGCGCGCCCCGAGACCTCCAGGAAGCCGCCGCCGAGGAAGTAGACCGTGCCCCGCTCGGGGCCGGTGCCGAACTCCCGGTAGACGGGCAGCCCGAGGGACTCCCCGTAGAAGTTCCGTGACCGCTCGGGATCGGCCGGATGCAGCAGGATCCGACTGCTCAGCACATGAACCATGCGGCCGACCCTAAGGGTTGTCCCGTGGTCCCTGGTGGATCGGCGTGCGGCGTCGGATGCGGTGCATCGCAAGGCGGAGGGACGCCCGAGTACTGGAGGTATTCGGGCGTTCCGACAACGCGGCGAGGTGCCGTAGCCGTCGTCGCACGCCCGCCAGAGGGTACGGAGCAGCCCTTAGGCCCCGGGCGGGCGGGTTACGCTGCTCCGGCACGGCCGCAACACAGAAATGGAGAGCCACCGCCATGGACACCGCCCCTGCCCAGGACCTGGGACAGCTGACCTTCCGCGACGCTGCCGCCGCCGATGTGCCCGCGCTCGTGGCGCTCGTCGAGTCGGCGTACCGCGGGGACTCCAGCCGAACCGGATGGACCACGGAGGCGGACCTCCTGCAGGGGCAGCGCACCGACCCGGACGGTGTCCGCCAAGTCGTCGAGGCGCCCGGCAGCCGCATGCTCGTGGTGGAGCGCGACGGTGTGCTCGTCGCCTGCTGCCAGCTCGAACACCGCGGTGACGCCGCCTACTTCGGGATGTTCGCGGTCCGCCCGGAGCTGCAGGGAGCCGGTCTCGGCAAGGTGATCATCGCCGAGGCCGAGCGCACCGTCCGGGCGAGCTGGGGGGTGGCCGAGATGCACATGACCGTCATCTCGGTGCGCGAGGAGCTGATCGCCTGGTACGAGCGGCGTGGCTACCGCCGTACGGGAAAGCTCAGCCCGTTCCCGTACGGCGATGGACGTTTCGGCATCCCCCAGCGCGACGATCTCGCGTTCGAGCTCCTCGTCAAGGACCTGGCCTGATCGGGGCCGGAGTCCGGCCGGGCCGGTCCGGTGATCAGGCGGTGAAGCGGCCTGCGCGGCGGATGTCCGGGTAGTCGGTGGTCGCGCCGTCCAGCCGCAGGGCGCGTACCAGCCGCAGATGGTCCTGGGTGTTCACCACCCAGCCGATGACCTTCAGCCCTTCGGCGTGCGCCTGTTCGACCACCTCCAGGGTGAGGCGGCGGATGTTCAGCGCCAGAGTCGCCGCGCCCACCGCCTCGGCCCGCTCCACCACATCGCTCCGCCAGCGGCTCGCGATGAGCACGGTCCGTACCCCGGGCACCAGCTGGGCGATCTCGGCGACCGCCTCGTCGTGGAACGACGACACCTCGACCCGGTCGACGAGGTCGCGGCGCAGCATCACTTCGGCCAGGGCGCGGGCCGCGGCCACATCCTTGATCTCCGCCTGCACGGGGGACCGTACGGCGTCGAGCACCTCCTCGAAGACCGGCACCCGCTCGCCCTGCCCGGCATCGAGTTCGCGCAACTCGGGCAGGGTCTTCTCGGCGATCGGACCGCTGCCGTCGGTCGTGCGGTCGACCTCGGTGTCGTGCATGACGACCAGCGCGCCGTCCTTGCTCAGATGAAGATCCAATTCGATGGCGTCCATCCCGGCCCGTTCCGCGTGGACGAACGACCGCAGGGTGTTCTCCGGCTCGACGCCCATCACTCCGCGATGTCCGATGGTGAGAAAAGACAAGGCAACTCGCTTCCGTCGAGGGTGTCCTCCCGCGTGCGGTTCCTACCCACGGGGCACCACGGCACTACGGCAATGCGGCAGCCTAATGGTCCGGGCCCGGCCTGCGCCCGCCAGAACGTGCCCAACCGACGGAAGTGGTCGCAGTGGAGGTTCTGCACAGGAAGAATCGTGGTGACCATGAGGGTCGGCAGGATAATTTTCTGAGGTCCACTTGTCCGAAGGAACCGCACATGGATACGGTTGCTTAACGCGAGGTTCTCCTGTGGAGGAAGTGTTATGACGGAAATTCTTGTGCACGACGTTGCCGCAGGTGACATAGATGCGGACCGGCGGGTGATCGACCACCCCGCCTGGCCGATGCTCAAGAATGCCGTGGAGGAGATCCGCCCCTGGCAGTCGAAGGACGGTTCCATCGACTTCGACGCCGAAGGAGCGCCGTCCGGGGAGACCGCCCGCGCGACGCTGGACCGTGTGATCGCCGCGGTCGAGGAGCTCTCCCCGCTGCTCCCGCACGACGCCGCCTACCACCGTGCGCTGGTCGTGGACCTGCGTCGCTGGGCCACGGACGGCTTCGGAGTGCCGGACTTCCTCGACTCGCTGCTCGCCTTCCAGCCGGCCAGGGACCGCGTCGACGGGCTGCAGCACCTGGTCGTCTTCGCGATGTACACCCAGAACGGCAACCCGGACCGCAACCTCGAAGCGGTCGTGCTGCGCATGGTCTGGCCCGAGTGGCTGGCCGAGCTCGAAGCCACCCGCTACGACAACCCGCTGTTCTGCGGCATCACCTTCGAGGACTTCACCTCGGGCTACGACACCAACTCCGCCGTGCTCTTCCCGGAGACCGTCGCGATGCGCGAGGCCCCCGAGCGCTTCAGCTGGGGCGGGATCTTCTGCGACCGCGAGGCCGCCCGGTTCCGCCGGGTCACCGAGGCGTCGGTCGAGCTGCTCGGCGTCGAGCTGCCCGACGACATCCGGGAGATGGTCGGCGACCAGCGGCGCTGTGAGCAGGCCTTCGTCCTCTGGGACATGGTCCACGACCGGACGCACAGCCATGGCGACCTGCCGTTCGACCCCTTCATGATCAAGCAGCGCCAGCCGTTCTGGATGTACGGGCTGGAGGAACTGCGCTGCGACCTCACCGCCTTCAAGGAGGCCGTCAAGCTGGAGGCCGACGGCTTCCCGCAGGGCCGCGATGTGCAGTACGCCGTGCTGTTCGACCGGATGTTCCGCTTCCCCGTCACCGGTGAGCGCGTCCGCAACTACGACGGTCTGGGCGGCCAGCTGCTCTTCGCGTACCTCCACAAGCACGACGTGATCCGCTGGACCGACAACACGCTGAAGATCGACTGGGTACGCGCCCCGGAGGTCACCAATCAGCTCTGCGCCGAGATCGAGAAGCTCTACCGCGACGGCATCGACCGCCCCAAGCTCGTCCACTGGTTCGCCGCGTACGACCTGGTCTCCACCTATCTCGCACCGCACCCGGGCTCCCGCTGGGCCAAGGGCCCGGACGCGCTGGATCTTTCCCAGCCGCCGCGTAAGCTCGTCGACGATGTGCTTCCGGACGAGTTTCCCCTGAGCATGTTCTATGAGGCGCTCGCCAAGAAGCTGAAGAACGTGATCGCCTCGACCAAGGGGATCACCGCCGCGGATGCCGAGCGGGCAGCCGCGTGAGCGCCGGGCTTGAGGAGGCGGTGGCCATGAACGGAAACGGCAAGGGCAGCGGGAGCGGTGCTCTCGAAGGTGCCGTGGTAGCGGTCGCCGGAGCCGCGGGCCCGGCCGGACGGGCCGCACTGCTGAGGCTCGCCGAGGCCGGCGCGACCGTCGTCGCCTCCGACGCGGACGCCACCCGCCTGGCCGAGGCGGTCGACGCAGCGCGCTACGCCCACGGCGGTGCCACCGTCACCGGCGACACGGTCGATCTGCTGGATCTCGGTGCGGCCCGCGAATGGGCGGCCAAGACCGAGAAGGAATTCGGCCGGATCGACGGCCTGGTCCACCTCGTCGGCGGCTGGCGCGGCAGCGCGAGCTTCGCCGAGACCGACCTCGCCGACTGGAACCTGCTGGAGAAGCTGCTGATCCGTACGGTCCAGCACACCTCGCTGGCCTTCCAGGAGGGTCTCCAGCGCAGCGACCGCGGTCGCTATGTGCTGATCAGCGCGGCCGGGGCGAGCAAGCCCACCGCGGGAAACGCGGCCTATGCCGCGTCGAAGGCGGCGGCCGAGGCCTGGACGCTCGCGCTCGCGGACGCGTTCCGCAAGGCGGGGGGCGACGAAGGGCCGAGGACCGCGGCTGCGATCCTGGTCGTCAAGGCACTGGTGCACGACGCGATGCGCGCCGAGCGCCCGAATGCGAAATTCGCGGGCTTCACCGACGTCAAGGACCTGGCCGATGCCATCGTCGGCGTCTGGGACCGGCCCGCCCCGGAAGTGAACGGAAAGCGCCTGTGGCTGACCCCGCAACCGTAAGGACCGACGCGCGACGCCACCACGACCCACAGGTACGCGGCTTCGCCAGTGACAACTACGCGGGCACGCACCCGGAGATTCTCGCGGCCATCGCCCTGGCCAACGGCGGCCACCAGATCGCCTACGGCGAGGACGACTACACCGAGCATCTCCAGCGCGTCATGCACAGTCACTTCGGCTCCACCGCCGAAGCCTTTCCGGTCTTCAACGGAACCGGCGCCAACGTCGTCTCCCTCCAGGCGATGACCGACCGCTGGGGTGCGGTGATCTGCGCCGAGTCCGCCCACATCAACGTCGACGAGGGCGGCGCCCCGGAGCGGGTGGGTGGCCTCAAGCTGCTCACCGTGCCCACCCCGGACGGCAAGCTGACTCCCGAGCTGATCGACCGGCAGGCGTACGGCTGGGACGACGAGCACCGTGCCATGCCGCAGGTCGTCTCGATCACCCAGAACACCGAGCTGGGCACGGTCTACACACCCGGCGAGATCCGCGCCATCTGCGACCACGCCCACGGCCACGGCATGAAGGTCCACCTGGACGGGGCCCGGATAGCCAACGCCGCGGCGTCGCTGGACGTACCGATGCGTACGTTCACCAATACCGTCGGCGTCGATGTCCTGTCCTTCGGCGGAACGAAGAACGGGGCGATCTTCGGCGAAGCGGTGGTCGTCCTGAACCCGGACGCCGTCCGTGCCATGAAGCATCTGCGCAAGCTGTCGATGCAGCTCGCCTCCAAGATGCGCTTCGTCTCCGTGCAGTTGGAGGCGCTGCTCGCCGGAGACCTCTGGCTGCGCAACGCCCGGCACGCCAACGCCATGGCCCAGCGGCTCGCGGAGGGTGTGCGCGCGGTGGACGGTGTGGAGATCCTCCATCCGGTCCAGGCCAACGCCGTCTTCGCCCGGCTGCCGCACGACGTGAGCGAACGGCTGCAGAAGCGCTTCCGCTTCTACTTCTGGGACGAGGCCGCCGGTGATGTGCGCTGGATGTGCTCCTTCGACACGGCAGAGGACGATGTCGATGCATTCGTCCTCGCGCTGAAGGACGAGATGGCGAAGTGAGCCTGCCGGCGCGAGTGTGAATAGATATGCGACCGATCGGAAAAGGATTGACATCCGGTCGGTCGCATATCTACGCTCGGCGGCCATGGAGCTGATCCAGCAGGTCCCGGAGATTTCTGCCTATCTCGCAGCCGACGAGGCCATCGACCACGGGCATCCGCTGGTGCGGGAGACGGTCGCCCGTCTCCGCGGCAGTACCACCGATGCATATGCATACGCTGCTGCCGCCTACGCCTTCGTGCGTGACACCATTGCGCACTCCGCCGATTCGGGCGACATGCGGGTCGCCTGGCGCGCCTCCGACGTCCTCGCGACGCGCAACGGAATCTGCCACACCAAATCCCACGCGCTGGCCGCCCTTCTCCGTGCGGCCGGTATCCCGACCGCCTTCTGCTACCAGGCGCTCGCCGAGGACAACGGGGATCCGGGTCCCCTGCACGGGCTGATCGCGGTCCGGCTGCCCGGCCGCGATCGCTGGGACCGTCAGGACCCCCGGGGCAACAAGCCGGGCGTCGTCGACGCCCACTTCTCGCTCGACGAGGAGCGGCTGGCGTGGCCCGTGCGGCCGGAGTTCAATGAAGTGGACTACCCAGTACTCTACGCCGCACCGCATCCGGCGGTGCTGCGCAGCCTCAAGTCCGCCGAGGACCGCCCGCGGCTGTGGCGCACGCTGCCCACCGAGCTCTGAGCTCCCGTCCCGGGGCGGCAACGGCCGACGCCGCGACGGTCACCGTCTCCGACGGCGTACACACCCTCGTTCCCGGCTTCAGCCACTTCCTCGTCGGCCTCCGCAAGGGCGACGGCCCCGCCCGGCCGGCCCCGGACGCGACGCGGACACCGGCCGCATCAGCGGCACCGTGCGGCTCGTACGCGCCCCGGGCAGGGGCCGTTCCCCGGCGTCGGGAGCAGCGCGCGGACCGTGGCGCACTCCGAGCCCGGCGAAGCGGTCCGGGGCGACGGAGAGCGCGTCACCTGCCGGCGTCGCGGAGTGACGTTTCGGCCGGGGCCGTGAACCGTCCGCGTCAGCTCCTCTCGCGCACCTCGGCAGGCGTCGGAGCCGTACCGCCGAGATGCGTGGGCACCCACCAGGTGTCGCTCGCGTCCTTCGGACGTACGGGATAGGCGCGCTGGGCCGCCTCCAGGAGCTCCTGGACCCGCTCCCGCAGCCGCCGGGTGATCGCGCCCGCGTACTGGTCGGTGGGTGCCTCCACCGGCTCGCCCACCCGGATCGTCACCGGAATGTGGTTGCGCTTGAAGTTGCGCGGCCGTCCCTTGGTCCACAGCCGCTGCGTCCCCCACAGCGCCATGGGGATCAGCGGCACGCCGGCCTCCTGGGCCAGCCGGGCGGCACCCGACTTGAAGCTCTTCAGCGTGAACGACTCCGAGATGGTGGCCTCGGGGAAGACGCCGACGATCTCGCCTGAGCGCAACGAGTCGAGCGCGTGCGCATAGGCGTCCTCGCCCTGCTTGCGGTCGACGGGGATGTGCTTCATACCGCGCATCAGCGGCCCGGACACCTTGTGCCGGAAGACCGATTCCTTCGCCATGAACCGGACGAGCCGCTTCTGCGGGAGCGCCGCGAGCCCGGTGAAGATGAAGTCCAGATAACTGATGTGGTTGCTTACCAGTACCGCGCCACCGGTCTTCGGGATGTGCTCGGAACCCTGAGTGTCGATCTTCAGGTCAAGCGCCTTGAACAACGTACGAGCGGCGCCGATGACCGGTCGATAGACGAGTTCTGCCATCTGGGGAAGACCCTTCTTCAGCGCCTGGGGAGGGTTCTCCCGGCGGAAGTTACGCAGCCGTAGGTTTGCGGCATTGGGCCGATCGTGCCCCATGCGCGACGCGGTGGCCAGTCTCCGAGGGCGCGGGGCGCGAGATTCTCGTCACGTGGAACCACCGGGAATGTCTCGATGCCCGGTGGCGCTGACCCCTTGCGAAGAGCTCTGACAGGAGGCCGAAGGTGGACGGGCGGATGTACGGGGGGACGCTGGACGCGGCCCAACTCGGCGCGGAATTGGGGGAGCGGGCCACGCTGGTGCAGTTCTCCAGCGCGTTCTGCCAGCCCTGTCGGGCCACCCGGCGCACCCTTGCCGAGGTGGCGCGCATGGTGGACGGCGTCGCCCATGTGGAGATCGACGCCGAGGCGCATCTCACTCTCGTGCGCGAGCTGGAGATCAGCCGGACGCCGACCGTACTGGTCCTCGACGCCACCGGCCGCATCGTCCGCCGGGCGGCGGGGCAGCCGCGCACCGTCGACGTGGTCGCCGCGCTGGGGCAGGCGATGTGACGGACCGTGATGCATCTCCCACATTGCGGAACGCCCTTGACTGCACCGACCGTGCATCGTCAGTCTGACGCTATGCTGCCGGAACTCCTTCTCTACGGCCGGGTCCACGTGGATCTCGCCCGCAACGCGAGTGCGCGCTGTCCGGGTGCCTGAGCAACCACGGCCCCGTACGCCCATCTCCGTAGAAGGACATCTCCATGACGGCATCGCCCGAGCTCGGTACCTCCCGCACGGCATCCCCCGAACTTCTCCGCTCGGTCTTCCGGCAGCACGCCGCCGGTGTGGCAGTGATCACCGCCGCAAGTGACCGGCCGGTCGGCTTCACCGCCACCTCGCTCAACTCCGTCGCCGCCGAGCCGCCGCTGATCTCGTTCGGAGTGGGGACCTCGTCCTCCAGCTGGCCGGTCGTGGCCGAGGCCGAGCACATCGGTGTCCACATACTCGGCGAGCACCAGCAGGAACTAGCCGCCACGTTCGCCCGCAGCGGCGCCGACCGGTTCGGCCCGTCCACCTATTGGCGCAGTGGCCCCGAAGGCGTGCCGGTGCTCGACGGTGTGCTGGCCTGGCTGGTCTGCCGCGTGGTGGCCCGGATCCCGGCGGGGGACCACCGCATCGTGATCGCGGAGGCCGTGGTCGGCGACCCGGTCGGAGGCGGTCGCCCGCTGCTCTATCACCAGGGTCGTTTCACCGCCTTGCGGGACTGAGAATTCCCAAGCGGCACATGGGCGCCGTACGTTGGCCAGATCACAGTTCCAAGCGCTTGCTCATGGGTAAGGCACTGGGTGTACTGGCTAGTAATATTTCCTTCGGAGCGTCGGTCGCCCCGACCGGAAACCGCCCCATCAGGCGCCTATGCTGCGTGCAACAAGGCAGCCCAGAAATGACGATGCAGTAGGAGAGCCGGCGTGAGCTTGAGGATCGTTGTCTGTGTGAAGTACGTGCCCGACGCCACGGGTGACCGGCATTTCGCCGATGACCTGACGGTG
>NZ_JBIUVC010000013.1:0-221198 GCF_044742755.1 Streptomyces sp. NPDC087845
GCAGGGGGGACCCTGTGGGAGAGTAGGACGCCGCCGAACTCCTTTTGTGAGAAGCCCCGTGCCCTTGTGGCACGGGGCTTTTCTGCGTTCAGAGCCCGTCGCCTGTGGGGCGCTCTACGAGCGTCGTGGTGAGAGGGGTGGTGGTTCCTGGTGAGGGCTCGTCAGAACCTTCTGCGGGCACTGGTTTTGAGCATCCCTGAGTTCAGGGTATGCTTTACCTCGTTGCCACAGCGCAGCAAGGCCCCAATAGCTCAGTCGGTAGAGCGTCTCCATGGTAAGGAGAAGGTCTGCGGTTCGATTCCGCATTGGGGCTCAGATAAGAAAGGGCCCCCGCCATTCGGCGGGGGCCTTTTTTGCATGCCTTGTGTGGACACGTCCTGGCCCCACTGGCGCAGGCTCCCCCCCCCCCGGGCCTGGACGCCGTGGTTGGTTCTGGTGCTCCCAGAAGCGGCCCCGGGGGCCGTACCGGGCGTGTGGGGACTGGTCTTGGGGTGGTCCGACATCTCCGTGGATCGCCATGCCCCCGGAATATGGGGTGATTGGCTGTCAGGGTCGCCGCACTCTCACGCACCCGTGTCCGCTGCGGTGTTGGAATGCCGCACCGGAACCGGTCCCGGTGAAATGCGGTCAGGTGGTGGGGTGCTCGGGGACGCGCATGGCGAGGATGGCCATGTCGTCGGAGGCCGGCTCGGCGGCGAAGCGTTCGACCGCCCGCAGGATGCGTGCCGCCACCGCGCCGGCCGTGAGGCCCGTACAGGTGGCCAGGACGTCCGCCAGGCCGTCGTCGCCGAGCATGCGGGTGCCCTCGCGGCGTTCCGTGACACCGTCGGTCACGCACAGCAGGACATCGCCCGGGGCGAGAGTGACCGTCTGCTCGTACAGTTCGAGGTCCTCGATGACGCCCAGCAGCGGCTGCGGTTCGGCCGCCGCTTCGACCGAGCCGTCCTGGTGCAGTCGCAGCGGCAGGGGGTGGCCCGCGCAGACGACCTTCAGGAGAGCACTGCCGTCCTCCTGGGGCCACAGCTCCCCGTACAGGAGGGTCAGGAAGCGGCTGCGGGCGCCCTCGTCCAGGATGGCGGCGTTGAGGCGCTCCAGGACCGCCGGGCCGCCGAAGCCTTCTCGGGCGAGGAGGCGCAGGGCGTGGCGGGCGAGACCGGTGACGGCCGCCGCCTCAGGACCCGTACCGCAGACGTCACCGATGGCGAAGCCGTAGGCTCCGTCGCGGATCGGGAAGACGTCGTAGAAGTCGCCACCGACCTCATTGCCCTCGCCCGCAGCGCGGTAGATGACCTCGATCTCGACGTTGGGGACCTCGGGCAGCCCCGGCGGCAGCAGGCTGCGCTGGAGGGACTGGCTGATCGCCATGCGTTCCGAGTAGAGGCGGGCGTTGTCGAGTGCGAGGGCCGCGCGTCGTGAAAGATCCTCGGCCAGTTCCAGGATCTCCTGGCGGAAGTGGTCGTCGGAGGGCTTTCCGAGCGTGAGCATGCCGATGACGCGGTTTCGGGCGACGAGTGGCAGGACCACGGTCTCTCCGCCCACCGCGGCGGCGGTGGCGAGTGTCGTATGGACACCGGAGCCGAGCCCGCCGGGCTCGCCGAGGCCGAGCGTACGCATCGAGGTGCGCAGGGCCGCCTGGTGGGCGGCTTCGGACGGGGCCGCCCAGACGCGGGCGCCGGGGGTCGGCACGGGGTCCGGGGGAGCGATCTTGGAGAGAAGGGCCTTGAGGCCGTCGATGCGCTCCTCGTCCTCGTGCAGGACGTAGGAGAGGTACGGCTCCGAGGACTGGTCGGCGATCGTGTAGACGGCGCACCAGGTGGCCAGGGTGGGGACCGTCATCTGGGCCATCAGGGCCAGGGTCTGGTCCCGGTCGAGCGTGCCCGCGAGCAGGTCGGAGGCCTCGACGAGGAAGGAGAGGGAACCGCGGCGCAGGCGCTCCAGCTCGCCCAGGCGGGCCGATTCCACGGCCAGCGCGATGCGGTCCGCAGCGAACTGGAGGCGCAGGGCCTCCTCGTTGGAGTAGCGGCCGGCCGCTTCCGCGGCGACTCCGAGAGAGCCGGTGAGGCGTCCTTCGACCTTCAGCGGGACGGTGACGACGGAGCGCATCCCGGTGCCACCGAGCAGGGGGACGGCGCCGGGGACGTTGTCGAGGTCCTCGTGGACGGCGGGCATCCGGGCGGAGCCGTACCGTCCGGTGCCTGCCTCGACCGGAACCCTGGCGAATCGCTGGCGGGCGGAGGGCAGGCCGGTCGTGGCCCGTACCTCGAGTTCCGTTTCGTCGTCCGTCGCCAGCAGCAGGAAGGCCGCATCGGCGTCGAGCATGTCGCGGGCCCGCTCGACCGTGCGCTGGAGCAGGCCGTCGAGGTCGTCGGGGGCCGGGGAGCCGATGAAGATCTCGAACGGATCCGTCTTGTGGCCGTCGGCGTTCGCGTCGGACACCGGTGTGCGGACCGGGGACTGGAGCACGGCGCGTTCGTAGTCGCGGACGAGCAGACAGACCGTGGACGGTTCGCCGTGGGTGTCGCGGACGCGGAGGTGTGAGGCGTAGACGGGGATGGTGCGGCCGTCGGCGCCCCGGATCCCGTAGCTGCCCTCCCAGCGCGAGAGCCGCAGTGCCTCGACGATGCCCGTGTTGGTGCCGGGCGTCTGCGGCCAGGCGGTGAGGTCGGTGAGCTGCTTCCCGGTGACCTGGTCGGCGGTGTATCCGAAGAGGAACGCCGCGTCCTCGTTCCAGGCGGCGATGGAACCGGTGCTGCCGATCTGGACGACGGCGACGCGGACGCGCTCGTCGGCGACCGGGAGCAGTCCGACCGGGAGCAGCGGGCCGGCGGAGCGGATGCCCACCGGGCGCTCCGGAAGATCGAGCTGGAACCAGACATGTTTGCGGGTGGGTGAATACTCGACGCCCCACCGGGAGGCGAGCGCCGCACAGAGCAGGAGTCCGCGGCCGTTCTCGCGGTCCGGACTGCCGAAGTCCAGGCCCGTGCTCTGGAGCGGGATCTCGCGTTCCGGATAGTGGTCCGAGACCTCGACCCGTACGCCGTCCTCCGTACGCAGGCACAGCACGTCCGCGGCCGTGCCCGCGTGCACCACGGCGTTGGTCACGAGCTCGCTGGTGAGAACGACGGCGTCGTCGACGACATCCGTGTATCCCCAGCCCTGGAGAGTGTCACGGACGAAGGCGCGGGCGGTCGCGACGGAGCGCCCGACCGGGTCGAAGGTGGCAGCCGCGCGCGCGGTGATCACAGCACTCCCCATATGGTGTCTCGTCGCTTCCCCGAGTCCTGTGCCCGTTTCTCGCCGCTTCGATTCGCCTAGCCAGGCTAGACGCTCGGTCTCGGTACCGGGTACACGAGGGCCGACTTCGGGCAGCAACGACCAGTAACAGACATGTGACCGGACAAGTGTGGTCTTCCCAACAGAGGTATGTGCGGCAACCGTTGGAGGCTGCACCCCGATCGGGTCGGACCTGGTACGTTTCAACGATTTGACGTCCGCATGGTCACCCGTCGACGGTGGGCAGTGGCGGTAGCCAATGAGGAACTGGGCAAGCTCCCAGATAAGGCCCGAGCGATACGGTCAACCCCTGCGGGAGGGATCACGGTGGAGTCTGGCGTGGCGGCGCGGGGAACAGGCACGCGCACAAAAGGCGGACAGCCCGTGAAAAAGCAGCGCAATGGAACCGTCGATGTCGATGCGGCGGCGCTCAACAGACTACTGGCGGGCCTGGTCGCGATGCGCGACGGGAACTTCCGCAGGCGCCTGACCGTCTCGGGCGACGGCGTGATGGCGGAGATCGCGGCAGTCTTCAACGAGGTCGCCGACCGCAATCTTCACCTCACCGGCGAGCTGGCCCGGGTGCGGCGGGTGGTCGGACGTGAGGGGAAACTCACCGAGCGGCTGGAGACCGGCGCCTGTGAGGGCTCCTGGGCCGCCGCCATCGACGCCTCCAACGAGCTGGTGGACGATCTGGCCCGGCCGGTCTCGGAGGTCGGGCGGGTGCTGTCGGCGGTGGCCGACGGTGATCTCGAACAGCGGATGGAACTGCGCTCGCACACGGCCGACGAAACGGTACGGCCGCTGCGCGGCGAGTTCCTGAAGGTCGCCCGTACGGTCAACAACCTGGTCGACCAGCTGTCGGCGTTCACCGAGCAGGTGACGCGGGTCGCGGTCGAGGTCGGTACCGAGGGCAAGCTGGGCGGGCAGGCCCAGGTGCGCGGGATGTCCGGGTCGTGGAAGGACCTCACGGACTCCGTGAACACCATGGCGTACCGGCTCACGGCGCAGGTGCGGGACATCGCTCTGGTGACGACGGCGGTCGCCAAGGGCGACCTGTCGCGGAAGGTCACCGTCCATGTGGCCGGCGAGATGCTCCAGCTGAAGAACACCGTCAACACCATGGTCGACCAGCTGTCGTCGTTCTCCTCCGAGGTGACCCGGGTCGCCCGCGAGGTGGGCACGGAGGGCGAGCTGGGCGGGCAGGCGACCGTGCCGGGCGTGGCCGGGGTTTGGAAGGACCTCACCGACTCCGTCAACACGATGGCCGGAAATCTGACCTCCCAGGTGCGTGGGATCGCCGAGGTGACGACGGCCGTGGCCAACGGCGACCTGTCCCAGAAGGTCAGGGTGAGCGCCCGGGGCGAGGTCGCGCAGCTGGCCGAGACCATCAACCAGATGACGGAGACGCTGCGGACCTTCGCGGACGAAGTGACCCGGGTGGCCAGCGAGGTCGGTGGCGAGGGTCTGCTCGGCGGCCAGGCCCAGGTGCCGGGGGCGGCGGGGACCTGGAAGGACCTCACCGACTCGGTGAACACGGTCTTCCGGAACCTGACGACCCAGGTGCGCGACATCGCGCAGGTGACCACGGCGGTGGCCAGCGGTGACATGACGCAGAAGGTCACCGTCGATGTGGCCGGCGAGATGCTGGAGCTGAAGAACACCGTCAACACGATGGTGGACCAGCTCCAGTCCTTCGGTTCGGAAGTGACCCGGGTGGCCCGGGAGGTCGGCGTCGAGGGCCGACTGGGCGGTCAGGCCGAGGTGCCGGGGGCGGCGGGGACCTGGAAGGACCTCACCGACTCGGTGAACACGGCGTTCCGGAACCTGACGGGGCAGGTGCGTGACATCGCGCAGGTGACGACCGCGGTCGCCAACGGCGATCTCTCGCAGAAGGTCACCGTCGATGTCGCGGGCGAGATGCTGGAGCTGAAGAACACCGTCAACACGATGGTGGCGCAGCTCTCGTCGTTCGCCGACCAGGTGACGCGGATGGCGCGTGACGTGGGCACGGAGGGCCGCCTCGGCGGCCAGGCCCGGGTCGACGGCGTTTCCGGTACGTGGAAGGAGCTCACCGACTCCGTCAACTTCATGGCGGGGAACCTGACCTCCCAGGTGCGCCAGATCGCGCAGGTGACCACGGCGGTGGCGCGTGGTGACCTGTCGCAGAAGATCGATGTGGACGCGCGCGGCGAGATCCTGGAGCTGAAGAACACCATCAACACGATGGTGGACCAGCTCTCCGCCTTTGCCGACCAGGTGACCCGGGTGGCCCGCGAGGTCGGCACCGACGGGCGGCTCGGCGGCCAGGCGCAGGTCCCCGGCGTGGCCGGTGTGTGGCGTGACCTGACCGATTCGGTCAACGGCATGGCGGGGAACCTCACCGCTCAGGTCCGCAACATCGCGCAGGTCGCCACGGCGGTGGCGCGCGGTGACCTGTCGCAGAAGATCGATGTGGACGCGCGCGGCGAGATCCTGGAGCTGAAGAACACCCTCAACACGATGGTGGACCAGCTCTCGAACTTCGCCGAGCAGGTGACGCGGGTGGCCCGCGAGGTCGGCACGGAAGGCATGCTGGGCGGCCAGGCCGAGGTGCAGGGGGTGTCCGGTACGTGGAAGGACCTCACCCAGTCCGTCAACGGCATGGCGAACAACCTGACCCTTCAGGTGCGCAACATCGCCGAGGTCACCACCGCGGTCGCCAACGGCGATCTGTCCAAGAAGATCACGGTCGACGCCAAGGGCGAGATCCTCGAACTGGTCACGACCGTCAACACCATGGTCGACCAGCTGCTCAACTTCGCCGACGAGGTGACGCGGGTCGCCCGCGAGGTGGGTACCGAGGGCATCCTCGGCGGCCAGGCCCGGGTGCGCGGCGCGACCGGCATCTGGAAGGACCTCAGTGACAACGTCAACCTGATGGCCAACAACCTGACCAGTCAGGTGCGGAACATCTCCCGGGTCTCGTCCGCGGTCGCCAACGGCGATCTGACGAAGAAGGTCACCGTCGAGGCGCGGGGCGAGGTCGCCGAGCTCGCCGACACCGTCAACACGATGGTGACGACGCTGTCCTCGTTCGCCGACGAGGTGACGCGAGTCGCCCGTGAGGTGGGCACGGAAGGCGAACTGGGTGGCCAGGCGCGCGTTCCGGGGGTCTCCGGTACGTGGAAGGACCTCACCGAGTCCGTGAACTCGATGGCGTCCAATCTGACCGGTCAGGTGCGGCAGATCGCCACGGTCACCACGGCCATTGCCAAGGGCGACCTCACGAAGAAGATCGACATCGACGCGCGCGGTGAGATCCAGGAACTGAAGAACACCATCAACACGATGGTCGACCAGCTCTCCTCGTTCGCCGAGCAGGTGACCCGGGTGGCCCGTGAGGTGGGCACGGAGGGGCAGTTGGGCGGCCAGGCCCGGGTCCGGGACGTCGACGGCACCTGGCGCGACCTCACCGAGTCGGTGAACGAGATGGCCGGGAACCTGACCCGTCAGGTGCGGGCCATCGCGGCCGTCGCCACCGCGGTGACCCGCGGTGACCTCAACCTCAAGATCGACGTGGACGCGGCGGGCGAGATCCAGGCCCTGCAGGACAACATCAATACGATGATCGCCAACCTGCGCGACACCACGGCGACCAACAAGGAGCAGGACTGGCTGAAGGGCAATCTCGCCCGGATCTCCGGTCTGATGCAGGGGCGGCGCGATCTCGACGACGTGGCCTCGCTGATCATGAGCGAGCTGACCCCGGTCGTCTCCGCGCAGCACGGTGCGTTCTTCCTGGCCATGCCGACCGGGGACACCGGCGCGGTGGGGTCGGAGAGCGAGAAGGACAGCTCGTACGAACTCCGTATGAGGGGCAGTTACGGATATTCGGCGGGATCGATGCCGACGTCGTTCCGGCCCGGTGAGACGCTCATCGGCACGGCCGCGGAGGAGAAGCGGACCATTCAGGTGGACAACGTTCCGCCGGGATATCTGAAGATCTCCTCCGGGCTCGGCGAGGCGCCGCCCGCGCATGTGATCGTGCTGCCGGTGCTCTTCGAGGGGAAGGTTCTCGGTGTGATCGAGCTGGCCTCGTTCCAGCCGTTCACGCATATTCAGCGGGACTTCCTCAACCAGCTCGCCGAGATGATCGCGACGAGCGTCAACACCATCAGCGTCAATACGAAGACCGAGAAGCTCCTTGAGCAGTCGCAGGAGCTGGCCGAGCAATTGCGGGACCGGTCACAGGAGTTGGAGAACCGGCAGAAGGCGCTTCAGGCATCCAACGCCGAACTGGAGGAGAAGGCCGAGCTGCTGGCCCAGCAGAACCGCGACATCGAGGTCAAGAACACCGAGATCGAGGATGCCCGGCAGGTGCTGGAGGAGCGTGCCGAGCAGCTCGCGGTCTCGATGCGCTACAAGTCGGAGTTCCTGGCGAACATGTCGCACGAGTTGCGCACACCGCTCAATTCCCTGCTCATTCTCGCCAAGTTGCTCGCGGACAATGCCGAGGGGAATCTCTCGCCGAAGCAGGTGGAGTTCGCCGAGACGATCCACGGGGCCGGGTCCGATCTGCTCCAGCTGATCAATGACATCCTCGATCTGACGAAGGTCGAGGCGGGCAAGATGGATGTCAGCCCGACCCGGATCGCGCTGGTCCAGCTCGTCGACTACGTGGAGGCGACATTCCGGCCGCTCACCGCGGAGAAGGGGCTCGATTTCTCCGTACGGGTATCGCCGGAGCTGCCCGCGACCCTGCACACGGACGAGCAGCGGCTGCTCCAGGTGCTGCGCAATCTCCTTTCCAACGCGGTGAAGTTCACCGACAGCGGGGCGGTCGAGCTGGTGATCAGGCACGCCAACGAGGACGTGCCGAACGCCATCCGCGAGCAGCTCCTGGAGGCCGGCTCGCTGCGTGACCCCGATGCCGATCTGATCGCCTTCTCGGTCACCGACACGGGGATCGGGATCGCGTCCAGCAAGATGCTGGTGATCTTCGAGGCGTTCAAGCAGGCGGACGGCACGACCAGTCGCAAGTACGGCGGTACGGGGCTCGGCCTGTCCATCAGCCGGGAGATCGCCCGTCTGCTGGGCGGCGAGATCCACGCGGCGAGCGAGCCGGGCCGCGGCTCGACCTTCACGCTGTATCTGCCGCTGCACCCGAGCGAGTTGCCGCCGCAGGGGTATCCGCAGATCGGCCCGGGGCCGGGCGAGGCGCACGGCGCCGCGGCCGACGAAGGTCTGCTTCCGGAGGCCGGCCCGACTGCCACCGCGCAGGATCCGGCCGGTGTCTCCGGTGTCTTCGACGCCGCTGCAGCCGCCGGGCTGATGCGGCGACGCACGACCCCCGGGAGTGCGGAGCGGCGGCCCGTGCTGCCGCCCCGTGCTGCTGTTCCGGCCGCTCCGCAGGAGCCGTGGGCGCTGGGCGGGCAGGAGGAACCGGAGGTCCGCAGGACGTTCCGGTTCCACGGCGAGAAGGTGCTGATCGTCGACGACGACATCCGCAATGTCTTCGCGCTCACCAGCGTGCTGGAGCAGCACGGTCTCTCGGTGCTGTACGCGGAGAACGGACGCGTGGGGATCGAAGTCCTGGAACAGCACGACGATGTGACGGTCGTACTGATGGACATCATGATGCCGGAGATGGACGGCTATGCCACGACGACGGCGATCCGCCGGATGCCCCAGTTCGCCGGCCTGCCGATCGTCGCGCTGACCGCCAAGGCCATGAAGGGGGACCGGGAGAAGGCGATCGAATCCGGTGCTTCCGATTATGTGACCAAGCCTGTCGATCCTGATCATCTCCTTTCCGTAATGGAGCAGTGGATGCGCGGAGAGTGATCATTGGCTGAGGGAATCGCGATGAGTTGATGATCGACTGTGCTCGCGGGAGTGTGAGAAGGCGCTGTACGGGGAACCTTCTCGTCCCCCACCGCGTTTCTGCTGTGTGCACAGTGACATCGCGGTGACAGGGTGTGGTGACGGGCGGGGTGCGGCTACCATGACCGGCACAAGGACGGACGGCGTAAGGGAGTCGTCCCCTGGGGCGGCGCCCGGTGCAATTCCGGGGCGAGGAGGACGGGCCATGGTGCAGAAGGCCAAGATCCTCCTGGTCGATGACCGGCCGGAGAATCTGCTGGCGCTGGAGGCCATCCTCTCTGCGCTCGATCAGACACTGGTACGGGCATCGTCAGGGGAGGAAGCGCTCAAAGCGCTGCTCACGGACGACTTTGCGGTCATTCTGCTGGACGTCCAGATGCCGGGCATGGACGGTTTCGAAACCGCGGCGCACATCAAGCGGCGGGAACGGACGCGCGACATCCCGATCATCTTTCTCACCGCGATCAATCATGGTCCGCATCACACCTTCAGGGGTTACGCGGCGGGCGCGGTGGACTACATCTCGAAGCCGTTCGACCCGTGGGTGCTGCGGGCCAAGGTCTCGGTCTTCGTCGAGCTGTACATGAAGAACTGCAAGCTGCGCGAGCAGGCAGCGCTGCTGCGTCTCCAGCTGGAGAGCGACACCAACGGCGGCGGGGGCCACGAGAGGGAGCCCGCAGGGCTGCTGGCCGAGCTCTCGGCGCGGCTCGCGGCCGTCGAGGAGCAGGCCGAAGCGCTCTCCAAGCAGCTCGACGACGAGTCGGCGGACGCGGCGGCCGTGGCCACCGCCGCCCACCTGGAACGCAAACTGACCGGCCTGCGCCGGGCACTCGATGCACTGGAGCCCGGCACCGGAAGCGGCGCGCCCGTGCTCCCCTCGTGACGTCGTACCGCCGCGCGACTCCACGACGGGGAACGGTCCGGCGGTGCGACCTCCGGCCGGGGGACGGGCGGTTGCCCGGGGACCCGGCCCAACTGCTGCGCCGTCTCGGTCGTTCGCCGGTGTGACGGATCGCCGGTTCGACGGCCCGAGGTCAGGGCATCCGCCGGCACGGGGGCGTGAGAGCGCGTCAGTTTCCGGCCTCTGTCCAGCGACACGGTCGGGTGAAGCGGCAGGGGCACGTGTTCACGGCCGTCGGCACCGGTAACCTCGGCACCATGGCCTCACGTACGTCCGGCAAGGGTTCCCAGGGCACGGCGGGCACCGCGAAGCGCGTCGGCCGTACCGCGGGGCCGGCCAAGAAAGCCGCGCCCGCGAAAAGGACCGCGCCCGCCAAGAAGACCGCCGCGAAGAAGACCGCGCCCGCGAAGAGGGCCCCCGCCAAAAAGGCGGCCGCGCCCAAACCGGCGCCGTCGCCCACCGGTGGGGTGTACCGCCTGGCACGCGCCGTCTGGCTCGGTGCGGCCCACGCCGTCGGCGCGATGTTCCGTGGCGTAGGGCGCGGTGCCAAGGGGCTCGACCCCGCGCACCGCAAGGACGGAGTCGCGCTGCTGCTGCTCGGTCTCGCGCTGGTCGTCGCCGCGGGCACCTGGTCGAATCTGCGCGGGCCCGTCGGGGACCTCGTCGAGATGCTCGTCACCGGAGCCTTCGGCCGGCTCGATCTGCTCGTGCCGATACTGCTCGGTGCCATCGCCGTCCGGCTGATCCGCTACCCGGAGAAGCCCGAGGCCAACGGACGCATCGTCATCGGACTCTCCGCCCTGGTCGTCGGGGTGCTCGGACAGGTCCACATCGCGTGCGGATCGCCCGGACGGGGCGACGGCACCACGGCGATGCAGGACGCGGGCGGGCTCATCGGCTGGGCGGCCTCCAAACCGCTGATCTACACGATGGGCGAGGTCCTCGCCGTACCGCTGCTGCTGCTGCTCACGGTCTTCGGGCTGCTCGTCGTCACCGCCACACCGGTGAACGCCATTCCGCAACGGCTCCGGCTGCTCGGCACCAGGCTGGGCATCCTCGACCCGGTGTACGACCCCGAGGCGGACGAGGAGAGCGACGACGAACGCTACGACGAGCAGTGGCGCGAAGCGCTGCCCGGCCGCCGCTCCTCCGCCCGCCGCTCCGGGGCGCCCGAGGAGTACGACCCCGACCGGGCGGAGGCCGACGCGCTCTCCAAGCGCCGCAGGCCGCGCAGGCCCACCGCGCAGCCCGCGATGAACCGCACCATGGACGCGGTGGATGTCGCCGCGGCCGCCGCGGCCGCGCTCGACGGGGCCGTGCTCAACGGAATGCCGCCCTCGCCGATCGTCGCCGACCTCACCCAGGGCGTCGCCGCGGAGCGCGAACGCACGGGCTCGCCGGTACCGGGGGCCAGGGAGGGCGAGCCCGCCCTCGGGGGAGGGAAACCGGAGCGGGCGGCGCCCTCGGGCGGTGTACCCGATCTGACGAAGCCCGTGCCCGACTCGCAGTCCCAGCCGTTGCCGGCCCGGGCCGAGCAGTTGCAGCTCTCCGGCGACATCACCTACTCGCTGCCCTCGCTCGACCTGCTGGAACGCGGCGGACCGGGCAAGACCCGCAGCGCCGCCAACGACGCGATCGTCGCGGCCCTGACGAACGTCTTCACCGAGTTCAAGGTCGACGCCGCCGTCACCGGCTTCACCCGCGGACCGACGGTCACCCGGTACGAGGTGGAGCTCGGCCCCGCGGTGAAGGTCGAGCGGATCACCGCCCTCGCCAAGAACATCGCGTACGCCGTCGCCAGCCCCGACGTCCGGATCATCTCCCCGATCCCGGGCAAGTCGGCGGTAGGCATCGAGATCCCCAACACCGACCGGGAGATGGTCAACCTCGGTGACGTACTGCGCCTCGCGGACGCAGCCGAGGACGACCATCCGATGCTGGTCGCGCTCGGCAAGGACGTCGAGGGCGGCTATGTGATGGCCAACCTGGCGAAGATGCCGCACGTGCTGGTGGCCGGCGCGACCGGTTCCGGCAAGTCGTCGTGCATCAACTGCCTGATCACCTCGGTCATGGTGCGGGCGACGCCGGACGACGTCCGGATGGTGCTGGTCGACCCCAAGCGGGTCGAGCTGACCGCGTACGAGGGCATCCCGCACCTGATCACGCCGATCATCACCAACCCCAAGCGCGCCGCCGAGGCCCTCCAGTGGGTCGTACGGGAGATGGACCTCCGGTACGACGACCTCGCCGCGTTCGGGTACCGGCACATCGACGACTTCAACCAGGCCGTCCGCAACGGCAAGGTCAAACCGCCGGAGGGCAGTGAGCGCGAGCTCTCGCCGTACCCGTATCTACTGGTGATCGTCGACGAGCTCGCCGACCTGATGATGGTCGCTCCGCGCGATGTGGAGGACGCCATCGTCCGCATCACCCAACTGGCCCGCGCAGCCGGTATCCACCTCGTGCTCGCGACCCAGCGGCCCTCGGTCGACGTCGTCACCGGCCTGATCAAGGCGAACGTGCCCTCCCGGCTCGCTTTCGCCACGTCCTCGCTGGCCGACAGCCGGGTCATTCTCGACCAGCCCGGTGCCGAGAAGCTCATCGGAAAGGGTGACGGTCTGTTCCTGCCGATGGGCGCCAACAAGCCCACCCGTATGCAGGGCGCCTTCGTCACCGAGGACGAGGTCGCGGCCATCGTCCAGCACTGCAAGGATCAGATGGCGCCGGTCTTCCGCGAGGACGTGGTGGTCGGCACCGCGAAGAAGAAGGAGATCGACGAGGACATCGGCGACGACCTGGATCTGCTCTGCCAGGCCGCCGAACTGGTCGTCTCCACCCAGTTCGGATCGACCTCGATGCTCCAGCGCAAGCTGCGGGTCGGCTTCGCCAAGGCCGGCCGGCTGATGGACCTGATGGAGTCGCGGAACATCGTCGGGCCCAGCGAGGGATCCAAGGCGCGTGACGTCATGGTGAAACCGGACGAGCTGGACGGGGTGCTGGCACTGATCCGCGGGGAAACCGCTTCGTAGCGGCTCCGAGGAGACGCCGGATTCCTGGAGAAGCCGGGTTCGGGGTGAAGTCCGGGCAACCGTTTCGCCGGGTCGTACGTCAAGTTGAAGGGAGGGGCGGCAGGATGGTCCTTCTCGGGGCGGCCCGGCGGATATGACGGGGTTCGAGCCTCTGGCGCGAGTCCCATGCGTTCGAGTCCGACGACGCGAGTCCGATGGCGTACAAAGTCGTTCCTCCCGGTTGCCCCACCCTTTCGTACCCCCCCTAGACTGAACACCCAGCAGGTGGCTCACGCTCGAAAGGCGCCCCCGTGTCCATCGGCAACTCCCCCGAAGACGACCGGCCTTCGATCGGTCGAGTGCTCCAGCAGGCTCGCATCGCCGCAGGTCTCACGGTCGAAGAGATCAGTTCGTCCACCCGGGTGCGCATCCCCATCGTGCGCGCGATCGAAGAGGACGATTTCTCCCGCTGCGGCGGCGACGTGTACGCGCGCGGCCATATCCGTACCTTGGCGCGGGCCGTCGGGATCGACCCGGAACCGCTGGTCTCGCAGTACGACGCCGAGCACGGCGGCCGTCCCGCGCCCACGCCCGCGGCTCCGCTGTTCGAGGCCGAGAGAATCCGTTCCGAACCCCGACGGCCCAACTGGACGGCGGCCATGGTCGCGGCGATCGTCGCCGTCGTCGGTTTCGTCGGTTTCACCTTCCTCAAGGGCGGCGACGACAACTCCTCGACCACACGGGTCGCGGAGGGCTCGACGCCCAACACCAAGACCCCCAAGCCGACGGCCAGCAAGCCCGTCGACCCCAAGCCGGCGCCTTCCGACAGTGCCATCGCCGCGGCACCCAGGGACAAGGTGACGGTGAAGCTCAGCGCCAGTCAGGGCAAGAGCTGGATCTCCGCCAAGGACCACAACGGGCGGCTGCTCTTCGACGGCCTGCTGCTCCAGGGCCAGTCCAAGACGTTCCAGGACCAGGAGCGGGTCGACCTCGTCCTCGGTGACGCCGGATCCATCGAGCTCTTCGTGAACGGCAAGAAGGTCGAGGACAAGTTCCAGCCCGGTCAGGTCGAGCGGCTCTCGTACACGAAGGGCGACCCGGCGGTCGGCTGACCCGTACACGCACCGTCTCCGAAGTCGCCCACGCGACGCGGCGGGCGTCCGGCAATCCTGCCGGGCGCTCGCCGCCTTTGTTACTCGGTGTAACGGTGGAACCCTGCACGGCAGGGCGGGTGCCGGGACAAAGTAGTCTTGAGCCCATGCCCGAACGCCGTACCGTCGCCCTTGTCACTCTTGGCTGCGCCCGTAACGAGGTGGACTCGGAGGAGCTCGCAGGCCGCTTGGCAGCGGACGGCTGGGAGCTCGTCGAGGATGCCTCCGACGCGGATGTCGCCGTCGTCAACACCTGTGGATTCGTCGAGGCCGCCAAGAAGGACTCCGTCGACGCCCTGCTCGAAGCCAATGATCTGAAGGACCACGGCAGAACCCAGGCCGTGGTCGCCGTCGGCTGCATGGCCGAGCGCTACGGCAAGGACCTCGCCGAGGCCCTGCCCGAGGCGGACGGCGTCCTTGGATTCGACGACTACGCGGACATCTCCGACCGCCTCCAGACCATTCTCAACGGCGGCATCCACGCCTCGCACACCCCGCGCGACCGCCGAAAGCTCCTGCCGATCAGCCCGGCAGAGCGGCAGGACGCCGCCGTGGCCCTGCCGGGGCACGCGC
Source organism: Streptomyces sp. NPDC087845 (assembly GCF_044742755.1). NCBI lineage: Bacteria > Bacillati > Actinomycetota > Actinomycetes > Kitasatosporales > Streptomycetaceae > Streptomyces > Streptomyces sp. NPDC087845. The sequence continues at coordinate 14,772 of NZ_JBIUVC010000013.1, forward strand.
AGGAGGCCGCAGCGGTCCCGGCCCCCGAGGACCTCCCCGAAGGAGTCGCTCCGGTCTCCGGGCCACGTGCGCCCCTGCGCCGGCGGCTGGGCACCAGCCCCGTCGCCTCGGTGAAGCTCGCCTCCGGCTGCGACCGCCGCTGCTCCTTCTGCGCCATCCCGTCCTTCCGCGGCTCCTTCATCTCGCGGCGCCCCTCGGACGTGCTGGGAGAGACCCGCTGGCTGGCGGAGCAGGGCGTGAAGGAGGTCATGCTGGTCTCCGAGAACAACACCTCGTACGGCAAGGACCTCGGTGACATCAGGCTGCTGGAGACGCTGCTGCCGGAGCTCGCCGACGTCGAGGGGATCGAGCGGATCCGGGTCAGCTATCTGCAGCCCGCCGAGATGCGGCCGGGCCTCATCGACGTACTGACCTCGACCCCGAAGGTCGCCCCGTACTTCGACCTGTCCTTCCAGCACTCGGCCCCCGGCGTGCTGCGGGCCATGCGCCGCTTCGGCGACACCGACCGTTTCCTGGAGCTCCTGGACACCATCCGCGGCAAGGCACCGCAGGCCGGTGCCCGCTCCAACTTCATTGTGGGCTTCCCCGGTGAGACCGAGGCGGATCTGGCGGAGCTGGAACGCTTCCTCACCGGTGCCCGGCTCGACGCCATCGGCGTCTTCGGCTACTCCGACGAGGAAGGCACCGAGGCGGTCGGCTACGAGAACAAGCTGGACGCCGACGTCATCGCCGAGCGGCTCGCGCACATCTCCCAGCTGGCCGAGGAGCTGACCTCGCAGCGTGCGGAGGAGCGGCTCGGGGAGACCCTTCAGGTACTGGTCGAGTCCGTCGACTCCACCGAGGACGAGCCGCGGGCGGTGGGGCGCGCCGCGCACCAGGCACCCGAGACGGACGGCCAGGTGCTCTTCACCGCACGCGAGGGCCTCGCGCCCGGCCGTATGGTCGAGGCGAAGGTGGTGGGCACCGAGGGAGTGGACCTGGTGGCCGAGTGTTCCGAACTCGTGGAGGCGGCCAGATGACGGGAGTCCCGGCATCCGCGGCGGGCGGCTCCGGCGCGAAGCCGGTCCGCGGCGGCAAGCTGGGCACCGCGGCCGTCAATCAGGCCAGTCTGTGGAACATCGCCAATCTGCTCACCATGCTGCGACTGGTGCTGGTGCCCGGCTTCGTGCTGCTGCTGCTGCACAACGGCGGTTACGACCCGGCCTGGCGGTCGTTCGCCTGGGCGGCGTTCGCCATCGCCATGATCACCGATCTGTTCGACGGCCACCTCGCGCGCACGTACGACCTGGTCACCGACTTCGGGAAGATCGCCGACCCGATCGCGGACAAGGCGATCATGGGCGCGGCGCTGATCTGCCTGTCCTATCTCGGTGATCTGCCCTGGTGGGTCACGGGCGTGATCCTCTTCCGCGAGATCGGCATCACGCTGATGCGGTTCTGGGTGATACGGCACGCGGTGATTCCGGCCAGTCGCGGCGGGAAGATGAAGACCCTGGCGCAGGGAACGGCCGTCGGGATGTACGTCCTGGCGCTGACCGGTCCACTCGCCACCCTGCGCTTCTGGGTGATGGCGGTGGCCGTCGTGCTGACGGTCGTCACCGGGCTCGATTACGTGCGCCAGGCCGTCGTGCTCCGCCGCAAGGGCCTGGCGGCGGAGAGGGCCGCCGCGGCGGGGGCGTCCGGGACGGCCGAGGGGCCCGGGGCCGCCGAGGGTACGGGGCCGGTCTCCGGGGACTCGACGGCGCATGGCTCGACCGCCCATGGCTCGACGGAGGCCGAGCGGTGACCGCCGCGGCCCGGGTGCTGGAGCTGCTCGCGGAGCGTGGTGAGACTCTTGCCGTCGCCGAGTCGCTGACCGGCGGTCTGGTCGCGGCAGAGCTGACGTCCGTGCCGGGTGCCTCGCGCTCCTTCCGCGGGTCCGTGACGGCGTACGCGACGTCCTTGAAGCGGGAACTGCTGGGCGTGGACGACGCCCTGCTGGCGGCCCGAGGCGCGGTGGACCCGGAGGTGGCGCGGCAGATGGCGACAGGTGCGCGTCGCGTTCTCGGGGCAGACTGGGGAGTGGCCACCACGGGAGTCGCCGGCCCCGACCCCCAGGACGGCAAGCCTGTGGGCACGGTCTATGTAGCGGTGGCAGGGCCGGACGACGCGGGGAATGTGACCGCGTTGCGATTGAACGGCGGGCGTACGGACATCCGTAGAGAGAGCGTACGGAGCGTGCTCGCATTGCTCTCCGCCGAACTCGGCAAGAATGCAAGGGCACAGGATACGGAACAGAACGGGGGGAATTGATGTTTGCAGCCCTGAGTGAACACGACATCGCTCCCCGCACGGCCGCGGCGCAAGGCGGTACGGTGGGGCGTGAAGGATGCGGCTACGCGGTCCGAGGAGGGAGCCACCGATGATTCTGCTCCGTCGCCTGCTTGGTGACGTGCTGCGTCGGCAGCGCCAGCGCCAAGGCCGTACTCTGCGCGAAGTCTCCTCGTCCGCCCGAGTCTCGCTCGGCTATCTCTCCGAGGTGGAGCGGGGGCAGAAGGAGGCATCCTCCGAACTGCTCTCCGCCATTTGCGACGCGCTTGACGTACGGATGTCCGAGCTCATGCGTGAAGTGAGCGATGAGCTGTCGTTGGCCGAACTGGCCGAGTCGGCAGCAGCCAGCGATCCGGTGCCAGTGCCGGTACGCCCCATGCTCAATTCCGTCTCCGTGACGTCGGTGGCAGGTGTGCCGACGGGACGGGTGACCATCAAGGCGCCCGCGGAAGCGGTGGATGTGGTCGCCGCCTGACCCGCGCGGTCCCGGTGTGAAGCGGAGCCCCGGTTGGCCCCTCAGTGGGTTGCCGGGGCTTTCGCATGCCCTGGAGCGCTGCTCCGGAGGGGCGCGGTCCGTTCTGGATGCGGCCCGGGGGTGTCTGGGCGAGACTGCGAGTAAGAGGCATCGATCAGGAGGAACACGAGCGGACCGACACGGTCCGACGTGGACCGGCAACAGCCTGAAGTGTCTCGATGCGGCCTGATGCGGGCCGCACCGGCCTGTACCGGGGCGCCGGAGCGCCTCCGACTCAGGTGGAGCCGTGATCCGGAGCAAGCCCGGATCTCCCGGGCGGAGAGCGCACAACGGTCTGCGGCTGCGCACTGCGCGCCGGTGGTGCACCGGTGCGCCCTCCCGCCGGGTGAGCGCGCCGGACTAGGTTCGGCCGGAGGAGGCAGCCATGGTACGGCGATGGGTGCCGGCGCTCGTTCTCGGCGGGGTGTGGTGGTGGGCCGTGCTGCGGCTCGTGCTGGAACCGGCCCATGCGGGGCTTGTCGAGGGTGCGGTGGCGGCGGGCGGATGGGGGCTGAGCCTCCTGCCCGTGCACGCGGCCGCGACCGCTGGGTCGACGCGGGCGAGCGGCACGGATGTCGACGCGGAGGCGGGGGCCGGCGGGGGCGGGGGTGGCCCCTGGGGATGGGAATCCGGTGTCGGGGCGCGGCTCGCGGGCCGGTGGGCGGATGTGGGGCTGCGATGCGTGGGCCGATGGTCGGACGGCGCGATGCGGTACCTGGGGCAGTGGTCGGACGGCGCGGTGCGGTACGTGGGGCAGTGGTGGTCGGATGCGGGGCTGCCGTGGGTCCGCCGGGTCCGGCGAACTACCACGGCATGGCTACGCCGCCGTTCGGGCGGAGGATCTGGCCGGTCATGAAGGCCGAGGCATCGGATGCGAGATGGAGCACGGTGTGGGCGACGTCCTCGGGTTCGCCGACCCGGCCGAGCGGGGACATCCGTGCCATCGTGGCCTCCGCCCGGTGTTGCCGTTCGGCGTCGTGGCGGGCGGTCATGGGCGTACGGATCCAGCCCGGGGCGACGGCGTTGACGCGAATGGAATGAGGCCCCAATTCGGCCGCGAGGGTTTTCGTCAACTGGACGACCGCCGCCTTGGCCGCGCTGTAGCAGAGCAGCCCCGGGTTCGCGGCGTCGACCGCTCCGGAGGCCATGGTGATCAGCGAGCCGGGCGCGCCGCGCGCGATCATGCCGCGGGCCACTTCCTGACAGGCGTACAGCACGCCCTTGAAATTGACGGAGAGGACGCGGTCGAGATCGTCGTCCGTGGTCTCCAGGACGCTGCTCGTATGCATGATTCCGGCGACGGCGGCCAGGATGTCGAGGTCGCCCGCGGCAGCCACCGCGGCCCTGATCCGACCGCGGTCGGTGACATCCAAGGGGTGGACATGGGAGGTACCGCCCGCTCCGGCGATCAGGTCCCGGGTCTCCAGCAGGCCCTTCTCGTCGAGGTCCGCGCAGTGCACGGTGGCGCCCGCCGCCGCGAGGAGGACGGCGCTTGCGCGGCCGATGCCGCCCGCCGCGCCGGTGACGAACGCGGAGCGGCCCGTGAGGTCGTACGCGGTGAGGGGCATGACGGGACCGTACGACCGGAACTGACGGGTCGTCAACCAGGGTGGGGGCCCGATTGGCAGCGCGGACACCAGTAGGCGGGGCGGGTGTCCTGGTCCGCTGTGCGGATGGGGGTGCCGCAGCGCAGGCAGGGGCGGTTGGCCCTGCCGTAGACCCAGAGGCGTTCGTGTGTGCCGTATCCGCGGGTCGCGGCGCCGGTGGTCGTGCGCATCGGGCGGTCGCGGTTGGCTTCGAGGAGCTGCTTGGCCGTGGTGACGAGGCGCGCTGCGGTGGAGGGTGCCAGGTCGCCGATGGGGAGCCAGGGGGTGGCACGGGCGAGGAAGCAGAGCTCGGCCTTGTAGACGTTGCCGATTCCGGCCAGGTTGCGCTGGTCCAGGAGGGCTTCGCCGAGGGGGCGGGCGGGGTCGCTGAGCAGATTGCGCAGAGCGGAGTCGGGGTTCCAGTCGGGGCCCAGCAGATCGGGGCCGAGGTGGCCGACCACCTGCTCCTCGTCCCGGGTGCGAAGGAGTTCGAGGACGGGGAGCCGGTAGCCGACGGCCGTGTGCTCCCGGTTGGCGAGGACCGCACGGATCTGGTGGGCGGGGCCACCGCGCCAGCGCTCACCCGGGGCGTAGACGCGCCAGGAGCCGTCCATCCGCAGATGGCTGTGCAGCGTCAGGTCCCCCTCGATACGGGTGAGGAGGTGCTTGCCGCGCGAGACGACGTCCAGGACCGCCCGGCCGGTGAGGTCGGCGGTGGCGAACCGGGGGACACGCAGGTCGGAGCGGGTGAGGACCCGGCCGGCGAGTGCGTTGTGCAGGCGTCCGGCAGTCTGCAGGACGGTGTCTCCTTCGGGCATGCCTCCATGATGCGGGGCCGAGTGGCGAGTGAGGGCGACGCGCTGGGTGTGTGCGGTGTGCGGTGCATGTTGTGCGTGCAGGCGTTGTGGCTGGTACGGGGCGGTGTGTGCGGGACGGGATGCCGGGCGCGAGCTCTGCGGTGGGTGACGGGCGGGACGGGACGGTGGTTCAGGCGCGTAGGCGGAGTCCCCGCGGGGTGGCCAGGAATCCGGCCGCTTCCAGCGTGCGGCCGAGTGGGGAGGTCAGGGACGAGGCGCCGTTGGTGCGCTCCACCGTGACCGTGCCCAGTGCTCCCGCGCGGGCGGCTGCCGCCAGAGCCCCGGCCGCCGCGAGGAGTGCCGGGTCCTCCGGGTCGGTGGGCCAGGCCAGCAGCGTCTTGCCGCCGCGCTCCATGTACATCGCCAGCTCGCCGTCGGCCAGCACCACCAGGGCGCCCGCCTTGCGGCCCGGCTTGTGACCGGCGCCGTCCGGCGGCTCGGGCCAGGGCAGCGCCGCGCCGTAGGCGTTGGCCGGGTCCGCCGCGGCGAGGACCAGGGCATGGGGCGCGGCGCCCGGATCCGTACGGTCACAGGCGGTGGCCGTGGCCCGCAGCCGGTCGACGGCGCCGTCCATCGCGAACTGCGCCGCTCCCAGGCCCTCGACGACATAGCCGCGCCGCGCCTGTCCGTTGTCCTCGAAGGCGGAGAGGACGCGGTACGCGGCGGAGAAGCCGCCCTCGACGCCCTCCGCCTGGACCGCACCGCGGGTCACCACGCCGTGGCGGTCGAGGAGGGTGCGCGCCAGGGCGTGTGCGCGGTGCGTGGGTTCGGGTTCGGCGGTGGGGAGCAGGGACCAGCGGCCCGAGACGGTGGGCGGGCCGGTGCGGGAAGCGGGTCGGGCGGCGGCGGTGAGCGAGCCGTAGCGGCCGCGCGGGATGCTCCGCTTGGCGCGGTGGGCGGTCGACCCTGCCGTGCGCCCGGATCCGAGGAGCGAACGCAGCGGGGCGAGTGTGTCGTTGGTGAGCCGGCCCGACCAGGCCAGGTCCCAGACGGTGTCGGCCAGTTGCGGATCGGTGCAGTCCGGGTGCGTGGTGGCGCGGACCTGGTCGGCGATCTGCCGGAAGAACAGTCCGTATCCGCCGCTCAGGGTCGTCAGGACGGATTCGTGCAACGCGCTGAGTTCGAGCGGGTGCGGGGGCGGGAGGAGCAGGGGTGCGCTGTCGGCGAGGTAGAGGGACAGCCAACCGTCCTTGCCGGGCAGGGCACCGGCACCGGCCCAGACGACCTCGCCGGTGGTCGTCAGCTCGTCCAGCAGCGCGGGGGTGTAGCCCGTGACCCGGCCCGGCAGGATCAGCTTCTCCAAAGCCGACGCCGGGACGGGCGCGCCCTGCAACTGCTCGATGGCGCGGGCCAGTCCGTCGATTCCGCGCAGGCTGTTGCGGCCCATGTGCTGCCACTGAGGAAGGAAAGCAGCGAGGGCGGCGGGCGGCACCGGCTCCAGTTCATGACGGAGCGCGGCGAGGGAGCGGCGGCGCAGCCGGCGCAGCACGGTGGCGTCGCACCACTCCTGGCCGATGCCGGCGGGGTGGAACTCGCCCTGGACGAGTCGGCCGGCGGCGGCGAGCCGTTGCAGTGCGCCGTCCGTGACGGCAGTGCCCAGGCCGAAACGGCCGGCGGCCTCGGTGGAGGTGAACGGGCCGTGCGTACGGGCGTATCGGGCGAGGAGGTCGCCGAGGGGGTCCTTCACCGGTTCGGTGAACGCCTCGGGGACACCGACAGGAAGGGCGGTGCCCAGGGCGTCGCGCAGCCGTCCCGCGTCCTCGATCGCGGCCCAGTGGTCCGCTCCGCCGATCCGTACCCGGATGGCGCGGCGGGCGGCGGACAGCTCCGGAGCCCAGGGCGGCTGGGCGCCGCGCGCGGCCAACTCCGGGTCGGTGAGCGGTCCGAGGACCCGAAGGAGATCGGCGACCCCTTCGATGTCCTTGATCCGGCGGTCCTCGGTCAGCCACTGGAGCTCCTGCTCCAGCTCGGTCAGGACGTCGGCGTCGAGCAGCTCGCGCAGTTCTGCCTGGCCGAGGAGCTCGGCCAGCAGGTGGGAGTCGAGGGAGAGGGCGGCGGCCCGCCGCTCGGCGAGGGGTGAATCGCCCTCGTAGAGGAACTGGGCGACATAGCCGAACAGGAGGGAGCGGGCGAAGGGAGAGGGCTCCGGGGTGGTCACCTCGACCAGCCGGACGCGGCGTGCTTCGAGGTCACCCATGAGTTCGGTGAGCCCGGGAACGTCGAAGACATCCTGGAGGCATTCGCGGACCGCTTCCAGGACGATCGGGAAGGAGCCGAACTCGGAGGCGACCTGGAGCAGTTGTGCGGCGCGCTGACGCTGCTGCCAGAGCGGGGTGCGCTTGCCGGGGCTGCGTCGCGGCAGCAACAGGGCACGTGCCGCGCACTCGCGGAACCGGGAGGCGAACAGGGCCGAACCGCCTACCTGGTCGGTGACGATCTGACTTATCTCGCCCTGGTCGAACGTCACATCCGCAGCGCCGACGGGTGGTTGATCGCTGTCGTGCAGGGGGAACGGCAGCGGTGCCGGATCCTGGGCGGGGTCCTGCGCCGGGTCGAAGTCCAGGAGGTCCAGCCCCATCAGGTCGGCATCCGGCAGCCGCAGCACAATGCCGTCGTCGGCATGCATCACCTGGGCGTCCATGCCGTACCGCTCGGCGAGGCGGGCGTTGAGCGCCAGCGCCCACGGGGCATGCACCTGCGCGCCGAACGGCGAGTGGACGACGACGCGCCAGTCACCCAGTTCGTCGCGGAATCGCTCGACGAGGACGGTCCGGTCGTCCGGCACATGACCGCAGGCGCGGCGCTGTTCGTCGATGTACGAGAGGGTGTTGTCGGCGGCCCAGGTGTCGAGACCGGCGGCGAGCAGACGCTCCCGGGCGTCCTCCGGCGGCAGCCCGCCGATCTCGCGGACGAACGCACCCAGCGCACGCCCCAGTTCCAGTGGGCGGCCCAGCTGGTCGCCCTTCCAGAACGGCAGCCGGCCCGGAACCCCGGGGGCGGGCGACACCAGGACCCGGTCGCGGGTGATGTCCTCGATCCGCCAGGACGTGGTGCCCAGCGTGAAGACGTCGCCGACCCGGGACTCGTACACCATTTCCTCGTCCAGCTCACCGACCCGGCCGCCGCCCTTCTTGGGGTCGGCGCCGGCGAGGAAGACCCCGAAGAGTCCGCGGTCGGGAATGGTCCCCCCGGAGGTGACGGCGAGCCGCTGGGCACCGGGGCGGCCCGTGACCGTACCGGCCACGCGGTCCCAGACCACACGCGGGCGCAGCTCGGCGAAGGCGTCGGACGGATAGCGGCCGGCGAGCATGTCCAGCACGGCGGTGAACGCCGATTCGGGCAGGGAGGCGAAGGGAGCGGCGCGGCGCGTCACGGCCAGCAGATCGTCCACCTGCCAGCTGTCCAGGGCGACCATGGCGACCAGCTGCTGGGCCAGCACGTCCAGGGGGTTGGACGGGATCCGGAGCGCCTCGATGGAGCCCTCGCGCATGCGCTCGGTGACCACGGCCGCCTGCACCAGATCGCCCCGGTACTTCGGGAAGACCACGCCGGTGGAGACCGCGCCGACCTGGTGTCCGGCCCGGCCGACCCGTTGCAGCCCGGAAGCGACCGACGGCGGCGACTCCACCTGGACCACCAGGTCGACCGCGCCCATGTCGATGCCCAGCTCCAGACTGGAGGTGGCGACCACGGCCGGCAGCCGCCCCGCCTTGAGGTCCTCCTCGACCTGGGCGCGCTGCTCCTTGGAGACCGAGCCGTGGTGGGCGCGGGCGAGCAGCGCGGGGGCGCCCTTCGCCGCGCCCGACTGGGCCATGATCTCGGCCGGGGAGTGCGCCTCCGGCAACGTCGGGGCGGGGGCGTGCTCATCGAACACGGTGCCGGTGGCCCGCTCGTACGCGATCTCGTTGAGGCGGTTGCACAGCCGCTCCGCGAGGCGGCGGGAGTTGGCGAAGACGATCGTGGAGCGATGCTCCTGGATGAGATCGACGATGCGTTCCTCGACATGGGGCCAGATCGACGGCTTGTCCGCCTGGCCCGCCTGGGCGGGGTCGGTGGCGGGGGAGCCGCCCAGCTCACCCAGATCCTCGACCGGCACGACCACCGACAGGTCGAACCGCTTGGTGGACGGCGGCTGGACGATCTCCACCTTCCGCCGCGGCGAGAGGAAGCGTGCCACCTCGTCGACCGGCCGGACCGTCGCCGACAGGCCGATCCGTCGTGCGGGCCGGGGCAGCAGCTCGTCGAGGCGCTCCAGCGATACGGCGAGGTGGGCGCCCCTCTTCGTGCCCGCCACGGCGTGCACTTCGTCGAGAATCACCGTCTCGATGCCGGACAGCGCCTCCCGGGCCGATGAGGTCAGCATCAGGAACAGCGATTCGGGTGTGGTGATCAGAATGTCCGGCGGCCGGGTCGCCATCGAGCGGCGCTCGGCGGGCGGGGTGTCCCCGGAGCGGATACCGACCCGGACCTCGGGCTCGGGCAGCCCCAGACGCACCGACTCCTGGCGGATGCCGGTCAGTGGTGAGCGGAGGTTGCGCTCGACATCGACCGCGAGGGCCTTGAGGGGCGAGACGTAGAGCACGCGGCAGCGCTTCTTCGCCTCGGCGGGCGGCGGGACGGACGCCAGTCCGTCCAGCGCGGCGAGGAACGCGGCCAGGGTCTTGCCGGAGCCGGTCGGCGCGACGACCAGCACGTCCGAGCCCTCGCCGATCGCGCGCCAGGCGCCTTCCTGCGCGGCGGTGGGCGTGCTGAAGGCCCCCGCGAACCAGCCGCGGGTCGCGGGGGAGAACGAGTCGAGCGCAGATCCGGCCATGTCCCCCATCGTGCACCCGGCCACTGACAACAGCCGTGACGTCCATCGGCGACCGCGTCCGGGAGCTGCGAGAATTCGTCCATGGTGGCCGTACCGGAGGCGGGATCGGGGGAGTGGGCGAGGCACTGGCAGTACGCGGAGCTGCCCGACCTCGATCTGCTGCGTGCCCGGTACGTGCGTCACACCTTTCCGCGCCACAGTCACGAGGGGTATGTCTTCGGCACCATCACCCGCGGGGTCGAGGACGTCGGGCTGCCGGGCGGCACCGTCCACGCGGGACCCGGCGACGTCGTCATGATCAATCCGGAGGTGCCGCACACCGCCCGCGCAGGGGTTCCCGAGGGCTGGGTGTACGCCACGCTGTACCCGTCCGCGCAGGTGGTCAACGACATCGCGGCGGAGATGACGAGTCTGCGTGGCACGGTCGGTTTCACCGAGGCCAGCGTCGTGGACCCGTATGCGGCCCGGCTGATCGGCGAGGTCCACCGGGCCGCGGAGGAGGGCAACGCACTCGCCGCCGACACCGTGCTGCGGGTCATGGTCGCGCGGCTGCTCAGCAGGCACGGCAGCGTGCTGCCCTTCCGCGAGCCCCGCTCGGCGGGGGCGCGGGACGCGGCGCGGGCCCGTGCGGTGCTGGAGGGCCGCATGGCTCGGCCGCCCACTCTGGACGCGCTGGCCGCCGAGCTCGGAACCAGCCCGTTCGCGCTGCTGAGGGCCTTCAAGAAGCAGTACGGGATGCCGCCGCACACCTGGCTCACCGATGCCCGCGTGCGGGCCGCGCGCCGGATGCTCGACGCGGGGACGGCGCCCGCGGCGGCGGCCGCCGAGGTCGGCTTCACCGATCAGCCGCATCTCAACCGTCACTTCACCCGGATCGTGGGGGTGCCCCCCGGCGCGTACCAGCGCGAACGTGCAAGAACGTACAAGACCGGTCGAGATCTGCCCACGTAGCGTTCCGGTCGTGGCAGAACAGACATCACTTCCAGCGGGCACCGGCGAAGCACCCGGCGCACCCCACGGCAGCACGACCGTCCACGGGGCGCGGCCAGAGGCGGCAGAGGCGAAGCCGGAGGTCGCCGGGGCGGCATCGGACGCGGTCGCGCCGACGCCGGAGGCCGCCGCGGCGAAGCCGGACGGGGCCGTCGTACGCGATGCTCTCGGCGTCGGTATAGCCGTCGGGCTCTCCGGCTTCGCCTTCGGCGTGACCTCGGCCGGCTCCGGACTGAGCCTGTTGCAGACCTGCGTGCTCAGCCTCGCCGTCTTCACCGGTGCCTCGCAGTTCGCCCTTGTGGGCGCGCTCGCGGCGGGCGGCAATCCGTACACCGCCGCTGCCGGGGCCTTCTTCCTCGGGGTACGCAACTCGTTCTACGGCCTGCGGCTCTCGCAGCTCCTCGTGCTTCCGCGCGCCCTCCGTCCCTTCGCCGCCCAGTGGGTCATCGACGAGACCACAGCCGTGACACTGCCGCAGCCCACCCGGCGGGCCGCGCGGATCGGTTTCGCCGTCACCGGGCTCACCCTTTACGTGCTGTGGAACCTGACCACGCTGCTGGGGGCCCTCGGCGCCGAGGCGCTCGGTGACACCGGCACCTGGGGGCTGGACGCGGCGTCGCCCGCGGTCTTCCTCGCCCTGCTCGCGCCGATGCTGAAGAGCGCCACGGAGCGCGTCACCGCCGCAATCGCGGTTCTGCTCGCGCTCGGACTGCTGCCCGTGCTGCCCGCAGGCGTCCCCGTCCTGCTGTCCGCGCTCGCCGCACCCGCTGTTCTGTTCCTGAGCGGACGACGGAAGGGAACGGGCCGGAGCGAGACCGGGACGGTACCGGGCCGGGGCGAGGCGGGGACGGTACTGAGCCGGGGCGAGTCCACGACGGACGAGTCCATGACGAAAGAGATCACGTTGGACGAGTCCATGACGGGCGAGATCGCGACGGAGGAGTCCATGACGGGCGAGAACGCGACGGAGGAGGGCCGGTGAACGTCTGGATCGCCATCGCGCTGACCGCCGTCGGCTGCTACCTCGCCAAACTGCTCGGCCTGCTCGTGCCCGCCGGTGTGCTGGAACGTCCGCTCGCGCAGCGCCTCGCCGCGCTCCTGCCCGTGGCGCTCCTGGCCGCCCTCACCGCACAGCAGACATTCGGCGACGGGCAGCACCTGACGCTGGACGCCCGGGGTGCGGGGCTTGCCGTGGCGGCCCTGGCACTGGTCCTGCGCGCGCCTTTCCTCGTGGTCGTAGGAGCCGCCGTGGTCGTCACCGCGGGGGTACGTGCCCTCGGTTGGGCGCCTTGACGAGACACCTGGGTAAGTCACATGTGTAAGGGGCTCGGTTCCTGGGACTGAGCCCCTTACACATGTACTCGTCGACCCGTTCAGTGCACTGCGAGGCCCATCGGCGCGGTCTCCGCCACGTCCAGCCGTGCCGCGTCCTTCTCCGGCCGGAGAAAGCAGACGGCGAGCACACCGGCCGGCGCCACCAGCCCCGCCATCAGGAGATACGCCGAGTGGTAGCCCGTGGGAACGGAGGCCGCCGCATCGACCGTCCGGCCTGTGACGAGCGGCGAATTGACGGCGCCTCTGTCCGCCGGCGGTCGCCGACGTGTGGCAGTGCTGGGTCAACGGGTGGCGACGGCCAAGCTGACCACGTAGTGCTCCTCGATCATCCGGTTCGGGAAGACCTCGGCCAGGAGGGCGCGCTCCTTGGCGATAAAGGTGTTCGTCGCCTTTTTGCCGAGGACGAGGAAGTCGGAGTAGCTGGCGAGGTTGGCGAGATGCATGTCGAGAGGGACGCTCCGGGTCCACGACACGTGCCGGTGGACGAAGCCGAGCTCGGGCGGCAGTCCGCGGAACCGGGCCATGGGGTCGTGAGGGCTGTCGTCGGCACCGAAAAGCCGACGCAGGCGCGCGTCCTGGTCGGCAATCCACGGAACGGTGCTGTCCGAGTCGTTCCACCAGAGGGCGAGTGCACCACCGGTGCGCAGGACTCGGAGAGCTTCCGGGACGGATTTGCGCTGGTCGGTCCAGTGCCAGGCTTGGGCATATGTGAGGACGTCGATGGAGGCGGAGGCCAGTGGCAGGTTGTTGCCGTCCCCGATCACCAGGGGGACCTCGGGCAGGCTGAGACGGAATTGAGAGGCCATCCCGGGGCCGGGCTCGACCGCGATGACGTTCGCACCGCGGGCCCGGAGAAGCATCGTCGCCAGTCCGGTGCCGGCCCCGACGTCGGCGACGCGGGCGCCCTTCAAGGGGGAGCCGGTGAGTTCCTCGACCGCGTCGAGCAATTCGGACGGGTAGGAAGGACGGCTCGCAGCGTAGCTGGCGGCAGCCGTGTCGAACGAGCGGGCCTGCGAAGTGATGGTCATACGAATATTGTTGACGGCTGCAGGTACTTGGCGCCGTACTTTTCTGCCTTTCCTCCGACAGCAGATAGTCACCGGGGACGTCGGCGGATGTAGCAGCGTGACGGCTCGCCGCCCACACGAGGGCGGCGACCGTTGAGACAGGGTCGTCGGACGCCAGCCGGCCCTCGCTTGCTCTCCGGCTCGCGCTCGGGTGGTGGTGAGGCGGTAGGAGTCGGTGCCGATGCCGACACGGAAGGCATACGCGTGGCGCCACGATACGGGCGTACGGCGCGCGGTTTGCGGTTGGTGGTTCGCTGGGCAACTTCGCAGGTCGTACGGCTCACAGCGCCCGGGAAACAGGCCACGGTGCCCGGACCCGGACGGGGGCGCCCGATGCCCGATGCCCGGGCCCGGATCCCGGACACGACGACCGCAGGCCCGCCCGTCCGGTCTCAGTCGAGGCTGCGTCCGTGGGCCCGGAGGGTCAGGAGCGCCTTGAGCGTCACGAGGGGCCGCCCTTCCAGAGCCGTCCCCGGCGCCCACTGCCGCCAGTTCACCGGCCAGCCGCCGTCCGCCTGCTGCTCCGCCGCAAGGTGGTCGAGCGAACGGGCCAGCTCCTCGTCGGTGAACCAACCGCGGGCGAGCGACTCGGGGGTTCGGGCGTAGTCGTACGGGAAATGCTGCTCGCCCGGTGCGTATCCGGCCGCCACCGGGTAGTCCGCGCGCCGCTCCGGATCCAGCACGGCGAGCCGCTGTTCCCGCACCAGGCGCCCGAGCCGGTCGGCCGCCGCCTCCGCACGGGCCCGGTCGGGGGCGCCGTCCAGAAAGGCGAGCGCCGCCTCGATCTCGTACGGATGCGACCGGTCCAGGGCCTCGACCGCCGCCCAGCAGAAGTCGGTCGCCCGGAACAGCCAGGCGTGCCATACCGCATTGCGGTGCAGGAGCCCGACGACCGGGCCGGTGGCCAACAGTTCCGCGGGCGGGTCGTCGACGATCGGGATGAACGGCGCGGCCGGATAGCCGCGCTGCGACGGCAGGAGAGCGGGCAGCGCCCCTTCCTTGGTGGACACCTCGGTCAGGAAGCGGCAGATCCGTTCCACCCGCGGTCCGTCGCAGCGGCCGATGTAATCGAGGACATTGAGCGCGTGGGCGGTGTGCAGCGGCTGACTGACGGGGCCACGCAGATCGGGTTCGAGCGCGTGGCCGTATCCGCCGTCCTCGTTCAGATAGGCGGCGAGTGCGGTCTCCACGGCGTCCGCACTTCCTTTCAGGAAGTGATGGGCGAACCGCCGCTGTTCCAGTACACGGGCCGTGAGCCAAATGAACTGCTCAGCACGGTCGAGGGGACTTGTTCCGGTTCCAGCCATGGACCGACCGTAGGGCGGTAAGCGCTCTCGGCAGGGCGTAGCGGCCCGGCTGCACCCTCAGGAGCGGGATACTGACGTCATGCGGTTGACGATTTTCTGGGAACGGATGGCTGACCACTTCGGCGCGGGGTACGCCGATTCCTTTGCGCGTGATCATGTGATGGCCGAGCTCGGCGGGCGGACCGTGCACCAGGCACTGGCCGCCGGCTGGGATGCCAAGGACGTCTGGCGAGGCGTCTGCACGGCGGTCGACATCCCCGCCGACAAGCGCTGATCCCCGGCTCGTCAGCGGCCGGACCTGTGATGCTGTCCGGGGCGGGCGGCTGTTTGTCACAGCTGTAGGCGAGACTGGATCCGTGCCACCGACAGACGAGACAGCCCAGACCCAGACACCGTTCTCCCCGCCCACCCCTCCCGCCCCGACGGCCGCGCCGTCCGGCAGTGGGCCGGCCCGCATGCCGGCGTGGCTGCCGCGTGCCATGGTGCTCGCCCTGGCGCTCTACGCCTGTTTCCAGCTCGGCAGCTGGGCCTTCGACCAGCTCATCGGGCTGCTGATCAATGTGCTGATCGCGTTCTTCCTGGCGCTTGCCATCGAGCCCGCGGTAGGCCGGATGTCGGCGCGTGGCATGCGCCGCGGCCTCGCCACCTTCCTGGTCTTTCTCATGGTGCTGATAGCCGCGGCCGGTTTCGTCGTGCTGCTCGGCTCGATGCTCGCGGGCCAGATCGTCGACATGGTCGAGGGGTTCCCGAAGTATCTGGACTCGGTGATCAACTGGGTCAACCAGAACTTCCACACCGAGCTCTCCCGGGTCGAGGTCCAGGACAGTGTGCTGCACTCCGACTGGCTGCAGAAGTACGTCCAGAACAGTGCGACCGGAGTGCTCGACATCTCCACCACCGTGATCGGCGGGCTGTTCCGTCTTCTGACGATCTTCCTGTTCTCGTTCTACTTCGCCGCCGACGGCCCCCGGCTGCGGCGTGCCCTGTGCTCCGTACTGCCGCCCGCCAGGCAGGCAGAGGTGCTGCGGGCCTGGGAGATCGCGGTCGACAAGACCGGCGGTTATCTCTACTCGCGCAGCCTGATGGCGCTCATCTCCGGGATCGCGCACTACATCCTGCTGGTGATCCTCGGTGTGCCGTACGCGCCCGCGCTCGCGATCTGGGTCGGCCTGGTTTCTCAGTTCATCCCCACGATCGGTACGTATCTGGCGGGCGCCCTGCCGATGCTGATCGCGTTCACCATCGACCCCTGGTACGCGCTGTGGGTGCTCGGCTTCGTCGTGGTCTACCAGCAGTTCGAGAACTACGGGCTGCAGCCCAAGCTCACCTCCAAGACCGTCGACATCCATCCGGCTGTCGCCTTCGGATCGGTCATCGCGGGTACGGCGTTCATGGGTGCCGTGGGTGCGCTGATCGCGATCCCGGCCGTCGCCACGCTCCAGGCGTTCCTCGGCGCCTATGTGAAGCGGTACGACGTGACGGACGACCCGCGGGTGCACGGCCGCCGCCACCAGCGGCGTGGTGAGCCGGCGCTCACCCGGCTGCGCCGGTCCTGGCGGACCGCCGAGAGCGATGACGCCCGCAACGGACAGGACAGGACCCCGGAGCCGGATCCGGAACGCGCCTGACCGCCTCACCGCTGCTGGTGTCGTCGTCGGTGGAGCCGAAGCTCACCTCGACGGTGTCCGCGTGGAGGCGGCGGCAGGTCTCCCAGTCCCAGTCCCAGTCCCAGTCGCGGACGTCGGCCGAGGTGAAATGCTCGTGCACGACGATCAGGATGCCGTTGCAGTCGCTCATGGTGGGCCCCTCACGCTGCCCGGCCGGGCAGCGGCGCCACACTCGCGGACGGCTTCCCGACCGTGTGGGGCACCAAGGCCCTCACTCGGCGCGACGGCCTTTCATGGATCATGGACCGAACTCCGGGAAATGCCTGGCCGGTGACCTCGCAGCGTGTTGTGGGCGCGGTATCCGGAGAGCCGTCGCGGCTCGGTGGCCGGTCGTGCGCTCACCCGGCCGGATACCGCGCCGACTGGCCAGGCGGAGTGTTCAGAGCACGGTGGCGTGCCGGCAGCAGATCGTCGACGTCGAAATCCACAGGCCGTTCGACCACGCTCCGGGGAGGATGCTTCCTGTGAACCATGTACTGTGCGGGCTCGCCGGCAATGCGGCCCTGCCCTTCGAGCTGGTCGACCGGCTGATCGCAGTCGCGGACGCGGACATCGCCGAGGGCCTCGCCCGTCGTGCGGACCTCAGCCATGAGCAGGCGGTCGCCCTGGCCGCGCGGGTCGAGGAGAGCGCTGTGCGACTCGCGTACGAGGGCCTGCTGACCGCCGCAGACATCGATCCCGTCACACAGCCGCAGGCCGCGCTCGCCCTGCTCGACGAGTGTGCCGGTGAGCTGGACTGGGCACGGCTCTTCGCTGCGGACCCGGATGCCGAACGCCGGGAGAAGCTGGCCGCCTGCCCCGGACTTCCCCCCGATGTGCGGGAGACGCTTGCCGCCGACCCGGACGTTCGGGTCGTCGCCGAACTCGCGTTGTGGGCGACGGCGGACGTGGCAGCCCGGCTCGCGCGGCATCCGCACGCCGAGGTCCGCCGCGCGGTGGCGGCCAACGAGGCGACGCCACCGGACGTGCTGGCGATGCTGATCACCGGCAAGGGGCTTCCTCCGGCAGAGCGGTGCCTGGTCTGCGACGACGAGGAGACGCCCTTCGTGCACGATCCGCAGTGTCCGCGGCTCGACTGCGAGCTGCGGTCCGGAGCCTCATGCGACGGCTCCCACGAGTCCACCGTCCACGAGACGGCGGAGCAGGCGCTGGGGAACCCTGCCACGCCTGTCGAGGCCCTCCTCCGGTTCGCCGGCCACTCTTCGACGGTGCTGCGCTGCCGGCTCGCCGCCCGCCCGGACCTGCCGCCGGAGGCAGGGGCGCGGCTCGTCGCTGATTCCGTTCCCGGCGTTCGAGCCGAACTCGCGGGGAACCCGGCGATCGGCGAAGCCCTGATCCGTGTGCTGGCTGTCGACCGCGGCCACGACGTGCAGCGCAGACTCGCGCACAACCCCCGCGTACCGCTCGACGTGCTCTCCCGCCTGGCCGCCGCCGTCAAGATCGGCCCGACCCTGCTGCCGAGGATTGCGGCCGCCTCTCCCGCAGAGGTCAAGGAGCTTTCCGCGTCGTCGAATCCGGCTGTGCGGATGCTCCTGGCCGAGCGGCGAGACCTGCCGGCCGAGATCCGCGACGTGCTGGCCGCCGACCCCGACGCGAAGGTGGCCAAGTCCGTCGCGCCGCACCCGGGCCTCTCGGAGGCTCAGCTGCGGAGCATGGTTGAACGCCACGGGGTCCGGGTCGCCGCCAAGGTGGCGGCCAACCCGGATGTACCGCCGGCACTGCTTGCGGACCTGACCAGACATGTACCGCCGGTCAAGAAGGCACTGCGCGAGGTCGCCCGGCGCCGCGATGCGGCGGGCCCGGCGCTGCTCGCCTGCCTGGCGGACAGGCGGGCACGGCCGATAGCCGCCGGGCATCCGGCCCTGCCGCCGCAGGCCGTCGTCGAACTGCTCGCCGACGACGACTGGCGAGTGGTCGAAGCGGCTGCCGCCAACCCGTCGCTGCCGTCGGCCGTGATGGCGGAGCTGGTGCCTGAGCCGAGCGGGGCTGGTGCCTGAGCCGAGCGGGGCGAGCGGGGCATAGGTCCAGCGCCGCGCGCCGCCCGACCGTGTGTATCGCCCCGCAGGTGCTCCGGCCTCAGGCGTCGAAGCGGCGGCGGGCGGCCTCGATGTGGCTGAGGTACTGGTGGGTCCAGCCGCACATGCCGTCGACCGTCGCCCGGAGGCCCTGGCCCGACTCGGTGAGGGTGTATTCGACCCGCGGCGGCACGGTGGGGTGCACGGTGCGCTCGACCAGACCGTTGCGCTCCAGCATGCGCAGGTTCTGGGTGAGCATCTTGTGGCTGATGCCCTCGATCTCGTTCCGCAGCTCGCTGAAGCGCAGGGTGCCCTCACCGAGAGCCTCGATGATCAGGAGCGCCCACTTATTGGCGACATCGGAGAAGACCTCCCGCGCCAACGAGTCCGCGCGCCTCAGGTCCGCCTCCTCGGGCGAGCCCCCGAACTGCTTGGTCACCATAAGGTTCCCCAGTCACTGAAAAGTGCGTTCTTCCAGGTCAGCGGCCACTCTCCTACAGTTCCCGAGTAACCGCAAGAGACCGAGAGTGTCTCGGTCGGTACGCGAACCCACGTGCGCTCATGACTCGGTACGCGAGCCCGCGTGCGCTCATGACAAGGAGGCAGACAGCATGGCCATCACCCTGGTTAACCCCAGCGGATTGCCGGAGATCCCGGTGTACCGGCAGGTGTCGATCGCGAGTGGGGCGAAGCTGGTCTTCATCGCCGGGCAGGTCGCGTGGGATGCCGAGGGGGTCACGGTCGGCGAAGGCGACCTCGCCGCTCAGGTCGAGCAGAGCTACCTCAACGTCGGCACCGCACTGGCCGAGGTCGGCGCTTCCTTCGACGACGTGGCGAAGCTGACCGTCTACGTCGTCGACTGGACCCCCGACAAGATGCCCCTGCTCCTGGAGGGAATCGCCCGAGCCTCCGCGAAGCTGGGCACCACCCCGAAAGCGCCGGCCACGCTGATCGGCGTGGCGACGCTGGACGTACCTGATCATCTGGTCGAGGTCGAAGCCACCGCGATCATCGACTGAACGGGATGCTCTTCGCTCCCTGGGCGCCGAGGCGGCCGGCTACGGCGTTCAGGGGCCGACCAGCCTGCTCGGTCACATCGCCGACCGGCTCGGAGCGGTGCGCTTGACACTGAAATCGAACATCCATTCTCATGGGATTCCGGCCGGGTTTTCCCGGGCCCGACCGTGGAGTTGTCCACAGGCCGGGAGGACGTCGAGGCCCATTGTCAGTGGCAGGGGTTAGCGTCTTTGACGTGAAGCGATCGACTCAAGCAAATCGGGTGGAACCCATGGCAGGAACCGACCGCGAGAAGGCGCTGGACGCCGCACTCGCACAGATTGAACGGCAATTCGGCAAGGGCGCGGTGATGCGCCTCGGTGAGCGGCCGAACGAGCCCATTGAGGTGATCCCCACCGGGTCGACTGCCCTCGACGTGGCCCTCGGCGTCGGCGGCCTGCCGCGCGGCCGCGTGGTGGAGGTCTACGGACCGGAGTCCTCCGGCAAGACGACGCTGACGCTGCACGCCGTGGCGAACGCGCAGAAGCTCGGCGGCTCGGTGGCCTTCATCGACGCGGAGCACGCTCTCGACCCCGAGTACGCGAAGAAGCTCGGCGTCGACATCGACAGCCTCATCCTGTCCCAGCCGGACAACGGTGAGCAGGCTCTCGAAATCGTGGACATGCTGGTCCGCTCCGGCGCCCTCGACCTGATCGTCATCGACTCCGTCGCGGCGCTCGTACCCCGTGCGGAGATCGAGGGCGAGATGGGCGACTCGCACGTGGGTCTGCAGGCCCGCCTGATGAGCCAGGCGCTCCGCAAGATCACCAGCGCGCTCAACCAGTCCAAGACCACCGCGATCTTCATCAACCAGCTCCGCGAGAAGATCGGTGTGATGTTCGGCTCGCCGGAGACCACGACCGGTGGCCGGGCGCTCAAGTTCTACGCCTCGGTGCGCCTCGACATCCGCCGGATCGAGACGCTGAAGGACGGTACCGACGCTGTCGGAAACCGCACCCGCGTCAAGGTCGTGAAGAACAAGGTCGCGCCGCCCTTCAAGCAGGCCGAGTTCGACATCCTCTACGGCCAGGGCATCAGCCGCGAGGGTGGTCTGATCGACATGGGCGTGGAGCACGGCTTCGTCCGCAAGGCGGGCGCCTGGTACACGTACGAGGGCGACCAGCTCGGCCAGGGCAAGGAGAACGCCCGCAACTTCCTCAAGGACAACCCCGATCTCGCCAATGAGATCGAGAAGAAGATCCTTGAGAAGCTGGGTGTCGGTGTCAGGCCGGATGCCGATGCCGCCGAACCCGGCGCGGATGCGGCAGGCGGCGCAGCGGCTCCGGCCGACAGCGCGAAGTCGGTGCCCGCTCCGGCCGGCAAGAGCAAGCCGGCCAAGGCTGCGGCGGCCAAGAGCTAGACCGTGACGCGTCGTACGGAATGGCCGGTCAGCGCCAGCGACCCTGGTGCCGGTCCTGGTCCCGAATTCGCTGCCGGATACACGGCCGGGTCCGAGGGCGCGTACGAGCCGGAGGCCGGTCACGGCAGCGGCTCGCGCACCGGATTCGGCGAGAGGGAGGGGCGTCGTGCTCGCTCCCGCTCCAGAAGCAGCGGCTCCCCTTCCTCGTCGAGGGCCGAGAAGGGGGAGCCGCGAGACCCGGTGGAGCAGGCGCGCAACATCTGTCTGCGGCTGCTCACCGGGACACCGCGCACCCGGAAGCAGCTCGCGGACGCCCTGCGCAAGCGGGAGATCCCGGATGAGGCGGCCGAAGAAGTGCTGTCGCGCTTCGAGGACGTCGGGCTGATCGACGACGCCGCGTTCGCGGATGCCTGGGTGGAGTCCCGGCATCATGGCCGAGGGCTCGCCCGCCGCGCTCTTGTCCGCGAGCTGCGCACCAAGGGGGTGGACTCCGCAGTGATCGACGAGGCTGTCGGGCAGCTCGACTCCGATCAGGAGGAGGCGACCGCCCGTGAGCTGGTCGCGCGCAAGCTGCGCTCCACTCGTGGCCTGGACCGCGACAAGCGGCTGCGCCGCCTTGCGGGCATGCTCGCCCGCAAGGGGTACGGAGAAGGGATGGCCCTGCGCGTGGTGCGGCAGGCGCTGGAAGAGGAGGGCGAGGACACGGAAGGCCTGGACGAGCCTTTCTGACCGGCGGTTCGAGGGACGTTCGCATGGGACGGCGGCCTCATGGGGAACGCAGGCGCCAGGGGGCGGGCCGCCGGGGCAGGACGGACCTACGTAGGCGGGTGGGGCGGCAGGGGCGCCGGAGCCGCTGCTGTTGCCGAAGAGGTTGCCGTGACTGAAGAAACTGCCGTAGCTGAAGAGAACTGCCGTAGTTGAAGAGAGCCGCCGTAACTGAAGAGGACTGCCGTAGCTGAAGAAGGCTGCCGTCATCGAAGAAGCGAACGGGCCGTTTCCGTAGTCGCGGTGTCGCCCGCATGTTGTGATCTCACCCGCACGCCTTCGAGAGGTCTGCGCGGTTGCGGGAGCAGCGGGTGCCTGAGCACCAGGCGGACCGGTTTTCGCGGACCGGCGGGCCGCGGCCGCCGCCGCCGGGCCGGTCGAGGGGCTGAACACCCAGACGTCCCCGGACTCGGCAAGGGCGATGCCGTAGGGATTCCGTCCTCGGATCCCCGGACCTCCGATCGGCCCGGTGGCGGAGACGTCGTGATCCGTGCGGACGCGGGAAGTACGGGCCGTTCCCGTGAGTGGGTACGTGGTACGTGCAGGTGGGGACGGGTTTGGGGTGCCGCCGGGGGAGAAGGGCGCCATCAACACGGAGAAGCGTCGATCCGGGTGGGCCACCCGATCCTGAGGTCGGCGTACGCGCCTGCTGGGATGTCGCGGGCGGTAGGAGCAGTGAGTCCGGCGGGCGTCAGCGGGCCGCGACCGGCGTGCGGACCACCGCGTGCGGGAGCCGTCGGACGGTGCCGGCACGGTGCGGGCGCGGGGCGGACACCGTCCGACGGTGCTCAGCGCTGCATGGCCGCCGAGGTGCTCCGGAGACCGGCCGTCGCGATGACGGCGCCCAGCAGGCAGAGCACACCGGTGACGGCGACGGCCGTGTGCACACCGTTCATGAACGCCTGGCCGCTGCCTTCCACGACGGCCGCCCGGAGCCGGGCGGGCATGTCGGGCGAGACCGGAGCGACCCCCATCGCCACCGCGTCCCCGGCCCCGGGGCTGTTTCGCCTCCGGTGGGGAGGCGGCGGGCAAGGCGGTGGTGGACGGCATGAAGGCGCCTTGTCTGTCAGGAGTGCTACGCGAAGCCAGGAGTGCTACGGGAAACAGGGAAGGGCGGACGGGGCGGGTCTGTCTCCGGGCACGGGAGATCCCCACGTGCACGGAGACGGCCGTGCGCGCGTTCGGTCGAGCCCCCGGTAAGGGGATCGCGGGGCTATTCGGCGGCGGGCACGGGGCGCAGATGACGAGTGAGCGACGTCAGCGCACCGACGGCCGAACCGAGTGCGTCCATCTCACCGTCGGTGAGGGACTGGAGGGCCTGGGACAGGTGGGCGCCCTCAAGACGCCGGACCTCGGCCAGCTCCCGCCGCGCCCTCGCGGTCGGATGCAGATGGGCGATCCGCTTGTCCCCGGCGTCCTGCCGGCGCTCCAGCAGCCCCTGCTCGGTGAGCTGGGAGACGAGGGCACTGACGTTGTTCGGCCGCATGAGCAGGGCGTCGGCGGCCTCGCGCACGGTCGCCCCCTCCTGCTGCGACACGAAGCGCAGCAGTGCGAGTTGCCCCTCGGGCGGCTTGGGCTGCTCGAAGTCCTGGGCGACCCGCCGGTCGAGAGCCCGGTTCAGCGCGGGCAGGCATGCCGCGAGGGCAGAGGCCACACGGTCGAGGTCCTGGGCGGACGCGCGGGAATCGGGCATGGCCCGAATGGTAGTTCTGAGAATATAGGTATGTCGAAAGATATTTCTGTGCGCGACGCTCGCGCGGCGACGGACGGGCTCCTGTTCCCGTGCCCGGAGCGCCCCGGCCGGTGCACCGGGTGGCGCTCAGCGCACGACGTCGCCCCGGCGGGCATCGGCCCGCGGGGCGGCGTCGGCTGCTGAACGGGGCGGAAGCGGGATCAGACTTCGGCCGCGGCCTGCTCGGGCGCGGCGGCCCTGCTCTTTGCGTCGACGCCCGAAGCGGCGCGGACGGCCGGGATGACGCTCGCGATGGCCGCGGCGATCAGTGCGATGCCGCAGCCGATCATCAGGCCCGTGCGGAAGCCGTTCTCGGAGGTGAAGCTGTGTCCGCCCATGGTGACCGTCATCTGGGAGAGGACCACGCCCATCACGGCGGCACCGACCGAGGTGCCCAGTGAACGCATGAGGGTGTTGAACCCGTTGGCGGCGGCGGTCTCGGAGAGCGGCACCGAACTCATGATCAGTGCGGGCATCGATCCGTAGGCGAGGCCCACGCCGCTGTTGATGACCATGAGGGCCAGCATGAGGCCCCACGCGGAGCCCATGAGCACGAGCGACAGGCCGTACCCGGCGGCCAGCACCAGGACGCCGCAGATCAGGGTGAACTTCGGGCCGCGGGCGTCGGTGAGCTTTCCGCCGAACGGCGAGACAATCATCATCATGATGCCGCCGGGTGCCATCCACAGGCCGGCGGCCAGCATCGACTGGCCCAGGCCGTAGCCGGTGGCCTCCGGAAACTGGAGCAACTGCGGCACGACCAGCATGCTCGCGTACATGCCGAAGCCGACGAAGACCGAGGCGATGTTGGTGAGCAGTACTCGGGGGCGGGCCGTGGTGCGCAGGTCGATCAGCGGCTCCCGCGTGCGCAGTTCCCAGGCGCCCCAGGCCAGCAGGATCACGACGGCGGCGGCGAACAGCCCGAGGGTGGTCGCCGAGGTCCAGCCCCAGTTGGCGCCCTTCGACACGGCGAGCAGCAGGCAGATCAGTCCGGTGCCGAGCCCGGCCGCGCCGAGGGTGTCGAAGCGCTGGCCCTTGGCGCCGGCCGGGATGTCGGGGATGAGGAACCAGATCGCGACGGCGATCAGCGCCGCCAGGGCGGCGGAGCCCCAGAACAGCACGCGCCAGTCGGCGTACTGGGCGACCGCCGCGGCGATCGGCAGGCCGAGCCCGCCGCCGATGCCCATGGAGGCACTCACCAGCGCGATGGAGGAGCTGAGCTTCTCCGGCGGGACCACGTCACGCAGCAGGGCGATGCCCAGAGGCACCATGCCCATGCCCATGCCTTGCAGCCCACGCCCGATGATCATGGGGACGACGGAGGAGGCGAGGGCGCAGACCACGGAGCCGGCCACGAGCGGCACGGAGCACGCGAGGAGCATGCGGCGCTTGCCGATCAGATCGCCGAGGCGTCCGGAGATCGGTACGCAGATCGCCCCCGCCAGCAGGGTGACAGTGATCACCCATGCCGCGTTCGACGGCGAGGTGTGCAGGATCTGGGGCAGCTCCGCGATGAGCGGAGTGACCAGTGTCTGCATGATCGCGGCAGTGATGCCGGCGAGGGCCAGCGTGGCGACCACACCGCCGGTGCGGGCCGTGGGCTGGGGGGCGTCCATTCGGGACTCCAGGAGGTGAGGGGGCTGCCGGGCGTCATTCGCTCGCCCGGAGCCAAAAGTAAACATCTGCTTACATGGACGCTAGGGCAGGCGCGGGAGTGAGGTCAACATCTGTTTACACAACGGCGCGGGCGGTACCGTTCGAGCAGAGAGAGGACAGCCATGAAAGCCAGCAGTTCCCCGGCAGGTCCCGCGCCCCTGGCGCCTGCGGACGACAGCCCGCCGCCATCCCGGCGCGGTGCCGGTGCCAGGACCCGTGGGCTCCTGCTCGACTCGGCCCGCCGACGGTTCGCGTACGACGGATACGCGGCCACGACCGTGCGCGACATCGCCGACGACGCCGGCGTCAATGTCGCGCTCATCAACCGTTACTTCCGGTCCAAGGAAGGTCTCTTCGAAGCCTGTCTGAAGGCGGTCATCGACGAACTCGTCCACGCGGCGGGCGCGGTGGCCGACCTGGAGCAGATTCCGGGGATCATCGCGGGCCACACCGCGGGCGTGGTCGCCACGGACGGCCCCAGGGACGCCCTTCTCCTGCTGCTGCGTTCCTCCGGCGACGAGCGCACCGAGGAGATGCGCACCGGCCTGCTGCGCATGTTCAGCGAGCGGCTCGCCTCGGTGGCCGGATGGCGGCCCGGAGACCCCGACGGCGACGGGCTCCTCCTGCGCGCCCAACTCGTTCTGTCCGTGGCCTTCGGCATCACGGTGCTGCGGGCCTCTCCCGGTCTGGAGCCGCTCGCCTCGGCCACCGCGCAGGACCTCGCGGAGCCGCTGCGCGAACTGGTCGACGCGCTGCTCACCCGTCGCTGAGGCGCGGCTCCGCGTCCCGGTCACGGGCTGGGACGCGGAGCCGCGCGCCCTCGGCGAAGGCCGTGCCCGCGGTGTCCGTGCCGACGCGGATCACTGCCCGGCGCGGGCGGCGCGGGCGATGGTGGCGTCGATCAGGGCGAGTGCGTCCTCGGCGGTTCGGCCGGGGCAGCGGTTCCATGGTCCGATCAGACCGGTCCAGCCTCGGGAACGGAGCTCGGTGACGAGCCAGGCGCCTGCCCGGTCCACGGTGTCGAGGGAGCCGTAGCCCAGGCGGTGGGCGGTGACCAGAGCACCGCAGACGCACCGGGCGCCGCGCGCGTTGCGGAGCCGGTACGGGGTGTTCTGCCAGCCCCACTCGGTCAGGATCTGCCGTGCGTAGGCGAGGTGGGTGGAAGGCCGCACCTCGGGCTGCCCGATGCGCCGCCAGGAGTGGAGCCGGTCGGGGAGGATCGCGCCGAGCCGCCCGGGGAGGGGCCGCTCGCGCGGTGCGGTGGCCGGCAGGGCGCGCACGGACTCGGCGATGAGCTGATCGACGGGTACGGACAGCAGGTCGCGCCAGTCGGCCCGCTGACGGACCGTCGGACGGTCGGTGGCGCAAGGGGAGGCGGGGGGTTCGGGTTCGGCGGCGGTGAGCTCCCAGCCGGTGACGATCCGCTGCCAGACCTCGGTGTCGTGGAGGCGAGCGGCCTGGGCATCGAGCTGATCAGGGGTCAAGGTGGGCGTCGGCATGGGTGCGAAGTCTCCGTCACGTCGGTCCTTGGCGTTGAGCCGAATGTCCGTCGGGTACGGAGATTGCTCCACCGGAGCGTGGCGTTCGGGTGTGTCGGGGCGGATTCGGGGAACCGGCGAGCGGGGCACGGGTCCGGTCCCCGCACCCCGGAGACCGGTGGTACCGCGTTCATGGGGCGCCGGGCCCGCTCCTCGGCGGATGCCCACCCGCAACCTGAGCGGACAACCCCCGTGCGACCACGCGTGCCTGAAAACCGAGCGGACGCCCACGCCGGGACGTGGCCCTCACCCGCGCACGCCCGGGTCCGCAGCAGGCCGACCTCAGCCGACAGCTCCCGCGTCACGTCTCGACCGGCAGTCCCGCCTCCGGCCCCGTGCGTCACGTCTCGACCGGCAGTCCCGCCTCCGGTCCCGTGCGTCACACCTCGACCGGCAGTCCCGCCGAGCGCCACGCCTGGAATCCGCCGATCAGATCGGTCGCCCGGTGCAGCCCCAGCAGCCGCAGGGACGCGACGGCGAGGCTCGACGCGTAGCCCTCGTTGCAGACCACCACGACCTGGAGGTCGTGGCTCACCGCTTCCGGGGCCCGATGGCTTCCCAGCGGGTCGAGCCGCCACTCCAACTCGTTGCGCTCGACCACCAGCGCACCCGGAATCAGTCCGTCCCGCTCCCGCAGCTTCGCGTAGCGGATGTCCACGAGAAGCGCCCCGGCCGCGGCAGCGGCACGTGCTTCGTGCGGGCCGATCCGGACGAAGCCGGCCCGGACCCGTTCCAGCAGTTCGTCGATCCCGACCGGTGCCGCGTCACCCCGAGGGCTGTCGCTCACTGCCAGTCCTCCGGCCGTTCGACCTGTTCGAGACGGAGTACCGCGCCGGAGCGGCTGTAGCGCCGGATCCGCGGCAGCGGCGGGTAGTACGCATGGACGGAGACGGCGTGTTCCGTGGCGGACTCGTTCAGCACCTCGTGGACGTGGTGGCGGCCGAACGCCCTGCCCTGGCCGGTGGCCAGCTGCCGGGAACGGTCGATGCCCCCGGTGAGTTCGAGGGTCTTCCAGCCGTCGGTGGGCAGCCGGGCGGCGAGTGACAGTTCCTTGAGGGTGCCGGCCGCGGTGGTGAAGGCGCCGATCGAGTCGGCGTGGTCGTGCCAGCCGGTGCCGGTACCCGGCGGCCAGCCGATCAGCCATGCCTCACTGCCGCCGGGACCTTCGAGCTGGATCCAGGTGCGGCCCTCGGAATCGAGGGGCAGTGAGGCGACGGCCTCGGCGTCGGCGGCGACACGGCGGACGAAATCGAGCAGTTCCGCGGCGGTCGGACCGGAACCACTGCCGGAAGCGGGCGCGGAGGGGTGTACAGAGGGTGACGACGGGGCAGACATGGAGACCGTCCTGAGAGTTCGCGCGGAGGCACGGCCGTACGGCAGAGCGCACGCCGTGGCGGGAAGAGGCGATTCAGCAGGACGGGCGACACACGCAGCCCGCATAGCGGACGAGGTCCATATGGACCCTCCGCCACAGGCACACATCGGTGTCGGTCACGTTCCGGAGTAGACCATGTCCGTCCGCAGCGGTCAATTGATGCCCGCAGTCTGGTCGGAGCGTACGGAGGCGCGCGCGGCCCCGCCCCGCACCGCGTCTGCCGCGGCGAAGAGTTCCTGGGGCCGTACCCCGCCGAAGGACGCCACGAGATGACCGTCCGGCCTGATCAGCAGCACGGTGTGGGCCGCCGCTCCCGGATAGCTCTCGGTCACCAGCAACTCACCCTTCACCGGCAGCGCGTCGACGGCCGCGACCAGCCGCGGCATGACGCCGGCGGTCATCCAGTGACGCCGGTCCCACACTCCCGTCCCGGGCGCCACCAGGACCACCAGGAGATGCCCCTGTCCCAGCCGCTCGCGCAGCCGCACGGTCGTGCCGTCGGGTGCCGTGACCCGCACATCGGTGACCGGCGCACCCGGGGGCGTACCGACGGATGTGTGCGCCTCGGCGCGTGGGGGCGCAAGGGGCGAGTGCGCGTAGGAGGGGGGCGCACCGAGGGGGCCACAGCCCAGATGTCCGTCGGTGAGCAGCGAGTCGTGCCCCCGTGCGCTCCCCGGTACCAGGGTCCGCAGACCTCCGCCGCCGCGCAGTATCGGCAACGACTGGTCCGCGGCGCGCAGCCGTGCGGCGACAGCGGCCCGTCGCTCGGCCTGGTAGCTGTCGAGCAGTACGTCGGAGGCGCCGTGGTGCCAGGCCTGGGCAAGTTTCCAGGCCAGGTTCTCGGCGTCCCGCAGCCCCTCGTCGAGCCCCTGGGTGCCCAGCGCGCCCAGCAGGTGGGCGGCGTCCCCGGCCAGGAAGGCCCGCTCGACCCGCCAGCGCAGGGCGAGCCGATGGTGCAGCGTGTACACGCCCGTGTCCAGCAGTTCGTACGGCGGTGTCTCGCCGCACCAGCCCTCCAGGGTGTCCCGGATGCGGGTGATCAGGGCGTCCGGAGTGACGAGCTCGCCGCGTGGCGGCAGCAGCCAGTCCAGCCGCCAGACGCCGTCCGGCAGCGGACGTGCCGTCACCTCGGCGCCGCCGGTGCGCCACGGCGGCAGCCGGTGCAGCACGGCCTGTCCGGGCCAGGGAAGCTCGGTGCGCAGTGCCGCGACGGCGTGCCGCTCCACCGCCGTACGCCCGGGGAAGCGGATGTCGAGGAGCTTGCGCACAGTGGACCTGGCGCCGTCGCAGCCCACCAGGTAACTCCCGCGCCACCAGGTCGAATTCGGCTCCCGGGTGTGCACCGTGACCCCGGACGGATCCTGCTCCAGGGTGTCGATCCGGCTGTACGGGGCGACCTGCACCAGCTCCTGAGCGGCCACCGCGTCCCGCAGCCCGCGCGTCAGGACGTGCTGCGGCAGATGGAGCGGGGCGGGCAACGGATCGCCGTCGGGGGAGTCCCCGTCGAGCCGCAGCTCACGCACGAGCTGCCTGCGCCGCATCGATCGCCAGCCGGACCACCGGATGCCCTCGTGCCGGAGCGCTTTGCAGCCGAGCCGTTCCACCAGCGCGGCGGTGTCCTCGCGCAGCACCACCGTACGGGCCGGGCGCGTCTCGTCCTTGGCCGGATCCTCGTCGAGCAGGACGGTGGGGACGCCCTGGGCCGCCAGGGCGAGCGACAGAACCAGGCCGACGGGCCCGGCGCCGACGACGATCACCGGGTCCACGACGAGGCTCCTTGAGTTCGTGCGGACGACGCAGAAGAAGCAGGCGACGCAGAAGAAGCGGACGACGCAGAAGAAGCGGACGACGCAGGCGCCGCGGGCGAAAGGAGCGAATGGTGCCAGTGAGGCGTAGGGGACGGAGGCGGTGTGGCGGCGGGGGCTCGGTGCGCGATCACAGAACGTATGCAACCTACTGCCGGTGCCCGCGTCAAGCGACACCGGACGGCGGCGAGGGGCGGTGGCTCATCTGCCACCGCCCCTCGGAACACCGTGCGACGAGCCGTCAGACGGCGCGCCCGTCATCGACGACGAGCGACGGCGTACCGACGGTCTCGGGTGCGCCCCCGGGTGCGGTGCCCTTTTCCTTCTTGTTGCGCCGGAGCCACTGCTCCAGCCAACTGGCGAAGGACGTGAGCGCGAAGTTCAAGGCAATGTAGATCAGGGCGATGATCGTGAAGCAGGCGATCGTGTTCGCGCCGTAGTTCGCGCTCATCGGGCGGACCGACGCCAGCAGTTCGGGGAACGTCATCATGGCGCCGCCGAGCGCGGTGTCCTTCACGATGACGACGAGCTGGCTGACGATCGCCGGCAGCATGGCCGTCACCGCCTGCGGCAGCAGCACCGACAGCATGATCTGGTTCTTGCGCATGCCGAGTGCCTTGGCCGCCTCCGCCTGGCCCTTCGGCAGGGTCTCGATCCCGGCCCGCACGATCTCGGCGAGGACCGAGAAGTTGTACAGCACGAGTCCGGTCACCACGGCGTACAGCGGACGCACATCGGTGCCGATGGTGGTGTACTCCGCGTACACCGCGTTCGCGGTGATCATCAGGATCAGTACCGGGACGGCGCGGAAGAGCTCCACGACGAAGCCGGCCGGCATCCGTACCCAGCGGTGGTCCGAGAGCCTGCCGATCCCGAACAGGGCGCCCAGCGGCAGCGCGATGATCAGGGCGAAGAACGCCGCCTTGAGCGTGTTCTGGAGGCCCGGCCAGATGTACGTGTGCCACGGCTGGGGGCTGGTGAAGAAGGGCTTCCACTTGATCCAGTCGAGCTGGTGCTTCTCGGCCAGGCCGTCGTAGACCCACCACACCACGGCCGCGGCGCACAGGACGAACAGCACCGTGTAGAGGATGTTGCGCTGCTTGGCGCGGGGCCCCTGGGCGTCGTAGAGGACGGAACTCATCGCTTCACCGCCACCTTCTTGCTCACCCAGCCGAGGATCAGGCCGGTCGGGAGGGTCAGGACGACGAAGCCGAACGCGAAGACCAGCGCGATCAGAATCAGCTGGGCCTGGGCCTCGATCATGTCCTTCATCAGGTAGGAGGCCTCGATGACGCCGATCGCGGAGGCGACCGTGGTGTTCTTCGTCAGTGCGATCAGCACGTTGGACAACGGGTTGACCACCGCGCGGAACGCCTGAGGAAGGATGATCAGCCGCAGTACCTGAGTGAAGCTCAGCCCGAGTGCGCGCGCCGCCTCGGCCTGGCCGACCGGCACCGTGTTGATGCCGGAGCGCAGCGCCTCGCAGACGAAGGCGGCCGTGTAGGCGACCAGGGCGAGTACGGCCAGCCGGAAGTTGATGTCGTCGACGACGTCGGCACCGAGCATGACGCCCAGCGTCTGGTACAGACCCAGCGACGAGAACACGATGATCACGGTCAGCGGAATGTTCCGGACCACGTTCACGTACGCGGTGGCGAAGCCGCGCATCAGGGGGACCGGGCTGACCTTCATGCCGGCCAGCAGCGTTCCCCATATGAGGGAGCCGAGGGCGGAGTAGACGGTGAGCTGCACCGTCACCCAGAAGGCCCCCAGCAGGTCGTAACCTTCAAGAAAGTCGAACACGATCTCCCGCGCTTCCGCGTGTAGGAGGGCACGGCACGCCGCCGTTCACGGACGGCGTGCCCGGTCAGCCCTGCTTCACTTGACGATGTTGCCGATCTTCGGGGCGGGGTCGTTCTTGTAGTTCGCCGGGCCGAAGTTGTCCTTCACTGCCTTGTCCCAGGAACCGTCCGAGACCATCTTGGTGAGCGCGTCGTTGATCTTCTTCTTGAGGTCGGCGTCGCCCTTCTTCAGGCCGATGCCGTAGTTCTCGTTGGTCATCTTGAAGCCGGCCAGCTTGAACTTGCCCTGGAAGTTCTGCTGCGAGGCGTAGCCCGCCAGGATGCTGTCATCGGTGGTCAGCGCGTCGATGACCTTGTTCTCCAGGCCGGTCAGGCACTCCGAGTAGCCGCCGTACGTCTGGAGCTGCGCCTTCGGCGCCAGCTTGTCCTTGACGTTCTTCGCCGAGGTCGAGCCGGCGACCGAACACAGCTTCTTGTTGTTCAGGTCGGCCGGGGACTTGATCGAGTCGTCGTCGGCGCGGACCAGGATGTCCTGGTGGGCCAGCAGGTACGGACCGGCGAAGTCGACCTTCTGCAGGCGCTCGTCGTTGATCGAGTAGGAGGCGGCGATGAACTTCACGTCACCGCGTTCGATCGCCGTCTCGCGGTCGGCGCTCTTGGTCTCCTTGAAGTTGATGTCCTTGGCGTCGTAGCCGAGTTCCTTGGCCACGTACGTGGCGACATCGACGTCGAAGCCGGTGTACTTGCCGTCCGGGGTCTTCAGGCCGATGCCCGGCTGGTCGATCTTGATGCCGATCGTGATCTTCTTGCCGCCGCCCGAGCCGCCGTCCTCCTTGTCGGAACCACAGGCGGTGGCGGTCAGGGCGAGGGCGAGCACAGCGGCCGAGGCGGCGGTGACCTTACGAAGCTGCATGGTGAATTTCCCTAGAGTTGACGCGATGTGAGCGATCGACCGGTCCGGGAACCGGTGGTGCAGGATCAATCAGTGGTGAAGGATCTTCGACAGGAAGTCCTTGGCCCGGTCACTGCGCGGGTTGCTGAAGAACTGGTCGGGCGTGGCCTCTTCGACGATCTTTCCGTCCGCCATGAAGACGACGCGGTTCGCCGCTGAGCGCGCGAAGCCCATCTCATGGGTGACGACGACCATCGTCATGCCGTCCCGGGCGAGTTGCTGCATGACTTCCAGCACCTCGTTGATCATCTCCGGGTCGAGCGCGGAGGTCGGCTCGTCGAAGAGGATCACCTTGGGGTCCATCGCCAACGCCCGCGCGATCGCCACACGTTGCTGCTGGCCGCCGGAGAGCTGGGCGGGGTACTTGTCGGCCTGCGTCGCCACGCCCACCCGGTCGAGCAGTGAACGGGCCTTGTCCTCGGCGGCCTTCTTGTCCGTCCTGCGGACCTTGACCTGGCCCAGCATCACGTTCTCGAGCACCGTCTTGTGCGCGAAGAGATTGAACGACTGGAAGACCATGCCGACATCGGCGCGCAGCCTGGCCAGCTCCCTGCCCTCCTCGGGCAGCGGCTTGCCGTCGATCGATATGGCGCCCGAGTCGATCGTCTCCAAGCGGTTGATCGTGCGGCACAGCGTGGACTTCCCGGACCCGGAGGGCCCGATGACGACCACGACCTCGCCACGGGCGATGGTCAGGTCGATGTCCTGGAGCACATGCAGCGCGCCGAAGTGCTTGTTGACGTTGCTCAGTACGACAAGGTCGTTCGCCGCAGGTGCGGCGTCCTCGGCGCCCTTGGTCACTGAAACTCCGCTCATCGGCTTCTTGCTCCGTCCTCCTCGGTTGGGAAGGACCCTAGTGACGCAGTGCAACGAGCGTCATTACATCTGAGCGGAAATTGAGGATAACGATCCGGCGGCAACCGGACACTCCGTGTGAAGGGGACGGCCGGCGAGGTGCCCGGGGCGTACCGGGTGGATAACGGATGGCTCGATGCAATGGGCGGGCCCTTGACTGACGTACCCGTCATCGGAGTGGATGCCCTGGTACGCCATGACGTGAAACACCTCGATACGGGGAAGTGACGAGAGGCGTACGAGAAATCGCACCGACACCGCACCCGTGGGAACCGAACACCGAGCCCACGGGAACCGACACCGCACCTTCGGAAGGGGGGCCATGAGACTGCTGCTCGTCGAGGACGACAACCATGTCGCGGCCGCCCTCTCCGCGATCCTCGCCCGGCACGGCTTCCGGGTGGTGCACGCGCGCAGCGGCGAGGAAGCCCTGCGGGCGCTGCTGCCGACCGGCACGGAGCCCTTCGGTGTCGTGCTCCTCGACCTCGGGCTGCCCGACCAGGACGGCTACGAGGTGTGCGGGAAGATCCGCAAGCGCACCTCCACCCCGGTGATCATGGTGACCGCGCGCGCCGATGTCCGGTCGCGGATCCACGGTCTCAACCTCGGGGCCGACGACTACGTGGTCAAGCCGTACGACACCGGCGAGCTCCTCGCCCGTATCCACGCCGTCAGCCGCCGCAAAACGGCCGGTGAGGACACCGTGTCCACACCCGTCGCCGCTCTGCGCCTCGGGCACGTCCAGATCGAGCTGCCCACCCGCCGGGTCAGTGTCGACGGGTCGGAAGTCCAGCTCACCCGCAAGGAGTTCGACCTCCTCGCGCTGCTCGCCCAGCGCCCCGGAGTGGTCTTCCGCCGGGAGCAGATCATCAGCGAGGTGTGGCGCACGAGCTGGGAGGGTACGGGGCGCACGCTCGAAGTGCACGTCGCGTCCCTGCGTTCCAAACTGCGGTTGCCCGCACTGATCGAGACGGTGCGCGGGGTCGGCTACCGCCTCGTCGCCCCGTCCGCGTAGAGGCGTACGTCCCAGGTGCGCACCCGGCTGCTTCCCCTGCTCATCATTCTCATGGCGAGCGTGCTGCTCGCCCTCGGCTTCCCGCTGGCCGTCAGCGTCGCTGCCGCCCAGCAGCAGCGCGTCGTCATCGACCGCATCGACGACACGGCCCGGTTCGCCGCACTCGCCCAGTTCGTCGCCGAGCGGACCCCCGGTTACGAGGAGCGGCGCCGCATCCTGCGGAGCGAACTCGACACGTACGCGTCGGTGTACGGCATCCGCTCCGGTGTCTTCTACCGCGACGACAGCGCCATGGCGAAGGCGCCGGCCACCTGGCAGCTGCCGATCGAGGGGGAGGGGAGAGAGGCGTTCAAGGAGGCGCTCCTGGGGCGTCGCAGCCACGATCCTCCGCAGGTCTGGCCCTGGCAGAGGGGCAGGGTCGTCGTCGCCTCACCCGTCGTACGGGACGGGGACGTCGTCGCCGTCGTGGTCATCGACTCGCCCACCGCCGAAATGCGCGCACGCACGCTGCGCGGCTGGTTGCTCATCGCGGCCGGCGAAGCGGTCGCGATGCTGGTGGCGGTCGGCGCCGCGATCCGGCTCACCGGCTGGGTGCTGCTGCCCGTACGGACCCTGGACGCGGCCACTCATGACATCGCCAGCGGCCGGATGAGGTCCCGGGTCGCGGCCTCCGGGGGGCCGCCGGAACTCAGGCGCCTGGCCCGTTCGTTCAACGAGATGGCCGACAATGTCGAGGACGTGCTGGAGCAGCAGCGTGCCTTCGTCGCCGACGCCTCGCACCAGCTGCGCAACCCCCTTGCCGCGCTGCTGCTGCGGATCGAGCTCCTCGCGCTCGAACTCCCCGAGGGCAACGAGGAGATCGCCTCCGTACGCACGGAGGGCAAGCGCCTCGGGCAGGTCCTGGACGACCTGCTCGACCTGGCGCTGGCCGAACACGCCGCGGCCGATCTGCGGCTCACGGACATGGGCGCGCTCACCGCGGAACGCGTCGCGTCCTGGCGGCCGGTCGCCGAGGAGAAGGGCGTACGGCTCAGGGCGGACGGCTCGTCCGCCGTAGCGGCCTGGGCGGACCCCGTCGCCCTGTCGAGCGCCCTCGACGCCGTCATCGACAACGCCCTGAAATTCACCCCTGCCGGTGAAGAGGTCCTCGTCACGGTCGCCGCCGGGCGTGACGACGTCACGGTCGTCGTCGCCGACCGCGGACCGGGCCTCACCGCACAGGAGATGGAGCGCGTCGGCGACCGCTTCTGGCGCAGCGCCCGGCATCAGAACGTGCAGGGCTCCGGCCTCGGACTCTCCATCTCCCAGGCCCTCCTGGCCGCGGGCGGGGGCTCGATCGGCTACGCCGCCCACGAGCCGCACGGACTGCGGGTGACGGTGTCCGTGCCGCGCCAGGGCCCACAGGGCTGAGCGGGAGCGGGGAAGTGGCCGCCGGGATCAGGGCTTGACCGAGCGGTAGTACCGCCTGGCCCCCTCGTGCAGCGGCAGGGGATCGGTGTAGATCGCCGTACGCAGGTCCACCAGCTGGGCCGCATGCACCTCGCGCCCGATCCGGTCCCGGCTGTCGATCACGGTCCGGGTGAACGCCTCGGTCAGCGCCGGATCCGTACGGTCCGTGGTCACCAGCACATTGGCGACCGCCACCGTCGGCACCGCCTGCCCCTGCTGCGCGCTGTGATAGGCGTCGGCGGGCATCACGGCCGACCGGTAGTAGCGGGCCGAACCGCCCACGGCCTGAAGCTCCTTGATCAGCGGGGCCTCCAGCGGCACCAGCCGGATCGCGAACCGGTCCGACAGCTCCTGCACGGCGGAGGTGGGCAGCCCGCCGGACCAGAAGAAGGCGTCGAGCAGGCCGTGCTCCAATTGCCCCGGCATGGTGTCGATGCCGTTGGGCACGGGCGTCACATCGTTCGCCGGATCGAGACCGGCGGCCGTCATCAACCGGTCGGCGACCAGCCGTACGCCCGAACCCGGCTGCCCCACCCCGACGCGCTTGCCGATCAGGTCGGAGACCTTCCGCACCCCGGAGTCCCGGGGCACGACCAGCTGGATGTAGTCGTCGTAGAGCCGCACACAGCCCCGCAGCCGGGCCGCGCCGGGCCCGCCGCTGCTCAGATAGGTGGCCAGGGCATCGGTGGTGGCGATGGTGAAGTCGGCCTTCCCGGTCGCCACCCGCGCGATGTTCTGCTGCGAGCCCTCGCTGGTGCGCAGCCGTATCGACACCTGGGGCAGATCCTTGGCCAGGTCCCCCTTGAGCCGCTCGCCGTAGCGCTGGTAGACCCCGCTGCGCACGCCGGTGCTGAAGGTCAGCGTGCCGCTCGGAGCCGGCTCCCCGAGCGGGAGCAGCCACCACAGCACCAGCCCGAGCACGACGACGAGAGCGGCGCACGCCTGAAGCCTGCGCAGCCGGCCGATACGGGACAGTGCCTGGAACATGGCGGCGATCCTGCCAGCCCGTCCCGGCGATGACCAGGGCCGGACCGCCGCGGTCCCGGGACCGCGGCCCCGTACCCGGCCGAGGGGCCGTGATCCCGGCCGGCGGGGTATTCATCAGTGGGGCCCGGCCGGAGCCCTTACCCTGGACGGGTGAGCGGCAACGACGTGGCTGGTGGAGTAGTGGACGGTTTGAAAACGTACGAGGTGCGCACCTACGGGTGCCAGATGAACGTCCACGACTCCGAGCGGCTGTCGGGGCTGCTGGAGGACGCGGGTTACGTACGTGCCGCGGACGGCTCCGACGGCGACGCCGACGTCGTCGTCTTCAACACCTGCGCGGTCCGGGAGAACGCAGACAACAAGCTGTACGGCAACCTCGGCCGGCTCGCCCCGATGAAGACCAGGCGGCCCGGCATGCAGATCGCCGTCGGCGGCTGCCTGGCGCAGAAGGACCGCGACACCATCGTCCGGCGGGCCCCCTGGGTGGACGTCGTCTTCGGCACGCACAACATCGGCAAGCTGCCGGTGCTGCTGGAACGCGCCCGCATCCAGGAAGAGGCGCAGATCGAGATCGCCGAATCCCTGGAGGCCTTCCCGTCCACGCTCCCCACCCGCCGCGAGTCCGCCTACGCGGCGTGGGTCTCCATCTCCGTCGGCTGCAACAACACCTGCACCTTCTGCATCGTCCCGGCGCTCCGCGGCAAGGAGAAGGACCGCCGCACCGGCGACATCCTCGCCGAGATCGAGGCACTGGTCGCCGAGGGCGTCTCGGAGATCACCCTGCTCGGCCAGAACGTGAACGCGTACGGCTCCGACATCGGCGACCGCGAGGCGTTCTCCAAGCTGCTGCGCGCCTGCGGGAGGATCGAGGGCCTGGAGCGGGTCCGCTTCACCTCGCCGCACCCCCGCGACTTCACGGACGACGTGATCGCGGCCATGGCCGAGACGCCCAATGTGATGCCTCAGCTGCACATGCCGATGCAGTCGGGCTCGGACACCGTCCTCAAGGCGATGCGGCGCTCCTACCGGCAGGAGCGCTTCCTGGGCATCATCGAGAAGGTGCGTGCCGCGATGCCGGACGCCGCCATCTCCACCGACATCATCGTGGGCTTCCCCGGCGAGACCGAGGAGGACTTCGAGCAGACCATGCACGCGGTCCGCGAGGCGCGCTTCGCCAACGCCTTCACCTTCCAGTACTCCAAGCGCCCCGGAACCCCGGCCGCCGAGATGGAGGGGCAGATCCCCAAGGAGGTCGTCCAGGAGCGGTACATGCGCCTGTCCGCCCTCCAGGAGGAGATCTCCTGGGAGGAGAACAAGAAGCAGGTCGGCCGGACGCTGGAGATCATGGTCGCGGAGGGCGAGGGCCGCAAGGACGGCGCCACCCACCGCCTCTCCGGCCGCGCCCCCGACAACCGCCTGGTCCACTTCACCAAGCCGGCCGAGGACGTGCGTCCCGGCGATGTGGTGACCGTCGAGATCACCTACGCCGCCCCGCACCACCTGCTCGCCGAGGGCGCTCCGGTGGGCGTACGGCGGACCCGGGCCGGGGACGCCTGGGAGAAGCGCACCGCCACCGAGGCCGCCAAGCCTGCCGGAGTGATGCTGGGCCTGCCCGGTATCGGCGCCCCGGCGCCGCTGCCGGCCGCGGCGGCCCCCGGCTGCGGCTGCGACTGACACCGGCGGGAGACGGACGGCGGCGGCCGACGGGCTTGCCGCGCCCAACCAGTACGCTGCCCACCATGCTTGTCGCCGCCGCTGTCTGCCCCTGCCCGCCCTTGCTGGTACCCGAGGTCGCCGCCGGTGCCGCGCCCGAGCTCGACGCCCTGCGGGACGCCTGCTCCGACGCCCTCGGCGTGCTGGCCGCGGCCCGGCCCGATCTGCTGATCGTGACCGGGCCCGCGGACCACGCGGGCCGCGGACCCCACCCCGAGGGAGCCACCGGCACTTTCAAGGGCTTCGGCGTCGATCTGGACGTCCGGCTCGGACGCGGCCACGGGGCCGTGACCGACCGCCCCCTTCCGCCGTCCCTGACCGTCGGCGCCTGGCTGCTCGCCCGTGCGCAGTGGGCCGCGGCGCCGGTGGAAGGGCTCGGCGTCGGCGAGCCGCTCGAAACGACTCGCTGTGCGAGCACCGGACGGGACTTGTCCGCCAGGGCGGAACGGGTGGCGCTGCTGGTCATGGGCGACGGCAGTGCCTGCCGCTCGCTCAAGGCCCCCGGCTATCTGGACGACCGTGCCGAGGCGTTCGACGCGGCGGCCGCCTCGGCGCTGGGCACCGCCGACCCCGGGGCGCTGATCGCGCTGGACGCGTCGCTGGCGCACGCGCTCAAGGCGGCGGGCCGGGCACCCTGGCAGGTGCTCGCGGGCGCGGCCGAAGGCGCTGGCCTGGGCGGGCAGTTGCTGTACGAGGACGCTCCGTACGGCGTGGGCTACCTGGTCGCCACCTGGTCCTGAGCGCGTCCGTGGCTGCGCGGGCACGGACGGCGGCCGTGCGGCGTCGTCACCCCACGGCCGTCCGTCCAGTTCGATCGGCTGGTCGGAATTCAGGATGCGGGCGGCGTGCCCGGCGGCGTACCGCTCTCGTCCTGCTCGGTGCCGGCCTCGTCGTGCTTGGTGCCGGCCTCGTCGTGCCTGTGGGACAGGCGCTCGACCGCTTCCTTGGCCTTCCTCGTGCCGGACTCGATCTTGTCGCTGTACTTGCCCTTGGTCTTTTGGTCGACCGTCCGCGCGGCCTTGTCGAGACCCTGGTCGATCTTGTCCCCGTGCTGATGCGCGAGATCGCCGACCTTTTCCTTGGCGGGGCTCAGCTTCGCCTTCAAACTGTCCAGGAAGCCCATCGGGCACCTTCCCTGCTGGGGGACTTCGGTCGGGCGTGTTCTCCGGCCTCGCTGCCGGGCTGCCTCGGAGGGCGAACGGCAAACCATGAAAAAACGCCCGTATTCACTTAGGAATTCTACTGGTACGGCCGAAGATCCGCGCCGTTCGGAGCGGGAGCGGAGGGCAGTCGCCCCGCTCGTTCGGGAAGAGGGTCGGAGGTTTGCGAGACTGGGGCGGTGAGAAGCTCAGCTCCCGCACCGCGGGTCATCACCGTCGTCGGTCCCACTGCGGCCGGAAAGTCCGATCTGGGGGTATTCCTTGCTCAGCAGCTCGACGGCGAAGTGGTCAACGCCGACTCCATGCAGCTCTACCGGGGGATGGACATCGGCACCGCGAAGCTGACGCTGTCCGAACGCGGAAGCGTTCCGCATCATCTGCTGGACATCTGGGACGTCACCGAGACCGCCAGCGTCGCCGAGTACCAGCGGCTGGCCCGGGCGCAGATCGACCGGCTGCTCGCCGCGGGCCGTACCCCCGTCCTCGTCGGCGGCTCCGGGCTCTATGTGAAGGGCGCCATCGACGCCCTGGAGTTCCCCGGCACCGAGCCCGACGTCCGGGCCAGGCTGGAGGAGGAACTGGCCGAGCGCGGTTCCGGGGCGCTGCACGCCCGGCTTGCCGCCGCCGACCCCGAAGCGGGCCGGGCCATCCTGCCGAGCAACGGCCGCCGGATCGTGAGGGCCCTCGAAGTCATCGAGATCACCGGCAAGCCCTTCACCGCCAACCTCCCGGGTAACGATGCGGTGTACGACACCGTCCAGATCGGCGTCGACGTGGCCCGCCCCGAACTCGACGAACGCATCGCCCTGAGGGTCGACCGGATGTGGGCGGCCGGACTCGTGGACGAGGTGCGGGACCTGGAGGCGCACGGCCTGCGGGACGGACGGACCGCGTCCAGGGCGCTCGGCTACCAGCAGGTGCTGGCCGCGCTGGCCCAGGAGTGCACCGAGGACGAGGCGCGCGCCGAGACCGTTCGCGCCACCAAGCGATTCGCGCGCCGCCAGGACTCGTGGTTCCGCCGCGACCCGCGGGTCCACTGGCTCAATGGCGCCGCGGAGCACCGCGGGGAACTCCCGCACCAGGCGCTGGCGTTGGTCGAACGAGCGGTTACAGCCTGATCACGTGATGGCATCGGGAAGCCCTGCCCGTCATTTCGGTGACCGGGAGCGTGCCATCATCGAGCATCGATCGACCAGTGGAGTCCGAGTTGGGAGGGCGCGTGGCGATGGAGGCCGGCCCTCGCGACACAGGACACGACGCACCGGACACGCTGCACGACGCAGGAAGCTTGAGCCCCGACGGGCCCGATGAGCTCGATGTGACCCCCGAGGTCGAGGTCGAGCTGCGGCCCGCGCGGCGTCTGCGCATCTGGCAGCTCGCGCCGATCGTCATGCTCGCCACCGTGGGATCGCTGATGTTCGCGTTCCCGCTGGCGTTCGAATTCGGCGACGGCGGCGCGGTCGTCGCCATGCTGGGCCTGCTGATCAGCTGCTGCGCCGCGGGCTGGGGCATGATGGCCGCCCGCCGCGTGGGATACACCTGGCCCGGACTCCCGCAGCGGGGCTCGGGCGGGCGGGCCGACTGGCGCGTGATCGCCCTGTACGTCGCCGTGTGCGCCGCGCTGGTCGCACTGTCCGTCTGGCGCGTGGCCCGGCTCCGCTGACGGACGCGGCGGCTCCGTCGGCGCGCCGCCGGTCCGGTGCCCGGATCCCTCCCGTCTCCACGCGCCGTCGCGCGGCCCGATTTCGTCGGCTGTCGGTGCCGCCTCGTACAGTTGCTCCGTGAGCACCTCGCAGATCACCTTCCTCAAGGGCCACGGCACCGAGAACGACTTCGTGATCGTTCCCGACCCGGACAACGCCTTCGACCTGCCCGCGTCCGCCGTCGCCCGACTGTGCGACCGCCAGGCCGGCATCGGTGGTGACGGGCTGCTGCATGTCGTACGGTCCGCCGCGCATCCGGAGGCGCGGGCCATGGCCGACGGGGCCGAGTGGTTCATGGACTATCGCAACGCCGACGGCTCGATCGCCGAGATGTGCGGCAACGGCGTACGGGTCTTCGCCCACTATCTGCGGCGTGCCGGGCACGTCGAGGAGGGCGACCTCGCCGTCGCGACCCGGGGCGGCGTGAAGAAGGTGCACATCGCCAAGAGCGGTGACATCACGGTCTCCATGGGGCGCGCGCTGCTCCCCGAGGACGGCGTCACGGTCAGCGTGGACGGCCGCAGCTGGGCCGCCCGCAACGTGAACATGGGCAATCCGCACGCGGTCGCCTTCGTCGACGACCTGGCGCACGCCGGAGATCTGCTCTCCGTACCGCCGTACAGCCCTGCCGCCGTCTACCCCGACGGCGTCAACATCGAGTTCGTCGTGGACCGCGGGCCGCGCCACGTCGCCATGCGGGTCCACGAGCGAGGCTCGGGCGAGACCCGCTCCTGCGGCACGGGTGCCTGCGCCGTCGCTGTCGCCGCGGCCCGCAGGGACGGCGTCGATCCCGCAAAGACCGAAACCCCGGTCACGTACACGGTCGATCTGCCCGGCGGCACCCTCGTGATCACCGAGCGGCCCGACGGCGGGATCGAGATGACCGGAGCCGCCGTGATCGTCGCCGAAGGCACGATCGACCCGGCCTGGCTCGAAACGGTGATCGGCTAGAGCTTCGCTCGAATGGGTGATCCGTTTCACGCTGAGCGAGAGCCGGACTCCGCCACGTGGTGGGCTCGGTAGCATCAAGCACCGGCCCGGAGGCGCGACCGCGCCCTCCCACCGCCGGTCGACGTCGCCGGAGGTGCCCCATGAGTGCAGAGGCCGCCAACCCAGGTGCTCCCATCCGCAGACGGGGCCGGCCCCGGATCGATCTCCGCAGGCTCGGCCGCGTCGCGCTGCTCGGCCCGGTCTCCCGGGACCGACTGCCCGACGCGATCGGTCATGTCGCCGAGGCCCACCGGGCCCACCACCCGGATGCCGACCTCTCCGTCCTGCACCGGGCGTACGTACTCGCGGAGTCCTCGCACCGCGGGCAGATGCGCAAGAGCGGCGAGCCGTACATCACGCACCCGCTCGCCGTCACGCTGATCCTCGCCGAGCTCGGCGCCGAGACCACGACGCTCACCGCCTCGCTGCTCCACGACACCGTCGAGGACACCGAGGTGACTCTCGATCAGGTACGGGACCAGTTCGGCAAAGAGGTCTGCTACCTCGTCGACGGCGTCACCAAACTCGAAAAGGTCGACTACGGGGCAGCGGCCGAGCCCGAGACCTTCCGCAAGATGCTGGTCGCCACCGGGGACGACGTCCGGGTGATGTCGATCAAGCTCGCCGACCGGCTGCACAACATGCGCACCCTCGGCGTGATGCGCCCCGAGAAGCAGGCCAGGATCGCCAAGGTCACCCGGGACGTGCTGATCCCGCTGGCCGAACGGCTCGGAGTCCAGGCACTCAAGACCGAACTGGAGGACCTCGTCTTCGCGATCCTCCACCCCGAGGAGTACGCACACACCCGCGCACTGATCGCCGCCGCGTCCGCCCGGCCGGACGCCCCCGGCGCCGCCGCCCGGGCCCCGCTCGCGGCCATCGCCGAGAATGTCGGGGCGGTACTGCGGGAGGCCGGCATCCCGGCGGAAGTCCTCATCAGGCCGCGCCACTACGTCTCCGTGCACCGGGTCAGGATCAAACGCGGAGAACTGCGCGGCACCGACTTCGGCCGCCTGCTGGTCCTCGTCGGAGAGGACGCCGACTGCTACGCCGTGCTCGGTGAACTGCACACCTGCTTCACGCCGGTG
Organism: Streptomyces sp. NPDC087845; assembly: GCF_044742755.1. Taxonomy (NCBI): domain Bacteria; kingdom Bacillati; phylum Actinomycetota; class Actinomycetes; order Kitasatosporales; family Streptomycetaceae; genus Streptomyces; species Streptomyces sp. NPDC087845. The sequence goes on from NZ_JBIUVC010000013.1 coordinate 58,234, forward strand.
ATCTCCGAGTTCAAGGACTTCATCGCCGCCCCCAAGTTCAACCTGTACCAGTCACTGCACACCGCGGTCGTCGGCCCCGACGGGGCGGTCGCCGAAGTCCTCATCCGTACGCACCGGATGCACAAGGTCGCCGAGGCAGGCGTCATTGCCCTCGGCAATCCGTACGCCGCGGACGGCGGCTCCGGGCTCCAGACCGCCGAACCCTCGGACGGCGAGCGCGCCGACCCGACCCGGCCCGGCTGGCTCTCCAGGCTCCTCGCGTGGCAGCAGTCCGCCCCGGACTCCGACACCTTCTGGACCACGCTCCGCGCCGACCTCGCCCAGGACCGGGAGATCACGGTCTTCCACACCGGCGGCGGCACGCTCGGGCTCCCCGCCGGAGCCAGCTGCGTAGACGCCGCCTACGCGCAGTACGGGGACGAGGCGCACCGCTGCATCGGCGCCCGGGTCAACGGCCGGCTGGCCACCCTCGGCACCGTACTGAGCGACGGCGACACCGTGCAGCTGCTGCTTTCCGAGGACGCCGGATCCGGCCCCTCGCCCGACTGGCTCGACCACGCCCGCACCCCCGCCGCCCGCATCGCCATCACGGGCTGGCTCGACACCCATCCCGCGGACGCCCAGAGCCCGCACAACAGCAGGCCCACGGAGCCCAGGCCGTCCGAACCGCAGCCCCAGGGATCCGGCACCCCCGGCACCGACTGGGCCGGGGACGGCACCGCGGACGCCGTGGTGGACCGGCCGGACGCGACCGTACGTCTCGCGGGCTGCTGCACCCCCGCACCCCCCGACGCCGTCACCGGGTTCGTCGTGCGCGGCGGCGCCGTCACCGTGCACCGGCTGAAGTGTCCCACGGTGTCGCGGATGCAGTCCGTCGGCCGGGTGCCGGTCCCGGTGACCTGGGGCGATGTGGCCGGGTGCCGGGTCACCCTGGTCGCCGAGTCCTTCGGACGCCCCCGGCTGCTCGCCGATCTGACCGAGGCGATCGCCACGGCGGACGCGGCGATCATCTCCGCCACCGTCGAACCCCCCAGCGAACAACGCGTCCGGCACACCTACACCTTGCAGCTCCCCGATGCAGCCGGGCTCCCGGCGCTGATGCGTGCGATGCGTGACGTCCCCGGGGTGTACGACGTGAGCCGCGCCCGGCATCCGGCAGCCACCGTCTGACTTCCGCCGACTTCCGCGCCCGATTCCCCGTCCGATTCCGCCGCACAGCGCCATCTGCCTCGGCGATCTCGTTCGAGTGGCGCGGCGCGCGCCGCACCTGTCCCGGCGGGAGTCGCTGGTAGCGGTAGTTCATGCCGTTCATCTCCCGCCGTCTGCGGGCCGCCCTGCTGGCCACCGCATCGGCCGCCCTCATCGCCGCCGCCCTCCCCGCACCCGTGCCGCTCGGCATCGGCGACCCCCTCTTCCCGCACCTCGGCAATCCCGGATACGACGTCCTGTCGTACGACATCGGACTGACCTACCGGGGCAGCAACAGCGAGCCGCTGGAGGCCGTGACCACGATCGACGCGCGGACCACCGAGCCGCTGGACCGGATCAACCTCGACTTCACCCGGGGCACGGTCCGAACGGTCGAAATCAACGGTCTGCGCGCCGACTTCGCCGTGGCGGACGAGGACCTGGTCATCCAGCCGCCCGGCCGGCTCCCGGCCGGAGTGCCGCTGCGCATCACCGTCCGGCACACCAGCGACCCGCGCGGCGACCGGGAAAGCGGCGGTTGGCTGCGCACCGCCGACGGACTGGCCATGGCCAATCAGGCCGATGCCGCACACCGGGTCTTCCCGAGCAATGACCACCCCGCCGACAAGGCGTACTTCACCTTTCGGATCACTGCCCCCAAGGACCTGACGGTGGTCGCCAACGGTCTGCCCGCCGGCAGGACCCGGCACGGTGCCGACACCACCTGGACCTACCGGACCGAACACCCCATGGCCACCGAACTGGCCCAGGTCACCATCGGCCGTTCCACCGTCCTGCGACGCACCGGGCCGCACGGACTGCCGGTACGCGACGTGGTGCCGAGTGCCGACCGCAAGCGGCTGGAACCCTGGCTCGCCAAGACACCCGCTCAGCTGGAATGGATGGAACAGCAGGTCGGCCGCTACCCCTTCGAGACGTACGGGCTGCTGGTCGCCGCCACCGAGACCGGCTTCGAGCTGGAGACCCAGACGCTCTCGCTCTTCGAACGGTCCCTGTTCACCCGGACCGCCTCCCCCGAGTGGTACGTCGACTCGATCATGGTGCACGAGCTCGCCCATCAATGGTTCGGCGACAGCGTCTCCCCGCACGCCTGGTCCGATCTGTGGCTCAACGAGGGACATGCCACCTGGTACGAGGCACGCTACGCAGAGGAGCACGCAGGCAAGCCGCTGGAACGCCGCATGCGTGAGGCGTACGTCAAGTCCGACGGCTGGCGCGCGGCCGGTGGCCCCCCGGCCCGCCCCGACACCCCGGCGCCCGGACAGAAGCTCAGCCTGTTCCGGCCAGTGGTGTACGACGGCAGCGCACTGATCCTCTACGCGCTGCGCCAGGAGATCGGTGAGGACGCGTTCGACCGGCTGGAGCGGCGCTGGGTGAAGAAGCACCGCGACGCCAACGCCGCCACCACCGACTTCGTGCGGCTGGCGTCGCAGGCCGCGGGCCGCGACCTGACCTCGTTCTTCGACGGCTGGCTGTACGGCGCGAAGACCCCGCCGATGCCGGGGCACCCGGACTGGCACAGCGCCAAGCCCGCCGGACAGCGATAAACCCGAGTGACGAGCTCGGCGGACCATGCCACTATCGACGGGTCGACGCGGCGGCCCGACTGCGGATTCCCGACTGGTGGGAATCATCGGGAGAGGTCACGCGTTGTGACTGATGTAACGGATTTCAATCGACGTAAGGATCCAATGACCTCCTCTTCTTCCCTTCCCCAGGACGCGCAGAAAGCGCAGAGCGCTACGGAGAATGCCACCGAGAGCCTCACCGAGAGCCTTCGGGCCGACGCCCTGATGGAAGAGGACGTCGCCTGGAGCCACGAGATCGACGGAGAGCGGGACGGCGCGCAGTTCGACCGCTCCGAGCGCGCCGCCCTGCGGCGTGTGGCGGGACTCTCCACCGAGCTCGAGGACGTCACCGAGGTCGAGTACCGGCAGCTGCGCCTGGAGCGCGTGGTGCTGGTCGGCGTCTGGACCTCGGGGACCGTGCAGGACGCGGAGAATTCCCTCGCGGAGCTGGCCGCACTCGCGGAGACGGCGGGTGCTCTGGTGCTCGACGCCGTCTTCCAGCGCCGCGACAAGCCCGACCCCGCCACCTACATCGGCTCGGGCAAGGCGCTGGAGCTGCGCGACATCGTCCTCGAATCAGGGGCCGACACCGTCGTCTGCGACGGTGAGCTCAGCCCCGGCCAGCTGATCCATCTGGAAGACGTCGTCAAGGTCAAGGTGGTCGACCGGACCGCTCTGATTCTCGACATCTTCGCCCAGCACGCCAAGTCCCGGGAGGGCAAGGCGCAGGTCTCGCTGGCGCAGATGCAGTACATGCTGCCGCGGCTGCGCGGCTGGGGTCAGTCGCTCTCCCGCCAGATGGGCGGCGGCGGTTCCAGCGGTGGTGGTGGCATGGCCACCCGCGGCCCAGGTGAGACCAAGATCGAGACGGACCGGCGTCGGATCCGCGAGAAGATGGCGAAGATGCGCCGGGAGATCGCGGAGATGAAGACCGGCCGCGAGATCAAGCGCCAGGAGCGCAAGCGCAACAGGGTGCCGTCGGTCGCCATCGCCGGCTACACCAACGCGGGCAAGTCCTCGCTGCTCAACCGGCTGACCGGTGCGGGCGTCCTTGTGGAGAACGCGCTGTTCGCCACCCTGGACCCGACCGTGCGACGGGCCGAGACGCCGACCGGCCGGATCTACACCCTGGCCGACACGGTCGGGTTCGTACGGCATCTGCCGCACCACCTCGTCGAGGCGTTCCGCTCCACCATGGAGGAGGTCGGTGAATCCGACCTGATCCTGCACGTGGTGGACGGCTCGCACCCGGTGCCGGAGGAGCAGCTCGCCGCGGTGCGCGAGGTGATCCGCGAGGTGGGCGCGGTGGACGTGCCCGAGATCGTGGTGATCAACAAGGCGGACGCGGCCGATCCGCTGGTGCTGCAGCGGCTGCTGCGCATCGAGAAGCACGCGATCGCCGTATCGGCGCGCAGCGGCGCCGGTATCGAGGAGCTGCTCGCACTCATCGACACCGAACTGCCCCGGCCGTCGGTCGAGATCGAGGCACTCGTGCCGTACACCCGGGGCGGGCTCGTCTCCCGGGTGCACGCCGAGGGTGAGGTGATCTCCGAGGAGCACACGTCGGAGGGCACCCTGCTCAAGGCGCGGGTCCATGAGGAACTGGCGGCCGACCTCTCCTCGTTCGTCCCCGTGGCGCACTGACCGCAGCAGCCGGTGCGGCCCTGTACGGACCGATGGCCCGCTCCCCTCGTCGGGAGCGGGCCATCGGGCGTTCGGGCTCCGGATGTGCCGGCAGCCGCCACCGGCCGCCGGACTTCTCGCTCATCGTGGTGAAGACGCCCTGCGCGCCCTTGCCCAGGCGGGGTCCGGCGAGCCGGCCCGATGCACCGCTGCCCGGGTTCTCCGGGTCCTTGACGACTGTGCCCGAGCAGGCCATGGAACTCTCGGGGAAGTCGAAGAACACCTTGCCGACCGGGGCGGCGCAGTCGTGGTACGGAGTCTTCTCGCGCTCGGCCCCGACCGGAGCGGGCTCCGGGTCGGTGACGCCCTGGTCGCCGGAGAGGTCACCGGCCGCCATGGTCTTCGCCGGTTCCTCGGCGGACCTACGGTGTGGACCGTGCTCCGCGCCACGCGGACACCGCCCACCCGGAGCGCCGGAAGGGCCCCGGCGGGCAACTGCCGCGCAGGGGCCCCGATGGACCGTCACCGTCACCCGGACCGCGCCGGGTGACGGTCCGTCGTCACTGTCCCGCGTACTTCTTGCTGACCGACTCGTACACCGCCTTGGCCTCCTTGCCGAACCGCGGCCCGGCCAGCCAGCCGGCCGTGACCGGGCCGATGGAGGTGTTCGAGACCAGCACGGGCTTGCCGTCCTGGCCCGCCGCGACCCATCCGCCGCCGGACGAGCCGCCGGTCATGGTGCAGCCGATGCGGTACATCGTGGGGTCCTGTGCGGTCAGCGAGAGCCGGCCGGGCTTGTCCGCGCACTGGAACGCCTTCTGGCCGTCGTACGGCGGCGCGGCCGGGAAGCCGGTGGCCGTCATGCCGGCGATCTCCGGCACGGCCGGGGCGTTGAAGTCCACGGGCAGCGCGGAGCCGACCGTCTCCTCCAGGGACTTGCCCGCCGAGCCCTTCTCCGGCGTGACATGCAGCACCGCGAAGTCGTACGGAGCACCCTGCCCGCCGACCGAGGAGCCCTGCGAGATCCACTGGTCGGACGTCTGCGCCCACTGGCCCCACCACACGCCGTAGGGCGCGATCTCCTGCTTGGTCGCCTTCTCCAGCTCGGCCGTCGACAGGCCGCCGTTGTTGTACGACGGAACGAAGGCGATGTTGCGGTACCAGCCGCCCTTCTTACCGGCGTGCACGCAGTGTCCGGCGGTCCACACCAGGTTGGACTTCCCGGGGTGCGCCGGATCCTTCACCACGGTCGCGGAGCAGACCATGGAGCCCTCGGGACTGTCGAAGAGCAGCTTCCCGGACTCCGCGGCGTTGGCGTGGTACGGCGTCCGGACACCGGCGGCCCGGACCGGCGCGGGCGTCGGGTCCGTCACGCCCACGTCGCCCGAGATGTCATTGTCGACCGGCTTCTCCGGCGCCTTGTCGGCATCCCGCATCCGGTCCGGGTCCCAGAGGCCCTCGATGATCGGGTTGACGAAGTCCTTGGCCTCGCGCAGCCACTTGTCCCTGTCCCAGTTCTTCCACTCGCCGTTCTTCCACTGGTCGAGGTCGATCCCGTGCGCCTTGAGCCGGTCCTTCAGATCGTCCGGAATGGTGATCTTGCCGTCCGAGGACTGGCCGGCCGGGCTGCTCGGCTTGTCGCTCGCGTTGTCCTCGTCCGGCCCGCAGGCGGTGGCGGTGAGCGCGAGGACGGCGGCGACCGCGGCCACGGCGAACGTCGAGGAACGCGCGCGGCGTGAGCTCCCCCGACGGGTGGCGGGAACTGGTCGAATGAGTCGCATGTGGTGATCCCCCTGGGACTTCGTAACTCAACGCTTCTGTACTGCACTTCGGTGCCGCTCCGGACCGGCCGTGCCGAACGTCCGGCGGGCAGTCGAAAGAATGCCCGAGCTCTCCGTGCGGCCCCCACTATGCCGGTGCCGATGGGGACGGTGTGCGGCAGGGCCACGGTTCCGCCCCCGCAAGGATCTTCGGATTTACCCGTGATCCGCCGCGCCCGGCGTCGTTGGTACGTGCGAGGGACTTGAGGGAAGCGTTCATCCCCGCAGTCCGTCCATGTGCCGACGTACCGACGTGCAACGCAACCGTTACAGCGGGAGGACCAACAGCCGTGGCCGTGACCGAATCAGCTCCGGTGGCAGCACCGGCGGTGCACGAGGGGATTCTGCGCCGCCAGTCGCTGCGTGAGTCCGCCGCCCGTACCTACGCGCGCTCACTGCCGATCGTGCCGGTACGGGCCCGTGGGATGACCATCGAGGGCGCGGACGGACGGCGGTACCTCGACTGCCTCTCCGGGGCCGGGACCCTGGCCCTCGGGCACAACCACCCGGTGGTCCTGGAGGCGATCAGGAAAGTGATCGACTCGGGCGCACCGCTGCACGTGCTGGACCTCGCGACCCCGGTCAAGGACGCCTTCACCACGGAGCTGTTCGCCACCCTGCCGCGGCGGTTCGCCGACAACGCCCGGATCCAGTTCTGCGGACCGGCCGGTACGGACGCCGTGGAGGCGGCGTTCAAACTGGTCCGCGCCGCGACCGGCCGCAGCGGACTCCTCGCCTTCACCGGCGCCTACCACGGGATGACGGCGGGAGCCCTGGCCGCCTCGGGCGGTGCCGAGGACGTCCGGGTGACGCGGCTCCCCTTCCCGCAGAACTACCGCTGCCCCTTCGGCATCGGCGGCGCCCGCGGTGCGGAGATCGCCGCCCGGTGGACCGAGAACCTCCTGGACGACCCCAAGGGCGGCACACCCGCGCCGGCCGCCATGATCCTCGAACCGGTGCAGGGAGAGGGCGGCGTGAACCCCGCCCCCGACGACTGGATGCGCCGGATGCGTGAGATCACCGAGACCCGGTCCGTCCCCCTGATCGCCGACGAGGTCCAGACGGGCGTGGGCCGCACCGGCGCCTTCTGGGCGGTCGAGCACAGCGGGATCGTGCCCGATGTGATGGTGCTCTCCAAGGCCATCGGCGGTTCCCTCCCGCTCGCGGTGATCGTCTACCGCTCCGAGCTCGACACCTGGCAGCCGGGCGCTCACGCGGGCACCTTCCGGGGCAACCAGCTCGCGATGGCGGCAGGCACGGCCACCCTCTCCTTCGTGCGGGAGAACCACCTCGCCGAGCGCGCCGCGACACTCGGCGCCCGGATGCTCGCGCGCCTCCAGGCGCTGGCCACCGACCACCCGTCCATCGGAGACGTACGCGGACGGGGCTTGATGATCGGGGTGGAGCTCATCGATCCCGAGGCCGCTCCGGGGGAAGCCAACCCGGAGCCACCGCCCGCCCCGGCCCTCGCCGCCGCCGTCCAGCAGGAGTGCCTGCGCCGCGGGCTCATCGTCGAACTCGGCGGACGCCACTCCACCGTCGTACGCCTCCTCCCGCCCCTCACCCTCACCGACGAACAGGCGACAGCGGTCGTGGACCGCCTCGCCGACGCCCTGGCAGCCGCCGAGCGCCTGCCGCACCGCAGGACCACGACCGGGTCGATCCGCTGACCCCGGACACCCTCACAAGGAAGACCGCCGTGAACCCCACCCCCGCGCCCCAGGCCGACGGCCCTCCCCCCACCGAGCAGCGAGGACAGGCCGGGCACACCGGCGGTCTCGTCGTCGAACAGACCACCGTGCCGCGCCAGAAAGCGGCACCGCACGACGAGCAGTACACCCCGAAGTGCCCGGAGGCCGGCGCGACACCCGCCGACCTCCTCGACCATCCGGACCCGCTCCGGGCCGCCGACACTGCGGGTGTCGAGAATCTGCTCCGCTGCTGGGTCCGGGAGAGCGGCATCCCCCGGCCGGTCGGGGACACGCTCCGGATCCCCCTCCCCGCAAGCGGAACCGCTCTGCTCGTCCCCGTCGTCTACTGGTCCGCCACGGGCTGGCACCGCTTCGGCACGCCTGCCCTGGAGGCGGCGCCCGAAGGAGCACCGGCCGCCGACGCCGTCACGGTCGCCGCCCTCCTGGGCCGCGAGGCCGACCACCACGCAAGCGCCGACATGGTGGCCCGGGTCGCCGACTCGGTACGGCGAACGGCCGGCTTCATCGCCGAGCGGCGCCGCACCCCCGACGCCCCGGCCGCAGCGGACCTCTTCCTCACCGCCGAGCAGTCACTCCTCCTCGGCCATCCGCTCCACCCCACGCCCAAGAGCCGCGAGGGTCTCTCCGACTCCGAATCCCGCCGCTACTCACCCGAGGTGCACGGCTCCTTCCCCTTGCACTGGATGGCCGTCGACCGGTCCGTACTGGCAGCCGACTCCGCCTGGACCGACGGAGGCCGTCCGGTGCCGGCCACGGAACTGGTCACCTCCCACACCGAGGGGCTGCGGCTCCCCGGCAACACCGCACCGATTCCGCTGCACCCCTGGCAGGCCCGTGAACTCGGCCACCGGCCCGAAGTGATGGCCCTGCTCGACGCCGGACTCCTTCACGACCTGGGACCGCACGGGAAGCACTGGCACCCCACCTCCTCCGTCCGTACCGTGCACCGGCCCGGTGCCGAGGTCATGCTCAAGCTCTCCCTCGGCGTGCGCATCACCAACTCCCGGCGTGAGAACCTCCGCAAGGAACTCCACCGCGGAGTCGAGGTCCACCGGCTCCTCCGCAGCGGACTCGCCGCGCAGTGGCATGCCGTCCACCCGGGCTTCGACATCGTCCGCGACCCCGCCTGGCTCGCCGTCGACGGCCGGGACGGAGAGCCCGTCGCGGGCCTCGACGTGATGCTGCGCCACAACCCGTTCGGTCCGTGCGACGACGCCGTCTGCATCGCCGCACTCACCGCCCCGCGCCCCCGGTCCGGCCGGACCGGCATGCGCTCACGCATCGCCGAGATCGTCCACTCCCTGGCCACCGCCACCGGAAGAACCGTGGGAGCCGTGGCCACCGAGTGGTTCCTGCGCTACCTCGACCGCGTCGTACGCCCCGTGCTGTGGCTCGACGGCCATGCCGGCGTCGCCCTCGAAGCCCACCAGCAGAACACCCTGGTGCTGCTCGACCTCCACGGCTGGCCCGTCGGCGGCCGATACCGCGACAACCAGGGCTACTACTTCCGGGAGTCCCGCCGCGCCGCACTGGAACAGCGGCTCCCCGGCATCGGATCGGCCAGCGACACCTTCGTCTCGGACACGGTCACCGACGAACGCTTCGCCTACTACCTCGGCATCAACAACGTGTTCGGCCTGATCGGAGCCCTCGGCGCCCAGAATCTCGCCGGCGAATACGTGCTCATCGCCGCCTTCCGCCGGTTCCTCGGCTCGGCCGCCGCACTGGGTTCCCCGCTGCCCGCACATCTGCTGGACAACCCCCACCTGCGGTGCAAGGCCAACCTGCTGACGCGGTTGCACGGCCTCGACGAACTCGTCGGCCCCGTCGACACCCAGTCCGTCTACGTCACCATCGCCAACCCGCTGTACGCCTGAAGGAACATGACCACCGCCTGAACCGCCGAGAGGAGAGCGACACCGTGGCTCCCGCCGATGCCCACACCGACGCCGGTCCCGGACCTGCCCCACAGACCGACACGGGCGCCGAGGACACCCTGGACCTGCCGCTCTCCGAAGAACTTCTCGCCGTGTTCGAGGAGGACGCCCCGGTCACCGGGGCACGGCCACTACCGCTCGGCGGGCCCGCGTCATCCACACCGGATGGCGTGGGCCCGGCAGGGCACACGCGGGCGGCCGTGAGCAGGCCGGCCTCCTCCGATCTGCTCGACCACCCGGCCGACTGGGGACCGGTGGCCACCCCGGCCGGAGTGTTCCAACTCGTCCCCGTCCGGCTGGAACGCGACCTCCCCGTGATCAGCCGCTGGATGAACGACCCGGCGGTCGCGGCGTTCTGGGAACTCGCCGGACCGGAAGCGGCCACAGCCGCCCACCTGAGTCCTCAACTCGACGGTGACGGACGCAGCGTCCCGTGCCTGGGCGTGCTGGCCGGCATCCCCATGAGCTACTGGGAGATCTACCGTGCGGATCTCGATCCGCTCGCGCGCCACTACCCCGCTCGCCCGCACGACACCGGAATCCACCTTCTCATCGGCGGGGTGGGCAACCGTGGACGCGGCGTCGGTACGACGCTGCTCAGAGCCGTCTCCGACCTCGTACTCGACAACCGCCCCCTGTGCGCGCGGGTTGTCGCAGAGCCCGACCTGCGCAACACCCCCTCCGTCTCCGCCTTCCTGAGCGCCGGCTTCCGCTTTTTTGCCGAAGTCGAGCTCCCGGACAAACGAGCTGCCCTGATGGTCCGCGACCGAAGCCACCGTGCCCAGCTGTGAACGAACTGAACGAACTGAACGAACTGCTGCACTGCGTAAACCGCTCGAACCCGATCGGTTCCACCCCGAGGAGTCCCCGTGCCGAAATATCCTGCGAGCCATGATTCAGTGCCGTCTGCCGCGCTGCTCAGCACGCCAGAACTGAACCGGACGGCCTGGGACGGAGCCGCCGCCCGACTGCTCGCGAAGATGCTCGGTCAATTCGCCTACGAGGAAGTCATCGAGCCGGAAGCCGTCGAGCCGGAAGTCTTCGGGCGAAAAGCCGTCGACCGGGAAGGCGCCGAGCCGGTCGGACAGCCCGACGGGGGCGCTACGTACACCCTCGCGCTCGACGACGGCGGAATGCTGAGCTTCAGCGCCCGGCGGGGCGTGTACGGAGGGTGGCACATCGTCCCCGATTCGATCCTGGAGACGTCCGCAGCCACCCGGGAAGCACCGGCCGGAGCGACAGGCGGGAGCGACGGGGAGGCGCGCACGGAACCGGTGCCCCACGGCGACGGGGACGCGCCCGCGGCAGCGGTGCGTGACAGTGATCAAGGCGCGCTCGCCGACCCGCTCCAGGACCGCGGTACCGGCACCGTCCCCTTCCGCGACCCGCTGCAGTTCCTCACCCGCGCCCGCCGCCTCCTCGGGATCGACGGCGCCACCCTCGGCCACCTCATCCGCGAGATCACCACCACCCTCGCCGCCGACGCCCGGCTCGACCACACCGCGCTCCCCGCCGCCCGGCTGGCCGACCTCGACTACGCCGAGCTGGAAGGGCACCAGACGGGCCACCCCTGGCTCGTCGCCAACAAAGGGCGCCTCGGCTTCTCCGCCACCGACGCCTCCCGTTACACCCCCGAGGCCCGCAGGCCGCTCGGACTGCCGTGGATCGCCGTCTCCACCCGGATCGCCGCCTACCGCGGGGTGCCCGGTCTGGCCGCCCCCGACCAGTTGTACGCACAGGAACTCGACCCGTCGGTCCGCGACTCCTTCGCCGCCGTGCTCCGCGCCCGCGGTCTCGATCCCGACGACTACCTCTGTCTTCCCGTGCACCCCTGGCAGTGGGACGAATGGATCGTTCCGGTCTTCGCCCCGGCCATCGCCGCAGGCGACATCGTTCCGCTCCACACCGACGCGGACCTCCGGCTGCCGCAGCAGTCCATCCGCACCTTCAGCAATGTGACCCGCCCCGACCGGCATACGGTCAAACTGCCCCTGTCGATCCTCAACACGCTGGTCTGGCGAGGACTGCCGACCGAACGCACCCTCGCGGCTCCCGCAGTCACCACCTGGGTCCAGGGCCTGTGCGACCGGGACGCCTTTCTGCGCGACACCTGTGGGGTCATTCTGCTCGGCGAGGTCGCCTCCGTGACCGTCGAGCATCCGCTCTACGACCACCTCCCGGAGGCGCCGTACCAGTTCAAGGAGATCCTCGGCGTGATCTGGCGGGAACCCCTCCAGCCCCGGCTCGCTCCGGGCGAACGGGCCCGGACCCTCGCCTCGCTGCTCCACACCGACCCGCGGGGCCGCGCCTTCACGGCCGAGCTCGTCGCCCGCTCGGGGCTGACCCCCACCGCCTGGCTGACCCGGCTCTTCTCCGCGCTGCTTCCGCCACTGCTCCACTTCCTCTACCGCTACGGCACCGTGTTCTCCCCGCACGGCGAGAACGCCATCGTCGTCTTCGACGAACAGGACGTCCCGGTGCGCCTGGCGATCAAGGACTTCGTGGACGACGTGAACATCAGTGCCCTGCCGCTGCCGGAGCACGAGTCGATGCCACAGGACGTACGCCGCATCCTGCTGGCCGAGGAGCCCTCCTTTCTCACCCAGTTCATTCACGCCGGACTGTTCATCGGTGTCTTCCGATTCCTCTCCCCGCTCTGCGAGGAACAGCTGGGACTGCCGGAGGCCGATTTCTGGTCACTTGTGCGGGCCGAGATCCAGCGGCATCACGCCCGCTTTCCCGAGCTCAAGGAGAGGTTCGAGACGTTCGACATGCTGACGCCCCGCATCGAGCGCCTCTGCCTGAACCGCAACCGTCTGCACGTGGACGGATACCGGGACCGTCCCCGGCGCCCGCACGCAGCCATCCACGGGACCGTTCCGAACCCGCTCCACCCCTCCGCCTGAGTCCGGGAGTGATCGCCGTTGTCAGTGGTGCCCCGTAGGGTGGTCGGGCTATGACGAAGCCATCCCTCCCCGAGCTCCTGCACGCCGCCGTGACCGCCGTCGGCGGTACGGAACGGCCCGGCCAGGCCGCCATGGCCGCGGCCGTTGCCGAGGCTGTCGACGACAACTCCCATCTGCTCGCCCAGGCCGGCACCGGCACCGGCAAGTCCCTCGGCTACCTGGTGCCCGCGCTGGCGCACGGGGAGCGCGTCGTGGTGGCCACGGCGACCCTGGCGCTGCAGCGCCAGCTCGTGGAGCGCGACCTCCCGCGTACGGTCGACGCCTTGCATCCGCTGCTCCGCAGGCGCCCCCAGTTCGCCATGCTCAAGGGCCGCTCGAACTACCTCTGCCTGCACCGGCTCCACGAAGGAGTGCCGCAGGACGAGGAGGAGGGGCTCTTCGACCAGTTCGAGGCCGCGGCCCCGTCGAGCAAGCTCGGCCAGGATCTGCTCCGGCTGCGGGACTGGTCGGACGAGACCGAGAGCGGCGATCGCGACGACCTCACCCCGGGCGTCTCCGACCGTGCCTGGGCGCAGATCTCGGTCTCCTCCCGCGAATGCCTGGGTGCCAGCAAGTGTGCGTACGGGGCGGAGTGCTTCGCGGAGCTTGCCCGTGAGCGTGCCAAGCTCGCCGATGTCGTCGTCACCAATCACGCCCTCCTTGCCATCGACGCCATCGAGGGCGCTCCGGTGCTCCCGCAGCATGAGGTTTTGATCGTCGACGAGGCGCATGAGCTGGTCTCCCGGGTCACTGGAGTGGCGACCGGCGAGCTGACCCCCGGCCAGGTCAACCGCGCGGTGCGGCGAGCGGCCAAGCTGGTCAACGAGAAGGCCGCCGACGCCCTGATGACCGCGTCGGAGGGCTTCGAGCGGGTGATGGAGCTGGCGCTGCCCGGACGCCTGGAGGAAGTCCCCGAGGACCTCGGCTACGCGCTGCTGGCACTCCGGGACGCCGCGCGTACGGTGATCTCGGCCCTGGGCGCCACCCGCGACAAGTCCGTCCAGGACGAGGACGCCGTCCGCAAGCAGGCCCTGGCAGCCGTGGAGACGATTCACGGCGTCGCCGAGCGCATCACCCAGGGTTCCGAGTACGACGTCGTCTGGTACGAGCGGCACGACCGGTTCGGCGCCTCCGTGCGGGTCGCGCCGCTCTCCGTCTCCGGACTGCTGCGCGAGAAGCTCTTCGCCGAAAGGTCCGTCGTCCTCACCTCGGCCACGCTCAAGCTCGGCGGGGATTTCAACGGAGTGGGGGCGTCGCTCGGACTCGCTCCCGAAGGCACGGTGGGCGACGACATCCCGCAGTGGAAGGGGCTCGACGTAGGGTCGCCGTTCGACTACCCGAAGCAGGGCATCCTGTATGTCGCCAGGCATCTGGCCACGCCCGGTCGCGAGGGTTCCCGCACCGACATGCTGGACGAGCTCGCCGAACTGGTGGAAGCGGCGGGCGGGCGCACCCTCGGGCTGTTCTCGTCCATGCGGGCGGCGCAGGCCGCCGCCGAGGAACTTCGCGGCCGGCTCGACAAGCCGATCCTGTTGCAGGGCGAGGAGACGCTCGGAGAGCTGATCAAGAACTTCGCGGCCGATCCCGAGACCTGTCTCTTCGGCACGCTGTCGCTCTGGCAGGGCGTCGATGTGCCCGGGGCCAGCTGTCAGCTGGTGGTCATGGACCGGATCCCGTTCCCGCGTCCCGACGACCCGCTGATGAGTGCACGCCAGAAGGCCGTCGAGGAGGCCGGCGGCAATGGGTTCATGGCCGTCGCGGCGACGCATGCCGCGCTGCTGATGGCTCAGGGCGCCGGCCGACTGGTACGGGCCACCGGTGACAAGGGTGTCGTCGCAGTGCTCGACCCGCGGCTGGCCAACGCACGGTACGGCAGCTATCTGCGTGCCTCGCTGCCAGATTTCTGGTACACGACCGATCGCAACCAGGCGCGCCGCTCACTCGCGGCCATCGACGCGGCGGCCAAGGCCAACGGCCAGTAGTCCGTCCGACCGGGCCCGCTGTCTGCGGGGGCCTGCGGCGGACGTGACACAGAAGGACCCCGGGATCGGCGCAGTGGATCCCGGGGTCCGGTTGAAGCCGGCGAGTCTTCACACCCGCCGCAATACCGCCACCACCTTGCCGAGAATCGTCGCCTCGTCGCCCGGGATCGGCTGGTACGCGGAGTTGTGGGGAAGCAGCCACACATGGCCGTCCTCCCGCTTGAAGCGCTTGACCGTGGCCTCGCCGTCCAGCATGGCTGCCACGATGTCGCCGTTCTCCGCGACGGGCTGGCGGCGTACGGTGACCCAGTCGCCGTCGCAGATCGCCGCCTCGATCATCGAATCACCGACGACCTTGAGGACGAACAGCTCTCCGTCACCGACCAACTGGCGGGGGAGCGGGAAGACGTCCTCGACCGATTCCTCGGCGAGAATCGGCCCACCGGCTGCGATCCGGCCGACGAGCGGCACATACGACGCCGCGGGCTTCCCGGTCGTGTCGGTGGGCTGCGAGCTGGGCTGGTCCGAGCCACGGACCTCGTACGCCCGTGGGCGGTGGGGGTCGCGGCGGAGGAAGCCCTTGCGCTCCAGGGCCATCAGCTGGTGGGCGACGGAGGACGTGCTGGACAGACCCACCGCCTGACCGATCTCCCGCATCGAGGGCGGGTAGCCGCGCCGTTGCACGGAATCCCGGATCACCTCGATCACTCGCCGCTGCCGGTCGGTGAGCCCCGAGCTGTCCGCCCGGATTCCTGGAGGTCGGCCGGGCAGCGAGCGCGCTGGGCGCATGGGCTCGGGTCCCTCCGTGTTCGTGACTGAGTCATTCATGGCATGCACCGGCTCGAGTCGGCTCTGGGAGCGGTCCTGGGCAGTGATGGTGGCACTGTCTGCGGTGGTGGTCACGTCGGCCCCTCTCGAATGGTCTCCCTAGCTGGACAACGGTAGTAGCTTTCGAAAGGTTGCGCCAAACACACGTTCGAGTGAAAAACAAATAAAAGTCTGTCGTGTGTTCACTGCTGGGTGTATGCACGACGCCGAGACAGCCGGGTTCCGCTCGGGAGCGACCGGCCGGTCCCACCGGCAATTCGGTTCATTACGCTAGCGTCCGCGGGCGCGGCGCCGCCACGTGGGGTCGCTTCGCGGCCGGCGTCCGGAACCCGGGGGCAGGGTTGTCGGGGTCCGACAGGCGGGCCCCGCAGTCCCGGCGGCGGCGCGGTTCCCGTAACCTCGTGCTCGGCCGTACGCCGCCTGCGGGCCGCCCGCGACGCGCGACACGCGCTAGGGCCGAATGCGCGACCAAACCCAAGATCTAGTGGTTGGATTGCTCCAGCCGCCCAGAAGTTGTGGTCCCTGGTCCGCCGGGGGTGCGGCCATCGCCTATGCTTGAGACTGCTTCGAGGGGCCCTGCCGGGCCCTGGAGAGGCTATTCAGTCGTGCTGTGAAGGAGGGTTGGGAGCCATGCACTGCCCCTTCTGCAGGCACCCCGACAGCCGGGTCGTCGACAGTCGCACCACCGATGACGGCACGTCGATCCGCCGTCGCCGCCAGTGCCCCGACTGCTCCCGCCGTTTCACGACGGTGGAGACCTGCTCGCTGATGGTGGTCAAGCGCAGCGGTGTGACCGAACCCTTCAGCCGTACCAAGGTCATCTCCGGCGTGCGCAAGGCATGCCAGGGGCGGCCGGTCACCGAGGACGCCCTCGCCAAGCTCGGCCAGCGGGTCGAGGAGGCGGTGCGTGCCACCGGCAGTGCCGAGCTGACCACCCATGACGTGGGCCTGGCCATCCTCGGCCCCCTGCAGGAACTCGACCTCGTCGCGTACCTGCGATTCGCGTCCGTGTACCGGGCGTTCGACACACTTGAGGACTTCGAGGCCGCCATCGCGGAGCTCCGTGAGAAGCGGCCTCCCGTGGAGGAGCGCGGGACCGGCGAGACCCTTGAGGTCCCCGTTCCCGCCGTCGCCGCCGACTGAGCGACACCGGCCGATCGGTACAGGTCCGTGGATCGGTGGCAGGCGGCTGTATAGACCTGCTCCGGGTGCTGTGCGCGGCATCCGAAGTATCAGAGACAGACTGTGCCCCGGGAAGTTCTGGGCACTTCAGGGCGTTTTTGCCCACATATGGGAGGCGGCATGACAGAGACGGCGAGCGGCCCGGCACGAGGTTCCCGAGCCAAGGGACCGAAGTCGAGCAAGGGTCTGCGTATCGAGCGCATCCACACCACCCCTGGCGTGCATCCGTACGACGAGGTGACGTGGGAGCGCCGTGACGTCGTCATGACCAACTGGCGCGACGGTTCGATCAACTTCGAACAGCGTGGCGTCGAGTTCCCCGAGTTCTGGTCGGTGAACGCGGTCAACATCGTCACCAGCAAGTACTTCCGCGGGGCCGTCGGCACCCCGCAGCGCGAGACCGGTCTGCGACAGCTCATCGACCGGATCGTGAAGACGTACCGCAAGGCCGGCGAGGACAACGGCTACTTCGCCTCTCCCGCGGACGCCGAGATCTTCGAGCACGAGCTGGCGTACGCCCTCCTGCACCAGATCTTCAGCTTCAACTCGCCGGTCTGGTTCAACGTCGGCACGCCCCAGCCGCAGCAGGTCTCCGCCTGCTTCATCCTGGCCGTCGACGACTCCATGGAGTCGATCCTCGACTGGTACAAGGAAGAGGGCATGATCTTCAAGGGCGGCTCCGGCGCCGGCCTGAACCTCTCCCGCATCCGCTCCTCCAAGGAGCTGCTGTCCTCCGGTGGCAACGCCTCCGGACCGGTCTCCTTCATGCGTGGCGCCGACGCCTCCGCCGGCACGATCAAGTCCGGTGGCGCCACCCGGCGCGCGGCCAAGATGGTCATCCTCGACGTCGACCACCCCGACATCGAGAACTTCATCGAGACCAAGGTGAAGGAAGAGGAGAAGATCCGCGCCCTGCGCGACGCGGGCTTCGACATGGACCTGGGCGGCGACGACATCACGTCCGTCCAGTACCAGAACGCCAACAACTCGGTCCGCGTGAACGACGAGTTCATGAAGGCCGTCGAGTCCGGCGGCAAGTTCGGGCTGCGGGCCCGCATGACCGGTGACGTCATCGAAGAGGTCGAGGCGAAGTCCCTCTTCCGCAAGATGGCCGAGGCGGCCTGGGCCTGCGCCGACCCGGGCATCCAGTACGACGACACGATCAACCAGTGGCACACCTGCCCGGAGTCCGGCCGGATCAACGGCTCGAACCCCTGCAGCGAGTACATGCACCTCGACAACACGTCGTGCAACCTGGCCTCGCTGAACCTGATGAAGTTCCTCAAGGACGACGGCAAGGGCAACCAGTCCTTCGAGTCCGAGCGCTTCGCCAAGGTCGTCGAGCTGGTCATCACCGCGATGGACATCTCCATCTGCTTCGCCGACTTCCCGACCCAGAAGATCGGCGAGAACACCCGCGCCTTCCGCCAGCTGGGCATCGGTTACGCCAACCTCGGCGCCCTGCTGATGGCGACCGGCCACGCGTACGACAGCGACGGCGGCCGCGCCCTCGCCGGTGCCATCACCTCGCTGATGACCGGTACCTCGTACCGGCGCTCCGCCGAGCTCGCCGCGGTCGTCGGCCCGTACGACGGCTACGCCCGCAACGCCGAGCCGCACCAGCGCGTCATGAAGCAGCACGCCGACGCCAACGCCGCCGCTGTCCACATGGACGACCTGGACAACCCGATCTGGGCCGCCGCGACGGAGGCCTGGCAGGACGTGCTCCGCCTCGGCGCGAAGAACGGTTTCCGCAACGCGCAGGCCTCGGTCATCGCGCCCACGGGCACCATCGGTCTCGCGATGTCCTGCGACACCACCGGCCTTGAGCCCGACCTCGCCCTGGTCAAGTTCAAGAAGCTGGTCGGCGGCGGCTCGATGCAGATCGTCAACGGCACCGTCCCGCAGGCCCTGCGCCGCCTGGGCTACCAGGAGGAGCAGATCGAGGCGATCGTCGCCCACATCGCCGAGCACGGCAATGTGATCGACGCCCCCGGTCTGAAGACCGAGCACTACGAGGTCTTCGACTGCGCGATGGGAGAGCGCTCCATCTCCGCGATGGGCCACGTGCGCATGATGGCCGCCATCCAGCCGTGGATCTCCGGCGCGCTCTCCAAGACGGTGAACCTGCCGGAGACGGCCACCGTCGAGGACGTCGAAGAGGTCTACTTCGAGGCGTGGAAGATGGGCGTCAAGGCGCTCGCGATCTACCGCGACAACTGCAAGGTCGGCCAGCCCCTCTCCGCGAAGACCAAGGAGAAGGAGAAGGCGGCGGTCACCGCCAAGGCCGAGGAGACCATCCGTACCGCGGTCGAGAAGGTCGTCGAGTACCGTCCGGTCCGCAAGCGCCTCCCCAAGGGCCGTCCCGGCATCACCACCTCGTTCACGGTGGGCGGCGCCGAGGGCTACATGACCGCCAATTCCTACCCGGACGACGGTCTCGGCGAGGTCTTCCTGAAGATGTCCAAGCAGGGCTCCACCCTCGCGGGCATGATGGACGCCTTCTCCATCGCCGTTTCGGTCGGTCTGCAGTACGGAGTCCCGCTGGAGACGTACGTCTCGAAGTTCACCAACATGCGCTTCGAGCCGGCCGGCATGACGGACGACCCGGACGTGCGGATGGCGCAGTCGATCGTCGACTACATCTTCCGCCGCCTCGCGCTGGACTTCCTGCCCTTCGAGACCCGCTCGGCACTCGGCATCCACTCGGCCGAGGAGCGTCAGCGCCACCTCGACACCGGTTCGTACGAGCCCTCCCTGGAGGACGACGAGCTGGACGTCGAGGGGCTGGCCCAGTCCGCCCCGGTGCGGACGGAGCCGCTGAAGGCGGTGGCTCCGGTGCGGGAGGCCGAGAAGCCGGAGCCGAGGACGGCGCACACCTCGGCGGAGCTCGTCGAGATGCAGCTGGGCATCAGCGCGGACGCGCCGCTCTGCTTCTCCTGCGGGACGAAGATGCAGCGCGCCGGGTCCTGCTACATCTGCGAGGGCTGCGGCTCGACCAGCGGTTGCAGCTGATACCGGGCGGAATTGCGTCGGATGCGACATCCGACGCGGTTCACGCAGGTAGCTGACCAGCAGCTCACGAAGGGGACCGGCCGGAGGCTGGTCCCCTTCGTCGTGCCTGCGACCTGGGTGGCGTAACCGATTCAACGATGTTGCGTGGAATGCATTCCAGACCACCGACCTGGTCGGGCCGCTCGCCGAGCCGAGGGCCTCATCTGCTACTCCTGCTACCGCGTCGACCCTGACGTTGCCGAAGAGTGCGCCGCATGCGGCCAACTCCGCGTGCCCGTGACCCGCCGCCCGGACAACTCGCCGCTCTGCGCGTCCTGTTGGACCGGCCCCCCGCACCTGCGTGAGCTGCGGCACCGTCGGCCCGGCCAAGCCGAACGGCCCTGGCGGGCCGCTCTGCGCATCCCTGCCACCGCCGGCAGCAGAAGCCGGTCCGGGAATGCGGCCGCTGCGGACAAGTACGAGGCATCGCCCGCCGGGCCACCGGATCACGGCCAGACATCCGCGAGGACTGCTCCGACGGGCCCACCTAAACCTGCTCCACCTGCGGAAGAGTCCGACCCTGCCACCGCGGGGCGGACGGCGCGTGGACCTGCCGGACCTGCCGCCCAGGGCTGACCCGGGAGTGCTGCCGCTGCGGACGGAACCGCCGAGTCCACACCCGCCGGCCGATCGGCCCGGTCTGCACCTCGCAGACCGGCCTCAGCTCGAAACTCCTGCCCCACGGCACCGACACCCGGCCTGCCCGGAACGCGGCCCTGGTCGCGCTCGCCGGTAACCTGCCCGCACCGGTCCCTGCCGGCATCCTCGGCCTCCACCCCAACACCGCCGTCCGCTGGTCAGGGTTGGCCAAGACCTCCTGGGCCGACTGCCTCGCCGCCCGAACCCACGGCATGCGGAGGCATCCGGTCAAGGATGTCCAGGACGGAGGCGCCCGTCTCCTTTCAAGCAGAAACACGCGGGACAACCGCCACTGATTTCGAGACCATCAGCCAATGACCACAGAACCGCATCTGCTGTCCCTCCGCATCGTCGTGCCACCGCTGGGAAGCCGACACGGCTCCGTGGAATGCCGACCGGTCATCAACGGACGAGACGTCCTGGCCGAAGTGTTCGATGAGGGCCCGGCAGATGACCCTCGGGATCTCCTGGGGCCGGATGCGCCGCTTCACGCGACAGATACCCCCCGTGAGGTTCGGCTTGCCGTGGCCGAGTGCACGGAAGGATGCTGCGGCGCTGTCTACGTGACCATCAGGCGCGAGGGGCAACACGTGATCTGGAGCGGCTGGCGCAACCCGGACGAGGACGACGTCGATCTCCCAGAGTTTCGGTTCGACGTCGATCAGTACGAAGCGGAGGTCCACCGGGCCTCGACGGACCACGGCTGGGAGTGGCCGGCCCGAACAGTCGCCAGGCTTCTGGAGGAAAGGCTCCGGGAACGTGCCGGCCGGCTGACGACCTGGGAATGCGAACTGGGAGCCGTCTCGGCTTGGCACTGGGAACCTGACCAGATCAACGTCTTCCTGTTCCATCCCGGCCGTTCCGCGATCAGGGAAGGCCGTCCCTGGCTTCAGTTCAGATTGACCCTTCCGATCTCCGGAGACGACCCGGGTGACCAAGCAGAGCGCCTTGAGGCGCGTCTCACGGCCGAAGACCCCCGCGAGGTCGCCGAGATTTGCGGCGGTTCGAAGTAGTTTGCCAATTGGCTCGGCTACCCCTGGCCAGGCCCCCGACGACGCGCATGAAGCGCGGTCGAGGCGAGGAATACGCCACGCCAGGAATAAGTGATCTCCGCCAGTACCGCCACCGCGCGCCGTCGCGGGGGACACGCCGTCCGACGCGGCGCGCGTGCCGACGTAGCCCGCTGATCAGCTGATCGCACGAAGGGGACCGGCCCTCGGCCGGTCCCCTTCGTGCGAGCCGCGGGCGCGGCTGACGGGAGCGCTCGGCCGACCGCAGCGCGGGGCGCGTCCCGCGGCGCGTCACGCTCCCGGCGGGCGGCTTCCCATCATTCCGGCGAACGAATCGGGGTCGCCGTCGAAGCCCCGGACCGCACCGTGGAACTCCCAGACACCGGAGGCACCGCGGACGAACTCGCCGACGGTCGCGGCGGTGGCGGCGCCGACCGAGGAGAAGTCGTCCTCCGCCAGATTCGTGTAGCCCTCCCGGACCTGTACGCCGGTGTTCGGTATGTCGGCGAACGTCTTGCGGCCGTCGCGCTGCTGAATGGCGACGCCGACGACGACCCGGGTGTACGTGGTCGACAACCGGTCCAGTTCCAGCGTCATCACTTCGTCGAACCCGAAGCCCTGGCCGGTCCTGCTGTCGCGGTTGAGCGTGATGGTGCCGTCCGGAGAGCGGCTGTCGAAGTGCACGAGATACGCAGGACTGCCGTACGGCGCGTCCGCGAAGTAGGTCCCCGCGATGATGTCGAGGTCATGGGCCGGGGCGCCCGGAGAACTGGGATCCCATTTGAGCCTGACTTCGACCTTCTCGATGTCCTTGTTGGGCGTGCTCATCGGACTTCCCTCCTTGGTTCGCCGCTGACCGTCGGGCTGTTCATACCACCCGATCATGTCTGCAACCGGCCGTGGATCCAACCGGCTCGGCCATCGGCGACGGAATCGGGCCACTGCCGGTCCGCCGGTTCAGTGCGGAATGCGGCGTGGCGGTCGTTGCCGGACCTCTTCCCGGAATGCCTCGATGGCGCTGCTGACCTGACGGATGAGGTGGGTGTGTTCGATGCGGTCGAGATAGAGGCAGTTGCGGGCCACTCCGTCCAGTTCGAAGGCGAAACAGAGCGTCATCAGTGGGTTGATGAACAGTTCGCCGCCGCGGGTGCGCGAGGTGAACTGCACGTCCCCGAAGGCTCCTTGAACGGCTGCGGCAATCGACCCGTTGACGATGCTGGGACGGTCGGGGGTGTGGTGCTGCGCGTGTGCCACCGCGTCGACGAAGAGGGCGCCTTCGCGTGTCGTACGGGACACGGAGAACGCGCCGAGGCAGGAACCGTCTCGTTCGAGAGCGGCGATGTTCTCCAGCACGAGGCCGTGACTCACCCCGTGATACGCGTCGATGCCGAAGCCGATGGACACGACCAGGCGTTCCGGTACGTCGATGGCGGCGAGCGCCGCGACGCTGGTCAGGTCCTCCTCCGGTGTGCCGAGCCCGGATTCGTCGCCACGCATCAGGATGTCCGTACCGCCGTCGACCAGGACGACCGCGTCGATGTCGTACGTCTCGATCAACGCCCGGTAGGCGGCCCGCAGCGGTTGCACGCCCACGCGGGAGAAGGCGTGCACGGTGCTCGGGTAACCGTGCAGGGCGAGCCACTGGGCGAGGGTGCGTTCCGGGAAGTAGGCCTGGTGGAGAGCCGTTTCGGGGGTGATGGCGGCGACGTCCGGCGCGAGCCAGGCGTCGAGGGGCAGGCCTTCGAGGGCGCTGAACGACAGATTGGCGAGTTGGACGTCCTTGCCCCGGTGGAGCAGGGAGAGCGCGATGGGGAGTCCCGCATAGATGTCGAAGCCGCCGCCGGCTCCGGCGATGAGGACGCGTTCCGCGGATTCGAGCCGGGAGAACAGGGGGTTGGTGTGCAGCGAGGACATGGTGGTCATTCTGCGGTTCATTACGATCGGATCGGGTGTACTCCATCAGAGGGTGACCCGTGCCACGTTCGGCACCGTACGATGGCTCGGTGCTGGTCAAGTGGATTCGTTGCACCGTAGTGGACCGTCGAGGTTTTGAACGGGGACAGCGAGAGTGGGCGGGGCTGCTGGGTGAGCCGGGGTTCAGGGGGCAGGGCGGCGGGTGGAGCCGAGGGCGTCCGGAAGTGGCGCATGTCTTCGCCTTCTGGGAGAACCGCGTCTTCTACGACTCGTTCATGGCGCGTGCCCACGACCGGCTGGCCACCGCGCAGTCCGGTACGTACAGCAGCATGCAGGTCAAGCTGTTCGAGTACCGGTTCGATGTGAAGACCGGCTTCGAGCCGCGCTTCACCGACGCGGATGTCGTCAGGGTGGCGCACAGCAAGGTGCACGAGGACCGGGTCGAGCATTTCGCGTTGATGCAGGAGAGGGTGTGGAACCCGGCGATGGCCGGATCGCCGGGCATGCTGCGGGGGGTGTTCGGGGAGGCGCCGGGGCACGAGTTCCTCGTGCTGTCCATGTGGCAGTCGAGCGCCGAACGCGGCAAGTACCGGGCGGGCAGCATCGAACGGCTGACGCAACGGGCGCAGACGGAGGACGATGTGGCGGCGGTGACGGGAGACGTCGTGCAGCTCGAGCCGTCGTGGACCGTGTGACCGGCCGGGTGGCCTCCGGGGCGGGTGGGGCGGTTCGGCCGAGCCGCTGATCAGGCGGGTCCGGCCGGGGTGGGCGGGGTGCGGAAGACGCCCGCTCGGGCCGCTGCCAGCGCCGCGTCCGCGGCCTGGTCGGCCACCGTGCCGTCGATGGGCTCACGGGTGATGAACAGCCTGAAGAACAAGGGTGAGGTCACTGCCCTGACCAGTGCCCCCGCGTCTGTGTACCGGTCGATCTCGTCGCGCGCGACGGCGCGGGCGACGATCGCCTCGCAACGGGCGAACCGCTCCGTGTAGAAGGCGCTCAGCGCCTCGGCGGCGCGCGGGGCCTGGAAAGCCGCGGCGATGAACGCGGTCGGCGCGGCCGCCGTGGCGGGGTCGGCGAAGGCGTCGGCCGTCGTGTGCGCCAGGGCGCGCAGGTCTCCTGCCAGGGTTCCGGTGTCGGGCGGTGTCCAGCTGTCCTCGCCGGCCAGGTCCAGGGCGTCGACGACCAGCCCTTCGAGGTTTCCCCAGCGGCGGTAGAGCGTCGTTTTGTGGATGCCGGAGTGTTCCGCGACGTATTCGACGGAGAGGCCCGGGTAGCCGTGCTCGACGAGGCCGGTGAGGACGGCATCCCGGACCGCCGCGCGGGTGCGGGCGGTACGGCCTCCGGGGCGGCGGGTACCAGGGGGGAGCGGAGCTGCCGGGACGGTGGTCTCCGGGGCGGCTTTTCGTCCGGTCAATTGCTACTCCTGTTGCGTTAGTGGGCTCCAGTGTGCCACACTCGCCTTAATGCGACATCGATTGCGTTTATGTGGTCGCCGGGCGGGTCGGGGCTGTCTCGTCCCGGGGTTTCCCGCCGGTCGCTGTCGTTTCCGCCGCTTGTTCGCCGACCGAGTCCGGAGGTGCCCTTGCACACGCAGATCGCACTGCACGACGTGACCGTGACCCGCGGCGAAAGGCTGCTGCTCGACGACGTCTCACTGACCGTGCGCCCAGGTGAGCGGATCGGCATCGTGGGGGAGAACGGCGCGGGGAAGACGACTCTGCTCCGCCTGCTCGCCGGCCTCGAACAGCCGGATTCCGGTGAGGCGTTCACGGCGGCCGACGGCGGCACGGGGCTGCTGGCCCAGACCCCCGGACTGCCGCCGGACAGCACGGTCCAGGACGCCATCGACGACGCCCTCGCGGAACTGCGCACCATGGAGCGGAGATTGCGTGCGGCCGAAGCGGAGCTCGGTACGGCCGGCGCTGCGTCGCTCGCCGCCTACGGAGACCTGCTCACGGCGTTCGAACTGCGCGGGGGGTACGAGGCGGACGCGCGCGTCGACAAGGCGATGCACGGCCTCGGCCTGGCACGCATCGGACCGGCCAGGCAGCTCGGCAGCCTCTCCGGCGGCGAGCAGGCGCGGCTCGGCATCGCCTGTCTGATCGCGGCGTCCCCCGAGGTGATGCTGCTCGACGAGCCCACCAATCACCTGGACGGAGCCGCCCTCGACTGGCTGGAGGGCACCTTGCTGTCCCATCCGGGCACGGTGATCGCCGTCTCTCACGACCGGATCTTCCTGGAGCGCGTGACCACAGCGGTGCTGGAGGTCGACTCCGACCGCCGGACGGTCGTGCGCTACGGCGGTGGGTACGAGGGATTCCGGACCGAGCAGACCGCCGCACGGCAACGCTGGGAGCAGTCCTATGCGCAATGGTGCGAGGAGACGGCGGAACTGGAGGAGTACGCAGCGACCACCGCTCACGGCGTCGCGGCCGGCCGCGCCATCAAGGACAACAACAAGATGGCGTACGACCGGGCCGCGGGCCGGGTCCAGGCCTCGGTCTCCGGACGGATCCGCATGGCCCGCAAGCGCCTGGAGCGGCTGAGGCAGGAGCCCGTCCCCAGGCCTCCGGACCCGCTGCGCTTCACCGCTCGGCCCACTGCCGGTGCGGCCGGAGGAGAGCTGGTGTCCCTGACGGGCATACGGGTCGGCGAACGGCTCGCGGTCGACCGGCTCTCCGTGGCGGCGGGCGAGAGGCTGCTGATCCACGGCGGCAACGGAGCGGGGAAGTCCACTCTGCTCCGCGTCATGGCGGGGGTCGTCGAACCGGACGTGGGCCGGGTGGTCCGGCGGGGCGGAATCGGCTACCTCGCCCAGGAGATACCGACGCACCGACCCGCGGAGCGTGTGCTCGCGACATTCGGCCGAGGGCTGCCGCTCACCGACGACGAGCAGGCGGAACTGCTGCTCTCGTACGGACTGTTCCGGTCCCGGGACCTCCAGGTGCCGGTCGGATCCCTGTCCGCGGGGCAGCGCAGACGGCTCGCCCTCGCCCGTCTGCTGGCCAGGCCCGCGGACCTGCTGCTGCTCGACGAACCCGCGAACCACCTGGCCCTCGGACTCGTGCAGGAGCTGGAAGAAGCGCTGACCCAGTGGCAGGGCGCGCTGGTGGTGGTCTCCCACGACCGGTCGCTGCGCCGCCGCTTCACGGGCGACATCCGTCGGATGGAGTCCGGACGGCTGCTCGAATGAGCCGCAGCCGATCTGAGGGCTGTCCCGCAGTCCCTGGTGGATCGGCGTGCGGCGTCGGATGGGGTGCATCGCAAGGTGGAGGGGCGCCCTCATAGTGGATGCATTCGGGCGTTCCGGCAACGCGGCGAGGTGCCGTAGCCGTCGTCGCACGCCCGCCGGGGATTACGGGGCAGCCCTTAGGGTCGGTACATGGCACGACCGCAACGCATTGTCCTCGTCCGGCACGGGGAGTCCGAGGGCAACACCGATGACACGGTGTACGAGCGTGAGCCCGACCACGCACTGAGACTCACCGCGACAGGGCTGCGGCAGGCCAGGGAGACGGGCGTGCGGCTGCGCGAGCTGTTCGACGGCGAGCGGGTCAGCGTCTACGTCTCGCCCTACCGCCGCACGCACGAGACGTTCCGCTCCTTCGGGCTGGATCTTGAGTGCGTGCGGGTGAGGGAGGAGCCGCGGCTGCGGGAGCAGGACTGGGGGAACTGGCAGGACCGGGACGACGTGAGGTTGCAGAAGGCGTACCGGGACGCCTACGGACACTTCTTCTACCGCTTCGCACAGGGAGAGTCCGGGGCCGATGTGTACGACAGGGTCGGAGCCTTCCTGGAGAGTCTGTACCGGAGCTTCGAAGCCCCCGACCATCCACCGAATGTTCTGCTGGTCACGCACGGACTGACCATGCGTTTGTTCTGCATGCGCTGGTTCCACTGGTCGGTGGCCGAGTTCGAATCGCTGTCCAATCCGGGCAACGGGGAGACCCGGACACTGATACTCGGAGAGGACGGGCGCTACACCCTGGACCGGCCCTTCGAACGCTGGCGCACCCCCGAGCCGTACGGCATCACCGGATAGAGTGGAAGGGCGATGACAACCGCTGACTCTGCTTCCGACCAACGTTTCGCACGCGCCCTGGCCAGCCTCCGCGGACTGGCTGTGGGGGACGCACTGGGTTCCCAGTTCTTTGTGCCTGCCAATTACCCGTTGCTGAAGCGCCGCGGACTTCCGCCCGGACCCTGGCAGTGGACGGACGACACCGAGATGGCCTCCTCGGTGCTGGCCGTGCTGGCGCGGCACGAGCGAATCGACCAGGACGCGCTCGCTCGTTCCTTCGCCGACCACCATGACTTCGACCGCGGATACGGCCCTGCCGTGAACCGGCTGCTCAGACTCGTGCGGGAAGGCAGCGACTGGCGGGAGCTGGCGTCCGCGCTGTTCAACGGGCAGGGCTCCTGGGGCAACGGCTCGGCGATGCGCATCGCGCCGCTCGGCGCCTGGTACGCGGACGACCCGGAGCAGGCCACGCACCAGGCCGAGATCTCCTCGTACCCCACGCATCAGCATCGCGAGGCGGTCGTGGGCGCGATGGCCGTCGCGGCCGCCGCCTCACTGGCGGCTTCGCCCACGGGGCCACCCACCCCGGCAGAGCTTCTCGACGGTGTGATCGCGCTCGTACCGCGCAGCGCGGTCGGCGCCGGGCTGCGACGGGCTCGCGACATGCTCGACTACGGCGATGCCGGGACGGTTGCCGCGGTCCTCGGCAACGGCCGGCGCACCAGCGCACATGACACCGTTCCGTTCGCCCTCTGGTCGGCGGCGCGAAGCCTCGGCGATTTCGAGCAGGCCTTCTGGACCACGGCCCAAGCAGGCGGCGATGTCGACACGACCTGTGCGATCGTCGGCGGGATCGTAGCGGGGGACAGGTCGGGCGCACCGCCCGCGGACTGGTCGGCGCAGACGGAAGAACTGCCGGACTGGCTCCCGCGGTAGGGCGAGGGCGACGAAGGCCGCCGACGACGCGACGCGTCGGTCGGACCGCGCAACTGTCACGGTACTGCCACAGCCCTTCCTCGCGCGGCCGGCCGGCACAAGGGGGAGCTACTCTTTCGGCCACGCCGCCCTCGGTGATCATCCTGACGGGCGCGCACCGAATTGAGACGCCGGGTTGCCCCCGTGCTGCTGGCGGCGGTGCGTGAGGACCCCGGTGGGGGAGGGGTCCCATGTCCGATCACATGTCAGCAACACCTCGGCCGGAGGATGTCCCCGAGCGGGCCGAAGGGCCCGAGGAGGCCGAGCCGTCGGGACGGACCGGGACATCCGGACAGGCGGCGTTGTCGAAGGCGCCGGAGCCCGGCGCAAACGCCGAGCCGCCGAAGGGCCCGGCCTCCGCGCGACAGGTCGGACCACACCGTCCGCCCAACCCTTGGCAGCAAGCCGGCCCCCAGGCGTCGGCGGTCTCGCGACTGCGCCCTGCCAAGCCCGCTGCCATCCGGAGCGCGACGCTCTGTTCCGTCCTGGCCACCGCGATACTGAGCTCCTTGCTGCTGGGCGACGGCCTCGGCCTGAACCTGCTGATCGTCGCGATTCCCGCAGCCCTCGGGGCCCACTTCGCCGCACAGGCGGCCGACCGCCGCCTCCGTCCATGGACAGCCGTCTGGGCGGTCGGCGGCCTGGCGCTCCTCGCCGTTCCCGCGCTTCGGGACGCCGGATGGCCCACCTTCCTGGCCGTCGTGTCGGCTGTCGCACTGGGCTCACTCGCCCTGCACGGCAGTCGCAGCTGGCTCGGAGTGTTCCTCGGCTCGTGGGGCCTCTTCAGTTCCATCGCCGACGGTCTGGCGTGGGGCGGGCGAGGCGTGCGCGAACGGATGGCAGGCTCTCGGGACCGGTTGGGCGTCGTATTCCGTACCACCGCGGTGGCGGTCGTCCTGCTCATCGTGTTCGGCGCACTGTTCGCAAGCGCCGACGCCGCCTTCGCCGATGTGCTCTCCGCCCTGACCCCCGACGTGTCCGTGGGCGACAGCCCTTGGCGCCTGCTCCTCTTCGTGATCGGCCTGGTCGGTGCGCTCGCCGCCGCGTACAGCGCGGCGGCGCCGGTGCGGTGGGACGGCATCACCGTCCGTCCGGGGAAGGCGCGCGGACGGCTGGAATGGGCCCTCCCGCTCATCGTGCTGAACCTGCTGTTCGCCGTCTTCATCGCCGTCCAGCTCACGGTGCTGCTCGGCGGATACGACAAGGTGATGGCCGAGACCGATCTCAGCTACGCCCAATACGCCCGGCAGGGCTTCTGGCAACTTCTCTGGGCCACGCTCCTCACGCTGCTGGTGATCGCGATCGCCCTGCGCCGGGCTCCTCGCGGAGGGGCGCGCGACCGCACTCTCGTGCGGGCTGTGCTCGGCACACTGTGCCTGCTCACCCTCATAGTCGTGGCGTCCGCCCTGAGGCGCATGGACCTGTACGTCGACGCGTACGGTCTGACACGGCTGCGCATATCCGTGGCCGCGGTGGAACTCTGGCTCGGCGTCGTGCTCGTCCTGATCATGGCGGCCGGTGCGTTCGGCGCCCGCCTGCTGCCACGCGCCGTCGCCGCGAGCGCGGCCGTCGCCGTGCTCGCGTTCGGACTGATCTCGCCCGACGGGCTGATCGCGGAGCAGAACGTTCAGCGGTACCGCGCCGACCACTCGATCGACATCGACTACCTCCGGGGCCTCTCGGCCGACGCCGTACCGGCCCTGGGCACACTGCCCGAGCCGCTGCGCTCCTGCGCCCTCAAGGACATCGAACGGTCGCTGCGAGCCTCGGACGCCCCCTGGTACGCCACCAGCTGGGGCCAGGCGCGGGCCCGGGACATTCTGAGCAGGCGAAGCGCGAACGACCCGGCACAGAGCTGCGACGCCGCGCGTACGAGTGGCGGAGGCGGTGACCGCGACGGTGACGGTGACCGAGGCGATCAGTACGACCCCTACGATCCGTACTGATCCCGGCCGGGCCCACCCGAGGCAGGGACCTCATCGCCGCTGTTCCACACCGCCCCACGTGCTTCACGAATGTGATGTGGGCATTGCTGAGCGCCTCCTGCCGCTGATCCTCGGTGGTGGATTCCCGGCGTCGGCGCGTCCGTTCGTGAGCACCGCCTTCGTACATCCGGCTCGCCGTGCGCGTGTACCGCAGCAAACTGAGCGCCGCGAGCCACGGCCGTGCCGCAATCCGTTCCGCGGTGCGGCGTACGGCCGGGCCGGCCGTCGGGCGCCCCGGGGTGTTGTCGGCGTACCCATCGGCGTACGCTGACAGGCGCCATGCCGTACGAACCACCCACGCACACCGTCGAGCGCTCACTGCGCGCGACCACTGGTGCCAAGACCGTCGCCGGTGTCGACGAAGTCGGACGCGGAGCGTGGGCGGGACCGGTCACCGTGTGTGCGGCTGTCACCGGCCTTCGCAGACCTCCCGCCGGACTCACCGACTCCAAGCTGATCAGCCCCAAGCGCCGCGCGGAGCTGGCTCCGTTGCTGGAGCACTGGGTCACCGCGTTCGCCCTCGGAGATGCCTCCGCGCAGGAGATCGACGACCTGGGCATGACGGCAGCACTGCGCCTCGCCGCCGTGCGCGCCCTCGAAGCCCTGCCGGTGCGACCCGACGCGGTGATACTCGACGGCAAACACGACTACCTGGGAGAGCCCTGGCAGGTCCGCACTGTGATCAAGGGCGACCAGTCCTGTATCGCGGTCGCGGCCGCCTCGGTGATCGCGAAGGTCCGACGGGACACGATGATGGCCGAACTGGGCGCGGATACCGGTGAGTACGCCGCCTTCGCCTTCGACGCCAACGCCGGCTACCCGTCGCCCGTACACAGGGCCGCGCTGGAGGAGTGGGGGCCCACGCCCCATCACCGCCTCTCGTGGTCCTACCTCGACGCGTTGCCCAGGTGGCAGCACCTCAAGAAGATCCGCATCTCCGCCGAGGCGGCTGCACTGGAAAGCGGGGGCCAACTCGGCTTCGACTTCTGATCGCGCACATGTACCCACCCGCTGATGCCCTGCGCATCGGCGTTTGATAGACAACCACTCATGCCTCTCATCCCCGAGGAGCCTCAGATTCACGAGAGCGCCCAGGGTCCCCGCGCCACTCCGGCCACAGGCCGCGCCGCGTCGACCCCCCGTCCCGTACCCGGTCCGCGTTCAGCGGCCACGCCGCGCCCGGGTCGCCCGGGACCCGGCCCCGCGAGGCCCGCGCCCCCGGCGCAGCGCCCGCACACCACCTCCGGCCAGCCGCAGGCGGCCCGGCCGGAGAATCGTTCCGCACCGCAGATCCAGCTGATCCCCGCCTCGGCCGCCGGCGTACTTGAGGCCGCCGACGAAGCAGTGGATCTGCTGCTCGACTCCGGACGCGCACCGGGCGACATCCTGGTGCTCACCACCGGTGAACAGCACCCGTGGGCCACGCACGAACTCACCTTCGGCGAGGCCGCCTACTGGGCGCAGCACGAAGCGGGCGACGACGTCTTCTTCGCCGGTGCCGGTGCCGGTGCCATGGACCGGCTCAAGCCCCGTCCCGTGGTGATCGTCGCGGTCAACGGCGACGGCGGTGACGCCCTTGCCGACGCGCTGTCCGGTGCGCGTGACCGAGCCGGTGCCCTGCTGATCGTGTGCGGGGACCCGCAGCGGATCAACGCAGTGCTCGGCGCCGGCGTCTGATCCGCAGGCCGTACAGGATCGTGGTGACCCGGCTGCCCCACGGGGCGGCCGGGTCCGCGACCACGGGTCAGCGCGCCGCGGTGCGCCGCAGCGCCTGAGCCGTACCGACGCCGGTACGCATGGGGACCGGATCGGGCTCCAGCGACGCTTCGGCGAGAGCGGACGGCTGCGATGCGGAATGGGGCCGACGTCCGCCCCGCCCCTCACCCAGCACCTGCCAGCCGCCGCGGGTCAGCGTGATGTACGCACCGCACCGCAGGCCGTGCAATGTGCACGCGTCCCGCAGACCCCACATCCACGCCCCGTCCTCCTCCGTCCAACGCTCGTCGCCCTCACGGCAGTAGAGCAGTACCGCGGTACGGACAGGCGTGCGGCGGCGGAGGTCGTGCGGAATGACCCGGCGCAGATGCGCCAGCAGCGCGTTGCGGAACTCCCAGCCGTCCGCGGCCGTGGGGCGACGGGCGAACGAAGCGCTGGCCGCGAGGCGTTCCTCATGGTCGAGTACGGCGACGACAGCGGTTGCCGGTGCCGGCCGGTGCCGGGCGTGCAGGCCGCTGACAACCTCGCGGGGGTTGCGCAGCAACGGTATGCCCGCTTCTGCCCACTCGGCCGGTTCGAGCATCCTGGCAAGGCGGTTGGCGGAGTCGGCGGATGCCGAGGACGTCGACATCGAAGTGGCTGCGGACGGAGCGAATCCGAAGGTCACGGTCCTCCCTTCGCATACGCGCCCACGATGCGGGCAGGGTCGAGTGAGGGCACACCGCGGCACAACCCTTCCGGGCCGCGAAAGGACCGTGCGGGAGCGAGTCCAATTCTTCCTGGCGTATCCGCAGGCGGCAACGAGCAATCGGCGCAGCTGACGGGAATCAGCTGGAATGACTCTGATATCCCTGCCCACGCCGAGCCCGGTCGACGCCTCCTGTCACGCCTGAACGGCGAGGACCAGCGGAAACACCCCCTGCGCCCCTTTCGGCACAGCAGCCGCGCCGCCACGGCCGGTGTCCAGCCGGGTTGCGGCATCGGGCAGTTGAAGGACACAGAGGCCGGGCTTCTCCCGGTTCGGCGGGCCACGCAGGACGAGCGCATCCGTACCCTGCACCGGCGCCCGGCTGCTCCGCCGTATCCGCGGTCACCCGTGCGTTCCCAGTGGCGGCGGTCGTCGGCACGCGTACGCCGGCGGGCGGATCGGCCGGCAGGGTCCGCAGACGCCGGTAGTCGGGGTGGAAGTCATGGCCCCGGTCGGAGGTGCGATGCGCCTCGTCGGCCATGAGGAGCCCGGCCGGGGACGGAGTGCGCTTCGTCGGCCATGAGGAGCCCGGCCGGAGACGGAGTGCGCTTCGTCGACCACCAGCAGACCGCCGGGGCGGCAAGCCGGGGCAGGATCCGGTCCCGGAGATCCGGATCGTTGAGCCGTTCGGGGCCACGGAACTGGGAGGGCAGCCGAATCCCGGACGGAACTGGCCCCCTGGACCTGCGGAAACGTATCGATCGGGGATGGCCGGTGAGTGAAGGGTGAGCAGCGTGTCACGCTGAGTGAATTGGCTGATTGTCAGTGTCATCGGGTTGCATGGGGGCATGGACAACCTGGAGCTCCGCGCTGAAGCCGACGCCATCCTCGCTGAGCTCGTCGGTGCCCCGGGGGCGCGGCTGCGGGAGGACCAGTGGCAGGCGGTGGCGGCCCTGGTGGAGGAGCGTCGGCGGGCGCTGGTGGTGCAGCGAACCGGCTGGGGCAAGTCGGCGGTGTACTTCGTCGCCACCGCTCTGCTGCGCCGTCGTGGTTCCGGTCCGACGGTGATCATCTCGCCGCTGCTGGCGCTGATGCGCAACCAGGTCGAGTCGGCGGCGCGGGCCGGTATCCGGGCGCGGACGATCAACTCGGCCAATCCGGAGGAGTGGGACAGCGTCTACGGGGAGGTCGAGCGCGGTGAGACCGACGTTCTCCTCGTCAGTCCCGAGCGTCTCAATTCTGTGGATTTTCGCGATCAGGTGCTGCCCAAGCTCGCGGCCACGACCGGTCTGCTGGTGGTCGACGAGGCGCACTGTATTTCTGACTGGGGGCATGACTTCCGGCCCGACTACCGTCGGTTGCGCACGATGCTGGTGGAGTTGCCCGCCGGGGTGCCGGTGCTGGCCACGACGGCGACTGCGAACGCACGGGTGACCGCGGATGTGGCGGAGCAATTGGGCACGGGGAGTGGGGACGCTCTGGTTCTGCGGGGGCCGCTGGACCGGGAGAGCCTGCGGTTGGGTGTGTTGGAGTTGCCGGGTGCGGCACATCGGCTGGCGTGGCTGGGGGAGCGGCTGGGGGATCTGCCGGGTTCGGGGATCATCTACACGCTGACGGTGGCGGCGGCGGAGGAGGTCGCGGCGTTCCTGCGGCAGCGCGGGTATCCGGTGGCTTCCTACACGGGGAAGACGGAGAACGCCGATCGGTTGCAGGCGGAGGAGGATCTGCTGGCGAACCGGGTCAAGGCGCTGGTGGCGACCTCGGCGCTGGGCATGGGCTTCGACAAACCGGACCTGGGGTTCGTGGTGCATCTGGGGTCGCCCTCGTCCCCGATCGCCTATTACCAGCAGGTGGGGCGTGCGGGGCGCGGTGTGGACCATGCGGATGTGCTGCTGCTTCCGGGCAAGGAGGACGAGGCGATCTGGGCGTACTTCGCTTCGGTGGGCTTCCCGCCCGAAGAACAGGTGCGGCGCACGCTGGCGGTACTGGAGCAGGCGGGGCGTCCGTTGTCGCTGCCGGCGCTGGAGCCGTTGGTGGATCTTCGGCGCTCGCGTCTGGAGACGATGCTGAAGGTCCTGGACGTGGACGGGGCGGTCCGGCGCGTGAAGGGGGGCTGGACCGCGACGGGACAGCCGTGGGCGTACGACGCGCAGCGGTATGCGTGGGTGGCCCGGCAGCGAGAAGCCGAGCAGCAGGCCATGCGGGACTACGTGGCGACCACGGGGTGCCGGATGGAGTTCTTGCAGCGGCAGCTCGATGACGAGAAGGCGGTCCCCTGCGGTCGCTGCGACTCCTGCGCAGGGCCGTGGCTCGATCCGGCCGTCTCTCCCGGGGCCCTCGCGGCGGCGACCGGTGAGCTGGATCGCCCGGGGGTCGAGGTCGAGCCCCGCAAGATGTGGCCGACCGGGCTCGCCGCGGTCGGAATGGACCTCAAGGGACGTATCCCCGTGGGCCAGCAGGCAGTCACAGGGCGAGCGCTGGGCAGGCTGTCGGACATCGGTTGGGGCAACCGCCTGCGCCCGCTCCTGTCGGACCAGGCCGCCGACGGGCCGGTTCCGGACGACGTGCTGGCCGCCGTCGTGACCGTGGTGGCCGACTGGGCCCGCTCGCCGGGCGGCTGGGCCAGCGGCTCCCCCGACGCGATGGCGCGGCCCGTGGGGATCGTCTCCATGCCCTCCCGCACCCGGCCGCAGCTGGTGGCCTCACTGGCCGGCGGGCTGGCCCGGGTCGGCCGGCTGCCGCTGCTGGGCAGTCTCGCCCATACCCCGCAGGCCGGCGAACACGCGGGGCACCGCAGCAACTCCGCCCAGCGGCTGCGGGCCCTGGCCGCCTCGTTCACCGTGCCCGACGAACTCGCGACCGCCCTGGCCGACACCCCGGGACCGGTCCTGCTCGTCGACGACTACACCGACTCGGGCTGGACCCTGGCCGTAGGTGCACGCCTCCTGCGCCAGACCGGAGCCGACCAGGTACTCCCGCTCACCCTGGCTCTGGCCGGGTGAGCGGGCCGCGCTGACCGCGGCACTCGCCACGCGAAGGCCGTCGGTTCGAATCCGGCAGAGGCGCTTGCCAGCCTGCTTTTCGACCAGTGGGCAGCAGGATCGGCCCTGTTCTCGTATGGCCACGGCGAACGGACATGTATTCGCTGAGTGATTACTCAGGGGTGGACATCGGGCACGTGTGCGCTTCGACGATGAACCGATCGCCCTCGCGGTGAAGGCCAGTCAGCCCTTGAGCGAAATGGGTGAAATTCCCCGAGATTACGCGCTTCGTCGTTCTGCCTTGCGGTAGCGGCAGACGTGGGTCCCGCAGCATGAAACGAGGTCACCAACGAAGAGGTGGAGAGATGATCAAAAAATTCGCTGTCGTTGCGGCTGCTGCCGGCGCTCTCGTTCTCGCGGACGCGAGCTGGGCCGTCGCCAGCTCGGGCGGCTACGGCGGCCATGACAGGCACAGCGGAAACCCCGGCATCGCATGTGTCGTCGGTAGAGACGCAGGTTTCTCGAACATCTGCGGCAACACGAACGTCTTCAACCCCAATATTCTGGGCAGCTTGCTCAACCTGCTCTCCCCGCCTCCCAACAATGGTGGTGGGGGCAACAACGGTGGTGGAGGCAACAACGGCGGCGGAGGCAACGACGGCGGGGGTGGAGGTAACAACGGCGGGGGTAGCAGCGGGGGCAACAGCTGACCACGCCCGACATGGGCATGTTCTCCTCCTTGATCACGCCGACCAGGCTGGGGACGCGCCGGGCGCAACACGGGTGCGGGCTGGGCCGGACAGACGCGGCTCAGCCCGCATCGTGCCAGTTGCCTGACTGGACCACCTGACCATCGTCCTGGAGCAGCTGCATTCACTCCTCGTCCGGATCGACGTCCTCGGGTGCATCGCTGTCACGCAGAGGACGCAGCCCCTGGCCGGGCCCGCCGGCCGCGAAGTCGAACCGGTAATGGCGCAGGATGTCCCTGTCCGGACACCTCCGGGTGAGGGCCGCTCCGCCGATTGGCTCGCGCTCCGGAACGGTGCGTCAGGCAGACTGGACATCTGATGCCGTACTTGAAGGAGTTGTGATGCAGGTAGCCGTGGTCACCTTCGACGGGTTCAACGAGCTCGACAGTTTCGTCGCTTCCGCGCTGATCAACCGCTGCCGCAAGGACGGCCTGGAAGCCTTCATTACGACGCCCACGCCGGTGGTCACGTCGATGAACGGTGTCGAGGTGACCGGGCAGCGCCCGATGGAGTTCGTGACCGAAGCCGATGTCGTGCTGATCGGTAGCGGGGTGAAGACGCGAGACGTGGTCGCCGACGACCGGCTGATCTCCAGGCTGCTGCTCGACCCGGCGCGACAGTTGATCGGTGCGCAGTGCTCCGGCGCGCTGGTGCTCGCCCGGCTCGGGTTGCTGGCCGGCATGCCGGCCAGCACGGACATGAAGAGCCGGCCCTTTGTCGAAGCCTGCGACGTCACCGTGCTGGACGCGCCGTTCCACGCCGAGGGAAACATCGCTACGGCGGGCGGTTGCCTGGCGTCCCAGTATCTCGCCACGTGGGTGATCACCCGAGTGCTCGGGGAGGACGCCGCGCGAGACGTCATCGACTACGTGGCTCCGGTGGGCGAAAACCAGGAGACAGTCGAGCGTGCCGTGCGTGCCGTCCAGGCGGGCGAGGTTGCACTGCGCTGATGACCCGCGATCAGCCTTTCCGGGGCCGCCCGCACCCCGACCCGATCTACCGTGATCCGTCCGAACGTCGATCACCTGCCCGGCGGCGCAATCCCGGAGCCGGTCCGGTCGCGGTGCTTCCGGACGCTCACCAGGGCGGAAGAACACACCCGGCCATCCCCGCGCCACGACATCCACCCAACCCGCAAGACGGACACAGCCAAACCCCGACAGCAGAAACCAACGCACCTACGCCCCGCCGCGCGGGTCAGAGATCACGCCGCTGCTGCTCCGCGTACATCCGTTCATAGATCTGCTCCACGACCGTGTGTTTCCTGGAGTTGTACTCCATTGCATGGCGGGCGCCGGGCGCGGCGGCTGCTTTCGCCTTCGCGTACAGGTCACGGTCGTCCGGGTGCGACCGCAGCCAGTCCCGGAACATCAGGTGCCGCGAGAGTTCGGGCGTACCGGGTCCGAACACATGAAGATTCACGCGTGGGTGCGCGAGTCGGAGCATGCGATGCTCGTGCCACCACGGCTCGCGCACCGTGAGGTCGTAGCCGAGTGCCGTGAGGGGCGGAACATACGTCTCCTCCCGGCGCGGGTCCGCGACGGTGAGGTCGATGTCGATGACGTCCTTGGCCGCGAGGCCCGGCACCGCGGTGGAACCGACATGGACGATTTCGAGAGCCCTGCTCCCCAGCGCCTCGCTGATCCGGGCTTCGAGGGCCGTATACCGGCCGGGCCATTCCTCGTCGTACGGAACCACCTCAAGGTGTTCGACCGTTGGGGCGCCATGCACCCAGGGGTTGCCTTCTTCCGTGTGTGCCGGTTGTTGGTCGTTGTTCGTCATCCGATCAACCCTACGTGAGGGCATCGTGGCGAAGCGCGAGGTGCGGTGCCAGGGGGTGGATCAGTTCGCACCGGGTGCCGGGACGGCGGTGTGCTGGTCGTGCAGTCGGCGTACCGCCTGCCGCCGCGCCTCGCTCTCGTAACGGCCGGGAGTGAGCGGATACTGGTCTCGGCGTCTCATCCCGGCACCGACTTCCTGCTGTCGAACTGCGGCGACGCCGAGGCGGTGACCTGGAAGTCGCGCCACGGCCTGGAGATCGAAGGGATCCTGTGCACCCCGCCCGGCGACGGTCCACACCCCTTGGTGGTCCATGTGCACGGCGGGCCGGTGTGGGCGTACAAGAAGGACGGCGGCACGGCGCCGTGGTGATGCGCGCGCACCCTCGCGTGTAGCCGCGCCGGGCATGGACGCCGGCGCGCAGGGCAGAAGGCTTCGATTCGCGGCACGACGCGTACACAGCGCCCGTCGGCCCGGTTGCTCTCCGGGCGTTCGACGACGGGAACCCGCACGAGAACCGGGCGTGCCACGACTGCCAGCCGTGGCAGCCGAGACCGGGGCTGTGGAGGCGGAGATCCTGGCCGGAGAACGGCACGCGGCGACGTGCCCGAAGTTTCAGCAACTCATCGAAGAATACGGTGAGTTGACGAATCAGCCGACGGCTCCCGGTCGTGAGGGAGTGCCCGGCTGGACGGTATCGCAGCACGGACCACGGGGTCACGGCCCGAGCACTGGGTTCGACCGCATCACGACGTTCCACGGCCGCCTCCTGATGGTGGAAGGCGATCCACTGGAGAATGCCACCGTACTCGCCCGACCGGACAAGCGCCTGAAGCTGGCAGTGAAGGCCGGCCGCATCATGAACCGGTCGACGCTCGATCTTGTTGGTGGTCCGTAAGGTTTCGCCTCCCCGGTCGGGGGCGTGCTGCCGCTGCGCAGCCTCACCGAGTGCGGCCCGCCGACCGGGCCGCACTCCACTTCACAGATGTGCCGTTGCCAGGCTTTCTGTGTGGGTCCTTCCGTAGTTTCTCGGGTTCTGCTGTGATCTCGCTTTCGCGGGCGCCGGTCCACTCCTGGAACGGGCGGGCGGCGCCTACGCGTCGGAGTCGGGTGAGACGACGTCCCAGGTTCCGAATCGGGTCAGGCCGGCCGATCCGGCCGCCGCCACCGAGGCGTGGTTGTCGAGCTGGCAGCGGTACTGCGGCTCGTGTTCCCGTGCGAGCGCGTGCCGGGAGATCGCGCGCACGAGGCGCCGGGCGTGGCCCTTGCCCCGGTACGGCGGGAGTGTCAGCACGCCGAGGTCGGCCAGCGGCGCGTCGCCCCACGGGTACATGCTCGCCACGCACACCAACTGCCCGTCTTCGAACGCCCCGTAGACCGCCCAGTGGTCCAGTTCGACGGATGCGTCGTCGAGATCCTGTTCCGATGCCGCTTCCTCGAACTGTCCGAACACGTCTGCGTCAGCCTTGGTGAGCGGGCGGACCGAGGGGTCGTCCGGTTCGCCGAGCAACGTCTCCCGGGCCTCGTCGGTGAAGTAGAAAAGGTTGTCGGCCCCGTGCAGCGAGATGCCGGACTTTTCCAGCCGCTGCCGGAAGCCCGCTTCGTCGACCGGCTGCCCGCTTTCCAGGCCCACTGCCTCGGCGACCGCCGGGGTGAGCAGAACGCGCGTCTTCCCATCGGTCGTCGTGAGGATGGTGAGTCGTTCGTCCTCGTCGAGCGCGGCGTCGACAGTGACGCTGAAGACGTCGTCCTCGTGGAGGAGCCGACTCGTCGGGGAGGGGGTCAGCCAGAAGTCGGTGATGGCGGAAGGGAACATGTCGGGTGCTTTCTGTTGGGAGGCCGGAAGCCGGACGGGCCGGGGCCGGGGGAGGTCAGAAGCGTTTGACGAGACTGACCGCGCGGTCGGTCACGGTGAAGCCGAGGCTCTGGTACAGACCGAGGGCGCCGGTGGGGCTTTCGGCGTCGACGTCGAGTACGGCGTGGTCGAGCCCCTCGGCCCGCAGCGCCCGCAGCACGTGGGTCAGCAGTGTGCGAGCCAGCCCCTGCCCCCGCGCCTCCCGCCGTACGCCGACGGCTGAGACGTAGCCGAACGGGCCGCCGCGCAGCGGCCACTCGTCCGGCGCCACGTCGACGAAGACGAACCCGACGACGCGTTCTCCACCGTGTGAGTCGGGGGCGACGGCGAGTACGGACAGGTCCGGGCGGAATGCTTCCAGGCGGTCACCGGCGGCCCATTCGGCGGCGGTGGTCGGCTGGCTGCCCCAGTGGTCGCGGAAGGCGTCGTTCATCGCGGACCTGGCACGCTCGTCCCACTCCGCGCTGTAGGGCACAAGCCGTACTCCTGGGACGGGCGGCTGCTCGGCGACCGGCGAGGCGAGGTCGCGTTCCAGTTCCAGCCACCACCGGGTGCGCTCGTAGCCGTGTGCTTCCAGGAGCCGGATGGCCGGGGTGGCGTGGTCCTGCGCGCTTGAGGCGAGCCACCCGGGCAGGGCGGCGTCGCTCGCCGCGAGATGCTGAAGTCCGCGGGCCTCCTGCCATGCCAGCAGCGCTGTGCCGATGCCTTCGCGGCGGCGGTCCGGAACCACCGTTCCGTCGAGCTCTACCCAGACGATCGTCTCCTGGCTCGCCGGGGCCGTGGCCGAGCCGTAGGCGACGGCCCGCCCGGCGGCGTCGACGGCGATCACCGCGTCGCGCTCGGGGTCGAAGACCTCGCTCCTGAACTCCTCTTCCAGCTCGTCCCTCGTCACCAGCGAGCGCGGATGGTCGATCTTTCCGGCGGCACGCGCCAGGTCGAGGATCAGGTCGATGTCGGCGGCGGTGGCAGGTCTCCAGGTGAGCCCGTCACCGGCCGTGGGCAGCGCGATCGACGACGGAGCGGTCACTCGATCGCGCAGTGCGCGGAGTTCGGGGCTGCGATGTGCGGTCCCACTCACGGGGGATCCTTTCTCGGCGCCGACAGCACCCATCGCGACTGCTGTGGCGGTGGGCTGAGGAGAGCGGGCGAGGGCGCTCGCGTCCCGTGGGGGATCGCCTCAGCCACAGCCAGTCTGTTCAGACTTCGCCCGCTGCTGAACCGATCGTATCGATTGAAAACTACGAAAAGAACTGATTAAAGCTGTGCCCTGTGTGGTGATCCCTCGTTGGGTTGGTCATGGGGGCGGGGGACTGCCTGGGTGCGCCGTTTCCTGTGAGCTGGTCAGTCACCGCAGGAGTGACGGGAATTGGGATCGTGCTGAACGCTGAACGCTGAGCGGTTTGCGGCCTTCGGCGTCCACGATCACGGTCGGGCAGCCGGAGCCCGTTGTGAGGCTCCGGCTCCCTCGGAACCGTGCATGCCGCTCGTCGCGGCACACGGCTCGAACGGGCCGCGGAGGGCCTCGGTCAGCGGACGGCGGCAAGAGCCGGCCTGCCGGCCACGAGGAACGTCATCACTGAGTGATGGCGAGTCCGAGTGAAGCGATGGCCATCGCGAGGTAGGCACCGGGAAAGGCAATGTTGTGAAACACGCGGGCACGGAAGTGGGCGGCCATGGCGCCGACGAAGAACAGAACGAGGCCGATTGCGGCGGCGGTGCCGATGACCCGGAACCCCAGGAGTCCGACGGCGAGCCCGACAGCCCCAGC
Source organism: Streptomyces sp. NPDC087845 (assembly GCF_044742755.1). Classification (NCBI taxonomy): domain Bacteria; kingdom Bacillati; phylum Actinomycetota; class Actinomycetes; order Kitasatosporales; family Streptomycetaceae; genus Streptomyces; species Streptomyces sp. NPDC087845. The sequence goes on from NZ_JBIUVC010000013.1 coordinate 100,174, forward strand.
AGCTTTCAGTGTGGCGAGCATCGGGAGCCAGGACCGCGGGAGATCCACTTCAGCTGAGTTGGCAAGGACGAACTCGGCCCTTGCGAAGTCTGCGACGGCGATCCCGGCATTGGCCGCGATCGTGATGAGGGTGACGACTATGTAGGCAACAGACACGACATGCACCGTTCAGGAGAGGACGCGGTAGGCACCGAGGACATCGAATGGCTGCGGTGTCGCACCCGTCCCCACAGCCCACTTGGCCACGGTCGTTTGCAGCTGACGCGCCGCTTCGAGGCCGGGGAGAGGGTTCTCGACCCCCTCGTCGAGGTCCAACAGGGCAATGAATTCGGCACTGTCGGTCCGACGCAGGTACGCATACCGGATGCCTTCCGGCCGCTGCGCCTCCAACGCCGCGAAGGCGGCCTCGATCGCCTCGACGACCTCCGCGACACCTTCGTCGGCCACCTGGTGGCGAATCATCAGGACAGGCATGGCATCTCCCTCGTTTTCTCGCTTGGTGAGCTGCTGTTCGTGTGCTGAATTCACTCTCGGCAAGCGCCGGGGTTGCGTCCAATACCTGCATCTATAACCTGATGGCATGGATGTCGACACCCGGTTGTTGCGCTACTTCGCCGCCGTGGCAGAGGAAGGGAGTCTCACCCGGGCCGCAGAACGGCTGTACGTGTCCCAACCAGCGCTGACCAGACAGATCAAGCAACTGGAGACCCAGCTCGGCGTGCTGTTGTTCACACGGTCCCGGGCCGGCATGGCCCTCACCGAACCGGGCCGGGCCCTGGTGGCGCGGGTGCCCGCGCTGCTGGCCGAATGGGACCGGGCGCTGCGGGAGACGAAGAGCACAGCCGGCCGAGCGGCCCGTGTGCTGCGGGTCGGATTCGTGGCCAGCGCCGCCAACGAATCCACCCAGCAGATCATCGCGATGTTCGCCCGCCGTCGGCCGGGCTGGAGGGTCGACATGCGGCAGGCCGCCTGGTCGAACCCGACCGCCGGACTCGCCGACGGAGATGTCGACGCCGCTCTGCTGCGGCTGCCCTTCCCGGGCCAGGACACTCTGCGAGTGGAGGTGCTGTTCACCGAGCCCCGCTGGGTCGCGCTTCCCACGGCCCACCCGTTCGCCGCGCGTGACCAGATCCCTTTCCGGGATCTGTGGGAGGAGCCGTTTGTGGCAGCCCCACCGGAAACAGGCTGGTGGCGGGAGTACTGGCTGGCCACCGACGAGCGCGAGGGCCATCCGGTCCGAATCGGCGCCGTCACCGACCAGCCCGACGACTGGCTCAGCGCGATCGCCAACGGCTACGGCATCGCTCTCACCCCCGAATCCTCCGCCCGTTTCTACGCCCGCCCCGGCATCACCTACCGGCCCGTCAGCGGAGTCAGCCCCAGCCGGGTCGGCATCGCCTGGGCGCCCGCCGACGACACCAACCCCGTCGTCCAAGACTTCGTCCGCTGCTGCCTGGACAGCGAACCACCCAGACCTGGCGGAACCGTCGCCTGATCCGATACCGCGCCCGGCCTACCGGGCAGGCCGTCCGGCCCACCGGGCAGGTCGCCCGGCTCGCGGACTTCCACCGGCTGGGTTCCTGCAACCAACGGCGCAGGCACTCGGCTCTTGAGCACGGTGTGGTCGTTCCCGATCGGAGCCTCGGAGCCTCGGAGCCTCGGAGCCTCGGAGCCTCGGAGCCTCGGAGCCCTGCCCGTCAGTTCCGAACGGCAGACGGCGGTGTCAACCGGAACCCCGGAGGACAACATGGGGAGCCGCATTCCGGGCTGCTACGATTTTCGGGTGTTCATTGTGATGTTCATCTGACGGTCCTGGGTCTCTCCCGCCCAGGTTCTGATCCGTTGAGGGTGCGGTCTTTCGTGCCCTCCGGACCTCGATCACCGTCAGACTTCGGCGGCTGCGCATAGGACACCGGCCGCACATCACATCGGAGCTTCTCCATGCTCGCAGTGCTTCTCCTGCCTGGCGCGCTTCGCGCCTTCCTCCCTGCCCTGATCGCGCGGTCCGGTCTCGCGATGGGCGGTCTTGCTCTCCTCCTCGCCGTCCAAGGCAGTACGGGTTCGTACACGCAAGCCGGTTTCGCAACAGGGGCGTTCGGAATCGCCAATGTCGTCGCCGCCCCCTGGCGCGCCCGGGCCGTCGACCGATTCGGTCAGCGCATCGCGCTCACCACCATGGCGTCAGGCCAAGCATCAGGGTTCATCGCTCTCGCGCTCATCGCGGAAGCCGAGGGTGTTGCGGTTGTCTGGTTTCTCATTCTCAGCGGGGTGGTCGGGCTGACGGCGCCACCCCTGGGGGCCGCGATGCGCATGATCTGGGCGTCGCTCACCACAGCCGGTGACCAGCGAACAAAGGCATTCAGTATCGACGCGGTGTGCGAAGAACTCCTCTTCGTCGGTGGTCCCGTCGTCATCACCGCGGTCATTGTGGCCAGTTCGCCCGGCATGGGGCTCTGGGTGACCGCGGCAGCGGTTTCCCTCGGCACTGCGGCGATGACGTCCAGCGCGTCGTCGGGAGCGCTTCGCGGCACAGGAGAGAATGCCGCGCGAGGTGATCGCCCGCTTCGCCAGCCGGGTTTCGCAAGGGTATTGATCGTCCTCCTGGGCGTGGGCGGTGTACTCGGCGTCGCGGAGATCGCAGCGCCGGCCGTCGCCGAGCAACGTGACGCCGTCGCAGCTTCGGGCTGGATCCTGGCGGCCTTCGCCGGCGGAAGCGCCCTGGGAGGATTCCTCTACGGGCAGCTGAACCTCAAGGCAGGAGTCGGCAAGAGGCTGTTCGCCCTGTGCGTCAGCATGGGGCTTGCCGCAGTGGTCGTGTCCCAGCTGGACACACTCGGTCTCTTCGCTGCGGGCCTCGCACTCGTCGGCCTCTTCCTCGCTCCCTCTCTCATCACCGGGTACCTCATCGCCGACACCATCGTTCCGGAAACCAGCCGGACGGAGGCGTCGACATGGATCAACACCTCCGTGAACCTCGGCGCATCGCTGGCGTCCGCGGCAGCTGGAATCGTCATCGACACTTCTGGTGCGTGGTTCGCCCTTCTGCTCGTGGGGGCGATCGCTCTCGTTCTTGCCTCAGCTGTGCCGTTCACACGACTGCGCACGATCGAGCCGCCTGCGGTCCACGTTCCCGATCGTTGCGAACACAGCTGATTCGGCACCCTTGCGTGCCGGAAGCGCGGCTCCTCACCACTCAAGGACTCTCGACCCACTTGTTCCGAGGGGCCGCGCGACCGCACATGGTCACAACAAAGTCGGGCGTTGCTGCGCAGTGTGGCTCACGGGGTCGTACCGCTCGGGCACATCCCGCCCAGCGGACCCGGTCCGAACTCCCCCACGACCCCGTTGAGTTCGCACGGTGCGGTCGTCCGACCGCTTCCAGCAGGTCTGAACGGGCTCTCTGCCGCCATCGTTCTCAGGCCGCCGACGGCTGCCTGAGTCCTGCAACATGGCGTGACCACGAACCTACTCGTCTCACGGCCCGCGCCGCTGGGGCGGATCCGACGGGCGGGCCCGGCCTCGGGCCGGGCCCGCCTACTTCCTACTGTGTTTCTGTCGCCTTGAGCTGGTACAGCTCGGGCACGGAGACCTTGATCGGCTCTTGCGTGGTCCGCGCGATCACGACGACCACGGGCTCGTTGGGGTCGGGATTCTCCTCGCGATGCGGGACGAACGGGGGGACGAGCAGGAAGTCGCCGGGATCCGCGGCGATCCGTACCTCCTGTTCGCCGTCGTGGAAGACGAACACGGGGTGGCCGCTGACCACGTAGATCCCCGCCTCCGACTCGCCGTGGTGGTGGTTGTCCGTTGCGCTCAACGGCGGGTTCTCCACCCGGCCCATCCAGAGGTTCTTCGAGCCGACTGTGCCGCCGCTGATCGCGGTGTAGCCGTCCAACTCGCCGGATCGCACATGGTGGACGCGGTTCCCCAGCGGCGCGTTGCCGTCGCTGCTCGTTGCCGTCCCGACGCCTTCGTGGGTGGTCATCGTGTGGCCTCCTGACTGTCTTCGGTGGGCTTCGGCCGGGCACCAGACTGCGACCGTCGTGCCTCGTACGGCAACCATCGTTGCCGTAATGGCAACTCGCACCCATCCGGGGCGGCGGTCTCCGCCCGCAGCAGGGCGCAACGGCGGTCGCTGGGGTGGCCGCCCCTCCGCGGCCTTCCGGCTCCGGAGGTCCTCGATCAGGCACTTGCGCACATCGCCGCGCAGGGCCTCAGCCCCCGGCGGGCCCTGACGGACGGCCGGTGTGTTCGGCGAGCCGCCGACCGTTTTTCCGCGTCCCGGACCAAGCAGGCCAGGGGCGCGGTCCCGCGTCCGCCACCGCAGACCGACCCGGCCGGGCCGACCTCCACCCGACCCACCAACGACTCCGACTCGGCCGCTCACACGCCTACTTCAACAGGCCCCGACGTCCCCCGTATGCCCCCAGCCCGAGGCGGGCGGCTTGCTCTTCGGCTGCTGCCCGCCGACGGGGATGCGGCGGCGCTCGGGCCGGCCCGCGTCACCCCGCGTGGCGGTGGTGGATCTGCGGATCTCCGTCCTTCTTGCGGCTGATCTCCACCAGCTTCGGATAGTCGACCGCGACCCCGTGCAGCAAGGTGTGCACAGCCTGCTCCACTTCGTCGTCGCTGGTGACGGCGTGGCCGAACAAGGCGCGGTAGTGGACCAGCGAGGCGAGCAGGTCGAGCAGCAGGTCCCGGTTGACGTCGTCGCGCAGGTCGCCGCGCGCGATGGCGGCGTCGAGGACCTGGCCGACGGCGATCCGCGGCGGGTCGAAGAGGGAGGCCATGAACGTCTCGCGGCACTGCGGGTCGGCGCCGCAGTCGGCGAGCAGTGAGGCGAGAGCATCCGGTGGCATGCGCTGGAATGCGGCGACGTACAGCTTGATCGCGTCACTCAGGTCGCAGATCGTGCAGTCGGAGGCGGGAGGCCTGAGCCGGCCCAGGCGGGCGGTCAGGGCGTCGAGCACCAAGCTGGGCAGGGTGCTCCAGCGCCGGTAGACGGCAGGCTTCGTCGTACCGGCGCGCCGTGCCACGGCCTCCACGGTGAGCCGGGTGTACCCGACCTCGTCGAGGAGATTGAGCACCGCGTCGAGGACCGCCTGGTCGATGGCCGCGTCGCGTGGGCGGCCGCCTGGGGCCCGGCCGCTGGGTGCATGTTTCGCTTCAGCCATTGCGCCAGCCTACGGCCCCGGGGATCAGTGGACGGGCAACCGGGAGGTGGCGACGGCGACCGGGGCTGCGGAGTTCGTCACCCGGGGCCGGGTGACGAGATATCCGTGTTCCCGCACGTCGGGGCGGAGACGAAGGAGTACGTGAACAGGCCGCCCCAGGACGAGCGCAACCAGGGCGAGGGGGCCGCGAAGGTGCTTCGCAAGGCGAGGGCTGAGGCTGCCGGCCGTTTGTTGTTGCCGCTGACGGTCGTCGACCCGAGCGACGGCAGGGATCCGAAATGACCATCTCACGCCCCCCGTCCAGGTGCTGCCGGAGTCCCGCCTGCGCGACAGCCGGCCGAAGCGGGCCCGGGGCGTCTCGACCCGGTCGACGACACCCACCACAGGTGGATGCACCGGCAGCTCACCGTGCGGGAGTCCCGCCGCAAGCTCGCCCGCATCATCTGCCACGGCAAGCGCGGGCACGCGGGCAGATGATGCGGGCGCACCGGACGGGACAGGAGAACCGGCGTGGCTCGGCCCGGTTCACAACACCGCCGTGTTGTGAACCACCCGCTGCCTGGACGCGTGGAAAACAAGTTGCTGGATGCGCGATGACGGGCCAGGGTGGTGCCGCCCAGCAGACCGTGAACGGAGACCACCATGCGCCGACTCCTCGACTTGACCCAGCCCACCCACCGGACGGTCACCTTCGAGGACTTCGGCACCCATGCACATCTCACGCACCCTGAACATCGGCATTCTCGCGCACGTCGACGCGGGTAAGACGAGTCTGACCGAACGCCTGCTCTACAACACCGGCGCCATCGCCCACCTCGGCAGCGTCGACGCGGGCAGCACACAGACCGACACCGGGGCCACCGAACGCGAGCGCGGGATCACCATTCGCGCGGCGGTTGCCGCTTTCACCGTCGGCGGTAGCCGGGTCAACCTGATCGACACCCCGGGCCACACGGACTTCGTGGCGGAGGTGGAGCGCGCTCTCGGTGTGCTCGACGGTGCCATCCTGGTGCTCTCCGCCGTGGAGGGTGTGCAGGCCCACACCCGCGTTCTGATGCGCGTCCTGCGGGCCATGGAACTGCCGACCCTGCTGTTCGTCAACAAGATCGACCGGTCCGGAGCCCGCTACGGGGAGCTGTTGGACGAGGTCCGCCGCTATCTGGCTCCGCGCGTCGTGGTTATGGCGGGAGTACGGGACCTCGGTACCCGCGACGCCCGGGTGCTGCCCGGCTCCTTGGCCGAGCCCGCCTTCCGCGACGCGCTGGGCGAGATTCTCGCCGACTGCGACGACACACTGCTGCGCCGTGTCGTGGACGGCCCACCGCCGACCCCGGCGCAGTTGTGGGCCGGGCTCGTCGATCAGACCGGACGGGGGCTGGTGCACCCGGTGTACTTCGGGTCGGCGCTCAGCGGGCAGGGGGTGGGGGACCTCATCGACGGGATCACCGGCCTGCTGCCGCCCTCGACGCCGACGAGTGCCGGCAGTGAACCCGCGGGGACCGTTTTCGCGGTGGAGCGCGGTCAGAGCGGGGCGAAGACGGCCTTGGTGCGGTTGTTCTCCGGTGAGGTGGCGGTGCGGCAACGAGTCGTCCTGCACCGTCCGGGCGTAGAGGGGCCGGCCGGCGAGACGGTGGGCCAGGTCACCTCCCTCCAGGTCGTCGGCGGACAGGGCGAAGAGGCCGCCGGCCCTCTGACGGCGGGGAACATCGGCCGGATCGGCGGCCTGCCCGGCGTACGGGTCGGTGACCGGATCGGCCTGCGCGGCGGGGACACGGACAGAGCCCAGCCGTGGTTCCGCCACGCTTCGCTGGAGGCCGTGGTGCGTCCCGCAGAGGACGACCCCGCCGCGGCGGCACGGCTGGCGGCGGCCATGGCCCAACTGACGGACCAGGACCCGCTGATCGGCGCTCGCGTCCAGTCCGACGGGGCGATCGCGGTACTGCTCCATGGCGAGATCCAGAAGGAGGTGCTCACGGAGACGCTGGAACGGGACTTCGGGGTGCGTGCGGTGTTCTCGCCCAGTCACATGGTGTGCCGTGAGCGGCCGTCGGGGGTCGGCGAGGCCTGCGAGGAGATCGGGCGGCGGGCCCCGAGTCCGGGCGGCTTCTGGGCGACGGTCGGTCTGCGCGTGGAGCCCGGCGGGCTGGGCGATGGAGTCGTCTTCGGTTACGAGACCGAACTCGGCGCTCTTCCGCGGGCCTTCCACTGCGCCATCGAGGAGACAGTGCACGCTTCGCTGCGCCGGGGGCCGCGCGGCACGGAGGTCACCGACTGCCGGGTCACACTCGTCCGATCCGGTTTCGTCGGGCCGCTCAGTACCGCCGGCGACTTCCGCGGCGCCACCGAGCATGTACTGCGCCGCGCCCTGGAACGGGCCGGTACCCGGCTTCACGAACCCTACGAGGCCTACGAGGTGGAGACGCCTCTCGGTGACCTGTCGCCCGTGACGGCCTGCCTCGGTGCCTGCGGGGCGACCGTCACCGAGACGGTGGGCGGCGCCGACACCTGGCTGCTACGGGGGACGCTCCCGGCACGCGCCGTGCCGGAGGTTGCGCGCCGGTTGCCGGGCCTGACCCGCGGTGAAGGCGTGTGGTGGTCCCGACCCTGCGGGGACCGTCCGGTGGACGGGACAGGGGCTGGACAGGGCCATCCCGGTAGTCCCCGCCCGGACGCCAGGGAGTAGAGGGGCTCACCGGTAGGTTCCGGGTCCACCGACGAGGGCGGCGAGGCCGCGTTCGGCGACGTGCGCAGCGACGGCGTCGACGCAGGGGCGACTGCGGGCGGTCAGGTGCGGTACATGGCGAACCTGCGGCAGGTCGCTGCCCCGGCTGGTGAACAGCCGGCCGATCGCTTCGGCACGCAGGAGATCATTCGCGGCCGCGGCGCCGCGGCGCCGAGGTGCATCGAACCTCGCCTTCATCCGGAGCGCAGATCGCTCGGGCGGAGCGATAGCGGTTCAGGAACCCCGTAGTCATGCCGGTGGGCGGTCGGGCCTCCGACGAAGGAAGAACCCCTGGTCACAAGGGCGCCTGCTCGGCGGAGGTTCGGAGGGCTCGCGGGACGCCGGACATTAATGTTACGTTCCGGCTCGTAATAAATCTCTCGGAGGGGTAGCTCGTGACCACCAGAAGCGAGGAGCCGACCGCGGCACCGTCACCAGCCGGATGGGGAGCGCTGCTCGGCCGCGAACACGGGGCCGTCGCGGCGACGCTCGCGGCCGGAGTCGCGCTGCACGCCGTGAATGTCTACCTGGCGACCACCATCCTGCCGTCGGTCATCGCCGACATCGGCGGATCGAACCTGTACGCCTGGGCCACCACGATCTTCGTGTTCGCGTCCGTGCTCGGGTCGACGGCCGCGTCCGCCGGCCTCGGAGCCCGCGGTCCACGCTCCAGCTACCGCCTCGCGGCACTGCTGCTCGCGGCCGGAACGGTGGTCTGCGCGCTCGCCCCGACGATGCCCGTCCTGCTGGCCGGGCGCCTCATCCAGGGCATGGGAGGCGGCCTGCTCTTCGCCCTCTCCTACGCCATGGTCCGCATCACGCTGCGCGAGGCACTGTGGCCGCGGGCCATGGCGCTCGTCTCCGCCATGTGGGGTGTCGCGACGCTCGTCGGTCCCGCCCTCGGCGGCGTCTGTGCCCAACTCGGTGTCTGGCGCGGCGCGTTCTGGGCGCTTCTGCCGTTCCTGCTCTTCTTCGCCTTCTGGGGTGCGGTGCGACTGCCCGAGGGGGCGGCGGGGGAGTCGGCCCCGCGCATTCCCTGGGCGAACGTGAGCCTGCTCGGCCTGGCCGTGCTGCTCATCTCCGCAGCCAGCATCTCGTCCCGGCTCGCCGTCAACGCCGCCGGTCTCCTGGCGGCCGCACTGCTCCTGGTCGCCTGGCTGCGACGCGAGCGGCGTACGAGGCTCCGGCTCGTCCCGGCCACCGCATTCGGCCCGGACGCGCGGCTGCGGCTCGTCTACGTCACCATGGCGCTGCTGGTGCTCGCCAGTACCGTCGAGGTCTACGTGCCCTACTTCGCGCAGCGGCTTCAAGGGCTCGGACCGCTGGCGGCCGGGTATCTGGGCGCCGTCCTGGCGGCGGGCTGGACGCTCGGCTCGATCGCGTGCAGCGGGATGCAGCACCGCAGAGGGCTGATCATCGGCGCCGGTCCAGTCTTCTCACTGATCGGGCTCGTCGGGCTCTTCTTTGCCGGACCGGTGCACTCGGGCGGGATTGCGACCGTCGTGGCAGTGGGCGCCGGGCTGCTCCTGCTGGGCTGGGGCATCGGCATGGCGTGGCCCCATCTGCTCACCCGGGTCCTGCAGTTGACGCCGGAGGAGGACCAGGACCTTGCCGGTTCCTCGGTCACGACGATCCAGCTCACCGCGACCGCCATCGGATCGGCGCTCGTCGGGATGGTCGCCAACGTGATCGGATTCTCCGACGGCGCCGACGTCACCGACCTGCAGAGCACGGCACGCTGGATGTTCGGTCTGTTCGTGCTCGCACCGCTGGCAGCTGTGGCGACGGCGTGGCGCGCCCGCCGTTGAGGCAAGCCTCCGGGAGCCGTCCCACCGGCGGGGCAACGAAACGGAGCGGGCGGTCAGCCGACTCGAAGCGGGCGGTCAACCGCCTCGAGAACAAGGACTTCAGCCGGGCACAAGATGTACGTTCCCGAGGCCGCTGCCGCCCTCTTCGTACGCGAGGGGGCGTGCCTGGAGCCGGTGGTCTACGGCGGAGAGAAGGAACACGGCCTGCGCGCCGGCACTGAGAACGCCGCCCTGGCCATCGCCCCGGGCCATCGCTCTGGGCGCCGCCGCTCAACTCGCCGCCGAGGAACGCGCTGACGGACAGGCCGAACGGATCGCGCAACTGCGCGACCTCCTCAACCGGCGCCCGGAGGCCGCGCTGCCCGGCCGTGTCCAGCTCAACGGCCCCGCCAAGAAGCGCCTGCCGAACACGTTGAACATCAGCATCGACACATCGGCATCGATGGCGTCCTGGGACACGAACTTCTCACCACCACCCACCACGGCCTCGACCTCGCCGACCTCGCCGAGCACGGCGATCGTGCCGAGCGCGGCGTCGCCGACAGCGTGATCCGTCTGTCCGTCTGCCCGTCTGTCTGTCGGCCTCGAAGACGCCGACGACCTCATCGGAGACCTCGCCCAGGCCCTCGACGCCCGACCCCGCTCGGTCCTGTCCCGCCCCTGCCGGCGGGCGGGACAGGACCGGGGAACACACTGCTTTTCGACCGAAAGAGCACACCGTGACGAGCACCGCCTCAACCGCGAACACCGGCATGTCCCCCCAGCCCGAAGCCCAGCGCCGCATCCTCGCCGTCCTGGCCACGTCCCAGGCCTTCAGCGGGGCCGGGCTCGCGGCCGGCGTCACCATCGGCGCGCTGCTCGCGCAGGACATGCTCGGCTCCACCGACCTCGCGGGCCTGCCCAGCGCCCTGTTCACCGCAGGCTCCGCCCTCGCCGCCGTCGCCGTCGGCCGCGTATCCCAGTCCCGAGGCCGCCGCCCCGGCCTGGCCGCCGGATACCTCACCGGCGCCATAGGCAGTGCCGGAGTCATCGCCGCCGCCGTCGCCGACAACCCCGTCCTGCTGTTCGTCGCCCTGTTCGTCTACGGTGCGGGCACCGCCACCAACCTCCAGGCCCGCTACGCCGGAGCCGACCTCGCCGCACCCGCCCACCGCGCCCGCGCCGTGTCCACCGTCCTGGTCGCCACCACCCTCGGCGGCGTCGTCGGCCCCAACCTCGCCGCCCCCACCGGCGACCTCGCCGACACACTCGGCATCCCCACGCTCGCCGGTCCCTTCCTCCTCGCCGGAGCCGCCTACGCGCTGGCCGCCCTCGTCCTGGTCATCTGGTTGCGCCCCGACCCCCTGCTGCTCGCCCGCAGCCTCGACCTGCAGCAGCAGGCGACAGCCGCCGCGGCGAAGACAGCGGACGACACCGAGCCCACCCCGGCACACAAGCGCGGTCCCGGGCTGATGCTGGGTGCGCTGACCACGATCCTCACCCAGCTCGTCATGGTCGCCATCATGACGATGACCCCCGTCCACATGCACGACCACGGCCACAGCACTGCCGCCTCCGGCCTCGTCATCGCCATCCACATCGGTGCCATGTACCTGCCGTCGCCCCTGACCGGCTGGCTGGTCGACCGCTACGGCCGCATCGCCATCGCCGCCGCCTCCGGGATCACCCTTCTGGCCTCCGGGATCACCGCCGCCGCAGCGCCCGCCGACTCCGTCGCCGTGCTCGCTCTTGCGCTCGCCCTGCTCGGTCTGGGCTGGAACTTCGGCCTGATCTCCGGCACCGCCATGATCACCGACGCCGTGCCGCTCGCCACCCGGGCCAAGACGCAGGGCATGGTCGACGTCGCCATCGCCATCGCCGGTGCCACCGGCGGCCTCGCCTCCGGCATCGTCGTCTCCGCCACCAGCTACCCCGTCCTCGCCCTCACCGGCGGCATCCTCTCCCTCGCCATCCTCCCCGCCATCGCTGCCACCGCGAGCAGCCGATGAACCAGCCCGCCCCGCCCTCCGAAGCCGACCTCACCGTGGACGGCACCGGCCCGCTGGGCGTTACCCTCCGCTGCGCCTGCGCAAGCAGATCGGGGGCGCCCCGCCGGGCGCCCCCGTCCATGTCATCGCCACCGCTCCGGCCGTCCCGCTCGACCTGCCCGCCCGGTGCCACACGGCCGGGGCGGGGCGGCATCCGGGGAGTCCGTTGCTCGCCTCGTCAACGCTGCCGACGCGACTTCCGTCTCGTCGGTCTCGAACACACCCTCGCCGCGGCCTCTCTCGGACTGCAGCCGTGATCTGCATCGAGACCGCCACAGTCCGGCATCCGCGCTCCCGAAGGACGGCTTCGTTGCGCAGACCCTGTGCCGCTCGCGCGGGGCCCCGGGGCGGGCGACGCCGGACCGCACCCGAGCGAGTCGTGCGTCCCTTGCCGCCGTCCGAGGCCGAGGTTTCGCGGGTACGAGAACTACCAGGAGCAGCAGCGCCTGGCCTCACGCGTACCGGCCGAGGTGGTACACACTGCCTTCACCGAGCGCGAAGTCCGGTCGGTCCAGGCTCAGTTCCCCCCTGCCAGGTCGATCGCCACCGCCTCGATCAGGCACCGATCAGGCACCGGTCAGCGTGAGCGGGAAGGCCGCAGCGGCCCGTTTGCCGCGCCGAACCACAGCCCTCGGCGTCGGCCGAACCACAGCAGCAGCAGGGGCGCAGCCGGCGGAAGGCGATCGGGCCGATCCATGTTGGCGCCACCCTGCTTCTTCCGCAGGCGCCCTCAACCGAGCAAGCCGACGGCCGCGTTGACGAGTTCCGCGTCGGCGGCCTCGGTGCGGTGGGCCGCGATGCCGGAACGGAAGAGCGCCGCTCCTTCGATCAGTACGGTGAAGACGTTCGCCCGTGCCTGGCAAACAGTGTCGGAGAGAGTGGGGTTGCGGGCGCGGAGGAACCTGGCCACGTGGTCCTGGTAATCGACGTAGAAGGTGCGCAGGACCTCCGCGACGGCTTCCTCACGTCCTGCCAGTGCCCACAACTCGGCGTAGACCCGCACCAGTTGCTTGTCATCGTGCTCGGCCAGAAGCTGACGGACCAGTCGCTCCGCGTCCGGCGGAGTGTGCGTGGCCGCGTCGGCGAACAACGGGGCCAGCCTGTCGAGGGAACGATCCAGGGTGCGGCGCAGGACGGCGGCGATCAACTCTGTGCGGGAGGGGAAGTAGTACTGCACGTGCCCCAGGCGCGTATGTGCTGTGACCGCCACTGCCCGCATGGTCAGTTCGCCGTACCCGGACTCGAAGAGGATCTTCTCGGCGGCGTTCAGGATCAGAGCGCGCCGCTGGGCGCCCTTCGTCGTGGTGGCGGTGCGCTTCTCCTGTTCCGGGGACGGGTCGTTCATGCCGCCCTGCCCTCGCCGGGTTCGTCCCGCACGGCCCTGCGTACAACCAGGTCGACGCCCTGCGCGGCGAGGTCCGACGGCACGCTTTGCGGGCTCGGGAGTTGTTCGGGGAAGACCACGCCGCTCGGTGCGGGGGCGCCGTCTTCGCCGCGTACCCGGCGCAGGCCCATCAGGGCGCCCAGGGCTGTCAGATGGGCCTGCCCAGCCGGATCGGTCACGGTCGCGGAGAGGGTGTCGCCCCCGTGGGTGACGTCGACACGGAGCTGAGCCGTGCCGCCCTCGCCGGGGGCGTACAGCAATCCGCGGCGGGCACCGGTGAACCGCTCGCCACGGCCCCAGCGGAAGAACCCGAGCCGCTTGGCGGCCAGCAGGGCCGCCGTGGACGCGGGTGAGCTGAAGCCGATCCGGGTGGTTGCAGTCTTGGCCGCGAGGGTGAGGGGGAGGGTGAACTGCTCGGGTGTGTCGATCCTGGCGACCCGGGTGAGGGCCTCCCCGATACGTACCTGGCCGACGTCGCTCAGCGGCATGACCGTGCGCCGCTGCCCGTCCTGCGTCACCTCGTAGTCCAGTCCGAGGCGGTCCATGAATTCCACCGAGTCCGCGCCCGCCCGGTCGCCGAGGTCCCAGCGGATCGCCACGTCGACCGTGTCCATGCCGCCGAGCCGGTCGCGGAGACAGGCGGCGACGAGGCTGGTCACACCCCCCATCCACGCGGAGGACAGCAGTACCGGTGCGGTCGGGCCTGCCAGCGCCGCGACGGTGGCCGCGCGCTGCAACCGCGCGGTCCAGCGGGTGATGTCCACGAACGGCACCCCGCCGCTGATCGCGGCGCGCAGCACCCGGTCGTCCGGATCGTTGACCACCGTGACAATCGCGCTGGCCCCAGCCCGGAACGGTGCCGGGTCCGCCAGATCCCAGGTGCGCAGTTCCGCGCCCGTCTCATCTGCCAGCCGCTGTCCGCGCTGCACGTTCCGCCCCGTCAGTACCAACGGCCACGAGGGGGCCGCCATCCGTGCGAGCTCCGCGCCCACCGTGCCGTATCCGCCGACCAGGAGCACCGGTCCGTCGGCGTCAAAGATGAGTTCGTCATTCATGACACTCAATATAGGTCAGGTGACCAAAAAATGTTGCGAGGGCGGTGTGATGTTGACCGCGGCCGATCGACCGTGGTCGGTAACGCGCACCTCCTCAGACGTGGCGGCAGGAGCGGGCTGTGCGGACAGCGGCGGCCACGAGAGGGGAGGCGTTGGGCGGCCGGGGGTCCCCGTGCAGCTGTCCGCACAACATTCCAGGGGCGCGCGGGCCGGTCCCCGTGTTGCTGCGGAGAGGCAGCGGCACCTCGGGGCGGGATTCAGGCGCGGCGGCCGGTCCGCCCATGAGCGGGTGGCAGCCGAACGGCCGTTGCCAGGTTCGAGGTGGCGTCCTGCCTGTCCATGTGCGCGATCACCAGCACCCCGTAGAGGATCACCAGCACCTCGTCGAGATCGACGACCGCCCGTCCGCCGCTGTCGGGGCGGCAGTGCCGACCAGGGCCCAGCCGTGTTCGCGGACGCGGGCGCGGGCCCGGCGGATCACGGGTCGGCGCGTGCTTCCCGCTGCTCACGGGCGTGTTGACCGGGGGAGAGGCGGTCGGGCCGCAGGTCACCGGCCCGAACACACCCGGTTCGGCGCTCAGCGGGGCGACATCGGCCAGGCAGTCCCCGCCCCACGCGACCGCGCATTGCCACATCGAGCAGGATCTCGCCCGGATCGTGCACGGCCCCCCCGCTCCCATCATGGCGCCGACGACGCCGCTGATATCGCGCTGTCCAGCCAGGACTTGTGGACCGTCTCCACCGGCAGCACGGCCTCGGCCTGAGAATCCACTCCGCGGCCACACCCTTGACACGGACACAGGGGTACGGCTCGGCTCCGCGCACGCGGTGGCCGCCCGCCGGCGTTCGACAAGACCGCCTACCGCGAGCGCGACGCCGTCGAATGCGGCATCCAATCGCCTCAAGAGGCACCGGGCGGTGACCACCCGGTATGACGAGCTCGCCGCCCGCTACGAAGCGACCGTTCTCGTCGCGGCCATCAACGAGTGGCCGTGACCAGCTGTCATGCGAAACCGGCCAGGACGGCGCGTGAGCGTCAGGAATCCATGTCGGCTCGGTCGGACTCACTGCGCAGAACGCAGAATTCGTTACCTTCAGGATCAGCGAGGATTGCCCAGCCCGAACCATCAGGATTCCGGTGATCGGCGACAAAGGTGGCACCGAGACCCAGCAGCCGGTCCACCTCCTGATCGCGCGAGGTCTCAGGGCGCAAACACAGATGGATCCGATTCTTGATCGTCTTACCCTCGGGCACCTGGTTGAAGTGCAGCACCGGGCCCTCCGCCAGCAGCACCTGAGTCTCCCGGGCGCTCGGTCCGTCATCCGAATGCAGCGGACGGCCAGTCACACTGCTCCAGAACCGAGCAAGCTCGTAGGCGTCCGCACAGTCAATCGCCACGTTCTGCAATACCGAGACCATGCGCGCGAGCCTTCCTGATCTCCACGCCGAACGCCACCGGGTTGCACTCATTCTTCGCGCACACAGCTCAGGCTCCTGGCAGCACTTCAGATACACGGCCTAGGTGTATTGATCACGACCGTCAACAACGCTCGTGATCAGTGCATCCAGGACCTGTCCGACGGGTCACGCGTCCAGTTCAACGGCATCGGGCGCGAGGGCCGTGAGATTCCGATGATTCCGGCCCGGCCGCCGCGGCCTGGTTGCGCATCAACGCCGGCAGCGGCGAGACGATCAAGGTCGGTCCGCCGTCCCGCCCGGAGCATCCATGTCGTGACGAAGTGCACGGCGGACGTGCCCCAGTTGTTTCGCTGGACGAATCAGGGCCCCGGGCCTCGCGTTTGACGGCGACGCGCGCCTTGATGCCCCGCCACCGGTCCTCCCGCGGCCGTGCGGCACCCGAGGTGTCCTCCGACGAGTCGGGCACGTACAGAATCGGCCGAAACCCTGAGCGCTGTGCGGTCTGCGTTGGTCATGTCCCCATGCAACCTGATGGCTACGACAAAGCGCGAACGGCACCGCAAGCCTGTGGACAAAGTTATCCACAGGGGTCGCGGAATATGGCCTCCCGCGGGACGGTCGTGCCATGAACCAGCACCACGAATCCACCGGTCCTGTCGACGAGCAGCAGATCACCCTGCGGGGGCCCGCCGAGCTCGCCGACGCCCTTCCGTATCTCATGGGGTTCCATCCGAACGACAGCGTGGTCATGGTCGCCCTGCACGGCGGCCGGGGCCGCTTCGGCGGGCGACTCAGGCTCGGCATCCCGCAGGCGCCCCAAGAATGGGCGTCCGTCGCCGAGCAGCTTGCCGAGTGTCTGATCAAGGGAAGCGAGCGACGTGGGGAGCGCCCCGACGCGATCGTCATCTTCCTCTGCCAGGATCCTGCCGAAGGAGAGAACGGCGGCCAGGTCATGGAGCGGCTGCGCCCCCTTGCCCAGGGTCTGCGTACGGCCTGTGGCACCCTCGACGTACCCGTGCTCGAAGCACTCTGCATCTCTGACGGCCGATACTGGTCGTACTGCTGCCCGGACAAGCGCTGCTGCCCGTCCGAAGGGAACCAGATGGCTCTGCCCGGCACCTCGGTGATGGCGGCCGCCGCCGCGTACGCGGGAATTCAAGTGCGGGGAACGCTGCGGGAGATGGAGGCCAGGCTCGAACCGCTGCACACCGGGGCGGCGGCGGACCAGCTGCGCGCACTTGACTCGGCCGGGGCCGAACTGGTGCCGAAAATCCTCGACGAGGCGGGACGCAAGGACGTGGCCCGGGAGACCCTGGGGCTCGCCCGAAGGCTCATGAAGCGCCTCGAGGAGGCGCCGGTGGCGGGGCCCTCCGCGTCGGACATCAATGACGACCGGCTGATCGGCCATGACGAGGCCGCTGCACTGATCCTCGGACTGCAGGACCGGGAAACCCGCGACAAGGCCGCGGAATGGATGGAAGGGGCCGAAGCCGATTCCGCGTTGCGGCTCTGGCGAGCGCTGTCCCGCCGCTGTGTCGCGCCGTACGAGGAACACGCCGCGGCGCCGCTGACCCTGGCCGGGTGGGTCTCCTGGTCGACGGGGGATGAACCGGGTGCACGGGTCGCGCTGGGTCTCGCCCTGCGGGTGGACCCCGGGTACACCTTCGCTCAGCTTCTCCACGAGGCGTGCAATCAAGGTCTCGATCCGGAGACGCTGCGTCGTTGTCTCCGCGGTGAGCGCAATGCCCGGACGGGCCGGCGCCCCCACCGCACGGACCGGAACACTCGGCCCCGCACGGTACGCCCGACCGCCACGCGGCGAAGGAAGGTCCCTTCCGGCTCCACCCGCCCCGAAACGGCTGCTGCCCGACACCGACCCCGGCAGGTCTCCGGCCGCCGCGGGTCCAGGAGCGGTCGTTGACCCGAGCCGCTCGTCACTCCGTGACACCTCTCGCGATGGTCCGGCAGTGGGTACCCCGAGCGGCAACGCGCGGGGAGCAGAGTCCATGACGCGCGGTAGGCGAAGGCCATGAGCAGGCCGGCGTAGGCGGCTTCCCGGCACGCCGCCGTCCCGTCGATGCGGCAGGTGGCCAGTGGGCGGTGCTTGGACACGCGGTGGTGCACGGAGTCGATGATCTCCGGGGCGTCGGTGGTCGGCGCCCCGGAGGTTCCCGGGCGATGAGCAGCCCCTGGAGGACGGCGAGCAGCCGCCACCGGCGCCGCGGTAGAGCTCGGCCCGGTGCTCTGCCGTCCGGGACGGCCCCGGGAACGGTGGCCGGGCCGAGTGCGGACTCCGGCGTGGACTCCGGCGTCGTAACGGACGAAGAACGCGGAGAAGGGCACGTCGGAGTGGCCGAGTCGAAGCCGCCGTGCCCGGGGGTCCTGCCGAATCGCACGGCAAACGCAGTCATGCCCAAGAGCGCGACGAAAGGAGTGTTTATCGTCAGGCAGACGACTATGATCACCGCATGCCGCCCTACGACCCGTCGACCTTCCCGCCCTTCGCTGTCACCGTCGACCTGGTTGTGCTCACGGTGCGCCGTCATGCGCTCTGTGCGCTGGTGGTGCGCCGTGGTGAGCCACCATTCCAGGGGCGATGGGCGCTGCCCGGCGGGTTCGTCAAAGCCGATGAGGATCTCGGAGCCGCAGCGGCGCGCGAACTGGTCGAGGAGACCGGACTGTGCGCCCAGGATCCTGCGGCCCCGGCGGTCGGCAACGGTGCCCATCTCGAACAGCTGGCCACCTACGGCGATCCCGGGCGCGACCCCCGGATGAGAGTCGTCAGCGTCGCGCACCTCGCTCTGGCTCCCGATCTGCCGGCACCGCGGGCGGGTGGCGATGCGAACAGTGCGCGTTGGGCGCCGGTCGAGGATCTGCTCGGGCTGGAGAGCGGGCCCGGCCACGAGGACGAGAGCCAGACCCCGCTGGCCTTCGATCACGCGCAAATCCTTGCCGACGGCGTCGAACGGGCGCGTTCCAAGATCGAGTACTCCTCTCTGGCCACCGCTTTCTGCCCGCCCGCGTTCACGGTCGGTGAGCTTCGGAGGGTGTACGAGGCGGTGTGGGGGGTGGTTCTCGACCCGCGGAATTTCCATCGCAAGGTGACAGGTACGCCGGGCTTCCTGGTGCCCTCCGGCGGAACGACCACCCGACAGGGCGGTCGCCCTGCCCAGCTGTTCCGGGCCGGCGCGGCCACGGTGCTCAACCCGCCGATGCTGAGGCCGGAAGTCTGACCTGGCGGAACGCCCGCAAGATCAATGCTGCACTAAATGTCGGATATGTCGCGTTATCTTGCTGTGGTACCCACCCTGCCGCCGAGCGGTCTCACCTTCCGCGAGAGAAGCGATGCTCCAGGCCATCGGACTCACCAGCGCCCCCCGCCGCGGCCTTCCGGCCGACGTGCGCGACCTCACCTTCGAAGCCCTGCCCGGCCACGTCACTGCCCTTCTCGGTGCCCCCGGTTCCGGCAAGACCGCCGCCCTCCGCCTGATGCTCGAACTCGACCCGGGGCGGGGAGTCACCTACTTCCGGGGCAGACCGCTGCACCGTATTCCGCACCCGGCGCGGGAGGTGGGCGTACTTCTCGGGGACGTACCGGGTCACCCTGCCCGCACCGCCCGCGGTCAGCTCCGCATGCTCTGCGCCGCCGCAGGTGTACCGGCGTCCCGGGCCGACGAACTGCTCGAAGCCGTCGGCCTCGCCGCACTCCGGGATCAGCGCGTCGGCACGCTCTCGGTCGGCATGGACCGTCTGCTCGCCCTTGCTTCGGCGCTGCTCGGTGATCCGCACACGCTCCTCCTCGACGATCCCGCAGAAGGCCTCTCCTTGCGCGAGGAGAACTGGCTGCACGGCCTGCTGCGGGCTCACGCCGCCCAGGGAGGGACCGTTCTCTACACCACGACCGACCCCAAGGCGGCGGCGTGGGCTGCCGACCATGTGGTCACCATCGACGGCGGACGTCTCGTCGCGGACCAGAGCGCCGACGACTTCTCCCGGACCCGTCTCCGTCCCCGCGTCGCGGTCCGGACCCCGCACGCGGCCCGCCTCGCCGCCGTCGTCGCCCGCGAGGCCCGCGCGGCCAGGCGCTCGGTCGAGGTGGTCGCAGAAGCGAACAGCCGCCTCTCCGTCTACGGCTCCACCTGCGCGGAAATCGGCGACGCGGCATTCCGGCACGGGCTCCCGGTGCACCAGCTCGCCGACGAAGTGGCCGACGCCGGGCCCGCTCGGCCCGTGGTTTCCGCAGGCCCCGGCGAAGGGGAAGCCGCACCGCGACCGGCCGCGCAGGCATCCGGCCCGGATCTGCTCCCGCCGATCCGCCGCCACCCGGCCCGCGGCCCGCTCCACCCGCTGCGATACGAGCTGCGCCGCCTCTTCGGTGTCAGAACGACAACCTTGGTCATGGCCGCCGTTCTTGCCGCCTCGGTCGGGCTGTCCGTCCTCCTCGCCCGCTCCGGCCATGCTCAGCTGCCGAAAATGCTGGCGGGCTGGCCGTCCCTGCTACCGCTGCCACCCGCGGCGGTCGGGGCCGGACTGATCGGTGCCCTCTCATTCGGCGACGAATTCCGCTACCCCGCCCTCGCGGCGGGCCGGGGCACTGTTCCGCGACGCCTGGGGCTGCTTCTCGCCAAGCTGGTCGTGTCAGCAGGCGTCGCGCTGGTGCTCGCCGTGGTGGTCGTGCTGGCCTCGGTCGAGGCTGTTCGCCTGGTGTATGGCGCCGATTTGATCAAGGTGCCGTCGAATTCGGCCTTCCTCGGCGCGAGTTGGGCGGGGCTGACGGTCGGCTGCGCCTGGGCGGGCCTCTTGGCCGCCGGGGTCTTCAGAGTGGCGACGGCCGGCGTCGCCGCGGTACTTGCCGTTCCCGTACTCGTCGTTCCGCTTGTCCAGCAGGCGCTGACGGGGCCGGGCTCCCGCTCGGTGGCCGGACTTCCGGGCAGGCTCCGCGAGCTGGTGTGGCCGCGCTGGCCGTACGAGACGGATCGATGGGTGGCCGCTGTCGTGCGCGTGGTGGCACACCCCGTGGGCACCGCGCTGTCATTGTCGCTGTCGGCCCTGGTCTGCGCATATCTGTTCACCAGCCTTCGCAGCAGGGTTCGTTGGTGATCGCAGTGAGCCGTCGGACCGCTCCGAGGCCCACAACTTCCTTAGAGATGCCTGATTTCAACCAATAAGGCGTCAATTGGGGGGTGGGTGCCGATCACCCTTTCGTGTGCTTTTCACCAAAGACCTCAAGGGTCGGGTGAGCCGCGCCGACAAAGGATGCGTGAGTACCCTTGCGCACACCATGATGACCGCCGCCCGCTCCGCCGATTCCGGCCTCGCCGGCCCGGGTGAACTCGACCGCTACCCGTACGCGGAGGCGCCGGCCGGCGAGCGCGCCGCTCTTCGCTCCTGGGAAGGTCCCGATGCCGACCTCGGCCGGGCGGGCCGACGGGGCTCGGCCAGCCGGGGCCGCGGCCTCCACGGCCAACTCGTTCAGCAGCTGGGCCAGATGATCGTCTCCGGCGACCTGGGCGCCGACCGCCCCCTCGTGCCGGAAGAGATCGGTCAGCGTTTCGAGGTCTCCCGCACCGTCGTACGCGAATCGCTGCGCGTTCTTGAGGCCAAGGGCCTGGTCAGCGCCCGGCCCAACGTGGGCACCCGGGTCCGCCCCGTCAGTGACTGGAACCTGCTGGACCCCGACATCATCGAATGGCGCGCCTTCGGACCTCAGCGCGAGGACCAGCGCCGCGAGCTGGGCGAGCTCCGGTGGACGATCGAGCCGCTCGCTGCCCGTCTCGCCGCCGGCCATGGCCGCGAGGACATTCAGCAGCGCCTCGGCGACATGGTCGAGATCATGGGGCACGCGCTCGGCCAGGGTGACGGGATCACCTGCTCCCGGGCCGACGCGGAATTCCACTCCCTGCTGATCCAGGCGGCGGGCAATCGCATGCTGGAGCACCTCTCCGGCATCGTTTCCGCGGCACTGCAGGTCTCGGGTGGCCCTGTCACGGGCTGCGACCGCCCCACCGAGGCGTCTCTCGGCCACCACGCCCGCATCGTCGACGCCCTTGCGTCCGGCGACTCGGCAGGCGCCGAGGCGGCCATGCGCCAACTGCTCGTCGTTCACCCCGAGGTGGAGCGGGTGGTGCCCGCCCCCCGCGAGCACTGAGCACAGCACGGCCAAGGTGTTCGAACCACGTGTCGCCGGGCCCTCACGGTCCGGCGGCACAATTGTGGGGAGATGGCACCCATGGTCACGTTCGTCGCAAATGAGGTGTGACTCGGGCCACGCGGATTGGGCGTAACACTCCTCGAAACAGTGCGATGACTTAAGAGGTGACCGCCGCGGAAGGAATACAGCAGCCATTCAGTGCGCTGTGCAGTTCTGAGGCCAAGCCCGCGCCGTCGGTACATTCCCAGCCCGGCGGTCGTCGGTTCCAGCCCACCCCAGGGCCGGACCGGAAGCCGTTTCCATCGTTCCGAGAGGTTGTTCGTGTCGGCCAGCACATCCCGTACGCTCCCGCCGGAGATCGCCGAGTCCGAGTCTGTGATGGCGCTCATCGAGCGGGGAAAGGCTGATGGGCAGATCGCCGGCGATGACGTGCGTCGGGCCTTCGAGGCTGACCAGATTCCGCCAACCCAGTGGAAGAATGTTCTGCGCAGCCTCAACCAGATCCTCGAGGAAGAGGGTGTGACGCTGATGGTCAGTGCCGCGGAGCCGTCCAAACGTGCCCGCAAGAGCGTCGCAGCAAAGAGCCCGGTCAAGCGCACCGCCACCAAGACTGTCGCGGCCAAGACGACCGTGACCAGGACGGTCGCGGCCACTGCCGCCGCGTCGGCAGAGACCGTGGGCGTGGTGGCCGACGACGCTGCCGCGGCCGGCCCTGCGAAGAAGACAGCAGCCAAGAAGACGGCTGCCAAGAAGACCGCCGTGAAGAAGACGACGGCCAAGAAGACAACAGCGAAGAAGTCCGGAAAGCAGGACGACGAGCTCCTCGACGGCGATGAGGCGGCCGAGGAAGTAAAGGTCGGCAAGGGCGAGGAAGAGGAGGGCGAGGGCGAGAACAAGGGCTTCGTCCTCTCCGACGACGACGAGGACGACGCGCCTGCGCAGCAGGTCGCCGTCGCCGGCGCCACCGCCGACCCGGTCAAGGACTACCTGAAGCAGATCGGCAAGGTTCCCCTCCTCAACGCCGAGCAGGAGGTCGAGCTCGCCAAGCGCATCGAGGCCGGCCTGTTCGCCGAGGACAAGCTGGCGAACTCCGACAAGCTCGCGCCGAAGCTCAAGCGCGAACTGGAGATCATCGCCGAGGACGGCCGCCGCGCCAAGAATCACCTGCTGGAGGCCAACCTCCGTCTCGTGGTTTCGCTGGCCAAGCGCTACACCGGCCGCGGCATGCTCTTCCTGGACCTGATCCAGGAGGGCAACCTCGGTCTGATCCGCGCGGTCGAGAAGTTCGACTACACCAAGGGCTACAAGTTCTCCACGTACGCCACCTGGTGGATCCGTCAGGCGATCACCCGCGCCATGGCCGACCAGGCTCGCACCATCCGCATCCCGGTGCACATGGTCGAGGTCATCAACAAGCTCGCCCGTGTGCAGCGTCAGATGCTTCAGGACCTGGGCCGCGAGCCCACGCCGGAGGAGCTGGCCAAGGAACTCGACATGACCCCGGAGAAGGTCATCGAGGTCCAGAAGTACGGTCGCGAGCCGATCTCCCTCCACACCCCGCTGGGTGAGGACGGGGACAGCGAGTTCGGTGACCTGATCGAGGACTCCGAAGCGGTCGTCCCGGCCGACGCGGTCAGCTTCACGCTTCTCCAGGAGCAGCTGCACTCGGTGCTCGACACGCTCTCCGAGCGTGAGGCCGGCGTGGTCTCGATGCGCTTCGGTCTCACCGACGGCCAGCCGAAGACGCTGGACGAGATCGGCAAGGTCTACGGCGTGACGCGCGAGCGCATCCGGCAGATCGAGTCGAAGACCATGTCGAAGTTGCGCCACCCGTCGCGTTCGCAGGTGCTGCGCGACTACCTCGACTAGGTCGCAGGAGTACACAGGCCGAGGGCCCGGATCCCGCAGGGGAGCCGGGCCCTCGGCCTATCTGAGAATGCGGTCCCTGGCAGGTCGGATGACTCTGGGTGGGAATGGTTCACCACAGAGTCA
Organism: Streptomyces sp. NPDC087845; assembly: GCF_044742755.1. NCBI lineage: Bacteria > Bacillati > Actinomycetota > Actinomycetes > Kitasatosporales > Streptomycetaceae > Streptomyces > Streptomyces sp. NPDC087845. The sequence continues at coordinate 123,907 of NZ_JBIUVC010000013.1, forward strand.
GGAGTGCGCATGTCCCGTACCGTCTTCCGCGCCATGACCGGGGCGCTCGCCCTGGCGGCCGCCGCGGCAGCGATACCGCTCGGATCCTCCGCACCGGCTGTTGCGGACAGCATCGTCATCGGTGGTCAGCCCGCGCATGTCAAGGACAGCCCCTGGGTGGTCGCGCTGTCCAGCCGGGACCGGTTCGGAGAGACGCGCGCCGGCCAGTTCTGCGGCGGCGTCGTGATCGCGCCCAAGAAGGTGCTGACCGCGGCGCACTGCCTGAGCCGGGAGGCGCTCGGGGGCGATGTCGGGAAGGTGCGCGATCTGCGGATCATCTCGGGCCGGGATGCCCTGCGCGGGACCGGGGGGAAGGAGGTGCCGGTGCAGGCGACATGGAGCAATCCGGGGTTCGACCCTCTCACGAACGCGGGAGACGTGGCGGTGCTCACTCTGGCCGCGGCGCTGCCCGCGAAGAGCGTGATTCCGATGGCCGAATCCGGTGACGCGGCGTACGAGCCGGGTACGGGTGCCGTCGTCTACGGGTGGGGTGACACGACCGGTGACAGCGACTACGCGTCGTCACTCCGCTCCGCCCAGGTGAGCGTTCTGCCGGACAGCTTGTGCGAGCAGGCGTACCCGGGCGGCAAGGACGGCACGTACGACGCCTCGGCGATGCTCTGTGCGGGCAAACTGCAGGGTGGGTACGACGCATGCCAGGGTGACAGCGGAGGGCCGCTCGTGGCCCGTGGGCGGCTCATCGGGCTGGTGTCCTGGGGGAATGGCTGCGGGAGGGCAGGGAGCCCCGGTGTGTACACGCGTGTTTCCGCTGCCATGGGCTGGATGCCTGGCGGTGGCACCGCGTAGCCGCGCGTGCACGAGAACGGGCGGCTTCCTCCTGGGAAGCCGCCCGTCGGCCGGTCCGGAACCTGGCCCTGGCTCGTCGTGGATGCGAGGTGTCAGTGTTGTTCCTCTTCGGCGGCTTGGGCCTGCACGGCTGTCAGCCGGTCCGTCTCATCCTGTATTTCCGCGGCGATCTTCTTGAGTTCCGGCTCGAACTTGCGACCGTGGTGGGCGCAGAAGAGCAGTTCACCGCCGCTGATCAGGACGACGCGCAGATATGCCTGGGCGCCGCAACGGTCGCAGCGGTCTGCTGCGGTCAGCGGGCTCGCGGGGGTCAGAACAGTAGTCACGTCGCCTCTTCTCTAGCTCGACGAGCTGTCGTACCAGGGTCAACATCCAACCAGGCCCAAAACGTTCCCGCTCGTGGCTTTTCTTCGAAACTTCTTCTCGAGATGGCTGTCTGTTGCCGGTTGGCGGCGAATGTGCCGTATTGCGTAGCGCTACGGTTTCGCGTTGCTTGTCTTGTGTGGATCCTCCCGGCTGGCTTGCCGGTTTGTTCATGAGGACGTGCCCGGAGCCTAAATGGTTCATGCCTGGAAGGGAACGTGATGTGCACGTCACTCCCAGGAGGGATCGAACGTGTATGCGAGGCTGGACTAGTGTGAGGGTTCTCGGAGGGTGGCGTTACAACCGCTCTACCAGGCCTCGGTACCCTCTCAGCGGTGACCGAAGCCGAGCCCTTACCCACTTGGGCCTCAAATGAAATTCAGCGAGGAGCGAACCGCGTGACCGCCGATACGTCCGTGCCGTCCACTGCGCTGCTGACCGGAGCAGACCGAGACGGTTCCAACTACACCGCGCGGCACCTGCTCGTACTCGAGGGGCTCGAAGCGGTTCGCAAGCGTCCCGGGATGTACATCGGGTCCACCGACAGCCGCGGCCTCATGCACTGCCTCTGGGAGATCATCGACAACTCCGTCGACGAGGCCCTGGGCGGCTACTGCGATCACATCGAGGTCATCCTCCACGAGGACAATTCCGTGGAGGTCCGGGACAACGGGCGCGGCATCCCGGTCGACGTCGAGCCCAAGACGGGCCTGTCCGGCGTCGAGGTCGTGATGACCAAGCTGCACGCCGGCGGAAAGTTCGGTGGCGGCTCGTACGCCGCGTCCGGCGGTCTGCACGGCGTGGGCGCCTCCGTGGTGAACGCACTCTCCGCCCGGCTCGATGTCGAGGTCGACCGCAACAGCGCGACCCATGCGATCAGCTTCCGCCGCGGAGTCCCGGGGATCTTCACCGAGCAGGGGCCGGACAGCCCCTTCGACCCGGCCAACGGCCTGCTCAAGGGCAAGCGGGTACCGAAGGCGCGCACCGGAACCAGGGTGCGTTACTGGGCGGACCGGCAGATCTTCCTCAAGGACGCCAAGCTCAATCTGGAGACGCTCCACCAGCGGGCGCGGCAGACGGCCTTCCTCGTCCCCGGCCTCACGATCGTCGTCCGCGACGAACGCGGTCTCGACGGCGAGGGCAAGGCCGAGGAGACCTTCTGCTTCGACGGCGGAATCAGCGAATTCTGCGAGTACCTCGCCCAGGACAAGGCGGTCTGCGACGTCCTGCGTCTGACCGGCCAGGGCACATTCAAGGAGACCGTGCCGGTCCTGGACGAGCGTGGTCACATGACGGCGACCGAGGTCACCCGTGAACTCGGCGTCGACATCGCCATGCGCTGGGGCACCGGATACGACACCAACCTCAAGTCCTTCGTCAACATCATCGCCACCCCCAAGGGCGGCACGCATGTGACCGGGTTTGAACGCTCCGTGACCAAGACGATGAATGAGGCGCTGCGTTCAGCCAAGCTCCTCCGCGTCGCCGAGGACGACATCGTCAAGGACGACGCGCTGGAGGGACTCACCGCGGTCGTCACCGTACGGCTGGCGGAGCCGCAGTTCGAGGGGCAGACCAAGGAGGTGCTCGGCACCTCGGCGGCCAACCGGATCGTTGCCAATGTCGTGGCCAAGGAGCTCAAGGCGTTCCTGACCTCGACGAAGCGCGATACCAAGGCTCAGGCCAGGGCGATCCTGGACAAGGCCGTGGCAGCCGCGCGCACCCGCATCGCGGCCCGCCAGCACAAGGACGCACAGCGCCGCAAGACGGCGCTGGAGACCTCTTCGCTGCCGGCGAAGCTCGCCGACTGCCGCAGCGACGACGTGGAGCGCAGCGAGCTCTTCATCGTCGAGGGGGACTCCGCGCTCGGCACGGCCAAACTCGCGCGGAACAGTGAGTTCCAGGCACTGCTGCCGATCCGGGGCAAGATTCTCAACGTCCAGAAGTCGTCCGTCTCGGACATGCTGAAGAACGCCGAGTGCGGTGCGATCATCCAGGTCATAGGAGCCGGGTCGGGGCGGACCTTCGACATCGACGCCGCCCGCTACGGGAAGATCGTCCTGCTGGTGGACGCAGATGTCGACGGCGCGCACATCCGTTGTCTGCTGCTGACCCTGTTCCAGCGCTACATGCGGCCCATGGTCGAGGCGGGCCGGGTCTTCGCGGCCGTACCCCCGCTGCACCGGATCGAGCTGGTCCAGCCCAAGAAGGGCCAGGACAAGTACGTCTACACGTACTCCGACAACGAGCTGCGCCAGCGGCTGCTGGAGCTGCAGCGGAAGAACGTCCGGTACAAGGACTCGATCCAGCGCTACAAGGGTCTGGGCGAGATGGACGCCGACCAGCTGGCGGAGACCACGATGGACCCCCGGTACCGCACCCTGCGGCGGATCAACATCGGGGATCTGGAATCGTCCGAGCGGGTCTTCGATCTGCTGATGGGCAATGAGGTGGCACCGCGCAAGGAGTTCATCGCCAGCTCGGCCGCGACGCTGGACCGCTCGCGCATCGACGCCTGAGCGACGCCGTCTCCACCCGTGGGTGGAGACGGCTTCTCCACCCACGATCAACCCCTGAGCCGATCCCCTGACCAGGTCGTTTCCGTAGCGTCGAAGGTGTCAACGAACCTTCCCGCATCTCGGAGGCAGCCATGTCCGGGCTCGTCAATGTCCTGGTGATCGTCGCTGTCGTCGCCGTCGTCGTGGTCCGCCAGTGCTCGGCACGGCGAATCTCCGACGACAGGCGCTGGTGGATCCTGCCGGGCATTCTCCTCGTCGTGTCGCTGCGCGACCACGGGCTGGTGGATGCGCATCACGAAGCGCTGTCCGTGGCCGTCCTGGGCGCGGAGCTGGCGGTGGGGCTGGCGACCGGCGCCGGCTGGGGCTGGACTTCGCGGTTGTGGCGCGAGGCGGACGGTTCGCTGTGGAGCAAGGGGACCAAGGCCACCGTCCTCGTCTGGACCGGGGGCCTGGCGCTGCGTGCGGCCCTCTACGGGGCCGCCGCGCTGATGGGAATACACCAGGGCAGTGCCGCACTGATGTCGGCCCTCGCGGTGACGCTGGCGGTGCGCAGTGGTGTGCTGATGTGGCGGGCCGGGCAGATGAGTCCGGCGTACGGTGGCTCTGCCGACGGGATGTCGTCGCAGTCGGCGTGGAAGGACCGCGTGTGACTCGTACGACCTGGACGAGCTGGCCCTCCCGGGAAGCCCTCTCCTCGGGGAATCGCACCCGTCCGCGGGCGATGATCGCCTGGTCCGTCCGGGTGGGCCTGCTCACCGCCATGCTCTGGGGCACCTTCACCAGCGGACGGTTCGGGCCCTGGGGGGTGGCGTCCGGCCTGGTGGGCGTTGCGGCCTGTGCGATTGCCGCTCGGGCGTTCTTCCGGACCAGCCTGGAACACCGGCTGCGGCCGTCGCTGGCACTTCTCGCACTGCTGATGACGGCGGCACTCGGGGCACAACAGGCCGGTGCCGGAGTGCCGGCGGTGATCCTCTGGTGCGGGTGCGCCGTCGCCGCCCTGGAGCGGTTGCCCCTTGCGGCGGGCCTCCCCGCCACGGCCGTCGCACTCGGTGCCTACGCAGCCGTCAACACCGATAGCTGGCTGAGTACAGCCATGACCACAGGAGGCCTCTGTCTGGCGGGCTACGTTCTGCGACTGGACGCGGAGGCCCGGGGCAATGCCCAGAGACTCCTCGTGCAGGAGCGGGCGGCCCGTGCGGCGGAGGCCGAGACGGCTGCCCTGGACGAGCGGGCCAGGATCGCCCGCGAAATCCACGACGTCCTCGCCCACAGCCTCTCGGCGCAGCTGGTGCATCTGGAGGCGGCGCGGCTCCTGATCGAGCGGGAACCCCCGGGGGAGTTCAGGGACCGGGTATTGGAGCGGGTGGTGGCGGCGCGTTCCATGGCACGCGAGGGTCTTGCGGAGACCCGCCAGGCGCTCTCGGCGCTGCGTGGGGAGGTTTCCCCGGTGGAGGACTTCCTGCGGCAACTGGTGGCCGCCGAGCCCGCCGAGGTCAGTGTGGAGGGGGAGCAGCGGACACTGACCGCGGAGGCGTCGCAGACGGTCCGCAGAGTGGCACAGGAAGCCCTGACCAACGTGCGCAAGCACGCGCCCGGGGCCCGGGTCCTTGTCCGGCTGGAGTATCTGCCGGACGAAGTCGCCCTGGAGATCAAGGATTCGGGACGACGCGGACCCGAGGACGAGCTCGCTGTCAGCGGCTCCGGATACGGTCTGCTGGGGATGAGGGAGCGGGCCGAGCTGATGGGCGGGACGCTGGAGGCCGGTCCCGGCGAGGAGGGTTTCGTGGTGAGTCTGCGGGTGCCCGCGTGAACGCGCGGGTCGTGGTCGCCGACGACCAGTCGGTGGTCCGCGAAGGAATCGTGATGCTGCTGGGGCTGCTGCCCGGAATCGAGGTGGTCGGATCGGCGAAGGACGGCGAGGAGGCCGTCGCGCTCGTGGCCGAACTGGCCCCCGACGTGGTTCTGATGGATCTGCGGATGCCCCGCTGCGACGGGGCGGAGGCGACCCGGCGGATCCGCAAGGACTATCCGGGGACCCAGGTGGTGGTGCTCACAACCTTCGCGGACGACGACTCGCTCTTCCCCGCGCTGCAGGCGGGGGCCAGGGGCTACCTCACCAAGGACGCCGGGGGAGAGGAGATCGTGCGGGCCATCCAGGCCGTGCTGTCGGGCGAGGCCGGACTCTCGCCTTCCGTGCAGCGCCGTCTGCTGGAGCACGTCACCACACAGCCGCCGCAGGGCCCGGCCCCGGAGTCGCAACTGCCCGACAGTCTGACACCACGTGAGCTGGAAGTACTGGTCCTGATCGCGGAAGGGCTGTCCAACCTGGAGATCGCCCGCAGACTGCACATCTCGCAGGCCACCGTGAAAAGCCACATCAACAACCTCTTCGCCAAGGCCGGCGTACGCGACCGGGCACAGGCCGTTCGGTACGCGTACGTTCGGGGCCTCGCACAGCCGCCCGGGTCAACCTTCACCTGAAGAGGTGAAGACCGGCGAATGAAGTGCCCGGGATCTTCCCGATCTGCCCATTCTTGGGTACGCGGCCGAAGTGGTCCGTGGACAAGGGGAGTTGTTCGGTGGAGAAGGAAGCAGGGCCTGAGGCCGCAGCGTTGCGGCTCGACGACCCGTGGTACGACGTGCTGGCCTCCGGATGGGGCGAGCTGGACGGTGCGGGGAGCTTCGCTCCCACCGGGCGACCAGGGCCCGGAGATCAGCAGGGCAGCCCCAGCGCGGCCGAAATCTATCTGGAGGTGCAGCGCAGCGGGGCCTTCCAGGAAGTACGCCGTCGGTACCGGCGGTTCGTCGTCCCGGCCACCCTTGCCTTCCTCGTCTGGTATCTCGCGTACGTCGTCGTCGCGATCACCGCTCCCGGGCTGATGGCCCGTCCGGTGGCCGGAGCGGTCAATGTCGCGATGGTCGCGGGACTCGGGCAGTTCCTCACGACGTTCCTTCTCACCGGGGCGTACGCGCGGCACGCACGGCTCCGCAGGGACCGGGCCGCGCTCGAACTGCGGTGGGAGACGCAGGAGATGACGCGGGGGATCGGGCGTTGAACGGGAACCACCAGACGCTGGCGCTCCTGCTGTTCAGCGCCTTCATCGCAGTGACGCTCGCCATCACCACCTGGGTGAGCCGCAACCGGCACGGCTCGGCCGAGGAGTTCTATGCGGGCGGCCGGCTCTTCTCTTCCATGGAGAACGGTTTCGCCATCGCCGGCGACTACATGTCGGCCGCGTCCTTCCTCGGCATCTCGGGGCTGATCGCCCTCTTCGGCTACGACGGCATGCTCTACTCGGTCGGATTCCTGGTCGCGTGGCTCGTCGTCCTGCTGCTGGTCGCCGAACTGGTCCGCAACTGCGGCCGGTTCACCCTCGCCGACGTGGTGGCGGCGCGCATGGCGGAGCGCCCGGTCCGGATCGCCGCGGGCACCTCGTCCGTCACCGTCTCCGTGCTCTATCTGGTGGCGCAGATGGTCGGTGCGGGCAGCCTGGTCGCGCTGCTCCTCGGCGGTACGAGCGGTGCCGCCCGTTCCTGGACCGTCATCGGTGTCGGGGCGCTCATGGTGATCTATGTGTCGTTCGGCGGGATGCGTGCGACGACCTGGATCCAGATCGTCAAGGCCGTTCTGCTGATGGCGGGAACGGTCGTGCTTACCGTGCTCGTCCTGGTCCACTTCCACGGCAACTTCAACGCCCTGCTCACCTCCGCGGCAGAACGGAGCGGGCACGGAAGCCGCTTCCTCTCGCCCGGTCTCCGGTACGGCGGAACCTGGACGGCGCGCATCGACTTCATCAGCCTGGGCCTCGCCCTGGTACTCGGCACGGCGGGGCTGCCGCACATCCTGTCGCGGTTCTACACCGTGCCGACGGCCCGTGCGGCCCGCCGTTCGGTCGTCTGGTCCATCGGGCTCATCGGCGGCTTCTACCTGATGACGATCGCGCTCGGATTCGGGGCGGCGGCCCTCGTCGGGTCGGCGGAGGTGCGGGCGTCGAATCCGGCGGGGAACACCGCGGTTCCGCTGCTGGCCCTGGTGCTCGGCGGCGGCGAAGGATCCACCGGGGGGACGATTCTGTTCGCCGTGGTCGCAGCCGTCGCCTTCGCGACCATCCTCGCCGTCGTCGCGGGGATCACTCTTGCCTCGTCCGCCTCTGTGGCCCATGACCTCTACGCCTCGCTCAGGCGTCCGGGCTCCAAGCAGTACAGCGAGGTCGCTGTGGCCCGGGTCGCCGCAGCCGGGATCGGGGTGGCCGCCATCGGACTCGGCCTGGTCGCCCAGGATCTGAATGTGGCGTTCCTCGTGGGGCTCGCCTTCGCAGTCGCAGCTTCGGCCAACCTTCCGGTGCTGCTGTACTCCCTGTTCTGGCGAAACTTCACCACCCGCGGAGCGGTCTGGTCCGTCTACGGCGGGCTGATCCCCGCCGTATTGCTCGTGCTGCTCTCGCCGGTCGTCTCCGGCAGCCCGACCTCGTTCTTCCCCGGCGTCGACTTCCAGTTCTTCCCTCTGGAGAACCCCGGTCTGGTCTCCATCCCGCTGGGCTTCATGGCCGGCTGGATCGGCACGATCACCTCCACCGAGCCGCCCGACGCCGCCAAGCACGCGGAGACCGAGGTCCGTGCGCTGACCGGGGCCGGGGCGGTGTAACCGGGGCCCGTACGCACGGGCCGGGTCCCCGTACGGACCGGACCCGAAGGGTGTGAGGACCGGGTCTCAGGTCTGTCCGCCGGTGGACCAGGCGTAGCGGTGTTCCGGGCGGCCCGTCTCGCCGTACCGCAGCGTCAGCCGCACCCGGCCCGTCCTCTCCAGCAGTTTCAGATAGCGCTGGGCGGTCTGCCGGCTCATCCCGGCGCTCTCCGCGATCTCCTGCGCGGAGAGCGGCCCCTCGGCGCTGCGGAGCGCCTGGCGGACCAGTTCCGCCGTGGTCGGCGAGTGGCCCTTGGGCAGGTCGGGTTCACCCGCCGCCCACAGGGCGCCGAAGAGCCGGTCCACCTCGCCCTGCTCGGCCTCTCCGCCGCGTTCGAGGGTGTGGCGCAGCGCCGCGTACGCCTCCAGCTTGGTGCGCAGCCCGGCGTAGGTGAAGGGCTTCACCAGGTACTGCAGCGCGCCGTGGCGCATGGCCTCCTGGACGGTGGCGACGTCGCGCGCCGCTGTCACCATGATCACGTCGGTGTGGTGGCCGAGCCTGCGCAGTTCCCGCACCATCGTCAGACCGTTGCGGCCGGGCATGTAGTGGTCCAGCAGGACCAGGTCCACGCGCTGTTCCCCGATCGTGGCGAGGGCGTCGGCGGCGGAGTGAGCCTGAGCGGTCACCCGGAATCCGGGCACCCTGGAGACATAGGCCGCGTTGACCTTCGCGACCCGGATGTCGTCGTCCACGACCAGGACCTCGATCACTGTGCTTCTCCCGCGATGCCGGTGTTCGGTTCGGTCGGTTCCGGTTCGGTCCTGCCGGTTCCGGTTGTTTCCGGTCCGGCCGTTTCCGGGTCCGTCATACCCGGATCGGCGAGGGCCTCCGGCAGTACGACGGTGAACTCGGCACCGCCGCCCGCGGGCCCGTCCACCGTCACGCCGCCCCCCTGCCGTTCTGCCAGCCGCCGTACCAGTGCGAGTCCCAGGCCACGTCTTCCGTGTGCCGGGAGTTCCTTCGTCGACCAGCCTTCCGTGAAGATTGACGCGCGTTGCGCCGGCGGAACCCCGGGGCCGCTGTCGCGGACGCGCAGCACCACCGTACGTCCCTCGGCGCGCAGGCCCAGCTCGATCAGGGCGCCGTCCGTTCCGGCTGCCGCGTCCAGCGCGTTGTCCACGAGATTGCCGACGACGGTCACCAGCCCACGAGGATCCACGAGCCGGTCCGGCAACAGGCTCCCCGGGGCCACGCGCAGAGCGACGCCGCGCTCCGCCGCGACCGTGGCCTTGCCGACCAGAAGCGCAGCCAGCAGCGGGTCGCGCACCTTCTCGGTGACCTGTTCGGCCGTTGCCCGGTGCACGCCGACGACCTCGGTGACGTACTCCATGGCGTCCTCGTGCATGTCCAGCTCCAGCAGCCCCAGGAGTGTGTGCAGCCGGTTGGCGTGCTCGTGGTCCTGGGCCCGCAGTGCGTCGATCAGGCCGCGGGTGGAGTCGAGTTCGCGGCCGAGGTGTTCGAGTTCGGTGCGGTCGCGGAGGGTGGCGACGGCGCCGCCGTCGTCGGTCGGCATCCGGTTGGCGAGCAGGACCCGGGCGCCCTGCACCGTCAGCAGATCGTCGCCGACCACCCGGCCGGCCAGCACATCCGCGGTCCGGCCCTCGCCGAGCACGGTGTCGAGGGGGCGGCCCGCGGCGTCGGGGCCGAGCCCGAGCAGCCTCTGGGCCTCGTCGTTGAGGAGCCGGATGCGGCCGTTCTGGTCGAGCGCGACGACCCCTTCCCGGATGCTGTGCAGCATCGCCTCGCGCTCCGTGAGGAGCGCGGAGATGTCGGAGAACGCGAGGTCATGGGTCTGCCGCTGGAGACGTCGGGAGATCAGCCAGGCGGCCAGGGCCCCGACGGAGAGCGCTCCGCCCGCGTAGGCGAGCAGTCCGGGAATCGCCGCGAGCAGTCTGGCCCGGACGCTGTCGTACGCGATACCGACCGAGACCGCGCCGACGACCCGGTTCGCCTCGTCGCGCAGCGGTACCTTCCCGCGGGCCGAGCGGCCGAGCGTGCCGCTGTCGATCTCCATGACGTCGCGGCCCGCGAGCGCGTCGCTCGGGTCGGTGGAAACGACCCTGCCTATCCGAGCGGTGTCGGTGTGCGACCAGCGCACCCCGCGCCGGTCCATGACGACGACGTACTCGGCGCCGGTGGCGCGTCTGATCCGTTCGGTCGCGGACTGCACGGGGCCGGCGGATGCCGGGGCCGTGGTGAGCAGTGCCTCGGTGATCTGCGGCTGGGCCGCCGTGCTCTGCGCGATGGCGAGCGCGCGGCGCATCGCCTGGTCGTCGAGCTGCGCGCTGAGGGGTGCCAGGAAGAGGCCGGTGGCGAGTACGGTGACGCCGGTGGCGATGGCCAGCTGCATCAGCAGGACCTGGGAGAAGACCCGCTGCGGCCAGCCGAGCCGGCGGGCTCTTCCGGCGGCGGGCGGTGGGGCGCTCATCGTATGAACGGTAGAGGGCATTCCGGCGCTTTCCGAAATCCCTCCGCAATTCCCCTGGGCCTTCCCGAATTCCCCTGGGCCTTCCCGGACCTCCTCGATCTCAGGTTTACGCAACCGGCTTGCGCTTTTTGCACTATTCTTGCGGGTATGACGCGACGGCTTGCGCAGGTGGCGCAGAAGGTGGGAGTCAGCGAGGCCACGGTCAGCCGGGTGCTCAACGGAAAGCCCGGCGTCTCCGACGCCACCCGGAAGGCTGTCCTCTCCGCGCTCGACGTCCTCGGATACGAGCGCCCCACCCAGCTGCGCGGTGAGCGGGCCCGGTTGGTCGGCCTGGTCCTGCCCGAGCTGCAGAACCCGATCTTCCCCGCCTTCGCCGAGGTCGTCGGCGGTGCGCTGGCCCAGCAGGGCCTGACCCCTGTGCTGTGCACCCAGACCATGGGCGGCGTCTCCGAGGCCGACTACGTCGAACTGCTCCTTCAGCAGCAGGTGTCGGGCGTGGTCTTCGCCGGTGGGCTCTACCAGCAGGACGACGCCCCGCACGATCACTACGGACTGCTCGCGGACCGCAGGATCCCGGTCGTTCTCATCAACGCGGCCACAGCTCACCTCGGGTTCCCCGGGGTCTCCTGCGACGACTCCGTCGCCATGGAACACGCCTGGCGCCATCTCGTCTCGCTCGGCCACGAGCGCATCGGCCTGGTGCTCGGCCCCTCCGGTCACGTCCCCTCGCAGCGCAAACTGGCCACCGCCCACGCGATCGCCGAGGCGGCGGGCGCCACCGTGCCGGACGAGTGGGTGGCCAGGACCATGTTCTCGCTGGAGGGCGGGCAGGCCGCCGCCACGCGCCTGCTCGACCGGGGAGTCACCGGCATCATCTGCGCAGGCGACCCGCTCGCGCTCGGATCGGTGCGCGCCGCGCGCCGCCGCGGCCTCTCGGTCCCCGCCGATGTCTCGGTCGTCGGCTACGACGACTCGGCCTTCATGAACTGCACCGATCCTCCGCTGACCACCGTCCGGCAGCCGATCGAAGCCATGGGGCGCGCCGCCGTCGAACTGCTCTGCGCGCAGATCGGGGGCCGCGCGGTGCCCTCCGACGAACTGCTCTTCGAGCCGGAACTGGTCGTGCGTGGCTCCACCGCGCGGCCGCCGCGCACAGTCTCCCGCTGACTGTCGTAATTTTGCGCTGTGCGGACTGCCTATTGCGGCGGTTCGCCCGTGGCGGTCGGTAGCGGCTGAGGGGGGCAGGGGCCTCCGTACTGGCCGGTGGGACGCATGCGCAGCGGTCGTTCCCCGTACTCCTCCAAGGCGTGGGCGATCCAGCCGGCCGTGCGCGACACCGCGAACACCGTCTCGCCCGCCTCCGCGGCCATGCCGGAGGAGACCGAGAGCACGGCGAGCGCCAGATCGACATTGGCGTGCAGGGGTGCGTGGCGGGCGGTCGTGGTGACCACGTCGCGCGCCGCGGCAAGCGCCGGAGCCGCCTGCGGGACGTCCGCGAGGAGGGCGAACAGGGTCCGCGCCCGCGGGTCCTCCGCGCCGTAGAGGCGATGGCCGAGCCCCGGCACCCGGCGTCCGGTACGGAGATGGTCCGCGACCACCGGGACCGCGCTGCCCCGCTCCAGGACCTCGGTCAGCATTCGGTGCGCCAGGCCGCTCGCCGCCCCGTGCAAGGGGCCCTCAAGCACTCCGAGGCCCGCGGAGACCACCGCGTACGGATGGGCGTGGGCGGACGCGGCGACCCTGGCGGCCAGCGTCGATGCCGCGAGATCGTGGTCGATCAGCAGGGCGAGGGCGGTGTCCAGCGTGGCGATCGAAGGCTCGTCGGCCGGTCGGGCGGTGAGTTTCGGCCACAGGCGCCGGGCCAGCCCGGCCGCCCCTGCTTCGGCCCCACTCCCGGCTGCCTCCCCTTCGGCCGCGTCGCCCGCCGGCGATACGTCCGCTGCCAGGGGCAGCGCTTCGACCAGGGTCGGGATCAGACTCCGCGCACTGGCGAGCACCGCCTCCCGCGAGAGGTCGAAGCGGAGCGGATCGGCGGCCGCCGCGGCGATCACGGCCACCCGCAGCCGGTCCGTCGAACCGCTGTGCGCGGGCAGCGCGTGGACCGCGCGGCGTGCCGCGGCCAGCGCCTCGTCAGGTGCGGTGAAGCGGATGCCGGGCCGCAGATCGCCGGTCCAGAGCCATTCGGCGACCTCCTCGTAGGCGTACCGCCCGGCCAACTCGGTCGCGTCGACGCCACGGAAGTAGTAGCGGTCGCTCTCGATCAGCGTGATGCCGGTACGGAAGACCAGGTCGCCGGTGGCGGGGGAGGGGTCCCGGCGGCCCGTGCGCCGGGCCAGCGCATCGACCTCCGCCGCGTCGAACGTGCTGCCGCGCCCGCCGGGAGCGCGCCTGCTGCTCAGCTGCCCCCGGCTGACGTACGCGTACACCGTCTCCGGCTTCACGCCGAGACGCGTGGCCGTCTCCCGGGTGCTGAGCCGGCGCGAGTCGGTCGCGTCGCGGTCGTCACCGGATGCTGCTTGATCCTTCATGCCGCCAACCGTATCCATATTGATTCAATCAACATTGACAGAACTGAAGTCAACCATAGATGGTCGAATCAATATTGATGAGACCCGTCGAGAGGGTCACCGAGGAAAGAGATGCCGACCATGACCAGCGGAACCCGAACCCCGCTCGACGTACCCCGAGGACTCGCGGGTGTCGTCGTCACCGACACGGCCCTCGGCGATGTCCGCGGACGCGAGGGCTTCTACCACTACCGGCAGTACTCGGCGATCGACCTCGCGCAGAGCCGCAGCTTCGAAGACGTCTGGTACCTGATGTTCGAGGGCGCGCTGCCCGATGCCGCGGCCCGTGCCGAATTCGCCGCCCGCACCGCCGCGCTGCGCCATCTGCCCGCCGAGGTCCGTGCGGCCCTGCCCGCCATAGCCCGCGCCGGAGCGGCCTCGGGGCCCCTGGCCGGTCTGCGCACCGCCCTCTCGCTCCTCGGAGCCTCGGCCGGATTCCAGCCGGTGTACGACATCGACGCCGACCGGCGCCGGAGCGACGCCCTGGCCGCCTGCGCCGCCGTCCCCACCGTGCTCACCGCCCTGCACCGGCTCGGCCAGGGTCTCGAACCGGTCGAGCCGCGCGACGATCTGCCCCACGCGGCCAACTACCTGTACATGCTCACCGGGTCCGTACCGGATGCCGCACGGGTCAGGGCCGTGGAGCAGTACCTGATCTCCACCATCGACCACGGCTTCAACGCCTCGACCTTCACCGGCCGGGTCGTCGCCTCCACCGGAGCCGATGTGGCGGCCTGTCTGGTGGCGGCCGTCGGCGCGCTCTCCGGACCGCTGCACGGCGGAGCGCCCAGCCGCGCCCTCGACACGCTGGATGCCATCGGCACCCCCGACCGCATCGACGGCTGGATCCGCGAGCAGGTGCTCGCGGGCGGGCGGATCATGGGCTTCGGCCACCCCGTCTACCGCACCGAGGACCCCCGCTCACGCATGCTGCGGGGCATCGCCCAGGGCTTCGGCGGCCCGCTCGTCGACTTCGCCGTCCAGGTCGAGCGGCAGGTCGAGGCGATCCTCGCCGAGCTCAAGCCCGGCCGTGAGCTGCACACCAACGTCGAGTTCTACGCCGGAGTCGTCATGGAGCTGTGCGGGCTGCCGCGCGAGATGTTCACGCCGACGTTCTGCGCGGCGCGGGTGGTCGGCTGGAGCGCCAATATCCTGGAGCAGGCGGCGGACTCGAAGATCATCCGCCCGGCGGCCCGCTATGTCGGTACGCCCCCGCCGCAGCCGGTCCCGGCGCCCTGACGTCTCCGAGGAAGGTCTCCGTTGAGCCCGTCGTCCCCGCCCCGCAAGCAGCAGATCCCGGTCATCGTCCTTGCGGGGTTCCTGGGATCCGGCAAGACGACGCTGCTCAACCACCTGCTCCGCAACCGAGCGGGAAACCGGATCGGCGTGATCGTCAATGATTTCGGTTCCATCGAGATCGATGCCATGACGGTCTCGGGACAGGTCGGCTCGACGGTCTCGCTGGGCAACGGATGCCTGTGCTGCGCGGTCGACGCGAGCGAGCTCGACACCTTCCTGGAGACGCTGACCCGGCCCGCCGCCCGCCTCGATGTGATCGTCATCGAGGCCAGCGGGCTGGCGGAGCCACAAGAGCTGGTGCGCATGCTCCTGGCCAGCGACAACCCGCACATCGTGTACGGGGGCCTGGTGGAGGTCGTGGACGCCGCCGAGTTCGACGCCACCCGGGAGCGTCATCCGGAGATCGAACGCCATCTCGCCGTCGCCGATCTTGTCGTGCTGAACAAGACCGACCGGGTCGGGAGCGAGGAACAGGCCCGTATCAGGGACGCCGTCGCCGCTACGGGCGCCCCGGCCGGCGGCGAGGCGGAGCGCGGCAGCGCGACCGCCGTCATCTGTGCCTCATACGGACGCGTCGACCCCGAGCTGCTCTTCGACCCGGCGCTGCGGCCGGACGGCGAGGAGAAGGCCCGCCAGCTCACCTTCGAGGACCTGCTCCTGGCGGAACGGGCCGAGGAAGAGGCCGGCGCCGGGCACGAGCACCATCTGCATGCCGCGTACGAGAGCGTCTCCTTCACCTCGGACGTACCGATGAACCCCCGCCGCCTGATGGAGTTCCTCGACTCCAGGCCGCACGGCCTCTACCGGATCAAGGGGTTCGTCGACTTCGGTGTGGGCGACCGCGACAACACGTACGTCCTGCACGCGGTCGGCAGGTTCCTGAGATTCGCCCCGCGGCCGTGGGCACGCGACGAACCGCACCTCACCCAGCTGGTGCTGATCGGCTCGGGCATCGACCCGGACCGGCTGCACAAGGAGCTGGCCGACTGCCGCGAGAGCGCCGCCCCGGCACCGGGCACGACGCAGGACGCCGCACATGAGCGAAGCATGTGGGGCGTCCTGCGGTACGTACAAGGGCCCGACGGCGACGCGTAGCGGCAGCTCCTCCGCCCCTGCGGTCGGCTGCCCGCGCCATGTCCTAGACGGGGCCGGCCACCACCGCGACCGGCTTGACCAGCGGTGTCCCCGAACCGTCACGCCGCGGGTCCGGCTCCGGCAGCTCGGTCGGCGTGCCGTTCTTCTGCGCGGCCCGGGCGGGCGTCGCGCCCGCCCAGCCGAACACCAGGACGTCCTCGCCCTTGAGGAACCGCTGGCAGCGCACCCCACCAGTGGCCCGGCCCTTGCGCGGATACTGATCGAACGGGGTGAGCTTGGACGTCAGCACCGAGTCGTCCAGCGTGCCGTGCGAGCCCGCCACCGTGAACACCACCGCGTCCACCGCCGGATCCACCGCGGTGAACGAGATCACCTCGGCGTCCGCCGCGAGCTTGACGCCTGTCATGCCGCCCGCGGGCCTTCCCTGCGGCCGTACCTGCGCCGCCGGGTAGCGCAGCAGCTGCGCGTCGGACGTGATGAAGACCAGGTCCTCCTCGCCCGTGCGCAGTTCGGCCGCGCCGACGATCCGGTCACCGTCCTTGAGGGTGATGACCTCCAGCTCGTCCTTGTTGGACGGATAGTCCGGCACCACCCGCTTGACGACCCCCTGCAAGGTGCCGATCGCCAGACCGGGAGAGGCCTCGTCGAGCGTGGAGAGGCAGATGACCTCCTCGTCGCTCTCCAGCGTGAGGAACTCCGAAACCGTCGCCCCGCCCGACAGACTGGGCGCCGCGTGAGTGTCCGGCAGCTGCGGCAGATCGATCACCGCGAGCCGCAGCAACCGCCCCGTCGACGTCACCACGCCCACATCGCCCCGGGCCGTCGCCGGCACGGCCGACACGATCACATCGTGCTTGGCACGCTTGGCGTCCTCGGCGAAGACGATCGGATCGTCATGGGCGGTACGGGCCAGCAGGCCGGTCGACGACAGCAGCACCCGGCACGGGTCGTCCGCGACCTCCAGCGGCACCGAGGCGACCTGCGAGCCGGCCGACTCCAGCAGCACGGTTCGCCGGTCGGTGCCGAACTTCTTGGCGACCGCCGCCAGTTCGGAGGAGACGAGCTTGCGCAGCTCGGTGTCGGAATCGAGGATGGCGGTCAGCTCGTCGATCTCGGCGTTGAGCCGGTCCCGCTCGCTCTCCAGCTCGATCCGGTCGAAACGGGTCAGCCGGCGCAGCGGGGTGTCCAGGATGTACTGCGTCTGGGTCTCGCTCAGCGAGAAGTGCTCGATGAGCCGCTCCTTCGCCTGCGCCGAATTGTCGCTGGACCGGATGAGCCGGATGACCTCGTCGATGTCGATCAGCGCGATGAGGAGTCCCTCGACCAGGTGCAGCCGGTCGCGGCGCTTGGTCCGGCGGAACTCACTGCGCCGGCGCACCACCTCGAAGCGGTGGTCGAGATAGACCTCCAGGAGCTCCTTGAGGCCCAGGGTGAGCGGCTGGCCGTCGACCAGCGCCACATTGTTGATGCCGAAGGACTCCTCCATCGGCGTCAGCTTGTACAGCTGCTCCAGCACGGCCTCCGGCACGAAGCCGTTCTTGATCTCGATGACCAGACTCAGCCCGTGCGCGCGGTCGGTGAGGTCCTTGACGTCCGCGATGCCCTGGAGCTTCTTCGCCGAGACCAGGTCCTTGATCTTGGCGATCACCTTCTCCGGGCCGACGCTGAAGGGCAGTTCGGTGACGACCAGGCCCTTGCGGCGCGCCGTGACGTTCTCCACGGCGACGGTGGCGCGGATCTTGAACGTGCCGCGGCCGGCCGCGTAGGCGTCCTTGATGCCGCCGAGGCCCACGATCCGGCCACCGGTCGGCAGGTCGGGACCGGGGACGAACCGCATCAGGGTCTCCAGGTCCGCGCCCGGATGCTTGATGAGATGGCGGGCGGCGGCGATGACCTCGCCCAGGTTGTGCGGCGGCATGTTGGTCGCCATGCCGACCGCGATCCCGGTCGTGCCGTTGACCAGGAGGTTCGGATAGGCGGCCGGGAGGACGACCGGCTCCTGCTCCTGGCCGTCGTAATTCGACTGGAAAGCGACGGTGTCCTCGTCGATCGACTCCGTCATCAGCGACGTCGCGTCGGCCATCCGGCACTCGGTGTACCGCATGGCGGCCGGCGGGTCGTCGTTGCCGAGCGAGCCGAAGTTCCCGTGCCCGTCGACGAGGGGGAGCCGCATGGAGAACGGCTGCGCCATCCGCACCAGCGCGTCGTAGATCGACGCGTCACCGTGCGGGTGCAGCTTGCCCATGACCTCGCCGATCACGCGGGCGCACTTCACATAGCCGCGCTCCGGGCGCAGGCCCATCTCGTTCATCTGGTACACGATGCGGCGGTGCACCGGCTTCATGCCGTCGCGGGCGTCCGGCAGGGCCCGTGAGTAGATCACCGAGTACGCGTACTCGAGGTAGGAGCCCTGCATTTCGTCGACGACGTCGATGTCGAGGATCTTCTCCTCGAAATCGTCCGGCGGCGGCGGGGTCTTCGTGCTGCGGCGGGCCATCGCTGCTGCGACTCCTTCACGGATTCTGACGGATTCTGTCCGGGCAACCTCAGGTTCTGACGCGGACCATTGTGGACCGCCGCACTGACATCGCCGACCTCGACCCGTCCCAAGAGGCGTTCGCGACCCCTGCCGAGAGGGGTCTGGCGGCCGTCCTGCGGGGGACGCGCCCCTCTTTCACGCGAACTTCCGCGGTATGGGAACTTCGCCAGGTGCCTGTGCGCTTGCTTACAGTGGCAGGTCTCGCAGGAAATCCATTATCGCGATCGAAGGGACGTACATGCCCATGGGTCACACGGCCACAGCCCAGGCCGGCTCCGGCGGCTTGACAGCGACCGAGCACCGTCTGGCCAACGGCCTGCGCGTGGTGCTCTCCGAGGACCATCTGACCCCGGTCGCCGCGGTCTGCCTCTGGTACGACGTCGGTTCGCGCCACGAGGTCAAGGGACGCACCGGTCTGGCTCACCTCTTCGAGCACCTGATGTTCCAGGGCTCCGGCCAGGTGAAGGGGAACGGACACTTCGAGCTGGTGCAGGGAGCCGGCGGTTCGCTCAACGGGACCACCAGCTTCGAGCGCACCAACTACTTCGAGACGATGCCCACGCACCAGCTGGAGCTGGCCCTCTGGCTCGAGGCCGACCGGATGGGCTCACTGCTCGCCGCGCTCGACGAGGAGTCCATGGAGAACCAGCGCGACGTCGTCAAGAACGAGCGGCGGCAGCGATACGACAACGTCCCCTACGGCACGGCGTTCGAAAAGCTGACGGCTCTGGCCTACCCCGAGGGCCACCCCTACCACCACACGCCGATCGGCTCGATGGCGGACCTGGACGCCGCGACCCTCGAGGACGCGCGCACCTTCTTCCGTACGTACTACGCGCCCAACAACGCGGTGCTCTCGGTCGTCGGCGACATCGACCCCGAGCAGACGCTCGCCTGGATCGAGAAGTACTTCGGCTCCATCCCGTCCCACGACGGCAAGCAGCCGCCGCGCGACGGCACGCTCCCCGAGACCATCGGCGAGCAGCTGCGCGAGGAAGTGCATGAGGAGGTCCCGGCGCGGGCGTTGATGGCCGCCTACCGGCTGCCGCACGACGGCACCCGTGAGTGCGACGCGGCAGACCTCGCGCTGACCGTGCTCGGCGGCGGCGAGTCGTCGCGGCTGCACAACCGCCTGGTCCGCCGTGACCGTACGGCCGTGGCGGCCGGGTTCGGGCTGCTGCGGCTGGCCGGTGCGCCCTCCCTCGGCTGGCTGGACGTCAAGACGTCCGGCGGCGTCGAGGTGCCTCAGATCGAGGCCGCGGTCGACGAGGAGCTCGCCCGGTTCGCCGCCGAGGGCCCCACGCCCGAGGAAATGGAACGTGCGCAGGCCCAGTTGGAACGCGAGTGGCTGGACCGGCTCGGTACGGTCGCGGGCCGCGCCGACGAACTCTGCCGGTTCGCCGTGCTGTTCGGCGATCCGCAGCTCGCCCTGACCGCCGTGCAGCGGGTGCTCGCCGTCACCGCGGAAGAGGTTCAGGCGGTCGCCAAGTCCCAGCTGCGCCCCGACAACCGGGCCGTGCTGGTCTACGAGCCGGTCGAGCCCGCGGAATCGGCGGACACCGACGAGACCGACGCCGACGACACCGACACGCACGAAGGAGCGGACAAGTGACCGACGCTGCCGCGACTGGAGTATCGATGCAGTTCCACCCGCAGCCTGCCCCCGGCGTCGCCCGCCCCTGGGCCTTCCCCGCGCCGGAGCGCGGTGCTCTGCCCAACGGCCTCACGGTGCTGCGCTGCCACCGCCCGGGCCAGCAGGTCGTGGCGGTGGAGATCTTCCTCGACGCCCCGCTGGACGCGGAGCCCGAGGGCCTCGACGGTGTGGCCACGATCATGTCGCGGGCGCTCTCCGAGGGCACCGACAAGCACACCGCCGAGGAGTTCGCCGCCGAGCTGGAGCGCTGCGGCGCCACCCTCGACGCGCACGCGGACCACCCCGGCATCCGGGTTTCCCTGGAGGTCCCGGCCTCCCGGCTGGCCAAGGCGCTCGCGCTGGTGGCCGAGGCGCTGCGGGCGCCCGCCTTCGCCGACAGCGAGGTCGAGCGGCTCGTGCGCAACCGGCTCGACGAGATCCCGCACGAGCAGGCCAACCCGGCCCGCCGCGCCGCCAAACAGCTCTCCAAGGAGCTCTTCCCGGCCTCGGCGCGGATGTCGCGCCCGCGCCAGGGCACCGAGGAGACGGTCGAGCGGATCGACTCGGCCGCCGTGCGTGCCTTCTTCGACGCCCATGTCAGGCCGTCCACGGCGACCGTCGTGGTCGTCGGCGACCTCACCGGCATCGACCTGGACACCTTGCTGGCCGACACCCTCGGCGACTGGTCGGGCGACACCGCCGAGCCCCGTCCCGCCCCGCCGATCACCGCGGACGACACCGGCCGGGTGGTGATCGTCGACCGTCCGGGCGCGGTGCAGACGCAACTGCTGATCGGCCGGATCGGCGCCGACCGGCACGACAGCGTGTGGCCGGCCCAGGTGCTCGGCACGTACTGCCTGGGCGGCACGCTCACGTCCCGGCTGGACCGGGTGCTGCGCGAGGAGAAGGGCTACACCTACGGCGTGCGGGCCTTCGCCCAGGTGCTGCGGTCGTCGGCCCCGGACTCCGCCTCGGGGCCGACCGGTGCCGCGATGCTGGCCATCAGCGGATCGGTGGACACGGAGTCCACGGGACCGGCGCTGAAGGACCTGTGGACGGTACTGCGGACCCTGGCGGCCGAAGGGCTGACCGATGAGGAGCGCGAGACGGCCGTGCAGAACCTCGTGGGTGTCGCACCGCTGAAGTTCGAGACGGCGGCCTCCGTCGCAGGCACCCTCGCCGACCAGGTCGAGCAGCACCTCCCGGACGACTACCAGGCGCATCTGTACGCCCGGCTCGCGGAGACGGGCACGGTCGAGGCGACCGCGGCAGTGGTCAGCGCCTTCCCGGGCGACCGGCTGGTCACGGTCCTCGTCGGTGACGCGGCGCAGATCGAGGAGCCGGTCCGGGCACTGGGCATCGGAGAAGTGTCGGTGGTCGCCGGCTGACCGGGCCGGCCCGTTGCGCGTGGCGGTCCGCCGGTGGCGGTCCGCCCGTGCCGCCTCACCGGTCGGACGCCCCGTCCGGCGGAGGACGGACCGGGCGGACCGAGTGTCGGCTGCACCGGTCGGCTCACCAGTCGGCCCACCATCCGGTGTCATGTGTCCACATACCGGGACAAGAGGAAGACTCCTGTGAGCGAGATCTCGCCAGGGTCTTCCTTTTTGTCCGTTCTGGTGGGGAGGTTGCCTGTCTGTCCTGTGGGATGCGCTACAAAACGGCCTGTCCGTTTGGTGAATGAAAGTGACCCCGCTTAGCGTCGGCTGGGCTGTCCGTCACTCGTATGCCGCATCCGCGACGTACCGGGCAGCCATCGCCGAGTCCCCGTCAGGCGCGAGCCTGGGGAGCCGGGGACCCACGCAGTCCCTGGGGTGAATCGGATGTCTGGGCCTCGGTGAGGCCGGGGCGTCCGTAGGAGACCTTCCTGCTCCGAACCCGTCAGCTAACCCGGTAGGCGAGAAGGAAGGAAAGGACCAGCCACTTCATGGCGTTCACCCGTGCCACCGGGAAGCATCGTGCCCCGAGCCGACTGACGCGCAGGAGCGCGAAGATCGCCGGCGTCGCGGCCCTGGCCACCACCGGCGTCGTCGGCGGCATGGCCTCGCCGGCCCTCGCCGCGGACGCGTCCGTCAGTGAGACCGGTCTGAACCAGGTCATCGCCATCGACAGCGCCCTCGCCGGCCAGATCGGCGCCCAGGCCGACGCGCAGCGCCGCCAGGCCGATGCCGCGGCAAAGGCGAAGGCGGAGGCTCAGCGCAAGGCAGAGGCCCAGAAGCGGGCCGAAGCCAAGAAGAAGGCGGAAGCGAAGGCCGAGGCCGACGCGAAGCGCGCGGCCGAAGCGCGCGCCGAGAAGGCGCGCGCCGCCCGGTCCGCCGAGCGCACCCGCCTGGGGGCCTTCCAGCTCCCGGTCGCCGGTTCGTACGTCACCACCGGCTACAAGTCCAGCGGCTCGCTCTGGTCGTCCGGCAGCCACTCGGGCATAGACTTCCACGCCGCGTCCGGCAGCTCCGTCGTCGCCGTCGGTGCCGGTACGGTCGTCGAGGCCGGCTGGGGCGGCGCGTACGGCAACAACATCGTGCTCCGGATGACGGACGGCACGTACACGCAGTACGGCCACCTCTCCTCGATCGGCGTCTCCGTCGGCCAGAGTGTCGGCGCGGGACAGCGGATCGGCCTCTCCGGTTCGACCGGCAACTCCACCGGCCCGCACCTCCACTTCGAGGCCCGGACCACGCCTTCGTACGGCTCCGACATGAACCCCGTCGCATACCTGCGCGCTCATGGCGTCAACGTCTGACCGACGCCCCCGCAGCACCCCTTCGAAGGCCCCGGCGATACGCCGGGGCCTTCGCCGTGCCCGCGGTGCCGCGCCGTGCCCGCCGTGCTCGACCCGCCGTGCCCGGCTCCCGCGCCCGCCCGTGGTTCCTGCCCGTCGAGCCCCCCGTGGCCAAAAGATATTCATGAATTTCCGCCCGGCATCGGAAATGCGGCCGCATTGGAATAGAGTCGCGGAACAGGCGTCGGCCGGCCGCGTTCCGCGGGGATCGAGGCGGAGGTTCGGACATGCACATTCCCGCGCATTCGGTATGCACGGCAATCCGTGACGACATCGTCTCCGGTGTCTTCGAACGCGGCAGCCGGCTCACCGAGGAGTTGCTGGCGCGCCGTTACGGGGTCTCCCGTGTGCCGGTACGGGAGGCGCTGCGCACGCTGGAGTCCGAGGGGTTCGTGGTCACCCGGCGGCATGCGGGCGCCTGTGTCGCCGAGCCGACCGAGCAGGAGGCGGCCGACCTGCTGGAGGTCCGGATGCTGCTGGAGCCGCTGGGTGCCGCGCGCGCCGCGCACCGCCGTACCGAGGCACATCTCAAGGTGCTGCGCGGCCTGGTCAGGCTCGGCCAGGAGCGGGTCAGGCGGGGCGAGGGGGAGGATCTGCGCTCGCTGGGCGGCTGGTTCCACGAGACGTTGGCGCAGGCCTCCGGCAGCCCCGGCCTGATCGCGCTGCTCACCCAGCTCCGGCACAAGATCGCCTGGATGTACGCGGTCGAGCAGCCGGCCCGCCCGGCGGACTGCTGGGCCGAACGCGGAGCCATCGTGGACGCGGTGGCGCGCGGCGACGCGGAACGGGCCAGGGCGATGGCCGCCCAGCACGCCGAACGGGCCGCGGCCGCGCACCGGCTGCGCCGCACCGACCGGCCGGAACGCGGACCCGCGGCATCTCGCACCGACCGGCCGGAACGTGGACCCGCCGCCTCCCGCACCGGCCCGGTGAGGGCTTCGCAACATCCCGTAAACACCACAGGCGTCCGGCATTAACAATTACGCCGTATAAAAAGAGCCGCCATTCCGTGAGGCTTTCTTCGGGCTGTCCGAATTACCTTCGCGCGGGAATACATTTGCTCGTCCCGGACCGGGAATGCGAAAGAGCCGCGGACCCGGTCAAGGGTGTCGCGGCTCTTTGAGGAGAGGGCGGGAAACGGGTCAGACCGTCTCCGGCAGCTCATCGAGCCCTTCGGCGACCAGCTTCGCCAGGCGGTCCAGGGCGGCTTCGGAATCGTCGGCCTCGGATGCGAGCACGATCTCCTCGCCGCCGTGCGCGCCGAGACCGAGCACCGCGAGCATGGAGGCGGCGTTCACCGGGTTGCCGTCGGCCTTGGCGATCGTCACGGGGACGCCGGAAGCCGTGGCGGCACGGACGAAGATGGAAGCGGGGCGGGCGTGCAGGCCCTCGGCCCAACCGACGTTGACGCGGCGCTCAGCCATGGTTCTGCCCTTCACGAATCAATAGTTGTCTAGACCAGTCTCTCACGCAGTGCGCGATGCTCCGGCCGACCCGCGGCAGGCGTACAGCCCGTGCCGCACCGCCGCTCGGCCCCCTCAGACTGCCCCGGCCCCAGGGCCTACGCGACTGCTGACGGAGTCGTAGTCTTTGCGCATGCAGCCCTCGCCGGAGCAGAGTCCGCATCACGCGTACCCCGACCACTGGGAAGCAGACGTGGTGCTCCGTGACGGAGGAACCGCGCGGATCCGGCCCATCACCACGAACGACGCCCAACGGCTGGTCAGCTTCTACGAGCAGGTCTCCGACGAGTCGAAGTACTACCGCTTCTTCGCTCCGTACCCCCGTCTGTCCGACAAGGACGTGCACCGCTTCACCCATCACGACTACGTCGACCGGGTGGGGCTCGCGGTCACGGTCGGCGGCGAGTTCATCGCGACCGTCCGCTACGACCGGATCGACGAGCGGGGCAGGCCCGCCTCCGCGCCCGCCGACGAGGCCGAGGTCGCCTTCCTCGTCCAGGACGCGCACCAGGGCCGGGGCGTGGCCTCGGCGCTCCTCGAACACATCGCGGCCGTCGCCCGGGAGCGCGGCATCCGCCGCTTCGCGGCCGAGGTGCTGCCCGCCAACAACAAGATGATCAAGGTGTTCCGGGACGCCGGGTACACCCAGCAGCGCAGCTTCGAGGACGGCTCCGTCCACCTCACCCTGGACCTCGAACCCACCGCGGAGTCCCTCGCCGTCCAGCGCGGCCGAGAGCAGCGGGCCGAGGCGCGCTCCGTACAACGGCTGCTCGCCCCCGGCTCCGTCGCCGTCATCGGTACCGGCCGCACACCCGGCGGGGTCGGCCGCACGGTCCTGCGCAATCTCCTCGGGGCCGGTTTCACCGGTCGTGCGTACGCCGTGAACCGCGCCTTCGCCGCCGACCAGGGCACGATCGACGGGGTCCCGGCCCACCGTTCGATCGGCGAGATCGACGAACCGGTCGACCTCGCGGTCGTCGCCGTTCCGGCCGACCGGGTTCCCGAGGCCGTCGCCGACTGCGGCGAGCACGGTGTCCAGGGGCTGGTCGTGCTCTCCGCCGGGTATGCCGAATGGGGGGCCGAGGGCAGGGAACGGCAGCGGGAGCTGGTCCGCCAGGCCCGCTCGTACGGGATGCGGATCATCGGACCGAACGCCTTCGGCGTCATCAACAACGCCGAGGCCGTCCGGCTGAACGCCTCCCTCGCCCCCGAGCCGCCCGCTCCCGGACGCATCGGCCTCTTCACCCAGTCCGGAGCGATCGGCATCGCGCTGCTCTCCGGGCTCTACCGGCGCGGCGCCGGGCTCTCCACCTTCATCTCCGCGGGCAACCGCGCCGACATCTCGGGCAACGACTTCCTGCAGTACTGGTACGAGGACCCGGACACGGACGTCGCCCTGCTGTACCTCGAATCGCTCGGCAACCCCCGCAAGTTCACCCGCCTCGCACGGCGCACCGCGGCGGTGAAGCCCGTGGTCGTGGTGAAGGGCGCCCGGCACAGCGGCTCCACCCCGCCCGGCCACGCGGTGCCGGTCAGCCGTATCCCGGACGCGACGGTCTCCGCGCTCATGCGGCAGGCGGGCGTGATCCGGGTCGACACGGTGACGGAGATGGTCGACGCGGGCCTGCTCCTCGCCGACCAGCCGCTCCCGGCGGGCCCGCGGGTCGCGATCCTCGGCAACTCCGAGTCGCTCGGTCTGCTCACGTACGACGCCTGCCTGGCCGAGGGGCTGCGCCCGCGCCCGCCCCTCGACCTCACCACCGCCGCGACCCCGCAGGACTTCCGGGACGCCCTGGCCGAGGCCCTCGCCGACGACGGCTGCGACTCGGTGGTCGTGACGGCCATCCCGTGGGTGGGTGAGGACGGCCAGGCCGAACCGGGCGACGGAGAGGTACTGGCGACCGCCCTGCACGCGGCCGCGGCGGCCGGCCCCGCCAAGCCGGTGGCCGTCGTCCACGTGGAGATCGGCGGCCTGGCGGAGGCGCTCGCCGTGGCCACCAGCACGGTCGCGCAGCAGCGCCCCTCGACGCAGCCCTCCTCGGCCGCGCCCCCCTCGCGCGCCGGAGCCGAAGCCCGGACCGGCCCCGCCCCGGCGCACACCACTTCGGCCGCCGACCCCGGCACGGCCACCGCCGCCACCGGCGCGGAAGGCAAGGCAGGCGCGGAAGGCAAGGCAGGCACCGACGTCCGGGAAGGCGCAGGATCCGGCCCCGGTTCCGGCCCCCGCACCCGTGCCGGCCGGATCCCCGCCTACCCCGCCGCCGAGCGGGCCGTGCGCGCCCTGGCCGAAGCGGTGAGGTACGCGCAGTGGCGACGGCAGGCGGCCGTGCCCGGCAAGGTGCCCGAGTTCCTCGACGACACCATCGACGAACAGGGCGCCGCCGGCCTGATCGATGCCCTGCTCGGCCCGGACCCCGATCCGCGGGGCAGGCCGCTCGCGCACGAGGAGGCGGGCGAACTCCTGGGCCGCTACGGCATCACCGTACGGCCGACCCTGCCGGCCCCCGACCCGGAAGCCGCCGTCGCCGCGGCGGCGCGGCTCGGCTATCCCGTGGCGCTCAAGACCACCGCGCCCCACCTCCGCCACCGCGCCGATCTCGGCGGTGTCCGGCTGGACCTCGCCAACGAGAGCGCGCTGCGCCGGGCGTACGGGGAACTGACCGCTCTGCTCGGCAAGCCCACCGAACTCCGACCGGTCGTCCAGGCCATGGCGCCGCGCGGTGTCGACACCGTCGTGCGGGCCACGATCGATCCGGCGGCGGGCGCCGTCCTCTCCTTCGGGCTCGCGGGCGCGCCCTCCGAACTCCTCGGCGACACCGCCCACCGTCTCGTTCCGGCCACCGACCGTGACGCCGCCGAGCTGATCCGGTCCATCCGGGCGGCCCCGGTGCTGTTCGGCTGGCGGGGCGCGGCGCCCGTGGACACCGCGGCCCTCGAAGAGCTGCTGCTGCGGGTGTCCCGGCTGGTCGACGACCATCCCGAGATCGTCTCCATCGCCCTGGAACCGGTCGTGGTCTCCCCCCAGGGGCTGACCGTTCTCGGCGCGAGCGTCCGCCTCTCGCCGCCCCCGGCCCGTACCGACCTCGGTCCCCGTCGCCTCCCCAACTACTGACCGGCCACGCGCCGACCAGCATCGCTCCGTCCCCGGCCGCCGGACGGCCGCGAACGCGCCGGTCTCCTCACCCGCCGGGCCCCGGTCGCCCTGCCGGACAACGTCCCCGGCAGTCATCCGCCCCCCGTAGGATGGTCCTCATGGCTAAGACCGGTACGACGACCCAGGGGCTGCGCGCGGCGATCGAGCGCAGTGGCTACTACCCGGCCCTCGTGGCCGAGGCGGTGGAGGCCGCCGTGGGCGGTGAGCCGGTCGCTTCGTACCTGGTGCACCAGGAGACCACCTTCGACTCCAACGAGGTGCGCCGCCATGTCACGGTCCTGGTCCTGACGGACACCCGCTTCATCGTCAGTCACACCGACGAGCAGAACGCGGACACCAGCTCTCCGACGCCGTACGCCACCACCTCCACGGAGTCGGTCAAGCTCGACCGGATCTCGTCGGTCGTGGTCAGCCGCGTCGTGGCCAATCCGGAGAAGTACGTACCGGGCACACTGCCCCGCGAGGTCGTCCTCACCATCGGCTGGGGCGCGGTCTCCCGCATCGATCTCGAACCGGCTGCCTGCGGCGACCCCAACTGCGAGGCCGACCACGGCTACACCGGCAGCTCCACCGCCGACGACCTGAGCCTGCGGGTCAGCGAGGCCGGTGACGGCCCGGACACCGTGCGCCAGACCCTCGCCTTCGCGCAGTCCCTCTCCGAAGCCACGGCCGCGACCGCGGCGACCGGCCGCTGATGGCCCAGCCGGCCTGGCAGGACCCCGTCCCGCTCCCCGTCGAAACCGCCCCCGTTCCCGAGTACGGCAGCGGCTCGCTCGCCGATCTGCTGCCCACGCTCGCCGCGGGACAGGGAGTGCCCGGCTTCACCGCGGCGATCCCCGAACTCACCCCCGCCGACCGGAACTGCGTGTTCCTGATCGACGGCCTCGGCTGGGAGCAGATCAAGGCCCACCCGGACGAGGCACCGTTTCTGCACTCCCTGCTCCCGACCTCGCGCGGTGGCACCGGCCGTCCGATCACGGCGGGCTTCCCGGCCACCACCGCGACATCACTGGCGTCGGTCGGTACCGGACTTCCGCCGGGGGAGCACGGACTTCCCGGGTACACCGCGCGCAATCCGGAGACCGGCGAGCTGATGAACCAGCTGCGCTGGCAGCCGTGGACCCCGCCGAGGGCCTGGCAGCCGTACCCCACCGTCTTCACGCTCGCCGACGCCGCGGGGGTGCGCACCGCCCAGGTCTCCGCCCCCGCCTTCGAGCAGACCCCGCTCACCAAGATCGCGCTCAGCGGGGGCTCGTTCCTCGGCCGGCTCTCCGGCGAGGAGCGGATGGACGTCGCCGCCCAACGGCTCGCGGCGGGTGACCGGTCGCTCGTCTACACGTACTACAGCGAGGTCGACGGCAAGGGCCACCGCTTCGGTGTCGACTCCGACGCCTGGCGCGGACAGCTGATGTACGTGGACGGCCTGGCCCGACGTCTGGCCGAACAGCTCCCACCCCGTGCGGCGCTGTACATCACCGCCGACCACGGCATGATCGACATCCCCTTCGACGAGCAGTCCCGGATCGACTTCGACGAGGACTGGGAACTGGGCGCGGGCGTCGCCCTGCTCGGCGGCGAGGGCCGGGCCCGTCACGTGTACGCGGTCCCGGGGGCCGAGAACGACGTGCTGACCGTCTGGCGGGAAGTGCTCGGCGAGCAGTTCTGGGTGGCGAGCCGGGACGAGGCGATCGAGGCGGGCTGGTTCGGTCCGAAGATCGACGAGCGTGTGCACGGCAGGATCGGCGATGTCGTCGCGGCGGCCCACGACGACGTGGTGATCACCGCCTCGGTCAATGAGCCGCACGAGTCCGCGATGGTGGGCATGCACGGCTCGATGACCCCCGTCGAGCAGCTCGTCCCACTCCTTGAAGTACGCTCGTAGCCGCTTTTCCCCACCACCTCCTCCCCAGGTCCGCTTCGCCCCGCCCGAAAGGTGCTCAGCCCCTCATGCCCGAGCTTGTGTTCTTCTCCGGAACGATGGACTGCGGAAAGAGCACGCTGGCGCTGCAGATTGCGCACAACCGGTCGGCGAGGGGGCTGCAGGGTCTGAACTTCACCCGTGACGACCGTGCGGGGGAGGGGAAGCTCTCTTCACGGCTCGGGCTGGTGACCGAGGCGGTCGAGGCGGTGCCGGGCATGAATCTGTATGCCTATGTCGTCGACCGGGTGTCGCAGGGCGGCAAGGTCGACTACTTGATCGTGGACGAGGCGCAGTTCCTGGAGCCGGTGCAGATCGATCAATTGGCGCGGGTCGTGGATGACTTGGGCCTGGATGTCTTCTCCTTCGGGATCACCACCGACTTCCGCACGAAGCTCTTCCCTGGCTCGCGGCGGCTGATCGAGCTGGCGGACCGCCTTGAGACGCTGCAGGTGGAGGCGATGTGCTGGTGCGGGGCGCGTGCTACGCACAACGCCCGCACGGTGGGTGGCGAGATGGTGGTGGAAGGTGAGCAGGTCGTGGTCGGTGACGTGAGCAGCCCCGCTGCGGAGGTTGGCTACGAGGTGTTGTGCCGGCGTCACCATCGTCGCCGTATGACGAGCGGTTCGGTCCGTGCTGGCGCGCTCTCGCCGGACGTCCTGCCGGTGGGCTCCGACTGAGAGTTGTCGGCCGAAAGGCCGTGTCTCACTGTGCGGTGGTCTGCAGAGCCTCTCGGTCTCCGCCTGCACCCGCGTCACCTGCTTCCAGCCGCAGCTGGACATTGTGGCCGACCTGGCCGGGGTGGTCGTCACCAGCGACGCCATGCACACCAAGCGCGAGCACGCCGACTGCCTTCTCGGTCGCGAAGCCCACTGCATCGTGATCGTCAAAGGCAACCAGAAGAAGCTCCGCAAGCAGCCCAGAACGGTGTCCTGTGCGGTGAGTTCGAGGAAGCGTGTGCAGCAGCAGAGGGTGCGGCGGCGAGGCCGAGAAAGGCCAGGTGGCTGCGGGGTGCGACGTTCGTAGCGGTGGTTGAGCCGGTGGTAGCCGGTCAGCCAGGACATGGTCCGCTCGATGACCCGTCCGCGGCGTCCTGATCGTTCGCCTGACTCGACCAGCCCAGGGTCCGCTCAACCACCCGGCGTCTCGGCAGCACCACGAACCCGGTCCTCTCTTCGCTCCGCTTGACGACCTGAAGGGTGATGCGGAGTCTGTCGCGGGCGAAGTCGACGAGGCGGCCGGTGTAGCCGCCGTCGGCTGCTGGACGAACCGACGTCCGGCCTGGACGCCGACGCCGAACCGCTGGTGATCGGTGCCCTGCGGCAGCTGGTCGCAAGCGGACAGTGATCATGGCGACGCACCGCCCAGCACCGCTGGGGACGGCGACCCGCACGGTCCGGCTCACTGCGACGCCGCCCACGTCAGGAGGCCGGAACGAGGTGCCGTAGCTGTCGTCGCACGCCCGCCGGGGATTACGGGACAGCCCTTGGTACGGACACCACAGAAACTCTCCTGGCGCCAGGCTGCTACCGCCGTCACAGTGAAACAACGAAGGCTTCGCTGTGGGATTCGTTTCGCTGAATGGAATCCACTGACCCCCCACCTAAAGTAACCCACCGGGTTACGCCCTTCGAATACCCCCCCGAGGGGGCATAATCCGGTCGCCTATCTGCCTGAAAAAGGCCAATCCCGGATCGGTCTTGGATCACACCCGCCCGTGCGGCGGGGAATGCGTAGAAGGAACGATGACCATGAATGCGAACTCCTCTGTGCTGGTCCGGCGGTCACGCATGTGCCTGGCCGCTGTCGCCGTTGCCGGAGCACTGGGACTGCTCAGTGCGTGCGGCGGATCGTCACAACCCAAACCGTCGGGCGCACTGAGCCCCGGCACTGGCCAGACCCTGCCTGGAACGCCCGGTGCCACCGGGACGGGCGGTACGGTCAGCCCACCGCCGATCACGCCCTCGACCTCACCTACCGCCAGCCAATCGTCCGCTCCGGCGGCCGCCAACGCGGTGACGATCAAGAACTTTGCGTTCTCCCCGGCCAAACTGACGGTCAAGGCGGGCACGAAGGTGACCTGGACCAACACCGACCCCGACACTCACACCGTCACCAGCAAACAAGGATCGGGCGGGCCGCTGAAGTCGGCAGGCCTGGCCACCAACGACACCTACAGCTACACCTTCACCAAACCCGGCACCTACCCCTACTACTGCACCATCCACCCGTTCATGACCGCCACCGTGGAGGTGACCCCATGACCGGACCCGCACACGACTCCAGTGGTGACGGCGAGCACGGCATGTCCCGCCGTCAGCTCATGCGGCACTCCGCCTGGTTCGGTGGCGCCGTCATTTTGACAGTCACCGGGGGAGAGGTGATCAGCCATATCCCCGGTTCGACGGACCCCACCCCGGCGGGCAGCGCAGACCTGCGATTCGTGCAGATCTCCGACAGCCACATCGGCTTCCACGGCCCTGCCAACCTGAATGTCGCCGGAACGCTCACCGCAGCGATCAACCAGGTCAACTCACTTGGATTCCGCCCCGACTTCGTCATGCACAGCGGCGACCTGACACACCTTTCCACCCCCGCCCAGTTCGACCAGGTCAAGCAGATGCTGTCGCATCTGCGCACGGACCGGATCTTCACCGTGCCGGGCGAGCACGACTCGATCGGGGACAACGGACGCGCATACCGAAAAGCTTTCGCCAAAAACACCCTCGGCGACGGCTGGTACAGCTTCGACACTCACGGTGTGCACTTCATCGCGCTGGTCAACACTCTGCACCTTGAGCAACTCGGTCACCTGGGCAGCGATCAGATCGATTTCGTCCGCAAGGACATCGCCGGCCTGTCATCGGACACCCCAATCGTCGTCTTCAGTCACATCCCGTTGTTCGCGATGTATCCGAAGTGGGGCTGGGGCACCGACGATGCGGTGCAGGTGCTGTCGATGCTGCGTCGTTTCTCGTCAGTCACGTGCCTCAATGGGCACGTCCACCAGCTTTTCACCAAGACCGAGGGCAACATCACCTTTCACTCGGCCGCCCCCACCTGCTACCCGTTTCCCAAACCCGGCCAGGGCCCCGGCCCCATTCCGCAGGTGCTGCCCGCCGGACGCCTCAAGGACGCACTTGGCATCCGCACCGTCAACTACCGGCAGGGCAGCCACGCACTGGCGGTCAAGGACGAGAAACTCGCATGAGCACCCGGAGCCTGCCCGCCCTCGTACTGCGCTTGGTGCTCGCCGCCACGCTCGCGGCAAGCGGATACATCCACGCCCAGCTCTACATCGACGGATACCGCTCCATCCACGTCATCGGCCCGTTGTTCCTGCTGCAGGCCGGCGCCGCCTTCGCAGTTGCCGCACTTCTGCTGCTGGCGGCGCCCCTGCTACTCCGAGTCGCTGCCGCCGCAATCGCCATTGGCGCGCTCGCCGGGTTCGCCACATCCCGCACCATCGGATTGTTCGGATTCACCGAACGCGGCCTGCAGCCCGCCCCGCAGGCGCTGCTCAGCCTCATCGCCGAGACGCTCACTCTGCTGACTGTCGTGGCCTGGCAGGCATTCGAGGTCCGGCGACACCGTCGCACCCGGCCGCACCACGACGAGACCAGCCGAGTGCGGCCCGACCTCCGCACCATGGCACCGGACAGATGAACCAGACACCGACGCGCCTCCCACACGGCGGACACCACCCGGTGCGGCGGCCCACCAGCCGACCGACAAGTGGCAGGCCGGCTGTCGAAGAGGGACTATGGACAGGAAGCGTGCGCTTCATGCGCCGACCGTGTGTCCGCGTGAACGGTAAAACTTTTTTGGAAAGCGCACCTGGCTGATTACGAGGCTCGAATTTTGTGCACGGGCCACGAGATGCGCAGTCTTGGGGTGACGTGATTTTGTTGCCCTGAGACGCGCCCTGACGGTTCGCGACACCGGCACAATAGGTGGTCACGAGCGGGAGCAATGCGGGACCGTGCAAATCGGTCCAGAAATCGACCGTGCGTTTCGGTCCAAAACCAGAGTAGATATCGGGGTTTGTTTCGAGCGACGGGCACATCGATCCCAGGGCACCCCTCGGGGGTTGAGTACGGTCTGCCGCACTTCGCCACTCCACCTGTAGGAATGTCCCGAACATTCGATCGGAAACGGGGCCTGCGCATGGGATGGCTCGCCTTTGGTTACTTCATATCGTATGTTCCGTACGCCATGCTGGTGAAGGCACTGGCCAGCGGAGTGACACCGCTTTCGGGGAATCCGGTCAACGGCTTTGAGTTGCTGCCCGCAGCCGCCCTCGGACAGCTCGTGGTGATGCCTGTGTTCGTAGCCCTGTCGGGTTGGTGGCGGCACATGCGGCGGGGTGAGATCGGGGGACGTCGGATTCCAGCGGCGGGTCGGGAAACGTTGGCAGCCGGCTTCTTTGCTTCGCTTATTATCGGCACCACCACGATGAACTACACTTTTTCCGGCATCTCGATCCTCTTCATGCTGTTGTTGATGCGCGGGGGAGTTCTGGCTGTCTCCCCGTTGGTCGACAAGGCGCGCAAACGGCGGGTGACGACATCTTCCTGGGTGGGGTTGTGCCTCAGCCTGATCGCGGTTTCAGTGGCACTCGGTGATGTGAACAGCTACCACCTCACGCTGGCTGCCGTGCTGAGCGTCCTGATCTATCTCGTCGGCTATGTGGGCCGGTTCGAAATCATGAGCCGGGTGGCCAAGTCGGGGGTTCTCGCAACAGACCGCCGCTTCTTCGTGGAGGAGCATGTCGCCGCACCTGTTTGGCTGGTTCTGCTGCTGGCGGCAGGGGCACTGGCCGGGCAAGCACAGTTGCGTGCGGGCTTCACCACATTCCTCGGTACCCCTGTCGCGTTGGCGGCGGCGGGCATAGGCGTGGCGTACGAGGTGCTGTTCGTCTTCGCTTCGCTGATCTACCTCGACCGGCGCGTGTACACCTGGGGCGTGCCGGCATGGGCGTTCGCCAGCCTGATGTCCGGTCTGGCCGCCTCCTTCTCGCTGGCGTGGATGGCCGGGCTCCAAGCTCCGGGCGACGCTCAGCTCCTCGCGCTCGTCTTCGGCGTCGGCGCGGCCGCGGCGCTGTCCTACCCGTCGGCCGTCACCTGGTGGCGGGCACGCGCCACCGGGGCGGTGTGCCGCGTGCTGTTCGTCTGCGGCGGGAACACCTCCCGTTCGCCCATGGCCGAGGTCATCGCGTGGGCCCAGGCCGCGGAGGCGGGAGTCGCGTACGCCTTCCGGTTCTCCAGCGCGGGTGTTGCGACGACGCGGCCCGGGGACCCGATGGCTCCCGACGCCCGGTCCGCGCTCGCTGAGCTCGGACTGGACCGAGTGCCGGGCCGGGGGAATCCCCGGCTTCACCGAGCACGCCCGGTCACCCCTGAGCTCTGCCGGGACAGCTCCGTCATCTACTGCATGACCCGGGCCCATCGCCACAGGGTGATCGCCGTGGCACCCGAGGCCGAGGACCGCACCCTGTGTCTGGATCCGCGCTGTGACATCGCCAATCCGGAAGGGCAGTCCCCGGAGGTGTACGGCCGGTGCGCCCGGCACATCCAATGGTCCGTCCGCGTCCGCCTGGGCGAACTCCTTCGCTCCGACCTCCTCGCGGCGCACCGTCGAGCCGCAACACCCGGACGCGGCAGGTGATCGCGGTGATCGGCGGCATCCCGGAGGCGTTGGCGGACGCCCTGTGCGAGGCGTTCGACCACGGTGATCGGCCCACGCCTGAATACGCCGACCGGCCGCCGTCGCCGGCCGACGTCGTCGAACGCCGTGCCCGCGCCGCCGGGTCGGGAGCGCTGCCGGCAAAGGGGGACGCCGCCGCGGACACCGCTGCCGCACGGGCCCGCTTCCGCGACAACCTGCGTTCCTACGGGCCGCCGACCGCCGGCTACGCGGATGTC
This sequence comes from Streptomyces sp. NPDC087845, assembly GCF_044742755.1. NCBI lineage: Bacteria > Bacillati > Actinomycetota > Actinomycetes > Kitasatosporales > Streptomycetaceae > Streptomyces > Streptomyces sp. NPDC087845. Next base: position 159,116 of record NZ_JBIUVC010000013.1, read on the forward strand.
CTGCGCCTGCGGCTGGGCATCGACACCGACTGCCCCGTCGTGTGCACCCCGGCTGTCAACCGGTTCGTCCTGCCGCAGGCCCCTCTGGAGGAGTACGTCCAATGGAGCGGCTGACGAACGGGTGCGACGCCGCCGTCACGCGGCGGGCTCACATAGTCGCAGTGATCGACCAACCGGAGGATCTCACCACGCCTCGCCTGCGCGGCCTCGCAGGGGTGGCCGACGCGCTGGAGGTGCGTGCCGACCTGGTCGGCGACCCCGATCCGCACCGGCTGCGCCGACACTTCACCGGGCCGGTGACCTACAGTCTGCGAACCGCGCGCCACGGCGGTCGCTCGGCTGCCGGCCCGGTCGAACGCCGCACCCGGCTCCTCCGCGCGGCGGACCACTATGACGTGGTCGATCTGGAGGCCGTGGACGACCTGGTCCCGGAACTGCTGGCGGGCATCCCGGCCCGGCAGCGGCGCGTCTCCTGGCACCAGCCCGAACCCGCACGCCCCGAACGGAGCGCCGACCGCGGGGCAGACGTGCTGGAGGCATCCGCGGAACTGCGGGAGCGGTTCGCCGCGATGGCCACCACACCTGCGCTGCTGTACCTCCTCGTGCCGCAGTCGGGAACCCAGTTCGGGTCGGCCTCGCCGCTGCTGCTCACCGGGCTCGGGCGCTCCGACGTGACGGCGTTCGCGTCCGGTCCGGCCGGCACCTGGACCCGGGTGCTGGCGCCGTGGCTGGGCGCGCCCCTCGCCTTCGGCCGAGCCGGTGCCCCGGGGGCGGACGGAATGCCGAGCGTGGACCAACTCCTGACCGACTACGGACTGCCCGCTCTGCCACCGCTCAGCGCCCTGTTCGGCATTGCCGGCCATGCCCCGGGACGCTCGCTGTCACCCCGGCTGCACAATGCGGCGTTGCGGGAGCTGCGACTGCCCGCGCTCTACCTGCCCTTCCAGGTGGACACGTTCCCCCGCTTCTGGCACTGGGCCAACGGCTTCGGGGCGCTGGCCCGGCTGCCGCTACGCGGGCTGACCGTGACCGCTCCCCACAAGCAGAGCGCGGTCGAAGTGGCCGACGTCGTCGGCCCGCAGGCGCTGCGGTGCGGCGCGGCCAACATTCTGTGGCACGATGCCGGGCGCTGGCGGGCGGCCACCACCGACACCGCAGCTGCCCTGCACATCCTTGCCCGGGCCGGGGTCGATCCCAGCGGCCGCAGGGCCGCCGTCATCGGTTGCGGCAGCACCGGGCAGGCCGTCGCGCTGGCCCTGCTCCAGGCCGGAGCCCGGGTGACCCTGGTCAACCGGGGGCATGCGCGCGGCCGGGAGGCCTCCTCGCGCCTCGGGGCTCCCTACGTACCGCTCTCCCGGTTCTCCCCGGCAGGACACGCTGTGCTCGTCCACGCCACGCCCCTGGCGGAAAGGCAACCGTTTCCGGTTGCCGCCGTCGACCCGGACGCGGCGGTGCTGGAAATGGTCTACCGCGATCCGCCGACCGCGCTCATGACCGCCACCCGCGCCCGCGGACTGATCGGCATCGACGGCTGGGACGTCCTGCTCGTCGAAGTGAGCGAACAGTTCCAGCTGTTGACAGGCCATCCGTTCCCCGACGCGCTGCCACTGCGCTCCCTCTGCTTCAGCCAGGTCGGGCGCGCCGACGTCCATGACCTCACCGAGCCGGGGGAATCGCCCCCGGCGCAGTCCCCGATGCAACCCACGAGCGGAGAGGCACCATGACAAGCCGTTCGGCCTCCCCCGCCGGACCGGCCGCACCGCGGCCGCCGGACACCCCCGACGTCTCGGCTCTGCTGGGCGACTGGGTCAACACCGACCAGGGCAGTTCGAAGGGCGCCCTACGGCTGAACGTGACGTGGCACGAGAAGGGCCTGTTCGTCAGGGCTTTCGGCACCGGCAGCCCGCAGCCGCGCGACTGGGGTGAGGTGTCGGCGGTCGTGTACACCGCGCCAGGAACCCCATCGGCCGCCTGGTCGTTCTCGGCGATCTACCACTTCGGCTCGCTGCGCACCGTCCTGTGCGCCTACCACAAGACGGGCATCCTGGTGGCCACCACGAGCAATATCTTCAGCGATGGCGGCGGGGGAGCCGACCACTGGGCCCGCTCGTTCTTCCACAGGGCGGAGGGGCGGACATGACGGCACGGACGGTCGATGCGGCGCCGCTGGCCGGTGGTTGGATCAACTTCGACACCACCGCCACAGGCATCCACCTGGTCGATGCCGCGGTCGACGGCAGCCGGCTCATGCTGCGGATCACCGAGCGCGGCGACCCGGACCCGTCACAAGAGACGCTCGTACGGACCGCAACGCCCGTCACCGGCGCCACCCTGCCCGCCGTCCCGCTGGCCGATGACATGGACGCCGCCGAGGCCGTGGCCTTCCTCGCCGAAGGTCCACTCGGCTCCCGCCAGGTCATCCTCTGCGGCTACCTCAACCGCGGCCTGCTGACCATCGATGTCCATACCGTCCATACCGCCGATCCGCAGATACCGAACGTGATGTACCGCGCCCACTTCTACCGTTCGGAAGGGGCCGTCCTGCTATGACCGACGACCTGGGCCACGATCCGGCCCGCGGTCCGGTGGCCGGGGGCGACCGGGGCGTTCTCGACGCCGTGGCGAAGCTGGCCGCGGACAACTTCGCCCCCCGCGCCGAGGAATACGACCGCAGGGCCGTCTTTCCCGCCGAGGACTTCGACGATCTGTTCTCCGGCGGGTTCCTGGCCGCCCCTGTGCCGCGGGAGCACGGCGGCCTGGGCTACGGCCCCCAGCAGCGCAACACCCTGCCCCTGTGGGAGATCACCACCACGCTGGCCAAGGCCGATCTGTCACTGGCCCGCTGCTGGGAGGGGCACGCCAACGCGCTCGTCCTCATTGACGCCCTGGCCGGCCCGGAGCAGAAGCGACACTGGTTCACCGGCGTGGTCGAACACGGAGAGAAATGGGCCGCATGGAGCGGCGAACCCCAGGCCCCCAAGCCGGGCGAGACCGGTCGCTTCGGCACCCTGCTGACACCGGTCCGCAGCGGCTGGACCCTCCGCGGCAGCAAGGCGTTCGCCACCAGCGCCACCGGAGCCCAGTGGGCGATCCTGCTCGTCGATCCGGCCGGCCCCGGCGGAGCCCGGCACAGCCGAGAGGCCCACGGAAAACTCCTGCTGCTCGCCTGCGACCTGTCCGACCCGACTGTGACTGTGGACAGTTCGTGGTGGGACCCGATCGGCATGCGCGCGACGGTCAGCCATGTGGTGCGGTTCCACGACACCTTCGTACCGCGCGAGCATCTCATCGGCCGCCCCGGCGCCTACTTCGAAGGGCACTGGCAGACCGCTTTCATCCCGCACTACGCTGCCAGCTTCCTCGGCGGCGCTCTGGCCGCGAACGAATACGGGCTCGGGTACCTGATACGGCAGGGCAAGGGCGGTGATCCCCATGTGCAGCAGCGGGTGGGCAGCATGGCGGTCAACATCGACACCGCCCGCCTCTGGTTGCGCCATGTCGCCGGTCTGTGGGACGAAGGCAGGGTCGAGGAGGCACGGATCGCCGGCAGCAGGGCCTGGCATGTGATCGAGCATTTGGCGGAAGAGACAGTGCACCACGTCATCCGCGCGTGCGGTGCCCGCAGCCTGATCCGCCCGAGCCCCGTGGAGCGGATCCTGCGCGACCTGACCTTCTACGAGCTCCATGACAACGACGACCACGTCCTGGCGACCATCGGGCAGGCCGTACTCGGCGAGCAGCACGACCCGTCGTTCCACAGACCATGACTCCGAACCCTCAAGCCGGGTAAGGGAACACGTCATCGCAGAGTATCCATCGGCGAACTTGATTCACGTCTGTCGCTGCCTTGATGACTGCACATCGCCACACGCGAGGGCCATCTCCGCTGCGGGCTCCAGCCCGCACAACGCGCTCCGATCATCGTTGTGCACCTGCGAAGGACCGCACTTGGCCATGTCCGCCCGCTCGCCGTCGTCGTCCCGGCCGATGCCGTAGGCGGTCCGAAGCCCCGGGCACCTATGGCTCTACGAACACGGCCCCTCCTTCGCCTGGGTCGGCATGTCGCTCTCATCGGCCGTCCGGCCCAACCGCTCTCCTTGATTCGCGTACCTGCTGGCGCGCCGACTGGACCCGGCAGGGACTCTTCGGACGTACTGGCGAGACCGGCCCGCAATGCCTGGAGAACCTGTTGAGAAACCCTCACCTCGCGACCGCCTGGGCCGCCGTTGACGCCATGCGTGCCATGGTGCACAACGGTTGCTCCGGCGGCAGAAGGACGACGATCGCCGTGAGCCCGCAGCCCGCACCGGCGACGGTCGCATCCGCCCGCACCGATCCTCGCTCCGTCTCCGGGCCGTCGGTCCGCACCACCGGCACTCCCAGCGCCGCGCTCGGCACCACGTGGTGTGCCGTCCAGCTCCAGGGCGACAAAATCGGGAGCGGGGGTGGCTGATCACGTGGACGGCCTCGCTCACCCTGCCAACCACCGACGGCTCTACGGCGTCCTGTGGATGCTCCTGCCCGTGGCGGTCACGGTCGGCCTCTACTGGTACGGCCGGGTACACACCCCCGTCTACGAGAACAGCCTCTTCGGGCAGCGCGGCGACGACGCCAGACTGCTCAAAGCCCAACTCGGCTCCGCACTGCTGGGCCTGGCGCTGATTCAGCTGCTTCTCGCCCTCTGGATGTACGGCCGCCTGCCCGCACTGCGAACCGCACCGCACCGGGTCAACACGACGCACCGCCTCATCGGTCTGACCGCCTTCCTCCTCTCCCTCCCCATCGCTCAGCACTGCATCACCACCTACGGCGTCCAGCTGACCGACACCCGCCTGGCGCTGCACTCGCTCACCGGCTGCTTCCTCTACGGGGCTTTCGTCGCCAAGGTCATCGTGGTCCGCCACCGCCACTGGCCCAGCTGGGCACTCCCTCTGGCTGGAGGCACCCTCGTCACCGCGATCGCCCTGATCTGGTACGCCGCCGCCTTCTGGTATCTGAACGGCTTCCAGGCCCCCGGCCTGTGAGCAGAGCGCGAGACGTCTCTCCCGACGGCCAACGGCGGGCCGGAGACATGAAGTCAGCCCTGCCTGTTGTTCTCGTGGCGGCCGGGACCCGTTCTATGAGTCAACGGTGGCTTGTGGCCCACGGACCACACGGCTGTACCCCACTCCGCGGTGGGTGGCCCGACATGCATATGACGCCCGCTCAGGGGATCCAGGCGCTGGACGGTCCCCCCCGGCGGGGGAGGGCTACTGAGGCACGGCAGTACATCCCACTGCCCACTTCACGAAAGCCATCCGGCAGCCAAGTCGAGACGCGGATCGTCAAGTCCTGGCACCGAGGCCCCACCCTTCCTGGTCGGCAACGGCGATGGCGACTCGGACGGTCGTGTTGTCCCCGGTGCCGAGCTCGGTCGCGGAGAGCACCGTCATGTTTGCTCCGAAGGCCCGGCGGCAGAGTGTCTCGATCTCGTCAGCGGTCACCGACTGCTGAAACGCCTCGGGCGCACGCGGGATCGGTTCGGAACTCCGTGAGCGGAAGCTCTCTTCACGGCTGGGGCCGGTCACCGAGGCCGTCGAGGCCGACGGGGGCACGGACGTCTTCGCGTTCGGCATCACCACCGGCTTCCGGACCAAGCTGTTCCCCGGATCCCAGCGGCTGATCGAACTGGCCGACCGGGTCGAGACCCTCCAGGCCGAAGCTCTCTGCTGGTGCGGCGCACGGGCCACGCACAACGCCCGTACGGTCGGCGGCGAGATGGTCGTCGAAGGCGCCCAGGTGGGCGTGGGCGACGTCAACCAGCAGGCGGGCGAGGCCGGTTACGAGGTGCTGTGCCGGCGGCACCACCAGCGCAGGACGACCGGCGCCGCCGCCCGTGCGGGCGCGCTCTCGCCGGACGTGCTGCCCGTCACCTCTGCCTGAACCCGTCCCTCCGGGCGTCCGGCACGGATGCTTAGGATGACGCTGTGAACACGGTGAGCGGAACAGAGGCCGAGTCGGAACCGGGCCCGTTGGGCAAGGTGCAGCCGCGGCAGCTGATCGTCACGGTCTACGGGCTGTACGCGCGCGACACCGGCGGCTGGATGTCCGTGGCCGCGCTGATCCAGCTGCTCGACGCCCTCGGCGTCGAGGGGCCGACCGTACGGTCCTCGGTCTCCCGGCTGAAGCGCGCCGGACTGCTCGAAGCCGAATCGGTGTCCGGGGCGGCCGGTTACCGGATCTCGCCCGAGACCGAGCGCATTCTGCGCGACGGCGATCCGCGCATCTTCGCGGCCCGAAGGGCCACCGTGGACGAGGGCTGGGTGCTGGTCGTCTTCTCCGTGCCGGAGTCCGAGCGCGCCAAGCGGCACACCCTGCGCACCCAGCTGACCCGGCTCGGCTTCGGTTCCGTGTCCGCCGGGGTGTGGATCGCGCCGGGACATGTCCACGGCGAGGCGGAGGACATGCTGGCCCGGCACGGGCTGCGCTCGTACGCCGATCTCTTCCGGGCCGACTATCTCTCCGTCGCCGGGGACAAGGGCGAGGACGGGAACGGGGACCTGCCCGCGAAGGTGCGCTCCTGGTGGGACACCGTCCGGCTGCAGCAGTTGTACGTCGAATTCCTCGCGGCGCACCGTCCGGTGGCCGCGCGGATCGCGAGGGGCGGCCGGGTGACGGACAGCGAGGCGTTCACGACGTACATCAGGGTCCTCACCGACTGGCGTCGGCTCGTCTATCTCGACCCCGGCGTCGCACGCGAACTGCTGCCCGCCGAGTGGAGCGGAACCGAGGCGTCCGAACTCTTCGACGAACTGCACTCCCGGCTGGCCGGTCCCGCCCATCGGCATGTCGAGCGGGTCCGGACCGGCTGACCCCGCCACGCGGCCGGGGCCGGTCCGCCCCGGCCCGGCGGTTCAGCGAGCGGTCGACCGTACGATCGTGAACACCGCACCCTCCGGGTCCGCCACGGTCGCCACCCGGCCGCCCGCCCCCTCCCGGGGCGGCTGCAGGACGTATCCGCCGATTTCCACCACGCGATGCGCTGCCTCGTCGGTGTCGTCGACCTCGAAGTACGTCATCCAGTGGGGGCCGCGGTCACGCGGCAGGGCATGGCCGACACCGTGCAGCGAGGCCACCGGACGGCCGTGCAGATGAAGGGTCTGGTAGTCGAAGTCGGCCGAGACGACGGCCTCCGCCTCGTAGCCGAAAACCGTCTGGTAGAACTTGCAGACCGTCGAGGTCTCGCGGGTCACCAGTTCGTTCCAGACGGGTGTGCCGGGGGCCCCCGCGAGCGCCGTACCAGGGTGCGCGGCGGCCTGCCAGATCCCGAAGACCGCGCCGCTGGGGTCGGAGGCGATGGCGAGGCGGCCCGCCTCACCCGCGTCACCCGAGTCGAGCGGCCCGACCGCGACCGTGCCGCCGCAGGAGCGGATCGCTTCCGCCGTGGCGTCGGCGTCGTCGGTGGCCAGGTAGGTCGTCCAGGCGACCTGCAGATGGCGGTCGGGCGGCAGTTGGCCGATGCCCGCGACGACTTTTCCGTCGATCAGCGCGCGGACGTACGGACCCAGCTGGTCCGGGCCCGGCACGAACTCCCAGCCGAACAGACGGGCGTAGAAGTCCTGGGTCGTGCTCAGGCCGTGCACGAGCAGACTCACCCAGCAAGGTGTTCCGGGCGTGCGCCGGGCGGCAGCCTCGGTCATCGTCACTCTCTCCTCGGACCATCGGGGTGGCCGTACGGGGAACGGGGCCGGTATGCCGTCGTGCGGTACAGGATGTGTGCGCCCCGTGCAGATGTTGCACCACCCGGCCCATGATGCGCCCCGGCCGCGCCGCACTTTCCGCGATCTCGACGGAGGGACACCGTTTTGGCGAGAAACGTCCTCTGCGACGTTGTTACGGGTGGGGAGGCTGCTGCGCGAGGATGGCACTCATGAAGCCCATCATCACGGCATCCGAATACGCGAGCGAGTCGGCGGGGCCACGTCCGCCGGTGCTCCTGGACGTACGTTGGCAGCTGGGCGGCCCGCACGGCCGTCCCGACTACGAGGCCGGGCACATCCCCGGGGCGGTCTTTGTCGATCTGGATGCGGAACTCGCCGGTCCGGCAGGCAGGGGCGGTCGTCATCCGCTGCCCGATCCGGAGGAATTCGGTGCGGTGATGCGCCGGGCCGGTGTCTCCCGGGACACTCCGGTGGTCGTGTACGACGGCGGCCAGGGCTGGGCGGCGGCTCGCGCCTGGTGGCTGCTGCGCTGGACGGGGCACAAGGACGTCCGGGTCCTGGACGGCGGTCTCGCGGCCTGGAAGGACGCGGAGGGGGCGCTCGGGACGGAGATCCCGACCCCGGCCGAGGGCGACTTCCGGCCGGTCCCCGGCGCTCTTGCACTGTTGGACGCGGACGGAGCGGCGGCCCTGGCCCGCTCGGGTCTGCTGCTCGACGCGCGGGCCGCGGAACGGTACCGGGGCGATGTGGAGCCGATCGACCGGGTGGGCGGCCACATTCCGGGTGCGGTGTCGGCACCGACCTCCGAGAACACGGGGGACGACGGCCGGTTCCTGCCCGCCCCGTCGCTGGCGGCACGCTTCAAGGGCCTCGGCGCGGACCGGGCGCCGGAGATCGGCGTCTACTGCGGCTCCGGTGTCTCCGGCGCCCATGAGGTACTTGCCCTGGCCGTCGCCGGGATTCCCGCGGCGCTGTACGCGGGCTCCTGGTCCGAGTGGTCCGCCGACGAGTCCCGCCCGGTCGCCAAGGGCCCCGACCCCCGGTAACGGAATCCGCGCCGCCCGTCGCGGCCGGAGCCGACCAGGCGGGATCCGGCCACATGTGGCGGGCGCGGCACGCGCCGCCCGCACGGTACGGGCGATGCGTCGGGCGGATACGGCACAAGGGCCCGTGCGCAGCGGCGTACGGGCCCTCGTCATGCTGCGGTCGCCCGCCTCAGTCCTGCTTCTTCCGGCGCGTACCGAAGACGATCTCGTCCCAGCTCGGCACGGCTGCCCGGCGGCCCGGCCGGACGCCGTCCGCCTCGGCCTGGCGGTCCGTCGTCCCGGTCAGCCGGTCGCGATGACCGGCCACCGCCCGCGGCATCAGTACATCCGCATAGGCGGAACCAGCACCCGCGGAGGCTGCCGCGGCCGGCGGCTCGTCGGCCTCCGGCTCCTGCGTGGCGGGTTCGAGGGCGGGCGGCTCGGGCGGTGCGGGACGCTCCGGCACCACCATGTCGCCGCGGAAGCTCGGTACGGCCTCCAGCAGGCTGGTCAGCGAATCACGCTCCCCGGCCGAGATGCCCCCGAAGTGCTCCTCGGGCTCGGGCGCGGGGGCCGGGGCCGTGGGCCGCTCCATCTGGCGGTCCAGGGCGCGGTCCAGCGGCCGGTCGCGGGGCAGCCGGGCGATCCGGGGCACGAACGGGAAGCTCGGCTCGGGCGCGGCGACGTCATCGGTCTCACCGATCAGCGAACGCGCCTCGTCGTCCACCGCCTGGACCAGCCGGCGCGGTGCGTCGTACGTCCAGCTCGCCGAGTGCGGCTCACCCGCGACCCGGTAGACCAGCAGGACCTCCCAGGTGCCGTCGTCACGGCGCCAGGAGTCCCACTGGACGGTCTCCTTGTCGGCGCCGCGCAGCAGCAGCCGTTCCTGCACGGCCTCGCCGAGCTGGGGACCGGCGTTCTCACCGGGACGGCGCACGGAGGTCTTCCGGGCCCGCTCGGCCATGAAAGCGCGCTCCGCGAGCACGGGGCCCTCGAAGCGGCGGACACGGTCGACCGGAATCCCGGCGAACTGAGCGACCTCCTCCGCGGAGGCACCGGCTCGTATCCGCGCCTGGATGTCGCGGGGGCGGAGGTGGCTCTCCACCTCGATCTCGATCTGGCCCAGCCGTGCGCGGTCGTTGCGCACGGCGGCTCTCAGCCGCTCGTCGATCGGAAGCGTGTACTCCGTGCTGTCCGCAGCCTTGAGCACCAGTCGTGTGCCGTCGTTGGAGACGGCCACGACACGCAGTTCGGGCATGGGGACCTCCCGGGTGGTGCCTGCCGACGTCACGTGCGTCGCTGCTTCCGCTAGTCGAGTGTGGCCTGCCCGGGTGCAGCCTGCCACAACATTGCCGTGTTGCCCGGCGTGTCGGGCGTGAGCCCTTGATCGCCGGTATGACACGGTGACCTATTGTGCAACACAAAGTGACCGATGGTCACCTCGTGTAGCCAGTCCCCGTGCGATGACGTGGCGCCGCCGGATCGAGTGCCTCCTTCGGCCCCCTCCCGAAGATCCCGGACACCCATGCGGGAGTCCGGCCCCAGGGCTCGCCACAGTACTCCATTCGGGCCATGTGGGTGGACCGCCGCGCCACCGAACTTCTCCTGAGGTGCGGGAGTTGAGTCGCCCCGCGGGGTGTGGAACGCCCTTCGCGCGTGTCCTGCTTCACAGAATCCCCTGAAGCGGAACTATTCACTTCGCTCAAATGTCCCTTCCTGTTGCATGGTGGGAGAGATGTCAATCAAGGGCTGGAAATGGTGCAGAAGCCGGAAAGTGACATAGAGCCCAAAGAAAGGCGTATAGATCTGAGCCTGCCTCAGGTGGCGGGCAGCGCCGTGGCGGCAGTCGCGGCAGCGGTGGCGGCCTCGCAGCTGGGTGTGTACGGAACGATCCTCGGCGCCGGGGTCATGAGCGTCGTCGCCACCTGTGGCGGTTCGGTCTTCCAGCACTTCTTCCGCCGCACGGGGGAGCAGATCCGCGAGGTGACGGTCCAGGCGAAGCAGCCGGGCCGTGAGGTGACCGTGCACACGCGGGAGACGGGCCCCCCTCGGGGGCCGCGGCCATCGGCGGCCGGAACACCTGACGGAGCCACGGACGCCACCACGATGATGCGCGCCGTGGACGCCGCGGCCGTGCGGGGCGAGACGGACGCCACGACCGTACTGCGCAACGTGGCGGACGATCCGGACCGCACACGGCTGCTGAGGCCGCTCGACGGGGCACCGTCGCTCACCACGGCCCGGTCGGCCCTGGACGAGGAGTTCTCCGAGGCCACCACTCACGGCACCCGCCTCCGTGGCTGGAAGCGGTCGGCGCTCGGAGCGGCCGTGGTCTTCGCCGTGACGATGGGCGGGATCACCACGTTCGAGCTCGTCTCCGGCAACGACCTGAGCGGTGGCCGGGGGACCACCGTCGGCTCCGTCGTGCGCGGCGGGGAGCGGGGCTCCGGGTCGAACGACCCGGCACCGTCGACCGGCACCGACCCCGGCCGGAAGCAGAGCCCGGGGCAGGAGAGCGGCACGACACCCGGCACGGACTCGCAGGGCGGGCAGAGCCGGAACCCGGACCCCGGCCAGGGCGGCCGTTCCTCGGCAGACCCGGTTCCCAGCCCCACGCCGTCCGACGGCACCGGCGGCCGGACGAGCCCGTCCCCGCAGGCCACGCCCTCCCCGTCGGCGCCCGGCGACGGCGGCGCCACCGACCCGAACCCCGCGGGCGCGGGCGGCGACGCCCCGGCGCAGGGCGACCGCGCCACCACGGGCACGGACACCGGGCAGTGAACGGCCGCCGTGCTCAGTCGCCCAGCACCCGGCGCAGATAGTCGTTGCCGAAGAGCCGGTCCGGGTCCAGCCGGTCGCGTACGGCGGTGAACTCGCCGAACCGCGGGTACGCCCCGGCGAGGTACTCGGCGTCGCGGGTGTTGACCTTGCCCCAGTGCGGGCGCCCGGCGTGGGCGGTCATGATCCGCTCGACCGCCGTGAAGTACGCCTGGTAGGGCGTGCCCCGGTACAGATGGACCGCGATGTACGCGCTCTCCCGGCCCGAGGCCGTGGAGAGCGCGATGTCGTCCGCCGGGGCGGTACGGACCTCCACCGGGAAGCCGACCCGCAGCGGCGAACGCTCGACCATCGCCCTGACCTCGCGCAGCGCCTCCACGGCGGCCTCGCGCGGCAGCGCGTACTCCATCTCCACGAATCGGACCCGGCGCGGACTGGTGAAGACCTTGTACGGGATGTCGGTGTACGTACGGGCCGACAGGGCGCGACTGGAGAGCTTGGCGATCGACGGAATGGTGGCGGGCACCGCCCGGCCGAGCGAACACGCCACCTGGAAGATCCCGTTGGAGAGGAGCTCGTCCTCGATCCAGCCGCTGACCTTCCCGAGCGGGGCGGCGGGGCCCGCGCTGCGGTTGTTGCGCTTGGTGTTGCAGTTGCCGGTGTGCGGGAACCAGTAGAACTCGAAGTGCTCGTTCTCGGCGACCAGCTCGTCGAAGCCGGCCGTGACCCGGTCGAAGGTCATCGGCTCCTCACGGGCCGTCAGCAGGAAGATCGGCTCCACCGCGAAGGTGATCGCGGTGACAACGCCCAGGGCGCCGAGCCCGATCCGGGCGACGGCGAAGATGTCGGCGTTCTCCTTCTGCGAACAGGTCAGCACCGTGCCGTCGGCGGTGACCAGTTCGAGGGCGCGGATCTGCGCGGATATGGACGCCGAGTCGCGGCCGGTGCCATGGGTGCCGGTCGAGGTGGCGCCGGCGACCGTCTGCTCCATGATGTCGCCCATGTTGGTGAGCGACAGGCCCTCCCGGGCCAGGGCGGTGTTCAGCCGCTTCAGCGGAGTGCCGGCCTCGACGGTCACCGTCATCGCCTCGCGGTCGATCTCCCGGATGCCGGTGAGCAGATCCGGGCGGATCAGCACGCCGTCGGTGGCCGCCGTCGCGGTGAAGGAGTGCCCGGTGCCGACCGGTTTGACCCGCAGACCGTCCTCGGAAGCCCGGCGCAGCACCTCGGCGAGTTCCGCCACCGAGGCGGGGGACACGGCCCGTACCGGACGGGCGCTGACATTCCCCGCCCAGTTACGCCACGCGTTCGTCGTCGTCCGTGCGGTGTCGGTCATCTTCCCCGCGCCCTTCCGTAGGAACCGGCCCGCTGAGCCGGCGGTATCCCAGGAACGCCACCGCGGCCGCGAGCGCTCCCGCCACGGCGGGCACCGCGTACCCCGCCTCGGCCCCGGACGCGTCGACCATCCAGCCGGCGGCCGAGGAGCCGAGTGCCACGCCGACGGCGAGCCCGGTGCTGGTCCAGGTCATGCCCTCGGTCAGTTTCGTGCGCGGTACGTGCTGCTCGACGAGGGCCATCGTGGTGACCATCGTCGGTGCGATGGCGAGGCCCGCGACAAAGAGCGCCACGGCCAGAAACGGGAGGTTCCCGGCCAGTTGGAGGGGGATCATACTCACGGCCATCGCGCACACACCCACCAGCCACCGGGCGGACGCCTTCCCCTTGAGGCGCAGCAGGCCGAAGACAGCTCCGGCCAGGCAGGAACCCAGCGCGTACACGGCCAGTACGAGGCTCGCCGCGGCCTTGTGGCCCTGCTCCTCTGCGAAGGCCACCGTCACCACGTCGACCGCCCCGAAGATCGCACCCGTCGCCACGAACGTCACCACGAGCACCTGGAGGCCCCGGGCGCGCAGCGCGGTACCGCCGGTGTGCTGCTCGCGCGGATGGGGCACCGGCTCGGTGGCGCGCTGCGCGGTCAGCCAGCAGACGCCGGCCAGCAGGAACCCGGCCGCGAGGAGCGGCCCCGCCTCCGGGAACCAGGCGGTGGACAGACCGATCGAGATGATCGGTCCGAAGATGAAGCACACCTCGTCGACGATCGACTCCCACGAGTACGCGGTGTGCAGCTGCTGCGGCGAGCCGCGGTAGATCTCCGCCCAGCGCGCCCGGATCATCGAACCCACGCTGGGCACGCAGCCCGCGCCCGCCGCGAAGACGAAGAGCGACCAGTCCGGCAGCCGCTGCTGCGCGCAGATCAGGAGGCCGGCCACCGCCGCCAGTGCGACGAGGGTGGCGGGACGCAGGACACGGCGCTGCCCGTGCCGGTCGACGAGCCGGGAGATCTGCGGCCCGGCCACCGCCGCCGACATCGCCAGCGTCGCGGAGAGCGCGCCGGCGAGCCCGTAGCGGCCGGTGAGCTGCGAAACCATGGTCACCACACCGATGCCCATCATGGACAGCGGCATCCGGCCGAGGAATCCGGCCGCCGAGAACCCCTTGGTGCCGGGGGCGGCGAATATCGCGCGGTAGGGACTGGGCAAGGAAGTCTCCGGAACAGCGTGATCGCACGCGCCTGTAATGCATGAATATGGCCGGTACAGCTTACGGTCGGGGTGGTCGGTCCGACAGCGGGGTGGGCCGGGTAATCGATGTCGGTGGGAGCGCCGTCCGAGGCGAGTGGCAGGATCGATGCCATGTCCGATCTGCGCGACCCCGCTCCCTACGACGCCCTGCTGCTGCTCTCCTTCGGCGGCCCCGAAGGCCCGGACGACGTGGTCCCGTTCCTGGCGAACGTGACCCGTGGCCGCGGCATCCCCGAGGAGCGGCTGAAGGAGGTCGGCAAGCACTACTTCCTGTTCGGCGGCGTCAGCCCGATCAACGCCCAGAACAGGGCCCTGCTGGACGCCCTGCGCAAGGACTTCGCCGAGCACGGACTCGACCTGCCGGTGTACTGGGGCAACCGCAACTGGGCGCCGTACCTCACGGACACCCTGCGCGAGATGGTCATGGACGGACGCCGCCGCATCGCCGTACTCGCCACCAGCGCCTACGCCTCCTACTCGGGCTGCCGGCAGTACCGCGAGAACCTCGCCGAGTCGATGGCGGCCCTGGAGGCCGAGGGGCTTCCGGTGCCCCGGGTCGACAAGCTCCGGCACTACTTCAACCATCCCGGATTCGTGCGGCCCATGGTGGACGGCGTGCTCGCCTCCCTGGCCGACCTCCCCGAGGGCGTACGGGCCGGGGCGCACCTCGCCTTCACCACACACTCCATCCCCACCTCCGCCGCCGACACCTCCGGCCCCGTGGAGGAGCACGGCGAGGGCGGCGCGTATGTCGCCGAGCACCTGGACGTCGCCCGGCTGATCGTCGACGCGGTGCGCGAGGAGACCGGCGTCGAGTACCCCTGGCAGCTCGTCTACCAGTCGCGCAGCGGAGCCCCGCACATCCCGTGGCTGGAGCCCGACATCTGCGACCACCTGGAGGTGCTGCACGGCGAAGGGGTCCCCGCCGTGGTGATGGCCCCCATCGGGTTCGTCTCGGACCACATGGAAGTGCTGTACGACCTCGACACGGAGGCCACCGCGAAGGCCGCCGAGCTCGGACTCCCGGTGCGCAGGTCCGCGACCGTGGGCGCCGACCCGCGATTCGCCGCGGCCGTGCGTGAACTGGTGCTGGAGCGCGCGGCCACCGAACAGGGGCGCGGTGCGCAGCGGTGCGCGCTGGGAGCGCTCGGCCCGAGCCATGACCTCTGTCCGGCCGGCTGCTGTCCGGCCCGGGCCCTCAAGCCCGCCGCCGCGGGCGTCGACAGTCCGTACGCCTAGGGGCTACGGGACAGCCCTCAGCCCCCGCCGTTCGCCCGGAGAACCTGGAGCGCCGTGACCGACCCGAACCTGTCCGAACTGCTCGACCTCGCCCTGGAGGCCGCCCGCCGCGCCGGTGCGCTGCTGCGCGACGGCCGCCCCGCCGACCTGGGGGTGGCCGCGACCAAGTCCAGCCCGATCGATGTCGTCACCGAGATGGACATCGCCGCCGAGAAGCTGATCACCGGCTTCCTCACCGAGCGGCGCCCCCAGGACGGTTTCCTCGGTGAGGAAGGGGCCAGCGCGGAGGGCAGCAGCGGTATCCGCTGGGTCATCGACCCGCTCGACGGCACCGTGAACTACCTGTACGGACTGCCCACGTGGGCCGTCTCCATCGCGGCCGAGCGGGACGGCGAGCGGGTCGTGGGCGTGGTGGAGGCCCCGATGCGCCGCGAGACGTACCGGGCGGTGCTCGGCGGCGGCGCGTACGCGACCGGCGGTGTGTACGGCGAGGGCACCGCGCTGCGCTGCCGGCCGGCGCCGCCGCTCGACCACGCGCTCGTCTCGACCGGCTTCAACTACGTCGGCCGGGTCCGTGCGCACCAGGCGGACGTGGCCCAGCGGCTGATCCCGCGGCTGCGCGACATCCGGCGCAGCGGCTCGGCCGCGGTGGACCTCTGCGATGTGGCCGCGGGGCGGCTCGACGGCTACTACGAGCGCGGGCTCCACCCGTGGGACCTGGCAGCCGGTGATCTCATCGCCCGCGAGGCGGGGGCGTACACCGGCGGCCGTCCCGGGCTGCCCGCCGACGGTGACCTGACGGTCGCCGCGACACCGGGTGTCTTCGAGCCGCTGCAGGCCCTGCTGGAGGAGCTCGGCGCCTGGCACGACTGAGGGCTGTCCGGGCCCGTCCCGGCACGCGAGAGGGCCCCTGACGCCGGATGCGGCATCAGGGGCCCCTCACGTGGTTCAGACGCGCGTGGCGCCGATTTCGACGCCGTGCTCGGCGGCGAGGCGGTGCAGGTCGTCCAGCTCGCCCTGCTCGACATCCGCGAGGAAGTCGTCGCCCGTCTCGCGAGCTTTCGTGAGGTCGGACTCGGTCGTCTTGATGCGCTGCAGCAGACCTGCGGTGAAAGCGTCCATAATGCGCCCCCTCATCGTGGGTCGGTGGCACGGGGGTGTGCCCGGGTTTCCCTCCGCACGGAGGCGGTAGGGCGGGTGATCACGCACTCTCCGGGGACGGAGTGGCCAGTGGCGCGCCACATTCAAGGCGTGATCGCGGGTGTGAATGCGTCCTCCCCGGCACCGAGCTCAGAGAAACCTCAACTGGCCCGGAAATCCTGCGGCTTCCCCGGGTCCCTGGCCGGCCAGCGCCGCCTTACCGCCGGTTTATACGCGTTGCGGGCAGGATGGAGCAGCACAGACCGATGCCGATGAGCGGCCCGCATCACGGACCGTGAGCGCATCGGGACGTTCCGCAGTTTTCGACGTTCTGAAGTTTCTAGGGAAGGACAGCGCCGTGCGCGTACTCGTCGTGGAGGACGAGCAGCTGCTCGCCGATGCGGTGGCCACCGGATTGCGCCGTGAGGCCATGGCCGTCGATGTCGTGTACGACGGAGCCGCGGCCCTGGAGCGCGTCGAGGTCAACGACTACGACGTCGTGGTGCTGGACCGGGACCTCCCTCTCGTGCACGGCGACGACGTCTGCCGCCGGATCGTCGAGCTGGGCATGCCCACCCGGGTGCTCATGCTCACCGCGTCCGGGGACGTCAGCGACCGGGTGGAGGGGCTGGAGCTGGGCGCCGACGACTATCTGCCCAAGCCGTTCGCCTTCAGCGAGCTCACCGCGCGGGTCAGGGCGCTGGGCCGGCGTACGACGGTGGCGCTGCCGCCCGTCCTGGAACGCGCCGGAATCAAACTCGACCCCAACCGCCGCGAGGTCTTCCGGGGCGAGAACGAGATCCAGCTCGCACCGAAGGAATTCGCCGTGCTGGAGGTGCTGATGCGCAGCGAGGGCGCGGTCGTCTCGGCCGAGCAGCTGCTGGAGAAGGCATGGGACGAGAACACCGACCCGTTCACCAATGTCGTCCGGGTGACCGTCATGACGCTGCGGCGCAAACTCGGCGAGCCGCCGGTGATCGTCACCGTGCCCGGTTCCGGATACCGGATCTGACGGCCGATGCCCACTGTCCCGGCGCCGCCGGCAGCGCCCCCGAAGCCCACCTGGGAGCCCAAACAGCAGGAGCCGCCCTACTGGCTGCGCCCCACCATCCGGATAAGGCTCACGCTGCTGTACGGCGGCATGTTCCTGATCGCGGGCATCCTGCTTCTCTCGATCATCTACATGCTGGCCGCCCAGGCCCTCCATGTCGGCGGCGAACTGCCGTTCAAGATCGTGAGCGGCCGGGTCACCAGTGACGTGTGCAACTTCAGCTTCAGCGGCGAGCCCACGTCCGACGCCGTCAACGCGGCCATGAACTCCTGCGTCAACCACCAGCGCCAGCAGGCGCTGGACACCCTCCTGAACCGGTCACTGCTTGCCCTGGTCGGCCTCAGCGTCATCGCCTTCGCCTTCGGCTACGCCATGGCGGGCCGGGTGCTCTCCCCACTGGGCCGGATCACCCGCACGGCCCGCCAGGTGGCCGGAACCGATCTGTCCCGCCGGATCGAGCTGGACGGCCCGGACGACGAGCTGAAAGAGCTCGCCGACACCTTCGACGAGATGCTCGACCGTCTGGAGCGCGCCTTCACCGCCCAGCAGCGGTTCGTCGGAAACGCGTCGCACGAGCTGCGCACCCCGCTCGCGATCAATCGCACGCTGCTGGAGGTCCATCTCTCCGATCCCCAGTCCCCGCCGGAGCTCAAACAGCTCGGCAAGACCCTGCTGGCCACCAACGAGCGCAGTGAGCAGCTGGTCGAGGGCCTGCTGCTGCTCGCCCGCAGCGACAACCAGGTCATCGAGCGCAAACCCGTCGACCTGGCCGAGGTGGCCTCGCGCGCGATCGACCAGACGCGCGGCGAGGCCGAGGAGCGCGGCGTGGAGATCCGCGGCGAGCGGGCCCCCGCCGTCGTCCAGGGCAACGGCGTCCTGCTGGAGCGGATCGCGTTGAACCTCGTGCAGAACGCCGTGCGCTACAACGTCCCGGAGCAGGGCTGGGTGGAGGTCACCACCGAGCTGCAGTCCGGCCAGGCCGTGCTGGTGGTCTCGAACACGGGCCCCGTGGTGCCCGCGTACGAGATCGACAACCTCTTCGAGCCCTTCAGGCGGCTGCGTACCGAGCGAACGGGCAGCGACAAGGGGGTCGGGCTCGGCCTGTCGATCGCGCGGTCCGTGGCGCGCGCTCACGGCGGCCGTATCCTCGCGGAACCCCGTGAGGGCGGTGGCCTTGTGATGCGTGTCTCACTGCCGGTCTGACGGGCCGGACGAGGCGATCCGCCCGCGCATCACTTTGTTCGCTTTGAGCGGAATTTTCGGGACCTGGGCCTGGAACGGCCGTGTGTGATCGATCACAGAATCGAATGCGGGGACACCCACGCTCCGTGATCAGGGTCTTCACCGGAAAACCCGCAAAAGTCGGGGTTTTCGGGGCCCGATATCACGGGAAGTACACGGGGTGGCGCCCGTGAAGCGCGACACCGGGACCGTGTACGGTCCCCATCGCCACCCAAGCCGATCGCTCGCGAGCGGTTCTTTTGGGTGTCGATTGAGTAACAGACCTTGATGTGAGGCAAAATCTCCGCCTCGGGTCGGGCACAAGTCCGGCCTCTCACGCGTTACGAGCGCTGAGACACCGCAGACACCCAGAGGGGGAGAGCGACATGGCAACGGATTACGACACCCCACGCAAGACCGATGACGACGTCGACCAGGACAGCCTTGAAGAGCTCAAGGCACGCCGGAGCGACAAGACGGCGTCCGCCGTCGACGTCGACGAATTCGACGCGGCCGAAGGACTGGAGCTGCCTGGAGCGGACCTGTCCAACGAAGAACTGGCCGTAAGGGTCCTGCCCAAGCAAGCCGACGAGTTCACGTGCATGAGCTGCTTCCTCGTGCACCACAGGAGCCAGCTGGCACGCGAGAAGAACGGCCAGCCGATCTGCCGCGACTGCGACTAGGTCGAGCCGGCCGTGGCAGGCGACACACCGTTCCGGAAGCGACGCTTGCGGCGCAAGAGGTCGTCGGAGGCGAATCAGGGCGGTACAGGCCCGGCGGAAGGCGTAGCAGCGCCTGCCGAGCGGTCCGCCCTGCCACCCTCCCCCGGGGAGTGGGACGACGAGCGGGGCCTGTCGGCCTCGCTCGAAGCAGTCACGGCAATCGAAGGACACGAAGGAGTCGACACGGCCGATGGGGCCGGACAGGTCGACAGGACGGAGCCCGTGACCGGGGCAGGCCGTCTGAGTTCAGTGAAACGGGGAGCACGCAAGGGCGGGGAGAGCGCCAGGGCCGCGATCGGTCATATCGCCGACCTGATCATCGAAAACGCTCCCCGCATCCCTGTGCGCGATCTCGCGACCCTGCGCAAGCAGTTCCCGGGCCTCGGGCCCGAGGAGCTGGCCGACAAGCTCATCGGGGGAGCGAGCAGAGCCACCGCCACCGTCGGCGCCGGTATCGGCGCGGCGGCCATGATGCCCGTACCGCCCGCCATGTTCGCCGAGCTGGCGGCGGAGATCACCGGCGTGGCCTCGATCGAGATGAAGCTCGTCGCCGAGCTGCACGAGGTCTACGGGCTGCGCCCACCGGGCGGGGTCATCCAGCGTTCCGGCGCCTACATCACCTCCTGGACGGAGGAACGCGGCATCGACGTCGCCCACCCGACGACGGTCAACGCGGCGCTGGGCGGCCAGATGAAACGTGAGCTGCGCCAGCAGATCATGAAGCGCATGGTGCGCGATCTGCCGAATCTCGTCCCGTTCATGGTCGGTGCCGCCGTCGGCGCGGTGATGAACCGGCGCGACACCAGAAAGCTCGCCGAACGGGTCAGGAAGGACCTGCGCAAGCGCCAGATCCCCTGGGACCGGCTTCCGCAGCTGCCGCCACTGGAGCGTCCGGACGCCCTGCGCAAGGGCCTGCCGGGCGAGCCGGAGAGGTAGCCGGCGTTCCCCCGGGGCCACCCGACGGGCCGCACGGCACGTCGTGCGTCCGGGCCCGCAGCGCGCCGTGTGCCTAGGCCCGCACCGCACTGAGTGCCGCGACCAGGGCCTGCGGCTCGCGGGTCGACAGATAGAGGTACGGCGTCGGGTCCTGCGGGTCGGTGACCTCCACCCGGACCGCCGTCGGGATGTAGCTGCGCAGCAGCATGAACGCGCGGGTGTCCGCCTTGTACGAGCGCCAGGCGCGCGCCTCCTCCGCGTTCAGCACCTCGGCCGCGCCGAGCGCCGTCACCGGAATCCGTGCGTCACCGGCCACCAGGGCGCCCGCGACCACGCGGATCCTGGCGGAACCGTACGAGCTCACCGCGACGGCGGACAGGGCCGTACCGCCCACCAGGCCGGCCAGCAGCGGCAGGGTGCCGAGCGGCAGCAGCATCAGGGCGCAGGCGATGCCGACCAGGAAGGCGATGAGCCACCACGAGCGGGGCGCGGTCAGTCGTTCTTCGAAAGGCGGGGCGGAAGGCTGCATGAAGCCAAGCTTGGCACGGCGCGACCCACGGGTGGCCGCGCGGGTAAGGTCTGCGCCTGTGAGTGGAACATCTGCGGCTCTGAAGCCCCCGGTCGGCGCGGTGAAACCGGTCCGGCACCCCGAAGCCCCGGCACCCGGCGAACTCCTCGGCGCGCACTACGAACACTGTTTCGGCTGCGGCGAGGGGCAGCAGCACGGACTGCATCTCCAAGCGCGGGCCGGCGAGGGCGTCAGCGTCACGGCCGAGTTCACCGTGAAGGCAGCCCACCAGGGCGCCCCGGGGCTGGCGCACGGGGGCATTCTGGCCACTGCGCTGGACGAGACGCTCGGCTCGCTGAACTGGCTGCTGCGGGTGATCGCGGTGACCGGGCGGCTGGAGACCGACTTCGTGCGGCCGGTGCCGGTGGACACCGTGCTGCACCTCGACGCCGAGATCACCGCGATGCACGGCCGGAAGATCTACTCCCGGGCAACCGGCCGGATCGGCGGGCCGGACGGACTCGTGGCGGTCCGTGCCGAGGCCCTTTTCATCGAGGTCGATGTCGACCACTTCATCGAGAACGGCCGCCCGGCCGAGATCCAGGCCGCGATGGCCGACCCGGACCAGGTCAAGCGCGCCCGCGCGTTCGAGGTGAACCCCTGATGCGCCGTCCCGTGGACGTACTGATCCGCCGTGTCGACCCCGAGGTGCCGATTCCGGCCTATGGGCACCCCGGCGACGCCGGGGCCGACCTGGTGACCACCGAGGCCGCCGAGCTGGCTCCGGGCGAGCGGGCGGTGCTGCCCACCGGAGTGTCGATCGCGCTGCCCGACGGGTACGCCGCGTTCGTGCACCCGAGGTCCGGTCTCGCCGCACGCTGCGGAGTCGCCCTCGTGAATGCCCCGGGGACGGTTGATGCCGGGTACCGTGGAGAGATCAAGGTGATCGTCATCAATCTCGACCCGCGCGAGCCCGTGCGGTTCGAGCGGTTCGACCGGATTGCCCAACTGGTCGTACAGCAGGTCGAGAAGGTGCGCTTCCACGAAGTGGCGGAGCTTCCCGGCTCGGCCCGCGGCGAGGGAGGGTTCGGATCGACCGGAGGCCATGCTTCCGGTGATGTCGATGGCGTCAGGGGCGGGATTACCCAGGGCGGGAACAGCTACGCTTCGGTCGTACCCGACCGGGAAGGACAGTGACGTGTTCGGACGTCGCAAGAAGAGTGGTTCCGCCGAGGACGTGGCGGACGAAGCGCGCGAGGCCGAGCAGGTCGTCGACGAGCTCGATGACGCCGATGGGGCCGCGAGCGGCTCGCGTCGGGTGAATCTTCCGCCGGCGCCGCGGCCGGACGGACCGTGGGACATCACCGAGGTCTCCCAGCCCGGCGAGGGCCGGGTCGACCTGGGCGGCATCTTCGTGCCCGGTGTCGAGGGGATGGAGCTGCGCGTCGAGGTGGCCGGTGACGCGATCGTCGCCGCGACCGTGGTGCTGCGCGACAGCGCCATCCAGCTGCAGGCCTTCGCCGCCCCCAAGAAGGAGGGCATCTGGGGCGAGGTCCGCGAGGAGATCGCCGGGGGCATCACCCAGCAGGGCGGGATCATCGACGAGGTCGAGGGCCCGCTGGGCTGGGAGCTCCGTGCCCAGGTCCCCGTACAGCTCCCGGACGGGACGAACGGCGTGCAGCTGGTGCGCTTCGTCGGCGTCGACGGGCCGCGCTGGTTCCTGCGCGGAGTGATCTCCGGCCAGGGCGCCGTGCAGCCGGAGGCGGCGGGGCTGCTGGAGACGGTCTTCCGGGACACCGTGGTCGTCCGCGGCGAGGGCCCGATGGCGCCGCGCGACCCGATCGTCCTCAAGCTCCCCAACGACGCCCAGATGGTGCCCGAGGGCGTCCAGCAGGAGAGCCAGGAGGGCTCGAAGTTCTCCGGCGGCATGGGCCAGCTCCAGCGCGGACCCGAGATCACCGAGGTGCGCTGAACCGCCGATCCGACGCACGCTGAACCGACGTGCGCTGAGCTGATACGGGCATCCGCCCGGCACAGCCGAAGGCCGGTGGGCCGTATCCCCTTCCCAGGGGGTGCGGCCCACCGGCCTTTTCGCATGCGGCCCAGGGGCCCGGGACGAGCTCCCGGCGTGCACGGCAGGGGCGCGTAAGGGGCGCGTATGGGGCACGTATGTGCGCCGTCAAGGGCCTGCCCCTGCCCGTAAGGAAGCCATCAACGCAGGCCGGAACGGCCGAAACGCGAGGTTTGCTCAAGCGGTCAGAGATTCCGTACCTCATCTAGGAGCACACGATGGCCGATGTGGCCTTCGTCGTCACCACGATCGCGGTGTTCGCGTTGGTGGCTCTCATCGCCAAGGGGGTGGCCAAGCTGTGACCGCCGAAAACGTCGTCGGCCTCGTCGTGGCCGTTGCCCTGCTGGGCTATCTCGTCCTCGCCCTTCTGTACCCGGAGAGGTTCTGAGCCCGATATGAGCCCCGTCCTCGCTGGTGTGCTCCAGGTCCTCGCGCTCGTTGCGGCGCTGGGGCTGGCGTACCGACCGCTCGGCGACTACATGGCCGGCGTCTACTCCTCGAAGAAGCACCTGCGCGTCGAGAAGTGGATGTACAAGGCCATCGGCGCCGATCCGAACACGCAGATGCGCTGGCCCGCGTATCTGCGTGGTGTGCTCGCCTTCTCCGCGGTGAGTGTTCTCTTCCTCTACCTGCTGCAGCGGCTCCAGGGCAGTCTGCCCGGATCGCTCGGCTTCTCCTCGATCGACCCCGACCAGGCGTTCAACACGGCGGCGTCGTTCGTCGCGAACACCAACTGGCAGTCGTACTACGGCGAGCAGGCCATGGGCCATGTCGTGCAGACCGGCGGCCTCGCGGTGCAGAACTTCGTCTCGGCCGCCGTCGGCATCGCCGTCGCGGTGGCGCTGGTACGGGGCTTCGCCCGCTCCCGCACGGGTGAGCTGGGCAACTTCTGGTCCGACCTGGTGCGCGGCACCGTACGGATCCTGCTGCCCATCGCCGTGGTCGGCGCGCTGGTGCTGGTCGCCTGCGGCGCCATCCAGAACTTCTCCGGCATTCACGAGGTCGGCCAGTTCACGGGCGGTTCGCAGCAGTGGAACGGCGGTGCCGTGGCCTCCCAGGAGGTCATCAAGGAGCTGGGTACGAACGGCGGCGGCTACTTCAACGCCAACTCGTCCCACCCGTTCGAGAACCCCAACGGACTGTCCAACCTGTTCGAGATCTTCCTGATCCTGGTCATACCGTTCGCACTGACGCGGACGTTCGGCCGGATGGTCGGCTCGCTCAGGCAGGGCTACGCGATCCTGGCGACGATGGGCGTCATCTGGCTCGGCTTCACCTCTCTGATGATGTGGACCGAGTTCGCCCACCACGGGCCCGCCTTCGACATCGCGGGCGGGGCGATGGAGGGCAAGGAGACCCGGTTCGGGATCGCCGGCTCGTCGATCTTCGCCGTGGCCACCACGCTGACCTCGACCGGTGCGGTGAACTCCTTCCACTCCTCGTACACGGGATTCGGCGGCGGGATCACGATGCTGGGCATGCAGCTCGGCGAGATCGCGCCCGGCGGTGTCGGCTCCGGCCTCTACGGCATGCTGATCATGGCGATCATCGCGGTGTTCATCGCGGGTCTCATGGTCGGCCGTACACCCGAGTACCTCGGCAAGAAGATCGGCACCCGCGAGATCAAGCTCGCCGCCTGCTACATCCTGATCACCCCGGCGCTGGTGCTGTGCTTCACCGCCGCGGCGATGGCGCTGCCCACCCCGCCCCACTCGATGACCAACACCGGTGCGCACGGATTCTCCGAGGTGCTGTACGCGTACACCTCGGGCGCGAACAACAACGGTTCGGCGTTCGCCGGGCTGAACGCGGACACGCAGTGGTTCAACACGACGATCGGTCTCGCGATGCTGCTGGGCCGGTTCCTGCCGATGGTGTTCGTGCTGGCGCTGGCCGGCTCGCTCGCCGAGCAGAAGCCCGTGCCGGCGACCGTGGGAACCCTGGGCACGCACAAACCGCTCTTCAGCGGACTGCTGGTCGGCACCGTCCTGATCATCACCGGGCTGACCTACTTCCCGGCCCTGGCGCTGGGGCCGCTGGCCGAAGGGCTGGCGTCATGACCACTCGTACGAAGCAAGAGGACTCGATGTCCACTCTCACCCCCACCCGGGCACCGCACCAGGACGCGCCCACGGGTCACCAGAGCGAAGGACGCGTCGGCGGGGGCCTGTTCGACCCCAAGCAGCTGCTCAAGTCCTTCCCCGACGCGATACGCAAGCTCGACCCCCGGGTGATGGTCAAGTCCCCGGTGATGTTCGTGGTGCTGATCGGTTCGGTGTTCACCACCGTACTGGCGTGCCTGGACCCCGGCGACTGGTTCGGCTGGGCGATCGCGGTCTGGCTGTGGCTGACCACGATCTTCGCCAACCTGGCGGAGGCGGTCGCCGAGGGGCGCGGCAAGGCGCAGGCCGACACCCTGCGCAGGGCCAAGACCGACACCGTCGCCCGGCGGATGACCGGCGGGAACGAGGAGCGGGTGCCGGGCACCGAGCTCCGCGTCGGCGATCTGGTGGTCTGCGAGGCCGGAGACATCATTCCCGGCGACGGAGACGTCGTCGACGGCGTGGCGAGCGTGGACGAGTCCGCGATCACGGGGGAGTCGGCGCCGGTCATCCGGGAGTCCGGTGGCGACCGCAGTGCCGTCACCGGCGGTACGAAGGTGCTCTCCGACCGCATCGTCATCAAGATCACGACCAAGCCCGGCGAGACGTTCATCGACCGGATGATCGCCCTGGTCGAGGGCGCCGCCCGGCAGAAGACGCCCAACGAGATCGCGCTGAACATCCTGCTCGCGTCCCTCACCGTCGTCTTCCTGCTCGCCGTCGTCACCCTCCAGCCCTTCGCGATCTACGCGGGCCAGAAGCAGTCGATGATCGTGCTGACCGCCCTGCTGGTCTGCCTGATCCCGACGACCATCGGCGCCCTGCTCTCCGCGATCGGCATCGCCGGTATGGACCGGCTGGTGCAGCGCAACGTGCTCGCCATGTCGGGGCGGGCCGTCGAGGCCGCCGGAGACGTCTCGACCCTGCTGCTCGACAAGACCGGCACCATCACGCTCGGCAACCGGCAGGCCGCCGAGTTCGTCCCCGTCCGGGGCACGACCGAGGCCGAACTGGCGGACGCGGCCCAGCTGTCCTCACTGGCCGACGAGACGCCCGAGGGCCGCTCGATCGTCGTGCTCGCCAAGGAGAAGTACGGGCTGCGCGAACGCCACCAAGGCGAACTGCGGCAGGCCGAGTGGGTCGCGTTCACCGCCCAGACACGCATGTCCGGCGTGGACGTCGACGGACGCAAGGTCCGCAAGGGTGCGACCGGTTCGGTCGTCACCTGGGTCAAGGAGCGCGGCGGCAGCGTCTCCCCGGACGCACAGGCGCTCACCGACCGGATCTCCGAGGCCGGCGGCACACCGCTGCTGGTTGCCCGGGAGGACGAGCACGGCGCCCGCGTCCTGGGTGTCATCCACCTCAAGGACGTCGTCAAGGAAGGCATGCGGGAGCGGTTCGACGAGCTGCGCCGCATGGGCATCAAGACGGTCATGATCACGGGCGACAACCCGCTGACCGCGAAGGCCATCGCCGAGGAGGCGGGGGTCGACGACTTCCTCGCCGAGGCCACCCCCGAGGACAAGATGGCTCTCATCAAGCGGGAGCAGGCGGGCGGCAAGCTCGTCGCGATGACGGGTGACGGCACCAACGACGCGCCCGCGCTGGCCCAGGCGGACGTCGGCGTGGCCATGAACACCGGAACCTCGGCCGCCAAGGAGGCCGGGAACATGGTGGACCTGGACTCCAACCCGACCAAGCTGATCGAGATCGTCGAGATCGGCAAGCAGCTGCTCATCACCCGTGGCGCGCTGACCACCTTCTCGATCGCCAACGACGTCGCGAAATACTTCGCGATCATCCCGGCGATGTTCGCGGTGGTCTACCCCGGTCTGGACAAGCTCAACATCATGCAGCTGTCCTCGCCCCAGTCCGCGATCCTGTCCGCCGTCGTCTTCAACGCGCTGATCATCGTCGCGCTGGTCCCGCTCGCCCTGAAGGGCGTGCGCTACCGGCCCAGCAGCGCCGACTCGATGCTCCGGCGCAACCTCGGGATCTACGGGCTCGGCGGTCTGGTCGCCCCGTTCATCGGCATCAAGATCATCGACCTGATCATCTCCCACATCCCCGGAATCGGCTGACCTGCCATGAACAACTCCGTAGCAAACACCGCCCGGTTGCTCTGGGCCGGGCTGCGCGCCCTGCTCGTCCTCACCGTCGTCTGCGGCGTGCTCTACCCGCTCGCCGTCACCGGTGTCGCCCAGGGCGTCTTCCCCGACAAGGCCAATGGCTCCGAGATCACCGCGAACGGCAAGGTCGTCGGCTCCGAACTCATCGGCCAGCGCTACGACCTGCCGCTGAAGAAGGGACAGCAGACCGCGGCCCCGGACCTCAAGTGGTTCCAGCCGCGCCCGTCCAACGGCCTCGGCACCAACAGCGTCAACACCCAGTACAAGCTGATCCTCTCCGGCGCGACCAACCGCTCCGGCGACAACAAGGAACTCATCGACTGGGTCACCGCCGCCAAGGCCGCGGTCGTCAAGGACAACTCCGTCCCCGGCCACCCCGTCAGCCCCGCCGATGTGCCGGCCGACGCCGTCACCTCCTCGGGCTCCGGCCTCGACCCCGCCATCTCCCCGGCGTACGCACAGCTCCAGGTGCGCCGTGTCGCCGAACGCAACCATCTCGACGTCGCCCAGGTGGAGAAGCTCGTCGAGCACCACACGGACGGCCGGATCCTCGGCTTCGTGGGAGAGCCGCGGGTCAACGTCCTCCAGCTCAACATCGCCCTCAAGCAGTTGGTGAACGAGGGCTGAGCGGCTTTCGTGAAGCCCGGGGGAGCCCGACGACACCTCGGTGCCGTCGGGCTCCCCGGCGTTCCTGCTCTAGGGCCTCTCGTTCGGATCATGCCGGGCTCGCGGGGTCCGGCACGCACGCTCGCCGCGTTGTCGTCGGTCGCCGACGCGCTGCGTCGACTCCCTCTTCCGCCTTGCGATCGCACGCACCAGACCCCGCTCCCTGATCCAGCCTGATCCAAACGAAAGACCCTAGGAGGCCGGCGCGCCCAGGCTGCCCGGATAGAGGTACTTCGCCGGCGGGATGACCGTGCCGTCCACCCAGGCCCCGAAGAAGCCCGTCAGGTCCTTGCCCGAGACCTTCGCGGCCAGCGCCTCGAACTGCCGGAACGAGGCGTTGCCGTACGCGTGGTCATGGGTCCAGGCCTTGAGCGTTCCGAAGAACGCGTCGTCACCGACCGTGCGCCGCAGGGCGTGCAGCATCAGGGAACCCTTGAAGTACAGGGCGGCGTCCAGCTCCTTTCCCTGGCCGGGGTCGTAGAGCTTGGTCGACCAGAACGACGGATTGTCCTTGTTCTCCTCGACCTCGGAGCGGTAGTAGTCCTTGTCGAGGTCGGTGCCCTTGTGCTCCTCCCACAGCTGCCCGGCGTACTGGGCGAAGCACTCCGCGACGCAGCCGTCCCGCCAGTCCTTGAACGACACGCTGTCGCCGAACCACTGGTGGGTGTTCTCGTGGACCAGCGAGGTGTCGAAGAACACCGTGCTGAACGTGGGGCGGCTCTGCGTCTCCATGGCGACGGGGCCGCCGGTGGGCTCCTTCGTGGCGCCGACGACGATGGCGCCCGCCGAGGAGAAGGGGTACGGGCCGAACTTCGCGGTCAGGAAGTCCAGAATCTCCGTCTGCTCGGCCTCCGCGTCGAGGTCGATGACGGCGTCCGGGCTGTACGCCGTGATGACCGGCGTTCCGGCGGACGTCTTCCCCCGGTGGACGGTGAACTTGTCGATGGCGACGGTGCTGAGGTACGTCGCCAGCGGCCGGTCCTCGGACCAGCGGAAGGTCTTTCTGCCGTCCTTGGCGGTGGCCGGGCCGGGCAGGCCGTTGCCGACGGCCGTCCAGCCCTCGGGCACCGTCGCGGTGAGGGCGAAGGTGGCCTTGTCGGACGGGTGGTCGTTGGCGGGATACCAGGAGGTCGCGGCGTGCGGTTCGCCCGTCACGTACGCGCCGCCGCTCTTCAGCGTGTGCCAGCCCTCGGCGTCGGGCTTGCCGGCGTACGTCACCCGGACCGCGAACGTCGTGCCCTTCGCGATCGCGCGGGCCGGGGTGATGACCAGCTTGTGGGCGCCGGACCGGGAGAACGCCTTCGCCGGGGTGCCGTTCACCGAGACCGATGCCACGGTGAAGCCCTTGAGGTCCAGGCTGAAGCGGTCCAGGCCGGTCAGGGCGCGGGCGGTGACGGTGGTGTCGCCGTCCAGGTGGTCGGTGCGCGCCGGGTCGTAGGCGATGCGGACGTCGTAGTGCGACACGTCGTAGCCGGAGTTGCCGTCGTCGGGGAAGTACGGGTCACCGACGCCCGGGCCGCCGATGGCGGCCGAGGCGGGGACGGTGGCCAGCAGGGAGCCGCTCACGACCGCGGCCACGAGGGCGGCGGCGGTCCTGCGGCGTCGATTCAGCAGTCTGCGCATGTCTCGTTCCTGGGATGGGGGGTCAACGCCGGGGAGCGGCGGCGGCGAGTTTCCACAGCACGCCGATGAGGGCGTCGGTGCTGGTGGTCTCCGTCTTCGGGTCCACGTTGGCGAGGTCGTCGCACGCCTCGTGGATGCAGTCCGAGATGCCGGTGCTGAAACCGGACGACGGAATGCCGGCGTTTCCGAACGACTCGTGGTCCGAACCGCCGACACCGATGTCGAACGTGGGGATGTCCCGCTCGGCGAACCACGCCTCGAACGCCTGCTGGGCCTCGGTCTCGCCGTGCTCGTCGTCGTGGACGACGAGCCACTGCTGGGTGTTCTTGCTGCCCGCCTGGTCGAAGTTGAGGTAGACGTCGATCTTGCGGCGCTCGGCGGCGGAGAGCTTCCCGACGTAGTCCGCCGAGCCGATCAGCCCCAGCTCCTCCGCGCCCCACCACGCGAACCGAAGGTGCCGCTCGGGCTTGAGACCGGACTCGGCCACCTGGAGGGCGGTGGCCAGGACCGCGGCCGAGCCCGAGCCGTTGTCGTTGATTCCCGGGCCCTCCTTGACGCTGTCGAGGTGGGCGCCGGTCAGGAGCACGTGGTCCGGGTCGCCGCCCGGCCAGTCGGCGATCAGGTTGTTGCCGGTGACGCCGTCGTATGTGAAGGGGACCAGTTTCGTGCGGAAACCCGCCCGGTCCAGAGCGCTCTTCACATACGCCACCGAGTCCGCGTACCCCTTCGTGCCGTGTGCGCGGTTGCCGCCGTTGCGGTCGGCGATGCGTTGCAGTGCGCGCAGGTGGGGCATCACCCGCTGTTCGGAGACGGTGGGGGCCTGTGCTTCCCCGGCGGCGGTGGTGGCCTGTGCTTCCCCGGCGGCGGTGGCGGCCGGTACCGCGGACAGGGTCAGGGATATTCCGAGGGCTCCGGCGGCCAGCCCGGGAAGACTCCTTCGTAACGTCATACGCACCCTTTCAAGGACGGGGCTCTCGCCCCGGTGGACCTTGGCCAGACTGGTCAGCCGGTGTCAGGAAGTTGTCGGGAAGCGGTCGTCCTTCGATGAGGGAGCCGCCGGGGCCGCCGGCCCCCGGGTCCGACGAGCCGTCAAGCCCGTGCCGGATGCCCGCGTCCGGTTCCCGGGGAGCTCCTGCGGCGGCCCCGGCGCCGCGCCGGGACCGCCCGGACTCCTGATCAACGCCCTCCGGCCATTGCCCAGCCCCCGGTCGCATGCACATACTGGCGGCCGACGGGACCGAGCACGCACGGGGGAGAAACATGTACGGGGGAGAGGCATGACCGACAACACGGGCCGGACGAGCACCGGCGGGCAGGGCGGCGCCGCAGTCGCCGAGGACCCGGCCCGCGGACCCATGGTGCGGGTCGAGGACCTGCACCGCTCGTACGGTTCCGGCGCAGGGGCCGTGCACGCGCTGCGCGGGGTGTCGTTCGAGGTGCCGCGCGGCGAGCTGGTCGCGCTCAAGGGCCGCTCGGGCTCCGGCAAGACCACGCTCCTCAACCTGGTCGGCGGCCTCGACAGCCCCGACGGCGGCCGGATCACCGTCGACGGTACGGACCTCGCCGACCTCGGCGAGAACGAGCTCCTGGAGCTGCGCCGGGACCGGATCGGCTTCATCTTCCAGTCGTTCGGCCTGATCCCGATCCTGACCGCCGCGGAGAACGTCGGCGTACCCATGCGGCTGCGCAAGGCGGACCCCCGCGAGCGCGAGGACCGGGTGGCGCTGCTGCTCTCCATGGTCGGCCTCGCCGACCATGCCGCTCAGCGCCCCGGGGAACTCTCCGGCGGCCAGCAGCAGCGCGTCGCGATCGCCCGCGCGCTGGCCAACCGTCCCGCGCTGCTGATCGCGGACGAGCCGACAGGGCAGCTCGACGCGGAGACCGGGCTCGCGGTGATGGAGCTGTTGCGGGCGGTGGTACGGAGCGAGGGTGTCACCGCGCTGGTCGCGACGCACGACGCGCAGCTGCTGGGACTGGCGGACCGGGTGCTGGAGCTGAGCGACGGGCACATCGTCGAGCACGAGTAGCGGGCGGGGCGGCACGGGGCGGGGGAGGAGGCCGGGCTCGTCCGGCTGGACTCCGATCCCGCCGGATCGGTCCACCGGCCCCGCCCCGGGCGCCGGAATCCCGCACGGCCGACCCGCTGAGTGGCGGCCCGCGCGTCAGAATCCTGTCAATTCGGTCCCCCACCCCACCCCACGTCCCATATGCCGGGAATCCTCGGGGTAGCTTCGAACCGGCTGCCGCATCGGCCGCAGCCGGTTCAGAGAAGACAATGGGGCCATGGCACGCGGCAAGCTTCGGATCTACCTGGGTGCGGCACCCGGCGTCGGCAAGACGTACGCGATGCTTTCCGAGGCCCATCGGCGCGTGGAGCGGGGCACCGACTGCGTCGTCGCCTTCGTGGAGCACCACGACCGTCCGCGCACCGAGGTGATGCTGCACGGCCTGGAGCAGATCCGGCGGTGCGAGATCGAGTACCGCTCGGCCGTCTTCACCGAGATGGACGTGGACGCGGTACTGGAGCGCGCCCCGGCCGTCGCCCTGGTGGACGAACTGGCGCACACCAATGTGCCGGGCTCCCGCAACGCCAAACGGTGGCAGGACGTCGAAGAGCTCCTCCAGGCCGGCATAGACGTGATCTCCACCGTCAACATCCAGCACCTGGAATCACTCGGCGACGTCGTCGAGGCGATAACCGGCGTACGCCAGCGCGAGACGGTCCCCGACGAGGTCGTCCGCAGGGCCGACCAGCTCGAACTCGTCGACATGTCGCCCCAGGCACTGCGCCGCCGGATGGCCCACGGCAACATCTACAAGCCGGACCGGATCGACGCGTCGCTGTCCAACTACTTCCGTCCGGGCAACCTGACCGCGCTGCGCGAGCTGGCCCTTCTCTGGGTCGCCGACCGGGTCGACGAATACCTTCAGCAGTACCGCGGCGAGCACAACATCCGCACCACCTGGCAGGCCCGCGAACGCATCGTCGTCGGACTCACCGGCGGCCCCGAGGGCCGTACGCTCATCCGCCGCGCGTCCCGCATGGCGGCCAAGGGCTCGGGCAGCGAGATCCTCGCCGTCTACATCGCCCGCAGCGACGGACTGACCTCCGCCTCGCCCAAGGAACTCGCCGTCCAGCGCACCCTCGTGGAGGACCTCGGCGGCACGTTCCACCACGTCATCGGCGACGACATACCGTCGGCGCTCCTCGAATTCGCCCGTGGGGTGAACGCCACGCAGATCGTCCTCGGCTCCAGCCGCCGCAAGGCCTGGCAATACATCTACGGTCCGGGCGTGGGCGCCACGGTCGCCCGGGAGTCCGGCCCCGACCTCGACGTCCACATCGTCACCCACGAAGAGGTCGCCAAGGGCCGCGGGCTGCCCATCGCCCGCGGCGCCCGGCTGGGCCGGGTCCGGATCATCTGGGGCTGGCTGGTCGGAGTCGGCGGCCCGGCCCTTCTCACCCTGCTCCTGACCGGCCTGGACAACGGCCCCGGGCTCGCCAACGACGTTCTGCTCTTCCTCTTCATGACCGTCGCCGCGGCCCTGCTCGGCGGGCTGCTGCCGGCCCTCGCCTCGGCCGCCGTCGGCTCGCTGCTGCTGAACTACTGGTTCACCCCGCCCACACACACGCTGACCGTCCAGGACCCGGAGAACTTCGTCGCCATCGTGATCTTCTTCGCGGTGGCTGTCTCGGTCGCCTCGGTCGTCGATCTGGCGGCCCGCCGTACGCACCAGGCGGCCCGGCTGCGGGCCGAGTCGGAGATCCTCTCCTTCCTGGCGGGCAGCGTGCTGCGCGGCGAGACCACCCTGGACGCGCTTCTGGACCGGGTCCGCGAGACCTTCGGCATGGAGTCCGTCGCCCTGCTGGAGCGGCAGAGCGACGTCGACCCGTGGACCTGCGCCGGGAGCGTCGGGCCGGCCCCGGTGGCCCGGCCGGAGGACGCCGACGTGGACATGCCGGTCGGCGACCACATGGCGCTCGCGCTCTCCGGCCGGGTGCTGCCCGCGGAGGACCGCCGGGTGCTCGGCGCGTTCGCCGCCCAGGCCGCCGTCGTACTGGACCGGCAGCGCCTGGTCGGCCAGGCGGAGGAGGCCCGGCGGCTCGCCGAGGGGAACCGGATCAGGACGGCGCTGCTCGCCGCGGTCAGCCACGATCTGCGTACCCCGCTCGCCGCCATCAAGGCCGCCGTCAGCTCCCTGCGCTCCGACGACGTCGCCTGGTCCGACGAGGACGAGGCCGAACTCCTGGAGGGCATCGAGAACGGCGCCGACCGCCTCGACCACCTCGTGGGCAACCTCCTGGACATGTCCAGGCTGCAGACCGGTACCGTCACACCGCTGATCCGCGAGATCGACCTCGACGAGGTGGTCCCGATGGCCCTCGGCGGCGTCCCCGAGGGCAGTGTGGACCTGGACATCCCCGAGACCCTGCCGATGGTCGACGTCGACCCCGGTCTGCTGGAGCGGGCCGTCGCCAACATCGTCGAGAACGCGGTCAAGTACAGCCCCTACGGCGAACGCGTCAACGTGTCCGCCAGCGCGCTCGGCTCACGCGTCGAGCTACGGGTGGCCGACCGCGGCCCCGGCGTCCCCGAAGACGCCAAGGAGCGCATCTTCGAGCCCTTCCAGCGCTACGGCGACGCTCCGCGCGGCGCGGGCGTCGGACTGGGCCTCGCCGTCGCCCGCGGCTTCGTGGAATCCATGGGCGGCACGCTGGACGCCGAGGACACCCCCGGCGGCGGCCTCACCATGGTGCTGACGCTCAAGGCGGCATCGGGATACGTTCCGGTCAGCCCCGACCTGCCCGCGCGGGTCACCTCATGACCTCGCAGGTCACCTCATGATCTCCGCAACGTTCCGGGAGATCGCCGTACAGCAGAAAGGCAGGGCCCCCATGACCCGGGTGCTTGTGGTCGACGACGAGCCGCAGATCGTACGCGCCCTCGTGATCAATCTGAAGGCGCGCAAGTACGAGGTGGACGCCGCGCCCGACGGCGCGACCGCCCTTCAGCTCGCCGCCGCCCGCCACCCCGATGTGGTCGTCCTCGACCTCGGACTGCCCGACATGGACGGCGTCGAGGTGATCAAGGGGCTGCGCGGCTGGACCCGGGTGCCGATCCTGGTGCTCTCCGCCCGCCACACCTCCGACGAGAAGGTCGAGGCCCTGGACGCCGGCGCCGACGACTACGTCACCAAGCCGTTCGGGATGGACGAGCTGCTGGCCCGGCTGCGTGCCTCGGTCCGCCGCGCCGAACCCGTCGGCCAGCACGGCTCCGACGACATCGTGACCGTCGAGACCGAGGGGTTCACCGTCGACCTGGCGGCGAAGAAGGTCCACCGCGAGGGCCGCGACGTACGGCTCACCCCCACCGAGTGGCACCTCCTGGAGGTGCTGGTCCGCAACAGCGGCCGCCTCGTCAGCCAGAAGCAGCTGCTCCAGGAGGTCTGGGGGCCCTCGTACGGCACCGAGACCAACTACCTGCGGGTCTACATGGCACAGCTGAGGCGCAAGCTGGAGGCCGACCCCTCGCACCCGCGGCACTTCGTCACCGAGCCGGGGATGGGCTACCGCTTCGAGCGCAGCTGAACGGGCCGCGCCCGGCAACGCGCACGCCCTGACGTCGCGGACGGCCCTGCTCCGCACCCCCCGCGTTGCAGGGCGGGCCTGGCTCCGCACCCCCCCCCGCGTCGCAGGGCGGCCCGGCTCCGCAACCTCCGCGTCGCGGGACGCCCCTGCTCCGCAGCCCCTGCGTCGCAGGACTTCCCCGCTCCGCAACCCTGGGGAGCAACCCGGTCGAGTGAGACCCGGGACACCCGCTCGGAGCACAGGAGACCGGTACCCTTCGGTTATGAGTGCTGTTCCTCGATTCGAGAAGCCCGGCAAGGCGGCGAAACCGTCCGGCCGCTTCCGGCGGATGCTCGACCGGCTGTCCAGCTCCCAGGAGGACCTGGAGTCCGAGGAGCTGCAGGAGGACGCGCAGGCGTCGGGGTGCACGCGGATCTCCGAATGCACCGATCGGCAGATCGTGAAGGTGACTGGTACGTTGCGGACCGTCACCCTGCGGCCGCGCGCCGGAGTGCCCGCCCTGGAGGCGGAGCTCTTCGACGGCACCGCGCCGCTGGACGTGGTCTGGCTGGGCCGGCGCTCCATCGTGGGCATAGAACCGGGACGCAAGCTCATCGCCTCGGGCCGGATCGCCATGAGCCATGGACGCCGGGTGCTGTTCAACCCCAAATACGAACTCCGACCGCTCGGCAAGGAGTAGCCGGTGACGTCTCTTGACAAGCCGACGTCCGACACGGACCGCACCACCCGCACCGACCAGCAGGAGGCTGACGCGAAGGCGGTCACCGAGGCAGTGCTCTTCGAGGCGTTCGGCGGTGTCCGGGGGATGGTGGAGACAGTCCTTCCCGGGCTGCTCTTCGTCACGATCTTCACGATCAACAAGGATCTGCACCTCTCGGCCATCGCGGCCCTGGTGGTTTCCCTGGTCCTCGTCGCCGTACGGCTGATCCGCAGAGACACCGTCAAGCACGCCTTCAGCGGTGTCTTCGGTGTGGCCTTCGGTGTGGTCTTCGCGATGATGACCGGCAATGCCAAGGACTTCTATCTGCCGGGCATGCTCTACACGCTCGGCCTGGCCCTCGCCTACCTGATCACCACCCTCGCCGGGGTGCCGCTGATCGGCCTGATCCTGGGCCCGGTGTTCAAGGAGAACCTCTCCTGGCGCACCAGGAACCCCGGCCGCAAGAAGGCGTACGCCAAGTCCAGTTACGCCTGGGGCCTGATCCTGCTCGCCAAGTGCGCGATCCTCTTCCCGCTGTACTGGTGGGCCGACACCACGCAGCTCGGCTGGGTCCTGGTCGCGCTGAAGATTCCCCCGTTCCTGCTCGCGGTCTATCTGACCTGGGTGTTCCTCGCCAAGGCGCCGCCGCCCATCGATGTCTTCGCCGAGATGGAGGCGCAGGAGCAGGCCGAGACGGTCCGCAAGGCGGAAGCGGCCGCCGCCGCGACGCGCCACGAGGACTACTGAACCGCCCTGGACAGACGGGAGGGGCCCGGAACCGTGTGAAACGGTTCCGGGCCCCTCCCGTCTGTCCAGGGGGCGCTCCGGTCAGTCGTCGGAGTCTCAGTCGTCCGAGTCGCCCCGGCGCACCGACAGCAGGTCCTCCAGCTGCTCTTCGCGCGCCTGCGCGGCCACGAAGAGCAGCTCGTCACCGGCCTCCAGCGTTTCTTCGGTGCTCGGCGTCAGCACGCGCTGCCCGCGGATGATGGTGACCAGCGAGGTGTCCTCGGGCCAGGCCACTTCGCCGACCTGGATGCCGGCCAGCGCCGACTCCGGGGGCAGCGTCAGCTCGACCAGGTTGGCGTCGCCGTGGCTGAAGCGCAGCAGCCGGACCAGATCGCCGACGCTCACCGCCTCCTCGACCAGGGCCGACATCAGACGGGGCGTGGAAACCGCCACATCGACGCCCCACGCCTCGTTGAACAGCCACTCGTTCTTGGGGTTGTTGACCCGGGCGACGACCCTCGGCACGCCGTACTCGGTCTTCGCGAGCAGCGAGACGACCAGATTCACCTTGTCGTCGCCGGTCGCGGCGATCACGACGTTGCAGCGTTGAAGCGCCGCCTCGTCGAGCGAGGTGATCTCGCAGGCGTCCGCCAGCAGCCACTCGGCCATCGGCACCCGCTCCACGGAAATGGCCGTGGGCGCCTTGTCGACGAGCAGCACCTCGTGCCCGTTCTCCAGCAGCTCGCCCGCGATGGAACGGCCCACCGCACCGGCCCCGGCAATCGCGACACGCATCAGTGACCGCCCTCCTCAGGACCTTCGGCGAAGGCCGCCTCGACCTTCGCGATCTCGTCCGTACGCATCATCACGTGGACCAGGTCGCCCTCCTGCAGCACCGTCTGCGAGGTGGGCAGTATGGCTTCACCCAATCGGGTGAGGAACGCCACGCGAACGCCCGTCTCCTCCTGCAGGGTGCTGATCTTGTGGCCGATCCAGGACGGGGTGGTGTGCACCTCCGCCAGCTGCACACCGCCGCTCGGATCCCGCCACAGCGGCTCGGCGCCCGAGGGCAGCAGCCGCCGCAGCATCTGGTCCGCCGTCCAGCGCACCGTGGCGACCGTGGGGATGCCGAGGCGCTGGTAGACCTCGGCGCGCCGGGGGTCGTAGATCCGCGCCGCGACATTCTCGATGCCGAACATTTCGCGGGCGACCCGTGCGGCGATGATGTTCGAGTTGTCACCGCTGCTCACCGCGGCGAACGCACCGGCCTCCTCGATCCCCGCCTCGCGGAGGGTGTCCTGGTCGAAGCCGACACCGGTGACGCGCCGCCCGCCGAAGCCGGACCCGAGACGCCGGAACGCGGTCGGGTCCTGATCGATGACGGCGACCGTGTGCCCCTGCCGCTCCAGGGTCTGCGCGAGAGCGGCTCCCACTCGCCCGCAGCCCATGATGACGATGTGCACCTTGCGCCTACCTCGCAGTCCTGGTCGTCCGGCTGACCTGCGAAAACACCCTGCTCACAACTTCTTCCTCAGCTTGCCGGGCAAACAACGGGGCAACGGTCTGTCCCGTTGCCCAGGATGAGCTTATGCGGCCGGGAGTGCGAGGCCTCATCCGAGTGCGCCTTCGCCGCGCCCGCGATGCGGACGGGGAGGGCCGCCGACTGCGATCCCGCGAAACGGACCTCTTGAACGCCACGAGGACAGACATCTAACATGTCAGTTCATGGAGACCTTGCGCCCCGTCCGACGGACCCTGCTGCGGGACACCGCGTACGAGGCGATCCGTGACGCCATCGTCCGCGGCGACATCCCGCCCGGTGCCCCGGTCCGCGACGCCGACCTCGCCGAACGCCTCGGTCTGTCCCGGGCCCCGGTGCGCGACGCACTGTCCCGGCTCTCCGGCGAGGGCCTCGTCGAGTCCAAGCCGCAGAGCTATACGCGGGTGACCCGCCTGGTGCCGCGTGACGTACGGGACGCGGCGGCGGTCGTACAGGCCATGCAGGAACTGGCCGCCAGGACCGCCGTACCTCTCCTCACGGATCCGGACATCACCGCGATGCGGGAGGCGAACGACCGCTTCCGGGACGCGACGCTCCGCGGCGACGTGGCGGACGCGCTGCGCGCCGACGACCGGCTCCACGGCGTCCTCGTCACCGCCTGCGGCAACCGTGCCGTGGCCGCCACCGTCGAGCGCTACACCCCCCTGATCCGGCGCCTGGAGTGGCGGCGGTTCAACACGGCGAGTGCGGCGCACGGCTCGGCAGAGCTGCACGACCGGCTGATCGAGGCGTGCGCGGGGCGCGATGCCGATGCGGCGGCCCGGGTCACCGCGGATATCTGGCGGGCGCTCGAAGAACTCGCCGACGAGCTGTCCGTTGAACCTTCTGACGAACGGGGCGCTGGTCAGGCAGCCGAACCCCTGTGACGAACGGGGCGCTGATCCGGCTGCCGATCCGTCCGCCGGGCCGTCTGCGGATCTGTCCGGCGAGTGGACTCGGGACGCCGGTCCGAGCAGGGTCGGGCGCACTGCCGGGGCCGCAACTCCGCCGGTCCGGGCACCGACCGGGACGCCCGCGGACGCCCCGACGACCACGACCCTCGCCGCCACCGACCTCACCACCGTCACCGCCACCAACATCACCACTGTCACCGTCACCGCCACCGTCACTGCCACCGACGTCACCACATCACCCCCGACCCGAGGGAGCTTCCGTGACACCCCCAGCCCCGCCTTCTCGTTCCTCCGCCCCTTCCCCTTCCCCTTCCCCCTCTCCCTCCCTCTCCTCGTACGACCGCTATCCCCTCCTCTTCGGCCCCTCTCCCGTCCACCGCCTGGACCGGCTCACCGACCACCTCGGCGGCGCCGCCGTCTGGGCCAAGCGGGAGGACTGCAACTCCGGCATCGCCTACGGCGGCAACAAGACCCGCAAGCTCGAATACCTCGTGGCCGACGCCCTGGCGAAGGGCTGCGACACGCTCGTATCGATCGGCGGTGTCCAGTCCAACCACACCCGCCAGGTCGCGGCGGTCGCCGCCCGCGCCGGCCTCAAGTGCGTACTCATCCAGGAGAGCTGGGTCGAGTGGCCCGACGCCGTCTACGACAAGGTCGGCAACATCCTGATCAGCCGCCTGGCCGGTGCCGATGTCCGCCTGGTGCGCGCCGGGTTCGGCATCGGTGTCAAGGAGAGCTGGGAGCAGGCGCTGCGCGAGGTCGAGGAGGGCGGTGGCAAGCCGTACGCCGTCCCCGCCGGTGCGTCCGACCATCCGCTCGGCGGACTGGGCTTCGCCAACTGGTCGTACGAGGTCGCCGAGCAGGAGCGCGCACTCGGCGTGTTCTTCGACACCGTGATCGTCTGCTCGGTGACCGGTTCCACCCAGGCCGGGATGGTCGCGGGCTTTGCCGCGCTCGAAGAGGAGGGCGGCCGTCCGCGTCGCGTGCTGGGCATCGACGCCTCCGCCGAACCCGCCCGGACGCGTGAGCAGATCGCCCGGATCGCGGCCGGCACCGCACGACTCATCGGGGTGCGCCGCGAGCTCACCGTGGATGACATCGAACTGGACGAGCGCTACCACGCGGGTACGTACGGTATCCCCGACGACGCCACCCTCGACGCGATGCGGCTCGCCGCCCGTACCGAGGGTATGGTCACCGACCCCGTGTACGAGGGGAAGTCGATGGCCGGGACGGTCGACCTCGTCGCGCGCGGCGAGATCGCCCGCGATTCCACCGTCCTCTACGCCCATCTCGGCGGCCAGCCCGCGCTCAATGGCTACAGCGCCCTCTTCGCGGACGCCTGAGCGCAAGGATTTCGTTAAGGATTTCGTGGCTTTTTCGGCCGAGCGCAGGAGATTGCAGGGCCACGAGGGTGGTGGGTCTGCGGCTTCCATACGGAACGCTTACGATCCTCTGCGTGTCCAAACTGACCGACCTGCCCAAACGGATTCTGATCGGACGGGCGCTGCGCAGCGACAAGCTGGGAGAAACGCTCCTCCCCAAGCGCATCGCACTTCCCGTCTTCGCATCCGACCCGCTTTCATCGGTGGCGTACGCACCAGGAGAGGTTCTCCTGGTGCTCTCCGTCGCGGGCGTGTCGGCCTACCACTTCAGCCCCTGGATCGCGCTCGCCGTCGTGGTGCTGATGTTCACGGTCGTTGCCTCGTACCGGCAGAACGTGCACGCCTACCCGAGCGGTGGTGGTGATTATGAGGTCGCCACCACCAACCTGGGACCCAAGGCCGGGCTCACCGTGGCCAGTGCGCTGCTGGTCGACTACGTGCTGACCGTCGCCGTGTCGATCGCCTCCGGGGTGGAGAACCTCGGGTCCGCGATCCCGTTCGTCGTCGAACACAAGACGGCGTGCGCGATCGTGGCCATCGTGCTGCTGACGCTGATGAACCTGCGCGGCGTCAAGGAGTCCGGCAAGCTCTTCGCCATCCCCACGTACCTTTTCGTGGCCGGCGTCTTCATCATGATCATCTGGGGCGCGTTCCGCGGGCTGGTCCTCAACGACACCATGCATGCCCCGACCTCGGGCTACACGATCAAGGCCGAGCACCAGGGGCTGGCCGGCTTCGCACTGGTCTTCCTGCTGCTGCGGGCGTTCTCCTCCGGATGCGCCGCCCTCACCGGCGTCGAGGCGATCAGCAACGGCGTGCCCGCCTTCCGCAAGCCGAAGAGCAAGAACGCCGCGACGACCCTCGCGATGATGGGCCTGCTTGCCGTCACCATGTTCTGCGGCATCATCGGTCTGGCCATGGCCACCGATGTGAAGATGGCGGAGAACCCGGCCAAGGACCTGATCAACAACGGTGTCCCGGTCGGCTCCGGCTTCGTCCAGGACCCGGTGATCTCCCAGGTCGCGGCCGCCGTCTTCGGCGAGGGCACGTTCTTCTTCGTCGTTCTCGCGGCGGCCACCGCACTCGTTCTCTTCCTGGCCGCCAACACCGCGTACAACGGCTTCCCGCTGCTCGGCTCGATCCTCGCCCAGGACCGCTACCTGCCGCGCCAGCTCCACACCCGCGGTGACCGGCTGGCCTTCTCCAACGGCATCGTGCTGCTGGCGGGCGCGGCGATCCTGCTGACCTGGGTCTACGGAGCGGACTCGACCCGGCTCATCCAGCTCTACATCGTCGGCGTCTTCGTCTCCTTCACCCTCAGCCAGACCGGCATGGTCAGGCATTGGAACCGCCACCTGGCGACGGAGAAGGACCCGGCCAAGCGCCGCCACATGGTGCGCTCCCGCGCGATCAACACCTTCGGCGCCTTCTTCACCGGCCTGGTGCTCGTCGTGGTGCTCGCCACCAAGTTCACCCACGGCGCCTGGGTCGCGCTGCTCGGCATGGTGATCTTCTACGGGACGATGACGGCGATCCGCAAGCACTACGACCGGGTCGCCGAGGAGATCGCGGCGGATGAGACCCCGCCCGACGAGACGATGCGGCCCTCCAGGGTCCACTCGATCGTCCTGGTCTCCAAGCTCCACCGGCCCACGCTGCGTGCCCTCGCCTACGCCAAGCTGATCCGCTCCGACCGCCTGGAGGCGCTCTCCATCAGCGTCGACGCGGCCGAGACCAAGGCGCTCAAGGAGGACTGGGAGCGGCGCGGCATCGACATCCCGCTGAAGATCCTCGACTCCCCGTACCGCGAGGTGACCCGCCCGGTCATCGACTACGTGAAGGGCCTGCGCCGGGACAGCCCGCGCGACGTCGTGAGCGTGTACATCCCGGAGTACGTGGTCGGCCACTGGTACGAGCACCTCCTCCACAACCAGAGCGCCCTGCGTCTGAAGGGGCGGCTGCTGTTCACCCCGGGCGTGATGGTGACCTCCGTGCCGTATCAGCTGGAGTCCTCCGAGGCGGCCAGGAAGCGCGCCAGGAAGCGCGCCGAGTGGAACGCGCCGGGCTCCGTGCGCCGTGGCCCCGTGGAGCGCAGGCCCAAGGAACCCGCCAACCGGGGCTGACCCGCGGACGAGGGCTGACCGCGCCGGCAAGGGCCGACCCGGCCGGCAAGGGGTGGCTGCGCCGACGACACCGACCGCGCCCTACCCGCTCGTGGTAAGCGGCCGGACGACACCCACGTAGACTCGTGGGTTGTTGTCCGGCCGTTTTTCCCTTGATCTCTGGAGCCACCCCCTCATGCAGAACGAACCCACGTCGTCGCTGGTCGGGGAGGAGTACGAGGTCGAGGTCGGGCCCGTCGCACACGGCGGCCACTGCATCGCCCGTACGTCGGAGGGCCGGGTCCTCTTCGTACGGCACACCCTGCCCGGCGAGAAAGTCGTCGCCCGGATCACCGAGGGCGAGAGCGACTCCCGCTTCCTGCGCGCCGACGCGGTACGGATCATCGAGGCGTCCAAGGACCGCGTCGAGGCCCCGTGCCCGTACGCGGGTCCCGGCAAGTGCGGCGGCTGCGACTGGCAGCACGCCAAGCCCGGTGCCCAGCGCAGGCTCAAGGGCGAGGTGATCGCCGAACAGCTCCAGCGCCTTGCGGGCCTCACTCCCGAGGAGGCGGGCTGGGACGGCACCGTCATGCCGGCCGAGGGCGACAAGCTCCCGGCGGGCGAGGTCCCGGCCTGGCGCACCCGGGTCCAGTACGCCATCGACGAGGACGGCCGGGTCGGCCTGCGCAAGCACCGCTCGCACGACGTGGAGCCCATCGAGCGCTGCCTGATCGCGGCCCCCGGTGTCACCGAACTCGGCGTCGAGAAGCGGGAGTGGCCCGGCATGGCGTCGGTGGAGGCCATCGCCGCCACCGGCTCCCACGACCGCCAGGTCATCCTCACCCCGAAGCCCGGCGGCCGGCTGCCCCTCGTCGCGCTCGACAAGCCCGTCTCGGTGATGCGCGTCGACGAGCGCGACGGCGGCGTCCACCGGGTGCACGGCAGGGCCTTCGTTCGCGAGCGCGCCGACGACCGCACCTACCGAGTCGGCTCTGGCGGCTTCTGGCAGGTCCACCCGCAGGCCGCCAACACCCTCGTCCGCGCCGTCATGCAGGGCCTGCTGCCCCGCAAGGGCGACACCGCGCTCGACCTGTACTGCGGCGTCGGCCTGTTCGCGGGCGCCCTCGGCCAGCGCATCGGTGAGAAGGGCGCGGTTCTGGGCATCGAGTCCGGCAAGCGCGCCGTCGAGGACGCCCGGCACAACCTGA
This sequence comes from Streptomyces sp. NPDC087845, assembly GCF_044742755.1. Classification (NCBI taxonomy): domain Bacteria; kingdom Bacillati; phylum Actinomycetota; class Actinomycetes; order Kitasatosporales; family Streptomycetaceae; genus Streptomyces; species Streptomyces sp. NPDC087845. The sequence goes on from NZ_JBIUVC010000013.1 coordinate 202,774, forward strand.
AGGACCTGGAGCGGGTCCGCATCGAGCACGGCAAGGTCGACCAGATCCTGCCGCGCACCGGCATCACCGAGACCGACCTGATCGTCCTCGACCCCCCGCGCGCAGGCGCCGGCAAGCAGACGGTCAAGCACCTGACGGGCCTGGGCGCCCGCCGCATCGCCTACGTGGCGTGCGACCCGGCGGCCCTCGCCCGCGACCTGGCGTACTTCCGCGACGGCGGCTACCGGGTGCGGACGCTGCGGGCGTTCGATCTGTTTCCGATGACGCATCATGTGGAGTGCGTTGCCATCCTGGAGCCGATCAAGTAAGGGCTCTGAACTGCGATTTCGCCGGTGGGCATGATGTGCCTCGCGGACGGTGCACCGCCGCTCCTCTGCGCCCTGGCGGAGTCGCTGAGGTCGGCGCACACCCACACCGTCATACGCGGTGTAAGCCTGTGAACAAAGTCAATGCGTTAGCCTGGCCCCGGAGTGGGAAGACGCGAGGGGCTGCCTGCTCAAGTGCTCGCGCTAGCCGGCACTCCGGTTCCGCTCGGCCGACGCCTCTGGAGAAGTGATGACCTCGCCCCCCGTCGTACCGGTGACCCTGGCCGAGATCGCCCGGCTCGCGGGGGTGGGGCGGGCCGCCGTGAGTAACTGGCGCCGTCGGCACGACACTTTTCCGCCGCAGATCGGCGGCACCGACACGAGCCCGCACTTCTCCCTGACGGACATCGAAAAATGGCTCAGGGACAACGGGAAACTGGGCAAGACCACGAGCCGCGAATGGCTCTGGCCCCGGTTCGAGGCCTTGGGTGACCGTGACGAGACAGGGCTCGCCATCGCCACCGTGGGACGGCTGCTCGCCCGCGGGGAGAGTGACGGCGGCGGGTCAGACGGTGCCGGTGCGGGCCCGGTGCGGGCCGCCGTGGAGCTGGGGCGACGCGAGGGTTCGTACGACATCCTCATGTTTCTCTTGCGCCGCTGGCTGGATACCCATGTACGCCAGATCACCACCACCCCCGAGCCGCTGGCCGATCTCATGGCCGATCTGGCCCTGCGGACGCGTGGGCCTTTCGTCGGCGAGCACCCTGAGGATCCCCTCAGGGTGCTCGACCCCGCGTGCGGAGCGGGCCATCTGCTGGCCGCCGCCGCGAAGGCCGTCCCCACCACGCTGAACCGCCCTGCCGCGCTTCTCGGTTGTGACCGCGATCCGGTGCTCACCGCTCTGACCGACATGCGGCTCGCACTGCTGCCGGGCCCCGAGACGCCGGGGCCCGCGCCCGTGCCCGTGATCGCGCCGGGGGACTCCCTCCGCGCGGATCCCCTCATCGGCGCACAGGCGGACATGGTGCTCTGCAACCCGCCGGCCAACGAGCGGGACTGGGGGTACGAAGACCTTGCCGCGGATACCCGGTGGGTGCACGGCACCCCGCCTCGTACCGAGCCCGAACTCGCCTGGGTGCAGCACTGCCTGGCCCGGCTCCGCCCAGGCGGCAGCGCGGTCCTGCTGCTGCCGCCGACCGTGGCCGCGCGCAAGGCCGGACGGAGAATCCGCAGATCGCTGCTGCGCACCGGGGCCCTGCGGGCCGTGGTGGCTCTTCCGCCCGGATCCGCGGCGCCGCACAGTCTGTCTCTGCATCTGTGGGTGCTGCGGCGGCCTGCTCCGGGGGAGAGTCCGCAGGGTCCGGGGGAGTTCTTGTTCGTCGACGCCGCCGCGCGGTTTCCCCGGTCCACCTCTCGGGACAGCGGTCCTGAACGGGGCGAACTCGGGGCCTTCATCCGGTCCGTCGTCGGCACGGCCGGCAGGGGAGCCGTGGCCGGGGCATTGTGTGAACAGGCGACCGAGGACTCCGGCGCGACCGCCTGGGCTGCGGCCGTCCCTGTCATCGACCTCCTCGACGACGACGTGGACCTCACTCCTGGCCGCCATGTCACGCCGGCTTCGGGACACGTCGGACCCCGGCTCGCGGACTCCTGGAGCGAGGTCGGCGAGCTGCTCGACGGTCTCCGGACCGAAAGTGCCTGTCTGGCCGCCCTCGAACTCACCCGCGGTACGGAGGATCAGCCGAGCGCGACCGTCGGTGAACTCGCTCGGGCGGAGGCGCTCACCCTGCGCTCGGGCCGCCTTCCGGCCGAAGCGGCCGTACCGGAGCCCGGGCACGCGCGAGTCCCGCTGCTGACCATCTCCGATCTGCTGCTGGACGAATCCCCCAGTGGGTGGGTGTATCCGGACGACGCCGTCGTGGTGGAACCCCGGGACGTGGTGGTCGTCGGTGTGTCCAGGGAGTTCTCGGCCTGGGTCCACGAAGGCCCGCCGATGGCGGTGGGCCCGCAGATCCATGCGCTCCGGGTCGACCCGGATGTGCTCGACCCCTGGTTCCTGGCGGGTTCACTCAAGTCGCCGGCCAACGCCCGCCACGCCGGCACCCATGCGTCCAGTTCTTCCCGGATCGATGTGCGCCGGCTCCAGGTGCGCCGGATTGATCTGTCGGAGCAGCGGCGGTACAGCGACGCGTTCCGGCACCTGGCCGCCTTCGAGGGACTGGCCGAACGCTTGCGGATCGTCGCCAAGAGGATGGGACGGGATCTCGGAGACGAACTCGCGGCGGGCCGCCTGGCGCACGGGGAGTAGACGGGGCCCTGGGGGAGCGGAGGTCTGCCGGGGGGATGCCGGGCCAGGTCGGGTGGTCCGGATCCGGCCCGGCCCAGTGATGTCATTCCCGCTCGGGCGCCGTGCTGGAGTCCGACCCGCCGTCCCGCTCGGCGAGCAGTTCGGAGATGCGGTCCGCCACCTCGCGGCGTTCCGTCTCCAACTGACTGGCGTACGGTTCGGGCAGCGACGCCGCCAGGTAACCGGCCTCGGTGACCACGTCGACGGCCGCTGCGATGTTTCCGTCGGACTCCAGCCGGCACCGGGCGGCGCGCAGACCGAACACCGTCCGGTCGGCCCGCTCCTGAGGGCCTTTTCCGGGTAGCAGCTCGTCCGCGATGCTCTGGTACCGCTGCGCGGCGGAATCGAAGTCTCCCGCGAGCCAGAGCCCCCCGGCGGTCAGTTCCCAGACCTTCCGGACCAGCGGGCGGCGTCCCCACTCCTCGCGAACGCGGTAAGTGAGCCCGGCGAGTTCACTTACCGCGCCCCCGGGTCCTCCCTCCGTCAACTCCCGCTCGGCCGCCGTGCAGAGCAGCGCGATCGCGTCCGGGTCCAGCCATCCCGCCTGCTCGTCCTCCTCGGTGCTCCAGGTGGGCTCCTGCTGGGGTGACTCGTCCGGGTCCACGGTCGTCTCGGGGCACCGGAAGGGGCGTGTGGGGTCGTGCAGGATCTGTGGCAGGGGCTCGGGGTCGCCGGGCCTGGGGGTGAACTCGACCAGGACGTCGAGGATTTCCCTCATGGTCGGGCGCTGTTCCGGCTCTTTGGAGAGCCCCCGGAGTACCAGCTTGTCCAAGGCGTCGGGGATTCCCGCCGCCAGATCGCCCGGGCGCAACGGCATGTTGCGCAGATGCTGGCGCCCCACCGATCCGTCCCGTTCATTGGCCACGAACGGGGGCCTTCCGGTGAGGAGTTCGTAGAAGACACAGCAGAACGAGTAGACGTCCCAAGCCGCGGTGGCCTCTTCGCCCTGGATCTGCTCCGGCGCCTGGTAGCCCAGTGTGCCAAGGGTGGAACCCGGCTGGGTAAGGGTGGACTCGATTCCGAGCTCTTTGCCGATGCCGAAATCGATCAAGACCCCCACGCCCCGCTCGGAGATCATCGCGTTATCCGGCTTCAGATCTCGGTGGAGCACACGGAGCTCATGGGCGTGGACGAAGGCGGCGGCGATCTGCGCGGCGGCGGAGGTGGCGACGAGGGGTGCGAGCGGTGCGTACTGGTTCAGGAAGGCGCGCAGATTGATCCCCACCACGTAGGACATGACCAGGTAGGGGACACCGTGATGTGTTCCGAAGGTGTACTGCTCGGGGATGTTGGGGTGTCGCAGGCGGGCGAGGAGTTGTGCCTCGCGATAGAACCTGAGGCGCCGAAAGTGGAGTTCCTCCTCCCGGTCCCGGGCGTCGAGCTGAAGGAGATCCTCGGGATCCAGCCGCAGAAACTTCACGGCGACCTGTCGACCGGTCGTCCGGTCGCGGGCCCGCCAGATCTGGGCCATTGCTCCCTTGCCGGCCGGATCGACCAGCTCGTAGCACTCGCCGATCAACTCCCCCGCCCGTACGTCCTCCCAGTCCGCTTCCACTCTCTGCGCCCCTCTGTAGTAGACCAGAATGCCCCGTCTGAAGGCGCAGCGTACCGTGTATCAGATGTAGTGGATGACATCCAACGACTTAGTTCACAAACTGTGTCACACTATTCGAGTGCTCCGGTGGCCCGTGTTCCTCGGTGTCACCCCGTCCGTGCCGCCCTGAACAGGGGGAACCATGGAGAATCCGCCCGGAACCACCGGTGAGAGCTGGCTGGTCAAGGTCAGCACCACCCACGCCCGGACCGACCCCCATGCCTGTCCGTCTCATCTGCGCACCGCGGTCCGGCCCCTGCTCGGCGCGGAGGCCCCGGATGCCGCCGGAGCGCCGCTTATACCCCTCATGGGTGAACGGCCCAAGCTCCTGGAGGACTTCGGCGCCGGCCCCCTGTTCGCCGCGCTGGACCTATGGGAGCACGAGCGCTGGCAACCCGGGCGGGTAGTCGAGGAATTGCGCCAGACATCTGGCGCGTTCCGTGGGCGCAGCGCACCCGCGCACCCCTCCCTCATCGCGTGGACCATCCAGGCGTTCGAACGGTATGTCGCCGCCCGTACGCGGGAGCAACACGCCGCGCAGGCCGCGGGGTTGCCCCCCACCGTCCCGGTACGGCTGGACTGGACCGCGCGCACCGCGCTCCGGGAGCACCCTGACGGCCGGGGCGCCCGGCAGTACGAGCACAAGACCTGGGGCCGCCAGTACGCTTCTGCGGACGGCGCGGTGAGGGATCTGTGGATCCCCTCCTTCGGCCGTGCGAAGCCCGACCGTCCGGCGGCGGAGAAGGCCGCGATCGCCTATGTCGTCGCACAGGGCCTGCCCGCCCGGAGGCGTGCCCGTCAGGCTCGCCCGCCGGAGACCTCCCTGGTGAACCCCACGCCACCGGAGCGGGTGCGGGTCTTCGACTTCGGCTGTGCGGACGGCAGTGTCACCCCCCTGCTCGACTGGGGGCCGGATACCGTGCGCGAGCGGTTCGGGCGGGATGCCGCACCCGCCTTTGTCGCCGCCGCCACCGGCACCGGAGTACGCCCAGGCGCCAGTTGTGTCGACTGCAAGGTCATCGGGCACTGTGCCGAGCTGCCGCGCACTCCGCACCTGTGGGGGCCGTTTCGGGGCGCCGCGCCGTTCCGTGCCAGGCGCCGCTCCATCTCCGCCTGGGACCTGCGACTTCATGGAGACTGTCCCGCCCAGTACCACCTCGTGCGCCGGCTGTATCTCAACGACCTGACTCCCGAGAACCCCGGGGCGCGCCGGGGGCGGGTGGTGGACGCCGTGCTGAACGCGCGGCACGAGCGGCCTCTCCCCGGCGGCTGCCGGGAACTTCCCCAGGCGCACGAGGGCATGCTGCCCCCGGGGCACTCGCTGGAGGAACCGCTGGCCCTGAGCGCCCTGCGGATGCTGGATGAACACCGGGCGCTCTGCCCGCTGGACGGGCTGACTCAGGACGAGAAGGTGCTGCCGCAGCACCGGGTCACGGCGTACATCCCCGAGCTGGACGTCGTCGTCCTCGCCGTGCCGGACCTGCTCCACACCCGGCGGGGGCGGTGGATCTGGCGGGAGACCAAGACCGCCGCCGCACCCCTGTGGGAAGGCCGCCCGCTGCTGCGGGCCTTCCCTCAACTTGCCTTGGCTGTGCTGCTGTTCGACAAGGGTGCCGTGGGCGAAGGGGCGCGCCGCGGCCGTGTCGAGCTGGAGCATTTGCGGGAGGGCGCGGGGGAAAGTCGCCTCGAAGCCATCGATCCCAGCCGCCCCGCGACGGTGGCGGAAGCCCATGAGGTGATCGCGGATCTCGCCGAGCCTCTGCTCCGGGACACCTCGTACGAGCCTCGCACCGGTCGCCACTGTCGCACCTGCCAAGTGCGTACCTGGTGTGCCCCCGGCACCGCGTACGTCTCCGCCTCCCCGCCGGCCTCCGTCCCCGACGCCGCGCCGGGATCGGTCGAGCCGGCGTGAGTGATGATGCCGGGACGATTCCGGACTGGCTGGAGAACCCCGACGTGGTCCTGCTCCGCGACGTCGCCACGGCCGTCGCGCGGCTGGACGAGGTCGGCCGACTGGACTCCTTCGCTCTTCCGTACCCTCCTGACGCTCAGCGCGCCTTGGACCGACTGGTCCTCGCCTGTCTGCGCAGCGGGGCGCAGCCGCCGACGGGGGTGCCGGAGATGATCGGCTGGTGCCGGACCCGCCCCTTGCGGAGCTGGCCCCTCGACGCGCTGCCTCTGGATCTCTTCAGGGGGGACAACCGGCTCATCGACCCGCACTCCGGGAGGCCGACACAGCTCTGCGGCGAGCTCGAGGTCAAAGGGTTCGGGAACAGTACCGGCCGCCAGTACGCCCAGCTGGTGATCGGCGAAGCCATGAACGCCTGCCGCGCGGCGAACGTGCCCGAGTCGTACACGGCGTTCCGGCGGCTGCTGGTCACCCGGCCCGTGCTGACCGAGGCGGAGTGGCCCGACGTCAGCACGGACCTCTACCTCGAACCGGTCCAGTTCCTTGTCGACGAGGTCTACGCGCCTGTGCCGGCGGGCCATGGCAGGGACGGCGTCGGCCTCGCTTGCGACCGCTGCCTCACGCTGCTCGTCCCCTTGGTCGACGGCGGCTGGTGGTGCGAACGCGAACACTGCCGGCGCCTCGGCCCTCCTCCCCCCGGCCGGCGACTGCCCGCCGATGAAGTGGGGGGACTGTGGCAGCTCCGGCGCCCGCTCCGGCAGTTCGTCACCGGGCCAGGACACGCCGAGGTGGATCTGGAGAGGAAGCTGCGCCGTCTCGGCCTCGCCGTCGAGATGTGGCCCGGCTACGACGCGTACGACCTGAGGATCACCTTTCCCGACGGCCACATCTGGGCGATCGACGTGAAGGACTGGACCCACCCGGGGTTTCTGGGCCGTGCCGCCGGCACCGTACGGCCCGAGCCGCCGTACGACGAGGCGTGCTGGGCCGTGCCGCAATTCCGGGTCCGCGAGCGCGGCGACTACCTGGAGACCTTCGCCCGGGAGCGCCCCGCGCACGCGGCCGGGCTGCGCCTGCTCACCGACGACCAAGTAGTCGAGGCCGCCCGGAAGCGCCTGCGCGGCGAACGAGGCCCGGACGCGCGCATTGCACCGGAGCCGCACAGGAGGAAGGGGACGGATCGTGCGTGACCGCAGCGACTGGTACCAGGGGCTGGCCAAGGACCTGAGGCCCTGGCCCACGGAGTACCGCGGCATCAAACCCGCTCTGCTCTGCCAGGTCGAACTGGGCCTGCGACTGCTGGAGACGCTGGAGCCCGGACGGGCGGCGGACGGAGTCTGGGTCCTCCTCGGCGGCTACCCCTTCGCCTCCGCCGCCGGACTGGCGAGAACCCCCGAAGACCAGCTCGCCCTGACGGCGGCCCGCCACCTCCTGTGGCCCATGAGACGACGGCGCCTGTGGCGACAGAGCCTGGAAAGCTACCAGCAGCTTCCCGAGCAGCTGCGCGGCTACCGGGTTCCGGCCGGTGGCGGACCCGCACGCCGGGTCGCGCACCCGGTGGCCGCTCACCGCTTCGATGTCTACGACAACGCGCTCGGACGGGTCCCGGGCTTCGCGACGAACCCGCTTCCGTACGCGGGGGAGGGGGCCCATCGTTTCAAGGAGCAGCGCCGTTATTCCTCCGTCACCATCCCCCCGGAGTTCGTGTTCGATCCCCCGCTGGGGCACGACCTCGTCGCTCCCCGCCCCGGCCCCGGCGGCCCCATCGAGGTTCCCCTTGCCGAACTCGAGGACACCGCGAGGTGGATGGAGGCGCGGGAGCTCCAGCTCGGGAGGCCGTCCGGCCAATGGTGTGAGCGGCTGGCCAGCCTCGAACTGGACGTCCGTACGGCGGACGGAACGGACTTCGAGAAGGCAGAGGCGCTCACCTTGGACGGGCTGACGCACCTGGTGGGCATGGTCGGCGCCGGGAAGTCGACCCTCATGATCCTGCTCGCGGTCTGGGCGCACCAGCGGAATCTGCGCACCACCCTGGTGGTCGGCGATGTCGCCGAGCAGCTCAGCCAGACCCAGCTTCTCCAGGGGCTCGGTCTGCGGGCGGCGCTCGTCCAGGGCGCCACCACCCGGCCCAAGCACACCCAGCGCCTGCACCGGCGGCTCGCCGCACGCGGCAAGCGCTCGCTGCTGGACCACACCGACCCGGCCTTCGCCCACTTGAGCACGGCCTGTCCGCTCGACGCGCTGCGTGCCCTGGAGGCCGACGCGCCACTGCGCTTCGCCGACGCGCCCTGCGGCTCCTTGTATCCGGTGGACCGTCGTGCGGACGAACCCGACCAGGAGGAGGACGCGCGGTCGCACGCCGCCCGTGTCACCCGGGAACTCCGGTACGCCCGGGGCGTGCGCCCGGCCGGCGCCGCCGGCGCCGGCCCCGAGCCCGTCGATGCCGAGGAAATGGAGGACCCGGGGAAGCCGCACGCCTGCTCGCTGTGGAGCGTCTGCCCCCGTTATTCCTCCTCGCGCGACCTCGTGGACGCGCTCATCTGGGTCGCCAACCCAGCGAGCTTGGTCCAGACTTCCGTGCCGCGGCAGCTCAACGCCGAGCGCCTGCGGTATCTGGAACTCGCCTGCCTGCGCAGCGACATCATCGTCGTGGACGAAGCCGACCGCGTTCAGATGCAGCTCGATCAGATGTTCGCCCCCACGGCCACGCTGGTCACCACAGGCCCTGAATCGTGGCTCGACCGGCTCCAGACCCATGAGATCGGCGAACTCTCCCGGCAGGGCCGGCTGCAACTCTCCGATCAGGATGTCGAACGTTGGTCGGCCGCCCTAGATGTCGTCGGCTCCGCCGCCGATCGGCTCTACGCCATGCTCATCGATACCCCGGCCCTGCGGAAGTGGGCCCAGATCGACTACTTCAGCCCATGGACCCTTCAGGAACGCCTGCTCAACGCCTGGTATCCGCCGCCCCAACGGGCCGTCGAGGACGACGACACGGTGGACGAGGCCGCACTCTACGACGACGAGGAGGCCCTGCACCGTCCGTCCGAGGCCACACCCGTTGTGGAGGACACCCCCTGGGCCGCCCGCCGGGACCGGCTCACCAAGGTCTTCGACGTCTTCCGTGATGACCCCCTCGGTGATCGTGGGCCGTACGGCACCTTCGCCGACGACCTGGCGAGGCTGGCCCACGACGTCCTGCACACGCTTCAGGAGAAGCGGACGCGCGGGCGCGTGCGAGCCCTGCTCGACGCCCTGCTCGACGGTGCGCCCAGGCCCTTCGAGCGACCACCGCTTCCCGGCGAGGTACCACGGAACGAATCCGAGTTCACCGAGGAGTGGCTCGAACTTCAAGCGGAGAGACTGGAGTTCACTCTGGTACTCGCGGCCCTGCACCAGCGGCTCGACCGGGTGACCTTCCTTTGGCCCCAGGTCGAGGCAGCCCTGCGGCTCGACCCCGGAGAACACGAGCTGACCAGGCGCCCGCCCCTGGACTACGCACCCCTGTTGCCCGAGTCCCCCATGGGCAATGTGCTCGGCTTCCAGTTTCTGCTCGACGAGCGCGACAGCCGGGACGGACGGCGCACGGGCACCCTTCGCTTCTTCCGGTGCGCCGGGGTGGGCCGTGAGCTCCTTCTCTCCCTGCCCCGGCTGGGCGCGGACGCCGACCGGGGCACGACGGGCCCGAACGTCCTGCTCATGTCCGGGACCAGCTGGGCGGGAACCTCCACCCGGGCCCACGTGGTCGCACCCGTCCAGGCGGTGCTCAAACCACAGCCGGAGGCACTGCGCTCGATCGGCGAGTCCCTGTTCCGCACCGAGTTCATGTACGACGACGCCGGGCAGCCCATCCGTATCTCCGGGCAGAACCCGGAGACGCGAGAGGCAGTCCTGCGCCTGCTCGTGGAGAAGCTGGCACGCCCCCCTCGGGACCGCACCCGTAGTCCCCTCCAACGCGAACTGGCACAGATTCCCGATCCGCGTCGTCGACGAGCCCTTCTGCTCGTGGGCAGCTACCGGGAGGCCGCGCTGGTGGCCGCGACGCTCTCGGAGATGTCCGCCTGGCGGGAACGCGTCCGGGTGCTCGCCGCGGACGACGCCGCGCTGGAGGCCTCCCTCGCCGCGGAGGCGCGCTCCGCGGGAGCGGCGACGGCGCCCGTCGTGCGCCGGGGCGATCTGGCCGAGTTCGCGGCCGACAAGAGTGCCCAGATCCTGGTCGCGCCCCTGCTCGCGGTCGAACGCGGACACAACATCCTCACCCCTTTCCAGAGCCCCGGAGAGGAGCGGGTGGCCGCGTTCGGCACCGTGTTCTTCCTCGTTCGCCCCCACCCCCGCCCGGACGACCTCTTCCTCTCCGTCTTCGCCGTCAACGACTGGGCGGCGCGGTTCGTCCGCGACCAACCCGGGCTGGCCGAGGGCACCTTCGCCGGACTGGTCGGCGACGGGGCGGATCTGGACGGAGCGGGCAGCGCCTTCCGTACGGCCGCGCGCGGGGTGTGGCGCCGCCTGCTCTCCCGCTCCTACATGTACTCCAGGCTGTCCGCCCCGGAGAAGGAGTCGTTCGCCTGGGATCAGCTGGTCACCCTCTGGCAGGTGATCGGCCGCCTGGTCCGCGGCGGGGTTCCCGCCAGAGTCGTCTTCGTCGACGCCGCGTTCGCCCCCCGGCTCGCGGCGGCCGGTGGCCGCGCGACCGACCAGCGCCGACCGCGCTGGCAGAACGATCCCGGCCTGCTGGTCCGCCTGCGCGACGTGCTGGCCCCCTACTTCGCCGAAGACCCCGGAGCCTGCGCCGACCCCGCCGATCCATCCCTGGTCAGGCTGCTCTACCGGCCGCTGTACAACGCGCTGTGCGGGATCGACACCTCGCCGCCCAGAGACCGCTGACCCACGCCGGACAGACACCGGCCCCCATCACACAGCCTCCGAGGGAGTATCGCCGTGTACCGAGAGATCCGCCGATCCGCCTACCACCTCGCCGACCCCGCCGCACCATGGACCCAGGACTACCGAGCCCTGCGCTTCCCCGAACACTGGCAGAGCCCACTTCTGGCGCTCCACAACCACGGTCGCCCCGAGGCCGAGTGGCAGCGGACCCTGCCCACCAAGAGCCTGGACACCGCGCTGCAGACACTCGCTCCCGAAGTGATCGTGCGGCCGCGGGCCCGCCCTCCCGTCGGTGAGGGACCTCTGCCACCCGAGGACTTCTGGATGTACGTGCCCGCGGACGCGCCCGACCCTCTCCCCGGCCGGGCGGGCGGTCAGGTATTCAACGCCTGGCTGCGCACGCTGATGCCCCGGCGAACCGAGCCCACCCCGGAGCTGCGTGCCCTCCTCCTGCGATGCGGCGACGAGCTGGCGGGCACCCCGTTGAACTGGGAGAGCGTGCCGGGGATGGACCTTCTCGGCGCGCACCTCACCGACGGCGGGACGGCCGCACCGGAGCCCCGGCAGTTCCAACTCGCCGCCGACGCGCTCGCCCGCCGCGTCCGGGGCCTCGACCCCTATCCCTTCGACGGGGGTGAACTGCGCTTCCAGGCGCTGCCCCGAGGCCCCCGGGACCAAGGCGCGGAGCTCATGTCGCAACCTCTGTGCCGCACCATCAAACGCAAGGAGTGGTGGTTCTCGATCACGCTCAACATCTCGCTGCACACCACCCCCTTCGACCCACGGCCGCGGCTGCATCTGCACTGGGGGGTACGCCGCTGGGCCACCCACACGAGGTCCGACACCGGACGGCTGCCGCTGCCGTACGGACAGTCCACCACGGTGTATCTGCGGCCCAAGATCCCCTGGCTGCCGGGGGTGCCCGCGACCAAACGCGGCGCGCTGGCCCGGCTGCGGCGCGACCGCGCCTCCAACGGATTCACCTGGGTCGAGAACGACCCGGCCGGCATCTTGCACCAGCTCAGCGTCGTCGGACAGTTCCCCGCTCCCGACCACCTGCTCGCAAGCCCGGAAGACTGGATCGGCGACGGCCCCGGCGTCCGGGCCGCCGTCGTCCACAGCAACCACATGGGCGCGCATGAGGTCGGCCCGGGACTCATGCCCCATCAGAAGTCCCAGCTCACCGCTTGGGCGGAGACGGCGCTGCCGCCGGGCGTGGTCCGGCTGCCCGATCTGGTGCGCGGACGCGGAAAGGGCATCGGAGCCCCGGCCAATCGGCGTGCCAAGCCGTTGGGCGAGCCGGCGAAGAAGGCCGAGGAATCGCGCGCGGCGCTTGCCCGGCGCCGCGCCATCGCGGTGCTCGGGGACCGTGCCGGGCTCACGTCCGATCCGGAAGCCGCGCAGACGTATGTGACGGCCCGGCTGCTCTGGCGGACCGCGGAACTACGCCGCCACGCGGTCCGGGAGTTCGCCAGGACGCTGGGCCTCGACGGCGACGGCGGAGCGCACGACCTGTCGGAACAGGCCTTCGACGACGCCCGTCCAGGCCGGCCCGTGATGCTCGAATGGCGGAGCCCGGAACTCGTGGTGCGGCTGCGCTGCCTGCCGCTCACCGACGGGCTCGCGGACGGGCTCGTTCTCGACCCGGCCATCGGACGCCGGGGAGAGCGAGCGGCCCGTGCTCTGACCGTTCGCCGCCGGGAGCTGAGCGGCTGGCTGCGCGCGGACGGCGCCGACCCGAGCCGTCCCGGCCTCGCCCTGGTCGAGATCGGCCACCGGACGACCTTCCGCGAGGCGGACACCGACCCCAAGTTCGCCCAGCGCCTCGGGTGCGCCGACGCGGGAGTGTTGACCCAGTTCGTCGTCACGCCCTCTGGAGAACGGCGGATCGCCAACGCGGACACCGTCGAACACCGGGCTCACCAGGCCTGGCTGGACGGCTTCCGCCAGCTCGGCGTACGTGTCCTGCCGGAACACACCCTGGGCGGCGACCTGCCGGACGGTCTTCAGTACGCCGCCCTCTGGATGGTCAAGCGGCGTAAGGACGGACCTACCCGGCTGCCGAGGCATCTGCCGGTCGCCGTGCTCGTCACTCCGCTCGCCGAGGGCGGTGGACTCTGCGTCGTCCGTGGATGGGACGACGACACCCGCACCTGGATCCCCTATCCGCACTTCCTGCTCGGGCTGGTGAAGAAGGCCGAGATCGACCCGTTCGCTCCGGACGAGCCCGGCGCCGACGGCGCGCCGCGTATCACCGCGAAGGCACGGCGGACCAATCTGTCAGAGCAGCGCAAGGACACCGCGCGCTTCCTCCAGCGCATGCTGCACTCGCTCCGCCATCACCCGACCGTTCTCATCACCCATGCGCAGAACAGCAGGTCGCACTGGCCTTGGCTGCAGGACGGGCAGATCGAACCCGACGCGATCAGGGTCGGTCACGCTCCACCGGGAGGCATCGACGACGAACTCCGCCTGGTCCGGGTGCGCGGGCGAGCCGGCCATGAGACGGCTCAGTGGTGGGGCCTGGCGGAGCCGGGCAAGGCCCATGGCCAGCCGGCGGGGTTCTGGGCGGTACCTCCAAGGGGCGGGGAATGCGGTGACATCGCTGCGCGGGTGTTCTACAGCAGCACGGAACGTCCCGGAACCTTCGCGGTCTCACCGGCACTCGACAGGCTTGCCGCCCGGGTCAACGCCGCGGGAAAGCTCACCTCCCAGGCGGGCACCGGAGCCTGGAACCCGACGCTGGTCGAGATCGCCGTGCTCGGCTGCCATGCGGAGCGGGACGTGGAGCTGCCGTCATCTTCCGCGCCAGACGAACCCGAGGCCATCGCTCTCGCGACGCACCAACTGCGCATGGCTCCCGATTATCCGGTCGCGCTCTCTCTTCCGCTTCCCCTGCACCTCGCCGGACTGGCTCAGGCGTACGTCCTTCCCACCGTCGCGGCGGAAGAACCGGGAGCGGAGGCGACAGACGGGGAGATCGCGCCGGAGCGTTCCGACGAGGGGATCGAGAGCCTTCCCGACGACCGAAAGCCGGCCCCGGATGCCGCTGGCGTGCCGATTCCGGCTCCGCGTCGCGAGGCGCCGGACCGGTCGGCTCTCCTCTGATTTGGGGGATTCGGATGGATTCGGGGGAAGGGTTCCAGGAGGGCCGCCGCCCGGGTGAGCGGCGGCATACCCGTTGCATCGGCCGGAGGCGGGCCGGGGCTCTCTCACCAGGGCCCGCCTCCGGCGGTGTCGCTCAAGCCCGCCTCCGGCCCGGTTCCGGCGTCACGGCCCCGGGCCTTGGCAGGCCTGTTCTACTCGAATTCGGAGAACAGCGCCGATTCGCGGGCGAGTTCAGCCGCCGGACGGACGGGCTTCCATACGCGGCCGTGCCACGTGGCGGAGGCCGCACCGGAGGTCAGACGGGCGTCGTGCCGCCGGGTGGAGTTCGTCCCGTTGACGCAGCGCCTCGGGGCGGGCCGGTTGGTACGGCGTTCGATGTGGTTTCGGGGCATGAGCTTCTCCTAGCTTTGAGTTCCTTGTTCGACTACTGGGTCGGATTCCCTCGCAATCGAAGATCAATTCGAGGTGATCGAATAAATGACCCAGTGATTCCCGTCCCATCGGACTAGTCGGATCGGGGTGCTCGAAGATTGTCAGGCCGATCCCGTCGCGGCCAAGTGGCAAGCGTTAGGCGAACGTTAAATGCCGCTCGACGAGATGTGCCATGCTTCTCCTCCGATGCTCGCGGATCCACCGCGAACGGGAAGAAGGTGAGGCGTCATGGAGCTCCGGTTACTGGGTCCGGTGACAGTCCTCAGGGCGGGCCGGGTCGTCGGGGTGAGGTCGCGAAAGGCCTTGGAGCTGCTGGTCGTTCTCCTTGCCTCGCCCGGCCTTCGCGCGTCCCACGACGAGATCATGCGTTACCTGTGGCCCCAGGAGCCGTTGAGCCCGAATCGAATTCGGCAGACTTTTCACCAGCTTCGGAAGTCTGTGCCGGAAATTTGCTCCGAGAGCAACGAGAGAGGGTTTTGTGGAGTTCATGTCAAGTCGGAAGAGGTTGATTACCTGCGCTTCCGTGGATTACTGCGGACGGCGGACTCCACACGCGACTCCTCGGTGCGGCTCGATTCACTTCGCGACGCGACAGGGGAGTGGCGCGGGATTCTCTTCGATGGGATGCAAGGGGTCGCTTTCGATCGGAGACGGCATGAACTGATGGGGGAGCTCCGGGAGGCCACGACCGCCTGTGTCCAGACGGAACTGGAGTGCGCTCAGCTGCGGGCCGCCCTCGACCGGGTCGACTCTGCCCTGGTGCACTGGCCGACGAGTGAGGCATTGCTTGAACTCAAGGTGCGCGCACTGCGTACTCTCGGCAGGGAGGTCGAGATTCCGCCGCTTTTGGCAGAGTGGGAGCGGGAATGCGGCCGCTCCACCGCGCACCTGCTGCTCGCGGGCACGACAGGTGAGTACGACCAGGGGACTGCCGTCTCCCTCCGCGCCATGACCCCGCCGAGGCCCCGTCAGCTTCCGCTCGGGTCGGTCTCGCTGGTGGGGCGCCGCCGGCAGCGCGACCGGATGACCGAGGTTCTTCTGGGGCGATCCCCGGAGCGGTCCCGGCTGGTCGCCCTGTCGGGACTGCCCGGCGTCGGGAAGTCCGCGCTCGCCGTCGAGGTCGCGGTGGCGCTCGACCAGTACTTCGCCGACGGCATCCTGCACGTTGATCTCGGAGGGGTCGCTCCTGAGGGCCTTCTGAGCCACGAGCACGTCATCGCCCGGCTTTTGAACGATCTCGGCGTGCGCCCGGCCACGCCGACGCCGGACGGCATGCTGTCCGCGTACCGCACCGCGCTCGCGGACCGTTCGGTCCTCTTGATCCTGGACAACGCGCGGGACGAGGCGCACGTCCGCCGGCTGCTCCCCCCGGCCGGGGCCAGCGCGACGATCGTCACCGGCCGCCGCCACCTGGACGGGCTGGAGATCCGGGAGCACGCTGAACTCATCCCTCTCGAACCACTGAATCGTGCAGACGCCGCCGCACTCCTTGGCAAGCGGCTCGGCGAGGACCGCATGCGCACAGCCGCTCCCTTCGTGCCCGACATCGTGGAACATTGTTCCGGGCTTCCGCTGGCGCTCGGAATCATGGCCGCGCGCATCAAACGGCGTCCATGGGCATTGCCGGACATTGTGCGCGAACTGCGAGTGGAAAGCACTCGGCTGCGCTCACTCGACCTGGGCTCCGAGGATCTGAGCGTACGTCTGTCGCTCGACGCTTCCCGCCGACAGCTCTCCGTGCCGGCGGCAAGACTGCTCGAACGGCTGGCGATCCATCCGGGGCCGACGATCAGTTGGGCGGCACTGCGGGCGATCGAGCCCGAGGACAGTCCTCACGTCAGTAATGCGGTCGACGAGCTTCTGGGGATGAGCCTGGCGCTCGAACCCTCGATCGAGCGGTACGCCCTGCATGATCTGGTCCGGGTCTACGCCGAGGCGCTGACCCGCGAGTGGGCCGAAGCCGAGCGTATTCGCGTAGTGAAGCGAGTGCTGCATTACCTGCTGCACCAGGCGTGGGCCTGCGACCGGCGGCTGGAGCCCGGGCGGCGGTTGCCGATCGGCCAGCCCGGCACACTCGTAGTCATGGACCCGGCCGACGCGACGGCGGCGATGAGGTGGTTCGAGGCGGAGTACTCGACGCTGACCGCCGCCGTCGGACTGGCCCAGCGGCACGGACTCGACCGCTACACATGGTTGTTGTCGATGACCCTGGTCACCTTCCAGTGGCGGTCCGATCGTCATCTGGACGCGCTCGCCGGTCTCCATCGCGCTCTCCCCGCGGCGACACGGGAGTCCGGCCCGGCCGACGTGGCCATGGTGCGCCGGATGCTCGCCGGGACCCACCGAGCCCTGGGCAACGTCGAGGCTGCCGTGCGGGAGCTGAACGGCGCGGTGCGGATCAGTGACGACGACGGAGACACGCTGGGAGCCGCCCTGGGGCGCCATACCCTCGGGGTTCTGCTCCAGGAGAGTGGTGCCCCCGGGGAGGCGCTGGATCACTTCGGTGCGGCCCTGCCCGCCTTCGAAGAACTCCAGGACGTCCTTGGGCAGGCGGCTGTACTGAGCGGCATCGGGAGCGCGCGATACGACCTCGGGCAGTACGAGGAGGCGGCCGAGTGCTGCTTGCGGGCCCTGTCCCTGCTGACAGACACGGGCGATGTCAACGGGCAGGCGCACGCGCACTTCAGTCTGGGCCGCATCCGGATGGCGCGGGAAGATCCCGAAGCCGCTGTCGTCGAGTTGGTGCGTGCCCGCGTGCTGTACCGGTCGCTGACCTATGGCAGCAGGGAGGCCCGGACGCTGGTGTGGCTCGCGAAGGCGCTCAAGGCTGCGGGAAGGACGGCCGAGTCGGCTGAGGCGATGGGGCAGGCCGCGGCTGTACTGAGGAGGGCGGGGGAGAGGGACCTCGACACGGCCCTCGACCGGCTTGCCCGCCTTCCGTGACAGGTTTGATTGGCATCCGGCATCCGGCATCCGGCGAACGGGCGGAGCCTGAGCCGGGGTAAGAGGGGCCGGCTCGCGCACTCCGGTCACTTGCGCGGTGCGATCGAGCCGCACAAGCTCCGCCTTCATTCGCTCGGCCTCACCCCGGCCGGCCCACTCCGCGGTACGGCGCTGCGTCACGGGCCGGAACGCGGTATCCCCGGCCCGGACCAGTGCCGGTCCGCCTTCTGGCGTCAGTGCCGTCAGCTCTTCAAACTGGATGTTTGCCCCCATTCGCGGCCGGAGGTCGCAGGGCAACCTCTCACGAATCACCCATGTACCCGGTCAAAGTTATCGAGGACGACGAGACAGAGTGCAGCCCGAGGTCGGTGAGCGGGAAAGCCGGCTTACACTCATCGCTCAAGTCATTGCCTTGTGCGGCTTCGCTGTGGTGATGCTGACCCTCTGGTTCGGGGGCGGTACGGCAGACGCCCGTGACGCTTATTTGACGCTCCAGGCCCGGGACGACACCAGTACAGCGGGCGGGAACCCGTCTGACCTGCGCTTTCTTTGATGGCTTGGAGTCGCACGTGTTTCCGATGACGCATCACGTGGAGTGTGTGGCGATTCTTGAGCCTGCTGAGAAGGGTGCCTGACCTTCGGATTTGCAGCCTGGGTGGGTCGCTCGACCTGTTTCCCTCCGTGTAGCGGGTCGAGCGGACAGATCGAATCCTGGAGGTGACTTGACCTGCGGTTTTATGGTGGAAGTAACTGCATCGGCATCGATTTCGGGACCTCGTTCGAAGATTCTTGACGTTGGGATGACGCTTGCTCCGAGGTTCTGGCCGAGCCGCATGGCTCTGTTCGCTGGGGCGATCACGAGGTGATTTGGGTATCTCGGACCATGGCAGGCAGCTCAGTTCC